>CAZDRH010000001.1:0-789244 GCA_964507915.1 uncultured Caulobacterales bacterium
GATGACAATTGTCTCGGCGCGCCGCATCTTGCGGTCGGCAACAGCGATCAGGCCATGGACAGCCCCCCGCAACGCATCACCTTGTTCGAGACCCGGCTTTACAGGGCGCGCCTTGCGGCGGCGCAAACGCTGAATGCGGAACTCGCCGCCGCCGCATCCGGCTTCGCACAGGAAGATGAGGCGGGCAAAGCCTGGTGCCGGGAGAACGCCTATCCCGGCTATACGTCTTACGGGTCGCTGAACGATCTCCCCGCCCGCGCGCCTTGTTTCGCGGCCCTGAAAAAGGCGCTCGACCCTTGCGCGGCCGCCTTCGCCGAGGATCTCGCGTTCGATCTTGGCCGGCGCAAGCTCAAGCTCGACACGCTCTGGGTGAACGTCCTTGCGCCGGGCGGATTCCATGCCGGTCATATTCATCCGTATTCGGTGATTTCCGGAACCTATTACGTGACGGCACCCAAGGGCGCGGCCGCGCTGAAATTTGAAGACCCGCGCCACCCGATGATGATGGCCGCGCCGCCGCGGCGCGAGGATGGGCCCGAAGCGCTCCGGCCGTTCGTCTATATCGCGCCCGAGCCTGGCATGGTCCTGTTGTGGGAAAGCTTCCTGCGCCACGAAGTGCCGCGCAATCTTTCAAAGCGGCCGCGCATTTCGGTCAGTTTCAATTACCGCTGGGGGTGAGCCAGCAGGAGTGTTTATGCCCAAAGACATGCTTTTTCTGCTGGCGCCGGGCTTTTCGGCGAACGGGCGTCGCGAATACTGCCCCGAATGCGCGGAAATCTGGGGGTTTTTGCACTATTTTCCCGCTGTCAAGGAAAGCCTCGATATCCGCTATCAGCCGATCGAGAAGCCGCGGCCCGAGATGACGGCGCTGCTCGGCGAAGGGAGGCAAAACTGTCCGACGCTCGTGCTTCACGCTGATTCGCCGGACGCTTTGTCCGCGCGCATACTGACGCATGACGGGCGCCGCTTTCTCGACAATGCGCGCGACATAGGGACATACTACGCCGAGCGGTTCGGAACGCCCTCGCCGCGGGGCTCTTAAACCTGACAGGGCGACTCCTTGGTGCATCCTCTGACCGCTGCTTATGAGACGGCCGCCGGCGTATTCGGCGCGGCTATGACAATCAGCCTGCGAACAATACGTTTCCAGCAGGGCCTCCTCACCGGGCGGAGCTTCTACGATCCAGAGAATACGCGCATGGTCGCGGAAAAATTTGAAGCGGCGGGCGAAGGCTATGCCGCCGGCGCCCGCGCCTGGATGCGCGTCGCCGCCGCCAACCCTTTGAGCCCCTTCACCGTCGCGAGCCACGTGTCAGATGCGCTTTACGCCCCGGCGCGCCCGGGCCTCAAGCGCGCGCGGGAGAACGCGACCCGTCTGTCGCGCCGCAGACGGGTCAAATCAGCCTGACGCGGGAGGCCCGGTTCTGAGCGGCGTTATTCTGCTGGCGATCGGACTTTGCGTCGGCGCCGTCCTCGGCTGGGTCGGGCTTTTCGTCGCGTTGGGGGTGCGGCGCGAAACACGGGCGCTTGCGGCCGATGTTTCGTCCTTGCGCGGCCTCGTCATGCAACGGCTCAATCCGGTCGAGCCTGCGTCTGCGCCCGGCGAAAGCGCGGAGGCGGCGCGGCCGTCGCCTGCGCCGTCTGAGGGCGTTGCGGGCGACGCTGCTCCTGCATTCAGCGTCGATGCGCCTGAGACGCCTGCGGCGCGTGCGCCCAGAGCGTCTTGGGAGAAGGACAAACCGCGCCCGGCCGCGACGGCAGAGCAGGTCCATATCCCGGCCCCAAGCAAACCGCCCCGGCGACTGCTCGAGGCGAGCCTTTCCGGAAATTGGCTTTTGTGGCTTGGCGGCGCGGCATTGGTTCTCGGCGGCGCGTTTCTTTTGAAATCAGCGATCGACGCCGGGCTGTTTGGGCCGGTCTTCCGCGTCGCCGCAGCGCTTGCGGCAGGCGGGGCGATGATCGCCGCGGCACAGCGCCTCAAGCGCGGCGCTGCTGAGCGCGAAAGCCTTGCGCCGTCGATCCTCGCCGGCGCGGGCGGGGCGACGATCTATGGCGCGATTTATGCCGCCTACGGACTTTATGGATTGATCCCTTCGCCTCTTGCTTTTGCGCTGCTGGTTGCGGCGAGCGCCGGCGCGATCGTTTTGGCGGTGATCCACCGCCGCGCGGCGATGGCGGGGCTTGCGCTTGTCGGCGCATTCATGTCGCCGGCGCTCACAGCGACGGATGATCCTTCGCTTCTTGCTCTGTTGTTCTATGTGCTCGGCGTCGCCGGCGCGGGCCTTGCCGCCGCGCGGCTGATGCAGTGGCGCTCCATCGCTTGGGTTGCGCTCGCAGGCGGCTTGATCTGGCCGGCCCTCAGCGCGTTGTCCGGCGCGCCCGACGCCGGACTTCCGCTTTCTCTTTATCTTCCGGCCTTTCTGGCGCTGGCCGCCAGCATCGCCTCCGACGAGGCCAAGGCCCCCATTGACGGCGGCGCAATCATGCGGCGCGCCTTGCGCGGCCTGCCCTTGTCGCTCGCCGCCTTTTTCATCGCGGCGGCCGGCGCCGTTCTGATTGGCGTCATTGTCGCGGATAGCGGCGACTGGCCGGTTGCGTCCGCGTGCATGTTCGCCGCTTTCGCCGCCGTCTCGCTGTTTCTGGCCGCGCGCCGCGAGGGATTCGCCGCCGCGCCAGTTTTGACCGCGGCCGGAACGGCGCTCGCGCTGCAGAGTGCGCCGTATTCGGATCAATCCATATTCGCCGGCGCGGCGTTCGCCGCCGCTTACGGCCTCGGCGGCGCCTGGCTCGCCTCGCGGACGAAAGAGAAAGGGCCGGCCGCTTCCGCCGCCGCGTTTGCGCCGATCCTGATCCTTGGCGCGCTCTACGCCGCCGCCGGCGCCGCCCCTCCTGCGCCCGCATGGGGCGCCGTCGCCTTCGGACTCGCCTTCGTCAATATCTTCGCACTGAACCGCCTGGCTGCGATGGAGGGCGGCCTCGACCGTCATCCTGGCGCGGCGTCTGCGTGCGCGCTGGGGGCGGTCCTGTCGGCGTCGCTGGCCGTCGCCTTTTCGACGGAGGGTCTTGCGATGGGCGCCTTGCTTGCGCTGCAGGCGCCCGCGATCGCCTTGCTCTGGCGCCGCTTCAAGCTGCCGGCGCTTTTGTATGCCGCAGGCGTCGTCGGCGCGATTTCGACGTTGCGGCTTTTCTTCTCGCCGGCGCTGGACGGGGCTTCGGCCGGGGGATGGCCGATCTTCAATGCGCTGATCCCGTCTTATTGTTTGCCTGCCATCGGCTTCTGGTTCGCGGAGCGCTGGTTCATCAAGGGCGGCGCGCAAGCAACGTCGCCCGTCGTCCAGGCCATGGGCGGGGGCGCGGTCGCGCTCTTCGCCGCGTTCGTCACGCTCGAAATTCGCCACGCCTTGAATGGCGGCGACCTCTCCGCCGACTACGGAGGACTGCTGGAGATCAGCCTGCAGACGATCTCTTGGGTTTCGATCGCGGCCTTTTTGCGTTGGCGGTTCGGCGCGGATCTGACCGTCGCGCGCCAGGTTGTCGAACGCGTCTTGCTCGGCCTTGCGGCGGCCCAGTCCATCTTCGGACCCTTGCTTGCGCTCAATCCGTGGTGGGGTTCTCGAACGCAATTTGTGGCGGGGCCTCCTGTCTTCAACCTGCTGCTGCTGTACTATCTGGCGCCGGCGCTCGCGTTTGGCGCGGCGGCCCTTGTCGCGCGTCGCGGCGGCCTGCGCTGGCAAGCGCGAATCCCGGGCGCCCTGGCGGCGCTGATGGGCTATGTCGGGATGATCCTCCTCGTGCGCCACGCTTTCCACGCGCCGTTGCTGCAGTCAGGCGGAATCGGCGAACGCGAAAGCTGGGGCTACTCCATTGCGACGATTATCTTTGCGAGCGCGATCCTCGTCGTCGGCGCGATGCGCCGCAGCGCCATGTTGCGCTTTGCCGGGCTCGGCGCCCTGATGCTCGCCGTCCTCAAAGTCTTTCTGCACGATATGGCGGCGCTTGAAGGTCTGTGGCGCGCGACGTCGTTTCTGGGGCTCGGCGCGGCGCTCATCGGCATAGCGGTTCTCTATCAGAGGGTCCTTGCATCCGCCCGCGACACGCCGGCCCAAAACAGATAAGGATCGCCCGAAAAGGACGCCGCCATGCCGAACATCCGCATCGTCATTTCGGGCTGCGCCGGCAAAATGGGCCGCGCGCTGCTGCGTGAGACCGCAAAAAATCCGCGTACGGATATCGCCGGCGGCGTCGAGCGGCCGGACGACCCCTCGATCGGGGCCGATGTCGGGCTTCTGGCGGGGCTCCCCGCAGCGGGGATCATGGTGACCGCCGACCCCTTGCCGCTCTTTGCGCGCGCTGAGGCGCTCGTCGCTTTCTCAACGCCAGACGCATCGCTCACGCAGGCGCGCGCCGCCGCCGATCGCGGCCTCGCCATCGTCATCGGCACGACCGGCTTTTCCGCCGGAGAAGAAGCGGAGATCGCCGCCCTCGCCAGGGCGGCGCCGGTCGTCAAAGCCAGCAATTTCAGCCTCGGCGTCACCTTGCTCGCCGGGCTTGTTGAAGAGACGGCGCGACGGCTTTCCGATGATTTCGACATCGAGGTCTTTGAAGCCCATCACCGCGACAAGATCGATGCGCCCTCCGGCACGGCGTTGACGCTCGCCGAAGCGGCCGCCCGCGGGCGCGACACGCCGCTCAAAGACAGGGCTGTCCGGGTCCGGGACGGCGTCGTCGGGCCGCGGCGCGCAGGCGACATTGGCTTTGCGGTGCGCCGCGGCGGCGGGCTCATCGGCGATCACGAGGTCGCTTTCATCAGCGGCGAGGAAATGATCACGCTCTCCCACCGGGCGCTCGATCGCGGCCTCTTCGCCAAGGGCGCGATTGCCGCCGCGCTCTGGGCTTCCGGCCGCAAGCCGGGGCTCTACGGCATGCGCGACGTGCTCGGTCTCGATTGAATTTGAAGCAAGTCTTGGCGTTTTCTTAAACGCTCCTGAGCGACCTTTCCGGCGTGTAAGGATGGGGTCGCCATGCGCGCCGAATTCGCCGCCGCCGCGCTTATTGTCGTGTCTGCCGTCGCTGGAGTTCGCTATTGGGAAGCCAAGCAAAACGCCCAGCCGCCGGAAGCGCCGGCGCCGACCCTTGCGACCGCTCAGAAGCCGGCGCCGCGCCCGGGACCGGCCTATGCCGGCATTGACGAAGTCCGACTGTCGGCATCGCAAGACCATCAGTTCTACGTCACGGCCTCGATCAACAATGCGCCGTCATCCTTTCTGGTCGATACGGGCGCGGCGTATGTGGCGCTCAGGGACTCGGACGCGCGCAAGGCCGGCATCTATACGTCGTGGAACGACTACACCCAGCCCGTTCGCACGGCGAATGGCGAGACCAAAGCCGCCGTCGTTGAGCTGCGCTTCATTGAAATCGGGCCACTCAGGGTCGAGAACGTCAAAGCTTTCATTCTCGCCGACGACCAGCTCGGCGTGAACCTCCTCGGCATGTCGTTCCTGTCGCGCCTGCACAGCGTCGAGACGCGGTCGGGCGAGATGGTGCTCCGCGGCTGATCGCCAAGGCGCGGTGAGCCGCTGTCTTTGACAGGACGCCGCATTTTCCCGCACATAGGCGCGAAAGCCTTTGCCGGGGAGCCGCCATGACAGACCGTCCGACGCCGGACATGATCCGCCTCTACGACGCCTTTACGCATGGAGGGCTGGAGCGGCGTGAGTTTCTCGAAAGATTGGCGCGCCTTGCCGGCGGCGCCGCTGCCGCGACGGCGCTCCTGCCGATCCTGGGCAATGACTATGCGATGGCCGCGACCGTCGCCGAAGACGATCCGCGCCTGAAGACGCGGACCGTGCAATTCGACACCGGCGGAATCATCGATCTTCCGCCGCCGGAGGAAGTGTCGCCAGGCAATCTGCAGCCTTTCACCCACACGCCTTTCGTAACGGCCTATTGCGCGCACCCGAAAGAAGGCATGGTGCGGCCGGCGGTCATCGTCATTCATGAAAACCGCGGCCTCAATCCGCACATCAAGGACATTGCGCGCCGCATCGCCCTTGAGGGCTATGTCGCCTATGCGGTCGATATGCTCTCGCCGATCGGCGGCACGCCGGCCGACGAGAACCAGGCGCGCGCGCTGATCGGCAAGCTCGACAAAGGCAAGACCGCGCTGAAACTCGCGGCCATCGCCGAACAGCTGGCCATGGTGAAAACGCATCAGCGCCATGTCGGTGCGATCGGCTTCTGCTGGGGCGGCGGCATGGTGAACGCCCTCGCCGCGGCGGCGGGCGGTTTCCTTGAAGCCGGCGTTGTCTATTACGGCATGCAAGGGACTGCCGAGGACGCCGCGAAAATCAAGGCGCGGATGCTCTTTCACTATGCAGGCAAGGATGAACGCATCAACGCCGGTATCGGCCCTTATGAGCAAGCTCTGACGGCCTCAGGCGTGCGTTTCGAGAGCCATCTCTATCCGGATGTCGAACACGCCTTCAACAACGACACGAACGCCGCGCGCTACAATGAAGCGGCGGCGTTGCTCGCCTGGTCGCGGACGAAGGCGTTTTTTGGCAAAGCGTTCCGGTGACGCCCGGCCGCCATGGCTGACGCCGACTACATCCCTTTCGTTTACGGACGCAGACAGGGAAAGCCCCTCCGCGCCGGCCATCAACGGTTTATGGAGAGTCTGCTGCCGAGGGTCGCCGCGCCTGATCCGGCAAAGGGGCCGATCGACCTTGCGGCGGTGTTTCCGGGTAAGGACGAAATCCATCTCGAAGTCGGCTTCGGCGGCGGCGAGCATCTCGCGCTGCAGGCCGCACGCCGTCCGGAAGCCGGGTTCATCGGCGCAGAACCCTTTGTCAACGGCGTCGCCCGGCTGCTGGCGCATATCGACGAGGGCGATCTGCAGAATGTCCGGGTCCATTTCGGCGATGCACGCCCTCTGATCGAGGCCCTGCCCGGCGGCGCTCTCGCGCGCATTTACGTTCTCCACCCGGATCCTTGGCCCAAGAAACGCCACTTCAAGCGCCGCATGATCTCACCCTGGTTTTTCCGGGAAGCCGCGCGGCTCTTGCGCCCGGGCGGCGAATTGCGCGTCGCCTCGGACATTTCTGACTATGTGCGCTGGACCTTGATGCATGCGCAGAACGCCGCCGCCTTCGTCTGGACGGCCGAGCGGCCCGGCGACTGGCGCGATCGGCCGGAGGATTGGCCGATGACGCGCTACGAAATCAAGGCGCGCGGCGAGGGGCGCCCGCCCGCCTATTTGCGGTTTCTACGCCTCGAAGGGATTTGATCACGTTGCGGCAAGCCTCCGTCGCGGGTTGCTTGCAGACATGCGCGGCCTCGGCGATGGTGGCGTTTTCCCGAGGGGCCTCTTGCGCATGCGCGTGTTCCAATCTTTCGCGGCCGGTCTTGCCGCGCTCTCTTCAGCGGCGTGCACGCCGTTGACGCTCGCCTGGGCTGATATGGACGGTTCTGGAAGGCCAGCTGCGCCGCCGATATTCGAAGCGTTTGGCGGCGCCGCGCCGACGGCTGCGCAATGGGAGATGCAAGAGGCGCCGCGGCTCCGGCGCGCTTTTGCGGCGCATGTCTACGGCGTGATGCCGGATGCGTCGGCGACGCAGGTTCTCGCGCACAAAGTCGTCGATGCCGCAGCCTTCGGCGGACTTGGCGTGCTTGAGGAATACCGGATCGAAGCCGAAGCGACATTCGGCGGCGTCACGCGTTCGACGCACGACGTCGCGCCCGGCGGCCTTGTCGTCGACCTTGTGACGCCGGCCGGCGCGAAGGGGCCGACGCCCGTCATTGTGATGGAAACCTTTTGCGCGCGCTGGAACGCCATTCCCCATCCCGGCGTCTCCCGCCCCGCTGACGCGGGCGGCGAAATGCGCGGCCCCATGGCGAGCGTCGCGACATTCGTCTTTGGACGGTATATCTGTACGCCGCCGATCGAAGAGATCCTGAAGCGCGGTTATGGCGTCGCCGCCATCTATCCGGGCGACATCGTGCCCGACAGCGAAAAAGAGGGCCTTGCCGCCTTGCGGACGTTGTCGGCGGGCTATGGCGACGATGCGACGCGTTGGGGGGCCATCGCCGCGTGGGCGTGGATTTTTTCGCGCACGACAGATGTTTTGGAGGCAAATTCCCGCGTCGATGGGAACGGCATCATCCTTTGGGGCCATTCGCGCTACGGCAAGGCCGCGCTCGTCGCGGCCGCCTACGATCCGCGCATCGACGCCGTCATCGCGCACCAATCCGGCACGGGCGGCGCCTCGCTCAACAAACACAAAAAGGGCGAATCCGTCAAACGCATCACTGAGGCCTATCCGCACTGGTTTGCCGAGACCTATGCGGCTGCGGCCGGCCGCGAGGAAGATATGCCGATAGACCAGCATCAACTGCTCGCGCTGGTCGCGCCGCGCCCGGTGCTGCTTGGCAACGCCCGCCGGGACGTCTGGTCTGACCCCAGCGGCGCCTTCCGCGCCGCGCGCGCCGCCGATCCGGTCTACAAGCTCCTCGGTTCGCCGGGCCTCACGCAAGCCTCGCTCCGAAATTTTGATCCGAAGGCGGATCTTTCTTACTGGATTCGCCCTGGCACGCACGGCGTCGTCAAGGAGGACTGGCCCGCTTTCCTCGACTTCCTCGACGCGCATTTCAAGCCTGCTGCGCCATGACCGAGGCGCCGGCGATCGAAAGCGAGGCGGACGCCGGAAGCGCTCTTGGCGCGCTTTACGCCGCAGCGCCCGACACGCTGTCGTTCCGCAAGCTGAGGAAACGTCTGCTGCGACAGACCCAAGAGGCGATCCGGCGCTACGCGATGGCGGATGGCGCCTCGCCGCGGCGCTGGCTCGTTTGCCTCTCTGGCGGGAAAGACAGCCACAGCCTTTTGACGCTGCTTCTCGACCTGCAATGGCAGGGCGCGCTGCCCGGCGTCGACCTTCTCGCCTGCAATCTTGATCAGGGCCAGCCGGGTTTTCCAAAACATGTGTTGCCCGACTATCTGACGCGGCTCGGCATGCCCTTCCGGATCGAGACCCGCGACACCTATTCGGTCGTGACCGCGAAGATCCCGGAAGGGAAAACCTATTGCTCTTTGTGTTCGCGCCTGCGGCGGGGCAATCTTTATAGAGTCGCGCGGGAGGAGGGATGCGAGGCGGTCGTGCTCGGCCATCATCGCGACGATGCGCTGGAGACCTTTTTCCTCAACATGTTCTACGGCGGCAAGCTGGCCGCCATGGCGCCGAATGTGTTGAACGACGACGGCGACGTCCGGGTGCTCCGCCCCCTGATCTTATGCGCGGAAGACGACATCGCCCGTTTCGCGGCGGCGATGGCCTATCCGATCATCCCATGCGATCTCTGCGGCAGCCAGGACGGCCTCAAGCGCGAGGCGATGAAGCGCATGCTCGACGCCTGGGAGGCCGAAACGCCCGGCCGGCGCGACGTGCTCTTTGCGGCCCTGCAGAACGTGCAGGCCGGCCACCTGCTCGACCCAGAGCTTTTGGCCCTCATCGATAGGCCTGCTGCCGATCAGTGATGCCGGCGGCCGCCGCCGAAGAGGCCGCCGAGGGCGCCGAAGACAATCGAGGCGAGCGCCCAGCCGCCCAGAAATCCGCCGCCGCCATAGATGAAGCCTTCAGGCGTCGCCGGAACCGCCGGCTGATAGTCCTTGAGGATCGGCTCGGCGATGTCCTTCTTGTAGCTCTGCGTCAGCGTGATCGGGCGCATCAGCGGCGAGGCGGCTTCGAGCGCCGCGTAATGGGCGGCGAGATCGCCATAGCGCTTGAAACTGTCTTCGATGACGTCGGCGGTCTTGGTGGTCGATTCGCGGTCTCCGGCCCTCAGGTCCGCGACATATTGCTCGCGCGTGACGCCCATCTCGCGGGCGATCCCGTCGAATTTGTCGATGATGATCTTGAGCTCCGCGATCCGGCTCTCAAGGCCGACCATGTATTGCAGCGTGAAGCCAGGCGCTTGGCTCACGCCAATCATCGCGGCGACGCCCACAAGCAACGACAACAATCGACCGATCACAACGCCCCCCACATTGGAGCCAGCCCCCGCCGGCATAGTCCTTGGACGCCCGCCTGCCCTTCAGCGAGCTATGGCGGGCGCTCTCCGGGATTGCTTGCCCAATCCGTCCCCCGCGCCCGCGCCATTTCTGGGTCGGATAGGCCGCCTTTGTCCACATTGCGGCGGGTTAGTCCGGCCAGGATCTGCCCATTCGCGCTCGGGGCGGTGCAGAAATGCCCCACTTCGGCCGCCGTCGTGATACGTTAGAGGGGGCTGACAAACAGAATTTTGCGGCCTATAGGAACGTTATCGCTATCGAAGCTTTCGAAAGCGGGCCCCGCGGGGCCCGCTTTTTCGTTTCAGGAGCGCGCCCTGACGCCGCTTGAGCATCGTCTTCTCGAACTGGTCGGCCCCGCTATTGAAGCGGCGGGCTTTGAACTTGTGCGGCTGAGGGTGACAGGCCGCACGCAGCTGACGCTGCAGATCATGGCCGAGAGGCCGGACAAAACGATGTCGGCAGACGATTGCGCCGGCCTTTCGAAGCTTCTGTCGCCCATCCTCGACGCCGAAGATCCGATTGAAGGCGCCTATGCGCTGGAAGTCTCCTCGCCCGGGATCGACCGGCCCCTGACGCGGCTCAAGGACTTTCACGACTGGCAGGGCTATGAGGCGCGCATCGATCTCAACCAGGTGGTCGAAGGCCGCAAGCGCTTCAAGGGCGTGCTCGCGGGCGTCGACGGCGACAATGTCTGCGTCGATGTCGAGGGCGAGGAGGAGACGGCGCTCATCCCCTTCGCCTGGATCGGCGCGGCCAAACTGGTGCTTACGGACGAATTGATGCGCGAGAGCCTCAAGGCTCAAAAAGCGCCTGAACAGAACGGCGCCCGCCAAGAGGGCGCGCAAGGAGAAACGGCATGAACGCGGTCAGCGCAAACCGGCTCGAACTCATCCAGATCGCGGATGCGGTCGCGCGGGAGAAATCGATCGAGAAGTCGCTCGTCATCGAGGCGATGGAAGAATCGATCGCGAGAGCGGCGCGCTCGCGCTACGGCCACGAGACGAACATCAAGGCCGAGATCAATCCGAAGACGGGCGAGACCAAATTGTGGCGCCTGCTCGAAGTGGTCGAACTTGTCGAGAATGACTCAACGCACATCTCGCTCGCCGAAGCGCAGCGGAAAAACCCTGAAGCCCATGTCGGCGCCTTCATTTCCGAGCCGCTCCCGCCGATCGATTTCGGCCGCGTGCCGGCAATGGCGGCGAAGCAAGTGTTGACGCAGAAAGTTCGCGACGCCGAGCGCGACCGCCAGTTCGCTGATTTCAAAGACCGCCTCGGCGAAATCATCAACGGCATCGTCAAGCGCGTCGAATATGGCCATGTCATCGTGGATCTCGGAAAGGCCGAGGCCGTCATCCGCCGCGACCAGCAATTGCCGCGCGAGGCCTATCGCACGGGCGACCGCATCCGCTCTTACATCATGGATGTTCGGCGCGAGACGCGCGGGCCGCAGATTTTCCTCTCCCGCACGCATCCCCAGTTCATGGCCAAGCTCTTCGAACAGGAAGTGCCGGAAGTCTATGACGGCGTGATCGAAATCAAGGCGGTCGCGCGCGATCCCGGCAGCCGCGCCAAGATCGGCGTGCATTCGAACGACAATTCCATCGACCCGGTCGGCGCCTGCGTCGGCATGCGCGGGAGCCGCGTCCAGGCGGTCGTCAACGAACTCGGCGGCGAGAAAATAGACATCGTTCCGTGGTCTGAAGACCCCGCGACCTTCGTCGTCAACGCGCTTGCGCCGGCGGAAGTCGCCAAGGTCGTGCTCGACGAGGATACGGACCGCATCGAGGTCGTCGTGCCGGACGACCAGCTGTCGCTCGCCATCGGGCGGCGCGGCCAGAACGTGCGGCTCGCCTCGCAGCTCACCGGCTTTGAAATCGACATCATGACCGAAGAGGAAGAATCGAAAAAGCGCCAGGAAGAATTCCGCGTGCGTTCGGAGCTCTTCATGGCGGCGCTCGATGTCGACGACATGATGGCCGGACTCCTTGTCTCTGAGGGCTTCACCAAAATCGAGGAAATCGCGCTCGTCGATCTCGAAGAGCTGACCTCGATCGACGGCCTCGACGACGACACGGCGCAGGAACTGCAGGCCCGCGCCAATGACTTCCTTACGGAAGAAGCCAAGAAACTCGACGCGCGCCGCCGCGAACTCGGCGTCGACGATGCGCTGGTCGAAACCGAAGGGCTCGATCTCAAAATGGTCGTCGCGCTCGGTGAGAACGGCGTGAAGACCGTCGAGGACCTCGCCGGCTGCGCGACCGACGATCTCACCGGCTGGACCGAACGGGTCGAAGGCGACAAGAAGCACTATGACGGCATGCTCGAGAAGTTCAAAATCACGCCGGAAGCCGCCGAACATCTGATCATGCGCGCGCGCGTGACGGCGGGCTGGATCACAGAAGCCGATCTTGCGCAGCCGGACACGGCGGACGCCGCCGATGCCGAAGCCTAGGGAGGAAAGCGAGCGACGCTGCATCGTCACGGGCGAAACGGACAATCCGGAAGGGATGATCCGCTTTGCGCTCGATCCCCAGGGGTTTGTGACGCCGGATCTTGCCGCCAAGCTGCCAGGCCGCGGCGCCTGGGTCGCCGGACGGCGGGTCCTTGTCGAAGAAGCGGCCGCGCGGCGCTTGTTTTCCCGGGCCTTCCGGCGCGAGGCTGCGCTGCCGGAGGGCGTTGCGGCCGATGCGTTCGCGGCGTTGGTCGAGAAGGGTTTGTGTGAGCGCGCCTTGTCGGCGCTCGGTCTTGCCCGGCGGGCGGGACAGGCGGTTCTCGGGTTCGATCTTGTCGAGGCCCATTTGCGCGAAGGGCCGACAGGTCTTCTTCTGGTGGCCGCAGACGCCGGCGCTGACGGCGCGGGCAAATTGCGGCGCAAGGCCGGCGACGCGCGCGTGATCGACGCCTTTGCGTCGGACGCGTTGTCGGCGGCCTTCGGCAAGCCGGGGGTCGTCTATGCGGCGATCAGACCCGGACGGGAAGCTGAGCGCGCCGCCGACGAGATTTTGCGTCTCCTTCGCTATCAAGCGGTTGAGGCGCTCTAAACGAAGACGCATCGGCGCAAGTCTCGGCGACTTGCGTCTTGTGTAGACCCCGAAGGCATTGGGGGGTATGTCCAGTGCGCCGCTGAAGGGCCGCAAGCGCCCGACGGCAACCCCGCCCTTCTAATTGGGACGGATACGGAGCTTTGATGAACGACGACGTAGACGCCAAAACGGACGCCGGCGCCCGCACGCCGCGACAGCCTCTGTCTTTGCGGCGCACCGAAAAGGGCGCGGTGAAGCAGAGCTTCAGCCACGGGCGCACCAAGACGGTCGTCGTCGAAACGAAGAAGCGCCGCTTCGGCGAGAAGGGCGAAGAAAAGCCGGCGCCGATCGCGGCCGCGCCGAAGCCCGCTGCGCCGCCGTCAGAGGCCGCCAAACCGGCGACCATTGAGAAAAAGCAGGGCGCGGTGCTGCGCACGCTTTCCGAAGAAGAAAAGCAGGCCCGCGCCGCCGTTCTCATCCAGGCGCGCAAGGACGAAGCTGTCCGCCGCGAACGCGACGAGGCCGAGCGCGTCGATCGCGAAGCGCGCGAGGCGGAAGAGAAAAAGCGGCTCGATGAAGAGCGCAAGCGCGTCGCCGATGAAGAAGCCAAGCGCGAGAAAGAAAACGCCGCGCGCCGCAAGGCCGAAGAATCAGCCAAAGCCGCACTCGAAGCCGAAGAGGCCGAGCGCCGTCGTCGCGCCGCGCTGAAGCAGTCCGGCAAGCCGCAAACGCGCGACGCCGAAGCCGAGGCGCGCATTGGCGGCGAAACAGACAATCCGCTGGCGCAGCTCGGCGGACGTCTCAAGACGAAGAAAGTCCAGATCGACGACGAAGCGGACAACCGCGCCAAGCGTAAATCGCCGGCCGACGACCGGCGCGATGCGGCCAAGGCCGCCAAGGACGAACCGCGCCGGCGCACGGGCAAGCTCACCATCGCCAATCTGCTCGATGATGATGATCGCCAGCGCTCGCTCGCATCCGTCAAGCGCGCGCGGGAGCGCGAGAAACTCGCGCGGCAGCAGCGCGGAGACGGGAACAGGATCGTGCGCGAAGTTGTCATTCCCGAAACCATCACGGTGCAGGATCTCGCAAGCCGCATGTCGATGCGCGCGGTCGATCTCGTCAAGGAGCTGATGAAGCAAGGCCAGATGGTGACGGCGAACGCGACGCTCGACGCCGACACGGCCCAGCTCATCGTCGAAGACCTCGGCCACACGTTCAAGCGCGTCGCTGAAGGCGATGTCGAAGGCGGCCTTTTCGCCGTCGACGACATTGAAGAAGATAAGAAGCCGCGCCCGCCCGTCGTTACGATCATGGGCCATGTTGATCACGGCAAAACCTCGCTGCTCGACGCGTTGCGCAAGACAGATGTCGTGTCCGGCGAAGCGGGCGGCATCACGCAGCATATCGGCGCCTATCAGGTCGAAACCGCAGGCGGCAAAAAGGTGACGTTCCTCGACACGCCCGGCCACGCCGCCTTCACGGCGATGCGCGCGCGCGGCGCGAAAGTGACGGACATCGTCGTTCTCGTCGTCGCCGCTGACGATTCCATCATGCCCCAGACGGTCGAGGCGATCAGCCACGCCAAAGCGGCGGGCGTCCCGATCATCGTCGCCATCAACAAGATCGACAAACCTGCCGCCAATCCGCAGCGCGTGCGCACGGATCTTCTGCAATATGAAGTGCAGGTCGAAAGCCTCGGCGGCGAAGTGCAGGATGTCGAAGTTTCGGCGCTGAAAAAGACCAATCTCGACGGTCTGCTCGAAACCATTCTTCTGCAAGCGGAGCTTCTCGACCTCAAGGCGAATCCCGAACGGGCTGCGATGGGTTCGGTCGTCGAAGCAAGCCTTGACAAGGGGCGCGGTCCGGTCGCGACCTTCCTCGTGCAGCATGGCAGCCTGAAGCGCGGCGACATCATCGTCGCCGGAGCCGAATGGGGCCGCGTGCGCGCGCTGATGGACGACAAGGGCGCGCAGACGCCGGCGGCGGGGCCGGCGCAGCCGGTCGAAGTGCTGGGCCTGTCGGGCGTGCCGGAACCCGGCGATCAATTCGTCGTGGTCGATTCAGAAGCGCGCGCCCGCGAGATCGCCGAATTCCGCGCCCGGAAGAAGCGCGAAAAGGCGAGCGCCAAGTCCTCGGGCACCTCGCTCGAACAGATGATGGCGCAATTGCAGGACGCCGAGATCAAAGAGTTGCCGCTCGTCATCAAAGGCGACGTGCAGGGCTCGGTCGAAGCGATCGTCGGGTCACTGGAGAAGATCTCGACCAACGAAGTGCGCGTGCGCGTTCTCCACTCTGGCGTCGGCGGCGTCTCCGAAAGCGACGTCATTCTTGCGGGCGCGTCGAAAGCGCCCGTGCTCGGCTTCAATGTCCGCGCCAACAAGGATGCGCGCGACCACGCCGAGCGCGGCAAGGTCGAAATCCGCTATTACTCGGTGATTTACGACCTTATTGACGATGTAAAAGGCGCGCTCTCAGGCATGCTCTCGCCGGAGATCCGCGAGACTTTCCTTGGCAACGCCAAGATTCTCGAAGTCTTCAACATCACCAAGACCGGCAAAGTCGCGGGCTGCCGGGTCGAGGAGGGCGTCGTGCGCCGCGGCGCCAAGGTCCGCCTTATCCGCGACAACACGGTCATCCACGAAGGCGAACTCTCCCAGCTCAAGCGCTTCAAGGACGATGTCTCGGAAGTGCCGATGGGCCAGGAATGCGGTATGAGCTTTGCCAATTACGAAGACCTGAAGGCGGGCGACGTGATCGAATGCTTCCAGGTGGAGAAAGTGACGCGGACGCTGTAAAATCCCGCCGCGCACTGCGGAGGGGAGAAAGACGCCCGTGCGAACGCAGGACCTTGCGCACGACCTTACAGAACGCCGCATCATCGATTGGATGATGCGCTGTTCCCATTCCATCTTCGCCATTCCAAGGCGCGCCGCGCAATGATCCTTGATGGCGACGGCTTCCATCTTCGCCTTCTTGATGTCGCGCGCGACGGCGCGGCGCTGCACGCGATCTGGGGCGACGAGGCGAGCTGCGTCTACATGACGGCGCCCGCGAACAAGACTGTCGCGGAAACGATCGTGCAGCTCGTCGGCTGGACGCGCGGGCTTGAAGACACGTCCTGGGCGATCATTCTTGACGGCTCAGACACAGCAATGGGCCGCATCGCCTTCATTCCGCATGGCCGCGACATCTGGGAGGCGGCCTGCATGATTGCGCCGGCGGCGCGCGGGCGCAACCTCGCGGCCCGCGCCCTTGCGCTCGGCATCGACGACATGTTTGCGCGCAAAGGCGCGCGGCGCATTCTCGCTGATGTCGATCCCGACAATCTTGCGTCGCTCAAAACCTTCGAGAAACTTGGCTTCACGCGCGAGGGCTATTTCCGCGCAAACTGGAAAACGCATATCGGCCTGCGCGACAGCGTCATGTTCGGCCTCATCGACTCCGACCCAAGACCGTGGCGCCGGACCGCGCCCCCGCAATAGAAAGAAATGCCATGAAACGCGGCCTTCAGATTGCTCTCGCCGTGCTGAGCCTCATTCCGCTGGTTTTCGGTTTGCTCGGTGTCGTCTTTGGCGTCGGTCGCTTTCTGCCGTTTGACGAAGCGGCGGCGCCGCTCGACAGCCAGTATCGCTTCCTTTCTGCCATATATATCGGGATCGCCGTGCTGATCTGGCGCATTATCCCTTCAGTCGAAAAGCACGGCTGGATCATCACAACGCTCGTCGCGGCGATCTTCGCCGGCGGCATTGCGCGCGTGTATTCGGCCTATCTCTATGATTATGCGCCGGTCCAATTGGTCGCCGCCGCGGCGCTGGAGCTTGGTTCTCCGGCGCTGATATTCTGGCAGCGCGCCGTTGCAAACCGTCCGAAGGGCCGCTTCGCCTGATCAGGACGGCGACAGGCTCTGGCGGGATTGCTTGCCGCCCAGCAAGCGCTGTGCTGAGTAGCCGGTCGGGCGAGCGTAGGTAGAGAGTTTTCCATGGGCGTTATCCAAGCCATGCTGGCGGCAGCGGCACTGTCAAACGTCCAGTCTCCTGCGCCGCCGCCGGAGGTTGCGCCGCCTGAAGAAGTGTTGGTCGCCGAGGCGCGCGAGGGCCCGAGCTTCTGGCGTGTCCATGACGCCGATACGGAAATCTTCGTCCTGCCGAGCGTCACCTACCTTCCTGAAGCATTCGTCTGGAACGATCGCGGCGTCGCCCGGCTGCTAGAGCGCGCGGACGAGGTCTTGACGACGGCGCGCGTTGAAACAAGCGCGGGGGACAAAGCGCGACTCGCCGGCGCGATGCTCCGTACCATGACGGTCAATCGCGGCCGCATTTTCATGCCGAAGGACGAATCGCTGGCGACGCATGTCGGCCCTGAGCTTGCGGCCGCCTACGATGCAGCCTTGGCCCGCGCCGAAGCGCGCAAGAGCGCGCGCAGAAAGCACAAAGACAAGACCAACGACAGCGGGCTTCCCGACGTCGATGATGGGGCCGTCGCTCAAGAGCTGGAGGATGTCGACCCCAAGCGCACTCATCCCTTTCTTCAGGCGAATGCGCTGTGGGGCGCGGCTGTCGAGAGCGCCGGGCTGAAATCGTTTGGAGTGATCGAGAAACGCGTCTCTCGCCTTGCCGCGCGTGCGGACGTGCCGGTGCGCGCCATGATCGAAAAAGATCTCGCCTTCAGCGACGCCAAGAAGTTCCTGACCTCCATGAAAGACTTCTCGCTGGAAACCGATCGCGTCTGCGTCGAAAGCGCTGTTGATTTCGCCGAGCGCGGCGTCGTTCGCGCGCATCGCCTGGCGGAGGCTTGGGCGCGCGGCGACGCCGGCACGTTGAAAAGCTCGGCTGAGCCGCCGCGGGAGTCGCCTTGCATGCAGGCGGTCTCGCGTGAGCTTGGCGGGCTTGCAACGTTTGGCGGCGCAACGCTCATGGAAGTTTCGGGGCCTGATTTGCTCGCCGGCGCGCTCGAAGCCTCGCTCAAGAAGCCGGGCGTTCGCTTGGCTATTGTGCATGCGGACGGCTGGCTCTCCGATGGCGGCGCACTCGACGCCTTGCGTATGCGCGGCGTCGATGTGGATGATCCGGTTGAGGCCCCAGCCGCGACGCCGGAAGCGGCCGGAGAGTAGGCGCGCGCGCCATTTTGCCTGGGCCGCGTGATTGGGGTAGCCTTGGGCATGACCCAGCACCGCCCCGCCAAAGGACCCTCGCAGCGGCAATTGCGCGCCGGCGAACTTATTCGCCACGCGCTCGCCGAAATATTCCAGCGCGAGGATTTGCGCGAGCCGGCGTTACGCGGGCTTTCGATCACCGTCAGCGAAGTGCGCGCGAGCCCTGATCTCAAACAAGCGACCGCCTTTGTCATGCCGCTCGGCGGCGGAGCCAAGGGCGCCGATGTCGCCGCCGTCGTCGCGGCGCTCAATCGCGTCGCGCCGGTCATTCGCGGCTATCTCGGCAAGAAGATCGATCTCAAATTCACGCCGGCGGTGAAATTCGTTGCGGATCAGAGTTTCGATGAAGCGCAGCGGATAGAAGACCTTCTGCACAGGCCGGAAGTTGCGCGCGACCTCGAACGAGAATGAACGCCCGCAGCGTCACATTGCGGCCCGCGCGTCTTGATGACGTAGCGTATCTCGAACTGTGGGATGCGGACCCAGATGTGTTTGCGTCGAGCGGCGCTGAAGCGACAGAGGGGTCCGAATGGCGCGATGAAATTGCCGCGGCCCCGCCTTGGCTCGACATCCTGATCGCCGAGGAAGACGGGCGCCCATTCGGCGTCCTCGTCGATATCGATCCGGCTGCGGAGGAAACGCATTACTGGGGCGATTGCGGCTCGGGGCTGCGGGCCTTCGACATCTGGATCGGCGCGGCTGCTGACCGCAGCCGCGGTCTCGGCGCTGAGATGATCCGCCTTGCCGCTGCACGCGCCTTCTCCGATCCGGCGGTTACAGCCATCCTCATCGATCCGCTGCTCTTCAATCAGCGCGCCATCCGGTTTTACAGGCGCTTCGGCTTCAAAGATGTCGGCGAGCGCTGGTTTGGCGAGGACCATTGCCTTGTCATGCGCCTTGATCGCAGCGCCTTTGATTCTGCGGGACGTCGATGAGACAGCGCCATATTGACTCAGTGTCTTGGATGTCCTACATGTAGGACATGAAAACGGTGACGGCCCGCGAGGCCAATCATAACTTCTCCAAACTGCTGGCGGAGGTCGAGCAGGGCGAAACCGTTCGCATCACCAAAAATGGGGTGACCGTTGCGGAGCTGCGTCCGCAATATGGCGACAAGCGCGATGATCCCGCTTGGCAGGCGGCCTACGCTGAGCTTCTTGAGCTGATGAAGCAGACTCCCGAAACGGGATTTCGCGTCGGAACCCTGACGGAAGAAGACAAATATGGCGACGCGCCCATTGAAGGCGGCCCTTACGCTCGACAGTAACATTCTTGTCTACGCCGAGCTTGAGCCAGAAACAGCCAAGGGCGGCATTGCGCGCCGCCTTGTCGAACGGATGGGACCTCAAGACATTCTCGCCGTGCAGGCCCTGCTCGAATTTGCGGCTGTCATTCGTCGCGTCCGGCCTGCGAATTTGTCTAACGTGAGCCGCAAGATCGAGCTGCTGACGGAAGTCTGCGTGGTTGCGCCGACGACAAAAGACGTGACCGTCAGCGCTCTCAGCCTCTCTGAGCGACATCGTTTTCAGATTTGGGATGCAGTGATTTGGGTCGCCGCGCGTTCTGCAGGCGCGACGCATTTTTTGTCTGAAGACTTGCAGGACGGCTTCACTCTGGACGGCATGACCGCGGTCAATCCATTTTCGCGCGACGCCGCCGCGCTCGATGCGCTGCTTGGCGCTTGACCGCGCTGCGTGCGCCTGCTTGAACCGCCGCCTCCGACGCCCCCGTTCGAGCCGGCGGCGTTGCGTCTGAAGCAAGGATCAATTCCATGGGCAAACGGCGCCAGAAGGGCCGCCCGGTCTCGGGCTGGCTCATCCTCGACAAGGCATTTGACGTCGGATCGACGGAAGCCGTCTCCAAGGCCAAGTGGCTCTACCAGGCGCAGAAGGCGGGCCATGCCGGCACGCTTGACCCGCTGGCGACTGGCGTTCTGCCGATCGCGTTCGGCGAGGCGACGAAGACCGTTCCTTACATCATGGACTCGGAGAAACGATACCGCTTCACCGCGCGCTGGGGCGCATCAACGGCGACCGACGACGCGGAAGGCGACGTGATCGCGACATCGGATAACCGTCCGAGCCCGGCGGCGATTGAGGCCGTTCTGCCGCGCTTCACCGGCGTCATCGACCAGGCGCCGCCGCGCTATTCCGCCGTCAAGATCGCCGGAGAGCGCGCCTATGATCTGGCGCGGGAAGGCGAAGAGGTCGCGCTCGAGGCGCGGCCAGTGTCGATCCACGATCTGAGGCTGGTCGAGATGCCGGATGCGGATCATGCCGTGTTCGATGCGACGACCGGCAAAGGCGCCTATGTGCGCGCGCTCGTCCGCGATATCGCCAAAGCGCTTGGAACCGAAGGCCACGTCGTCGCCTTGCGTCGCTTGTCTGTCGGTCCCTTTCGGGCGGAAGACGGCGTCACGCTCGCCGCGCTTGAAGCTGCGCCCGCAGAATCGCGCGACGCCTTTCTGCGGCCCCTCGACGCCGCACTCGCGAGTTTGCCGCAGGCCTCGATCGGCGGTCCGGAAGCAGACAAGATCCGCCGCGGCCAGGCGGCGGTGATCACGCCGGCGACCGCCAAGGGCGTGCGCGGCGGCGAGGCGGGGATCATCCCCGCTGTGCTTGCCGCCTTGCATGGCGAAGCGATTGCGATCTGCGAGCTCGACGGGCTGAAACTGAAGCCGATCCGGGTCTTCAACCCTGCTGCATGAGCGGACCTGTTCCAAGGTCTAAGGCCCCTGCTGCGGAAAAGTGACAGGAAGGGCGCAGCTTTGTTGTTAGGCTCTGCCGAATTGAAGCCGCACCAACTGGGGTAATCCATGCGCAGCGCCGCCGCACTTTTCGCCGGACTCTCGTCCTTAGCCTTTGTGGGCGCCGCCGCCGCGCAGGGCGCCGGCGCGCCGCAACTGGTTGAGGGAGCGACAGCCGCCGATCTTCTGGGCTTCTTCCAGGCCGCGAATGTCAGCGCAAAGGACACAACCGCACCTGGCGATGTGTCGGGATCAGATCCCTTTAGAACGCTAGAAGTCTCGATGGGGCAGGGCGCAACCTTTTATGTCGCCATGCGCAGCTGCGAGAACGGAACGGCTGCAGCGCGTTGCGGCCTAATTCAGCCCTATGTGCTATTTGGGTCGCTGAATTTTCCGCTCGGGCGCATCAACGCCTTCAACTATCAAACTTCTGCTCTTTCGACGATGATGATGACCGAGGACGGCGCGCTCCTCCTCGCGGCCAAGTTCAATATGGCCGGCGGCGTCGCGAAGAAAAACCTCTTCACCAACATGACGATTTTCGTGACGGACATCGGCCGCGCAGTCGATGCGATTCAGAAAGGCGGCACATCAGGGTCGACCATCTCGTATGGGGCGGGCGATGGGCAGGGCCTTGCGGTCAGGGCTCCGGAAAACGCCAAAGTCAATTGGATCGGTAAGGCGACGCCGAATATTGATCCCACGGCCATTGAAACGCTGAAGCACGTCGGCGCGGCGCAATAGGCTCGTCTTTTGGGTTTCAGTGCCGCTCGCGCTTGCGCTAGGGGCGCTCTTCCGCCATAAGCCCCCTCTTTCGACCCGTCTGGACGGCGTCCCGGACGGGCCGGCATCATCGACGCCGCGGAGCACTGACCCATGTCCATCGCGCCCGAGCGCAAGGCGAAGGTTATCAAGGAATACGCGACGAAATCCGGCGACACCGGCTCGCCTGAAGTTCAAGTCGCGATCCTTTCTGAGCGCATCGCCAACCTCACGGAACACTTCAAGGATCACAAGAAAGACAACCACTCGCGCCGCGGGCTTTTGAAGCTCGTTTCGCAGCGCCGCCAGCTTCTCGACTATATGAAGCGCACGGATGAAGGGCGCTATCAGAAGCTGATCGACCGTCTGGGCCTGCGCCGCTGATGCAGTTCTCCGGCACGACAGCGATCGTCACGGGCGGCGCCTCCGGTCTTGGCGCGGCGACGGCCGAAGCGCTCCATGCGGCCGGCGCGCGCGTCGCGCTCTGGGACATGAACGCCGAAAAAGGCGAGGCGCTCGCCAAAAAGCTGGGCGGCGTCTTTTGCACGGTCAATGTCGCCGACGAAGCGAGCGTCGCCTCTGGTCTTGCGACATCGATCGCCGCCCTCGGGAGCCCTCGCATCCTCGTCAATTGCGCGGGTATAGCCACCGGCGAGAAGACCGTCGGCAAGAACGGGCCGCACAAGCTCGACAATTTCAAGCGTGTGATCGAGGTGAACCTCATCGGCACGTTCAACTGCATTCGGCTCATCGCTGCGGAGATGGAAAAACTCGATCCGCGCGAAGACGGCGAACGCGGCGTCATCATCAATACGGCGTCGGTCGCCGCCTTTGACGGGCAGATCGGCCAGGCGGCCTATGCCGCGTCGAAAGCCGGCGTCGCCGGAATGACCTTGCCGATCGCGCGCGACCTCATGAATGCAGGGATTCGCTGCAACACCATCGCGCCCGGCATTTTCTGGACGCCGATGATGGCGGGCATGGACCAGAAGGTTCAGGACGCGCTCGCGGCCATGGTCCCGTTCCCGAAGCGCCTCGGCAAGCCGGAAGAGTTTGCGAGCCTTGCGCTCGAAATCTGCCGGAACGTCATGCTCAACGGCGAAGTCATCAGGCTCGACGGCGCCATCCGCATGCAGCCGAAATAAGATCGCCGAGGCCGCCGCATCTGGCGGCCTTTGCTTTTCCGGCCCGGCGGCCGGCGCCCCGGCGATCCGGGGAGGAGCTCCAGGAGCGGACCATCGCTCGGGGAGAATGCGGCGCGCCATCCATGCGCCGCAACGGTCAGCACAAGGAACGATTCGCCGGCATGGGGCCGGCGCCGTTCACAGCGCTGACGCGGCGACGCGCCCTTCGACGCCGGAGAAGGCGCAAAGGTCGCCGCAAGGACGAACGGCCCGCAGGAATCCGCTTGCGGGCGCGAAGGAGAACCATGAAAGACATGTTCAACATCACCAAAAAATCGATCGAATGGGCCGGGCGCACGCTGACGCTCGAATCCGGCCGCATGGCGCGCCAGGCCGACGGGGCCGTGCTCGCCACCTATGGCGACACGACCGTGCTCGCGACGGTCGTCGGCGCGAAAAAGGCCGATCCCAAATTCGATTTCTTCCCCCTGACCGTGCACTATCAGGAAAAATTCTACGCCTCGGGCCGCATTCCCGGCGGCTATTTCAAGCGCGAAGGCCGCCCGACAGAGCGTGAAACGCTCGTTTCGCGCCTCATCGACCGGCCGATCCGCCCGCTCTTCGCCAAGGGCTTCAAGAATGAAGTCCAGGTCATCGCGACCGTGTTGAGCCATGATCTCGAGAACGATCCCGATATCGTCGCGATGGTCGCGGCGTCCGCGGCGCTGACGATTTCCGGCATCCCCTTCCTCGGTCCGATCGGCGCGGCGCGCGTCGGGCATATCAACGGCCAGCTGACGCTGAACCCGCCGCTTGAGACAATGAAAGAAAGCAAGCTCGACCTCGTCATGGCCGGAACGGCGACAGCCGTGATGATGGTCGAATCCGAGGCCAAGGAGCTGTCGGAAGAGACCATGCTCGGCGCCGTCATGCTGGGCCACAAGGGCGCCAAGCAGGCGATCGACCTCATCATCGACTTCGCCGAGGAATGCGCCAAGGAGCCCTGGAACTTCGAGGCCAAGCACTTCGACGCGGAAGCGTCGCGCATCAAATCGCTGATCGGCGCCGACATGCGCGCGGCCTATCAGGAACGCGGTAAACAAGCCCGTCACGACAAGATCGACGCTGCCAAGCAAAAGGCGCTCGAAGCCTTCGCCGCTGAGCGCGAAGCGGGCGCCATCACCGATCAGGCGCTGTCGGGTCTCTTCAAGGAGGTCGAGGCCGACATCGTCCGCAACGGCATTCTCGATACGGGCCTGCGCATCGACGGCCGCGACACCAAGACTGTCCGTCCGATCAAGTCGGAAGTCGGCGTTCTGCCGCGCACGCATGGTTCGGCGCTGTTCACCCGCGGCGAGACGCAGGCGCTTGTCGTCGCGACGCTCGGCACCGGCGAGGACGAACAATATATCGACGGGCTTGAAGGCACGACGAAAGAGACCTTCCTCCTCCACTACAATTTCCCGCCCTACTCCGTCGGCGAAACGGGCCGCATGACCGGCGCCGGCCGCCGCGAAATCGGCCATGGCAAGCTCGCCTGGCGCGCGCTGCGCCCGGTGCTGCCGACGCAGGAGACCTTCCCTTACGTCGTCCGCGTCGTCTCGGAGATCACCGAGTCGAATGGCTCCTCGTCGATGGCGACCGTGTGCGGAACATCGCTCGCGCTGATGGACGCCGGCGTGCCGCTGCCGCGCTCCGTCGCCGGCATCGCCATGGGCCTCATCCTTGAAGGCGCGCGCTATGCGGTGCTTTCCGACATTCTCGGCGACGAAGACCATCTCGGCGACATGGACTTCAAGGTCGCCGGCACGTCGGAGGGCGTCACCTCCCTCCAGATGGACATCAAGATCGCCGGCATCACCGAAGAGATCATGAAAATCGCGCTGTCGCAGGCCAAGGACGGCCGCCTGCACATCCTTCGGGAGATGAACGGCGCGCTCGACCACAGCCGCGGCGAGCTCAATGAGTTCGCGCCGCGCATTGAGACGATGCAGATCCCGACGGACAAGATCCGCGAAGTCATCGGCTCGGGCGGCAAGGTCATCCGCGAGATCGTCGAAAAGACGGGGGCCAAGATCGACATCAATGATGACGGCCTGATCAAGATCGCCTCATCCGACAAGGCGAAAATCGAAGCCGCGCACAAGTGGATCCACTCAATCGTGGCCGAGCCGGAAATCGGGCAGATCTACAAGGGCAAGATCGTCAAAACGATGGACTTCGGCGCTTTCGTCAACTTCTTCGGCGCGCGCGACGGCCTCGTTCATATCTCGCAGCTGTCGAACGGCAGGCCGGAGAAGACGACCGACGTCGTCAAGGAAGGCGACGAGGTCTACGTCAAGCTTCTCGGCTTTGACGACCGCGGCAAGGTCAAGCTCTCCATGAAAGTCGTCGACCAGACGACCGGCAAGGAGCTCGCGCGCGAGACCGCCAAGGAAGGCGCCGAATAGGCGCGCCGACCGCATGCGCGCTGCAGACGTTCAGATGCTGATGGTTCCGGGCTGGACGAATTCCGGCCCGGATCATTGGCAGTCGCGTTGGGAACGCAAGCTTGCCGGCGCGCGCCGCGTTGCGTTGCCGGATTTCGACCGGCCTGTGCGGGACGAATGGGTCGGCGCGATCGCTGAAGCGGTTGAGGCCTCGGAGAAACCCGTTCTCTTCGTCGCGCATAGTTGCGGCGTTCTTGGCGTCGTGCACGCCGCGGCAACGCTGCCTCGGGCGAAAGTCGCCGGCGCCATGCTGGTTGCGCCGACTGACCTTGCGGAAGAAACGGCGATTGCTGCGTTCCTCGCCGCGTGCGGCGAGGGCGTCGCACGGCCCGTCGGATTCGATCCGCTGCCGATGGATCCCTTGCCCTTTCCGTCGCTTGTCGTGGCGAGCAGGAATGATCCTTTCTGCCATTGGGAAAGAGCCGAAGCCGTTTCGAAGGCCTGGGGCGCAACGCTGATGGACGCGGGCGAGGCCGGCCACATCAACACGGTCGCAGGCTATGGTCCGTGGCCGGAGGGCGCGATGCGGCTCGCCTCTTTCATCAAAAGTCTCTGACCCGACGACGCGCGCCGCGCCGCACAATGCGACGGGCGGACACGCTGTGCTGTTTCGCGGGCGCCCGCGCCGCGCTAGGGTCCTCGCCGACAATCAAGAACAAGGGGATCGCCATGCGCCGTCATCTCTTCGCTTTCGCCAGCCTTGCTGCGCTTGCGGCGCTCCCGCTCGCGTCCTGCGGCAAGAAAGAGGACGTCGTGCTCACGGCCCGCGACAAGGCAGAGCTAGCGCAAACCTATTATGCGACACTCTTTGATAAGAGTGTCGAAGACCTGACGCGCGACTATTTCCGGCATTTTCCGGAGCAGGCGACCTATTACGGC
This sequence comes from uncultured Caulobacterales bacterium, assembly GCA_964507915.1. GTDB lineage: Bacteria > Pseudomonadota > Alphaproteobacteria > Caulobacterales > Parvularculaceae > Amphiplicatus. The sequence continues at coordinate 26,245 of CAZDRH010000001.1, forward strand.
GCGCCTGCGGCGCTCGCGGCCGCCGATGCGGATGCGCGCCTCAACGACCGCTCTCCCGCGGGCGATGCGGCGACGCGCGCCACGCTGCTCGCAAATCTCGACCGCGTGAAGGGCATCGACGCCGCCAATCTCGACCCGCGCCGCGCTGAAATCCGGGCGGTCCTCATCGAGCAATATGAAGGCATGCTCGCGCCCGCGCGCGTCGCCGACTATGGCGCGGTCGGCGCCGTCTACGGATCATGGTTCGCGCCCTATGCGGTGATCCAGAACGCCGGGCCGGTCGTCGATGTGCCCAACCTGATGCAAGCCCAGCAGAAGGTGACGAACGCCGCCGAAGCCGAAGCGTTTCTGAAGCGCCTTGCGCAGTATGGCGCAACGCTCGACGGCGTCGTTGAAAAGCTGCGCGCCGACGAGGCGAAGGGCGTCGTCGCGCCCGATTTCATTCTCGCCAAATCGCAGCAGGTGATCGCGGCCTTCATCGCCGCGCCGCCCGCGCAGAATGCGCTCGTCGCCGACTTCGCCAAAAAGCTCGGCGCGGCAAAAGTTCCGGGCGCCGACGCTCTTACGGCGCGGGCCGCCGAGACTTTGGAGAAGACCGTCTATCCGGCGGAGAAGCGCCTCCTCGCCGCGCTCGAAGCGCAGAAGAAGAAGTCGACGCATGACGCCGGGATCTGGCGCCTGCCGAAGGGCGCCGAACTCTATCAGGCGATGATCCGTCAGATGACGGATACGGCGATGACGCCGGACGAAATCCACCAGAAGGGTCTCGACGAAGTCGCGCGCATCACGGCCGAGATGGACGCGATCCTGAAGGCCGAAGGCTACGCGCAAGGGCCAGTCGGCGCGCGCATGACAACGCTCGGCGAAGAGAAGCGCTTCTTCTATCCGAACACGGATGCCGGCAAAGCCGAAGTTCTGAAAGACATCGCCGCACAGCTCGCGCGCATCGACGCGCTGACGCCGCAATGGTTCGGCGTTCTGCCGAGATACGCCGTCGAAGTGCGCGCCGTGCCGAAGTTCAGCGAGGAGTCAGCGCCCGGCGGGTATTACGACGCGCCCGCGCTCGACGGCTCGCGACCCGGCATCTACTGGATCAATCTGCGCGACACGGCGATCTGGCCGAAATACTCGGTGCCGACACTCACTTATCATGAGGCTGTGCCGGGGCATCATCTCCAAGGCGCAATCGCCCTCGGGCTCGATGCGCCGCTGATCCTCAATCTTCTCTATTCGAACGCCTACGGAGAGGGCTGGGCGCTCTACGCCGAAGCGCTTGCGAAAGAGATGGGGCTTTACGAGGGCGATCCTTACGGCGATCTCGGCCGCCTGCAGGACGAATTGCACCGCGCGGTGCGCCTTGTGGTCGACACAGGGGTCCACGCCAAGAAGTGGTCGCGCGAGAAGGCTATCGACTACATGGTCTCGGTCGAAGGCGCGCATCCCAAGGAAGCCGAGTCTGAGATCGAGCGCTATGTCGTGTGGCCGGGGCAGGCGCTCGGCTACAAGATCGGCATGCTGAAGATCCAGGAGCTGCGCGCGCGCGCCAAGGCGGCGCTCGGCGCCGAGTTCGACATCAAGGGATTCCACGACGCCGTGCTGACTGGCGGGCCCGTGCCTTTGTCCGTGCTTGAGCAGCGGGTCGACGGCTGGATCGCCGCCGAGACATCGAAGGGCTAATTCTTCAGCGTCAGGACGACAACGTCGCCGGGCTCGACCGCAACGGCCGTTTCGTTAAAGCGGGGCTTGCGGAGCATCGGCCGCACGTCGTTCGAGAAAACGAAAGGTTCCTTCGGCCAGCCGAACATGCTGCGGTTCAGTTTGCCGTCGCCGTTCGCATCGTAATAGGCCGCGAAGGAATAGTCGCCAGCGGCGAGGTTGGAAAGCGCGATGACGGCGACGCCTTCCGCATTGACGGTGCCCATGTCTTTGATCAGCGGCGCGTCGAGGAAACGATCGGCGTCATCATAGACAGTGAGGCGCACCGCGCTGCCCGCCGGCGCAAAGTCGGCCTTGATAGCGAGCACGACTGCTTCGGGCTGCGCATAGGCGGACGTTTCGGCATTTGCCGCCGCCGCGCCCGTCGCGACGATCGCCGCCGCCGCTAACATCAATCGCCTCGTCATGTTGCAACCCGATTCATTTGTCCCGCGTTAGATGCGCAGAGATCGCCATCAAGCAACACAAAATTGACCACAAAACGGTGAGCGGCCGGCACATGTCGCCCGAAGGCAACGCTTCATCGCATGACGCGGGTCAGCGATGCGACTTCAAGACTTCCCCAGCGAGATAGAGGGACCCGCAGATGAGGAGCCGCGTCGGCCCATTCTGGGAAAAGGCGCGCTGCGCGGCGTCCCTAAGCGAGGCGGCAGGGCGGGCGGGGAGCCCTGCCCGTTCGGCGGCCGCGGCGACGGCTGCGGCTTCCGCGGCGCCTTCGTGGTCGGCTTTGATTGAGAGCACTTCCGCCGCGAGCCCCTTGAAGGCGGCGAAAAATCCGTCGGCGTCTTTTGCGCCTTGCAGGCCGGCGATGAGGACGAGACGCTTCGGCGCTTTTTCCTCTAGATCGGCGAAGGTCGCGGCGAGGGCGCGCGCGGCATGCGGATTGTGGCCGCCGTCGAGCCAGACCTCCGGATCGTCGGCGCCGGACGCCGCTGCGATGTCGACGACGGGCCCCATGCGCAGCCGCTGCATCCGCGCCGGCCAGCGCGTCGCCGCAAGACCTTCGGAGATGACACGATCAACAGGCGCGATTCCGGCCGCGCGCAAGGTCGCGACGGCGAGGCCGGCGTTGAGGATCTGATGGGCGCCGATGAGGCGCGGCGGGTCGAGATCGGATAGTCCGTACTCGTCCTGATAGAGGAGGCGGCCCTGCTCCTCGAAGGCGTTCCAGTGCTGGCCGCAGGCGTGGAGCCGTGCGCCGACGCGGGCGGCCTGCCGCTCGATCACCTCCATCGCGCCTTCGACCTGCGCGCCGATCACGGCGGGCACGCCGCGTTTCAGTATGCCCGCCTTTTCGAAGGCGATCTTCTCGACCGTGTCGCCGAGAAACTGCATGTGATCAAGGCCGACCGGCGTGATCGCGGCGGCGAGCGGCGCGTCGATGACGTTGGTCGCGTCGAGCCTTCCGCCAAGGCCGACTTCGAGCACGAGATAATCGGCGGGCGTTTCGGCGAAGGCGAGAAAGGCCGCACAGGTCGTCGCCTCGAAAAAGGTGAGCGCCTTCGCGCCCACCTCGCGGTCGCAGCGGGTGAGGATTTCGGCGAGCGCTGCGTCGCCGATCTCCGCGCCCGCAAGAACGATGCGCTCGTTGAAGCGTACGAGATGGGGCGAGGTGAAGACGTGTACGGAACGCCCGTCGGCTTCGAGAATGGCTCGGAGATAGGCGCAAGTGGAGCCTTTGCCATTGGTGCCCGCGACATGCAGAACGGGCGGCAGGCGCAGATGCGGATCGCCGAGCCGCGACAGCGCGGCGCGCATGCGTTCAAGACCGAGATCGATGAGCACGGGCCGCCGCTCGGCGAGGCGCGCAAGAACGGCGAGCGGATCGGTCAAGGAAGGCTCCCGCGCGCCGCCTATTCGGCGGCCTTGTCGAGCTGGCGGGCCTGATAGGCGGTCGGCGGCGGCAGGGCGGCGGCGCCCGCGCGCGGACGGCCGACGGCCGCGCCGGATTTCATCAGTACACGGAGAAGGCGCGCGAGCGCGGGCTTCATGTCCTTGCGGTGGACGACCATGTCGACCATGCCTTTTTCGCGCAGGAATTCGGCGCGCTGGAAGCCTTCCGGCAAGGTCTCGCGGATCGTCTGTTCGATGACGCGCGGGCCCGCAAAGCCGATGAGCGCGCCGGGCTCTGCGATGTGGACGTCGCCGAGCATCGCATATGACGCGGTGACGCCGCCCGTCGTCGGGTTCGTCAGTACGACGACATAGGGAAGCCCCGCCTCGCGCAGCATTTGAACGGCGATGGTGGTGCGCGGCATCTGCATGAGCGAAAGAATGCCCTCCTGCATGCGCGCCCCGCCCGAAGCGGTGAAGAGAATGAGCGGGCGGCGGCGCGAGACCGCCTCTTCGGCCGCTTTGATCAGCGCCTCGCCTACGCCCATGCCCATGGAGCCGCCCATGAACTCGAAATCCTGCACGGCGACAATCGCCGGCGCGCCGTCGATCATGCCGGCGGCGACTTCCATGGCGTCGTTGCGGCCGGTCTTTTTCCGGTTCTCTTTCAGGCGGTCGATGTATTTCTTTTCGTCGCGGAATTTCAGCGGGTCGAGCGGCGGATCGGGCAGGGCGATCGTCTCGTAAAGGCCGCCGTCAAAGAGCGTCTTCAGCCGCGCAGAGGCGGGCAGTTTCATATGGTGCTGGCAGGAGGGGCAGACCTGCGCATTCGCGTCGAGATCTTTCTGGAAGATCATCTCGCCGCAGCTCGTGCACTTCACCCAGAGCGTGTCGGAGCTTCCGTCGGGCTTTTTGAAGATGTTCTTGATGCCCGGCGGCAACTTCGAGAGCCAGCTGCTCATCAGCGTCCTCCTCGCGCGGCGCGTACTGCGAGCCCAAGCTCGCGCGCCCAACTCAACACAGAATGAATTATCGCATCAGACTTCGCGGTTTTCGACTCAAGATTAACGGAAATTCGCTCGACCAGCGATGAGCCGATCACGACCGCATCGGCAAGGCGTGCGATTTCGGCCGCCCGCTCTGGCGTTTTGATGCCGAAACCGACCGCGACGGGCAGGCCCGATGACCGCCGGATGCGCTCGACGGCCCCGGCGATGGCGCCAGAGTCGCCCACAGAGCTCCCGGTCACGCCCGCCACCGAGACATAGTAAACGAACCCCGAAGCGTTTTTCAGGACTACCGGCAGGCGGCGGTCATCGGTCGTCGGCGTCGCAAGGCGAATGAAATCAACGCCCTTGGCCCGGGCCGGCAGGCAGAGCTCAGCGTCCTCCTCAGGGGGGAGATCGACGACGATAAGGCCGTCGACGCCCGCCGCGGCCGCGCGGTCGAGGAAGGCAGGAACGCCCATGGCGAAAATTGGGTTGTAATACCCCATGAGGATGATTGGAGTGGTGTCGTCATCCTCGCGAAATGACCGGACAAGGTCGAGCGTGCGGGCAAGGCTCTGCCCGCTTTTGAGCGCTCTCAGACCCGCGGCCTGGATCGCCGGCCCGTCCGCCATGGGATCAGTAAAGGCGACCCCGATCTCGATGATGTCGGCGCCGGCAGCCGGCAGGCCGCGCAGGATGGCGAGAGAGGTTTCGTAATCTGGATCGCCCGCCATCAGAAACGGCACAAAGCCCGCCCGGCCGTCCTGCGACAGGGCTGCAAAACGCGCGGCGATACGGGAAGAGGGCAAGAGGCGTCCGCAACGAAACTGACGCGCTCTTGCTATCGCGAATGGGCGCCGGTTGGAAGCGCGATCAGAAAGGGCGTCGCGCGGGGGCCTGTGTTCACACCCGATCTGTTCGATTTTCAAACCGCAGGAGCGTCTTTCCCGTGTTGGGCTGCTCGCTGTTCCAGCGCTCATCCCGGCGAAAGCGCGGCGCCCGCGATTCTGGACCCCGGCTTTCGCCGGGGTGAGCGCAAGTGGAATCCGTCCGCTTTGTTTGTGGCCAGTCCTAGTGCCGCCAATAGGCCGGGCAATAGTCGACCGCTTCGTCGCGGCGGCTTTCGCGGCGGTCGCGCCGGTCTTCGCGCACGTCACGCCGCGAGTAATCGACCCGCTCGTCATAACGGCTTTCGCGGCGGTCAAGGCGATCCTCGACGCGGTCGTAGCAAGGATGGGCGCGGTGGCGATGCGCCTCTGCCGGCAGGGCGGCGAGCGTCAATCCAAGGCCGGCAAGACTGGCGATAACGAGCTTCATGGCTTTCCCTCATGCTGTTCGCGGCGGCGCCGCGCTGACAGGAGGTTAAACGGGCGGCTTCCCGCCGCGCCGTCGCGGCGGCCCGGGGTGTTTTCGCGGTCATTTTGCGGCGGAAATGCGGCGTGCGCCCGCACGCGGAAGGCGCGATCACGAACAAATGCCAAGCCCCGCGATGATGGCGGCCGAGACCCCGGGGTTCCATTCCGCCGCGCCCCTGGCGATGAGGCAGCGCTCGGCGTCGTCGAGGCGGGGGTCGGCCTTGAGATCGGCGATGAGGCGCTCCATCGAGTCCACGCCCGCCATGGGTTCGACGCCGCCGCCCGCCGCCGTGTCGAGCCGCAGCAGCGTTCCGCCGTTGTCGGACCATTTCGGCCAGGCGGGCGCGCCGGGGGCGGAAGGGGCGCCGTCGCGCGCAAAGCTCGCCCAATAGGCGCCCATGGCGGCGGCGAGCGCCTCGCGATCCGCCGCGGTCTTCTTCGCAAAGACAGTCGGGTCGAGCGGACCGAAGAGCTGGAAGCGATGGAACACGAACGGGATCTCCATCGCATGTGCGGCGCCGATCAGCTTGCCCGTGTCGGTCGTCAGGAACTTGCCGCCGTCGTCCCAGTCGAAGCGATAGGCGTAAACGTCAGCGTGTCCGGCCGCCGCCATGGACGCTGCCGGTCCGTCTACGGATCGAATCCGCCAGACGCGGCTCATATAATCGGAGTTCGCGTCGTAGAAATCCTGGTCCTTGGCGGTGATGAGAACGCCGAAGCGCGTATTGACGAGACGCGGATCGAGCAGCTGGAAGAGCTTCATCTCGTCCTTGTTCGTGCCGGTCATCACAGAGACGGTCGCAAATGCGCCGGGCGTCGCGACCGCGGCGCGCGGGCCGCCTTCGGGGATGGTCACGCCGTCTTCGATGATCGTCGGCACGTCGAGATAGCCGAGCCCGTCAAGTTCGAGCGCGGCGTAGAGCTTGTCGAGCGGCGCGGCGCGCAACGCCTCGGCGCTGTCGGCCTTGAGGGCGTAGGCGACGTCATGCGCGCTGTTGCGGAGATCGCGCATCTCAGCCTTGGCGCCTTCGGCGTCGGCAAGCGTCGCTGAATCGAAACTGCCCGACTGTATGATGGCGCGTTGGAAAAGCCCGCGGGCCTGCGGCGCAACGAGGAGCGCGGCGACATTGTGCCCGCCCGCGCTCTCGCCGAAAATCGTCACGCGCGCGGGGTCCCCGCCGAACGCGCCGATGTTATCGCGCACCCAGCGCAGGGACTGGACGAGATCGAGGATGCCGAAATTGGCGGCCTTGTCTTCAGGCGCAGACGTTTCGTCCGTATCCGCCGCATTGCGGATCAGCGGATGGGCGAAATAGCCGAGCACGCCCAGGCGATATTGCACGACGGCGACAATGACGTTCTGGTCGGCGGCGAGACGCGAGGCGTCATATTGGTCGGCGCCGCCCCAGACATTGCTGCCGCCATGGATCCAGACCATCACCGGCAAGAGCGCGCCCTTCGAGAGGGCGTCCTTCGGCGCATAAATGTCGAGCGTCAGGCAATCCTCCTGCCCGAGCAGCATGCCGGGCTTCTTGCCCTCGGCGCGGTTGAAGCCGTTGGTGAGCTGCGGGCAGCGCGCGCCGGGAAGAACGGCTTCGCGCTGGCCTTCCCAAGCGAGGGCGGGGCGCGGCGCACGCCAGCGCAAGGCCCCGACCGGCGGCGCGGCATAGGGGATCGCCCGCCACACATGGACGCCATTCTCCGCATGCGTACCGATGACGCCGCCGGAAGGCGTCGGCCGCACCGTGTCGGCCTCGGCCTTGGGGAGAGGCGCCGGCGGCTTGGCGCATCCAGCCGCCATGCCGGCAAGACCCGCGAAAAGGAGCGCCTGGAAGGGCCGCCGCAGGAAATCGCGGAGGCGCGGATTCATTGGCGTTGCGGCCGAAATTGTACAATTCGTGAGATTCGTTAACGTCCGAGAATGCGGCTTCGGCGCAGGTGCAAGCCAGGTCAAAAATCGAGCGAGGCGGGCGAGACGCCGCATGGGATGGCCTCCTTATGGGCAGGCCGGACCTTGCCTGGCCCGGAACCCGAAGCCTACGGGCGCCCAAAGGGGGGGAGGATAGATTTCAGCCTGCGGCCGGTTGCCGCAGATCGGGCGCCGGCGGTTCGTGGTCCGCGGGCGAAAGACTGTTTTTGGGATTCCCGCGATTGTACTTGCGCTGTGGCGGCGTAATCATAGCCCAGGGTTGTGAAGCCGTGGCATCATTTCTGCGCGTTGAGTCTTTGTAAGGGGAATGGTGTGAAACAACTCTTGATTATTGCTGCAATCATGTCGGTCGGCGGATGCGCGACGGTCGTTCGCGGCACCAAAGACAAGGTCACGTTCGAAAGCGAGCCCACGGCGGCCAAGGTCGTCGTTGAATCCGTCGATAAAGATAAGCTCGGTCCGTTCGACTGCACGGCGCCATGCAGCCTGAAACTCAAACGCAACCGCGACTGGAACGTCGTCTTTTCGCTCAGCGGCTTCAAGGATGCGAAAGGTTTTCTGAAGTCGAAGCCGTCGGGGGGCGGCGTCGCGAGCGGCCTTGGCAATGCGCTCGCCGGCGGGGTTATCGGTTTGGGCGTGGACGCCGGGACAGGCGCCATGCATGACCTCTTCCCGAACCCGATGAAAGCCAAGTTGGCGCCGCTCGATTCGCCAGAAGACTCATCGGTCATCGGATCGGATCAGCCGGCGGCGTCTGTCCCAACGGTCGCTCCAGCCCCCGCCGAGACGCCGAATCCCTCTGAGGCGCAGGGCGCGAGTTCATCCGCCGGCGCCCCGCCAGAGGGCGTGATCCAGCCTATAAACGCCACGGTCCCAGCCGCCGATCAGCCGGCGAAGGCGCTGCATGGCGACCTGCGCATGGGTCCGATCGGCAATGACAGCGGTCTTCCGGGCCTCACGGACAGGCGCTGACCGACCGAGGCCCAAACGACGTCCTGCGATCGAGCTTGGGTTTGCGCCCTGCGATCAGGGATTGTCGCCGTCAATGGTCAGAGCCCGGCCTCGCGAGGGCCGGGTCATAGACGAAGCGCCGGTCGCAATAGCCGCATTCGGCCACGCCGTCGTCGAGCGAATACCACACGAGTGGATGCCCGAGCGCGCCGCCGCCGCCATTACAGGAGACGCGCTTCGTCCCGACCGTGAGGGTTTCGGGCTCCGGCGCGTGGCGGGGGTCGTGTTTCAGCATAAGGACGGTTCTTGCCTTTGAACGCGCTGTGATTGGCGCGACGTGACGTGTTTCGTCAAGACGGGTTCATCGCGCTGGAAGTTGCTGTCGGGCCATTTCTGCTTGGAAACGATTGAAACCGGCGCCACGGCGCTTGAAGCAAGAATTAAAATCTGTTTAGGCTGCGCGGGGGTTTTGAAGTCTCGGCAGCGCTGGTCAGGGGGGGCTATTGCCGTCTCAAGGGAAATTGTCTGGGCTTGTTTTGGCGGCGCTGCTTTGCATCGCTGTTGCGCCCGCCGTCGCTGGCGCGGACACACCGAAATCCGGCGCACGCGGCAAAGCGGCGACGTTATCAAGTGTCGCCCTTTCGAAGTTGACAGTGGAAACTTCGTCGAGCGACAGCAATTACACCTTGGTCGATTCAAGGTTTGACGAAACGGGGACCGCCGGCGCGCTGTTCGGCATTGTCGGCGCTTCCGTCAATTCGGGGATCAACGCTGCCGAGGACGGCAAAAAGGCGGATCGTTTTCGCGAGGCGGCCGCGAAAATCGATCTTGCGGGATTTCTCACCCGGTCGGCGGCAGAGCGATTGGGCGCGCAAGATAATCCCGCGCTCGCGACTGCAAAGGCCGAAGCTTCCCATGCGTTGGTGATCGAGATCCATAATTGGGGCCTCATTCGCGCCGCACGGGATGATCCGCGTATGCGCAGCTTCCTCAATGTCAGCTGGAAGATTCTTGATGCAAAAGACTCGGTCGTTTTCGAGAAAAGCCGTGAGAACGCCGTTTCGCCGACGCTAAGAGCGCTTGGGGATTTCACGGACGAAATCCTCACGACCGAAATGGAAACATTGGCGTCGAAAACCGGGCAGCAGATCGCCTACCAGATCATTTATCGTTAGGAGCGTTTGAGATGAATCTTCGGATTTTGGCTATTGTCGCTGCGAGCCTTGCGCTCGCCGGTTGCGCCTTCGGCGACGAAAAACTCAACCTCGCCTTGGATACGTCGGCGGCGAAACCGGGCGTCCTTTCCGAAGCGCCGCCTGCGATCGTTTTCGTCACGGACGTCAAAGACGAGCGCCCCGAGCAAAGAGCGATCGGGTACAAGCGCAACGGGTATGGCGCTAAAACGGCAAAAATCTTGAGCGTCAGGCCTGAGCCGGACTTGGTGAAAGAGGCGCTCACGACGACGCTTGAAAAAAATGGCCACAAGATCGGCGCCGCCGGCGAACGATTTGCGGTCGACACCAAGCTCCGCAAATTCTGGTTCGACTACAAGACCGGCCTTGTGACGGTTGAGTTTTATGGCAACGTTCAAGCTGAAGTCTCGCTGCGCGATCAAGTGACCGGGGAAACGCTGTATACGGAAGTCCACGACGGCTATCATTCGAGAAAGCTCGGCGGAGGTCTTGCAAAAACCTGGACCAATATCATGAACGCCGCCCTCGCCGATTTCGCGAGTAAGGTAAATTTGTCGCCTGGCCTCAAGGATGCGCTGGCGAAAGCTTCGGCGTCGCCGGCGGCCTCCGCCGCGCCGCTTGCCGCGGACAAGGCCGGGTCATAGTTCGGCGGATCAAGGCCGCCCCGGGCGCTGAGAGGGGCCAGTCTATGCTCTCGGTCGCCGCTTTCGATCGCACCGTCGTTGAGCGGGAAGGCAATCCGCTCAGCCGCTGACAAGGGGTGCGGCCTGCCGCCTTCGGCCGGGCGCGCGGCTATTTCCGCGCGAATAGGTGGCCGGTTTCTGAACCCGGCCGCTGTCCCTGCATGCCTAATACCAAGTTGCGCTGACTTCGACCGATTCCACGCGAAAGTCGGTTGCCGTTTGCGGGCTCTGTCCGCCGGTCAATGAGTCAAGGTCAGCGCAACCTCGTATAACGCGTCGTTCTGCGCCCATGCAGTGCACGGATGATCAGCCGTCCTGACAGGAATATTGAATGCATGGTATAAAGAGACTAGGTGTCGACACGCCCGTCTCAATGGCTTGCGCAATCCATGAACATCCAGGAACGGACTCTGCCGGCCGCTGGGCCCGCCGCCGGAATGGCGTTGGCGATCTCCGCGCGCGGCCTGAAGAAAACCTACGCCGCCACCAAAAAGGCGCCCGCCAAAGAGGCGCTCAAAGGGATTGACCTCGACATTCCGCGCGGCTCGATCTTCGGGCTTCTCGGCCCCAACGGCGCCGGCAAGTCGACCTTCATCAACATTCTCGCGGGCCTCGTGCGCAAGACGGAAGGGTCCGTCACGGTCTGGGGCTTCGACATCGACAAGGAGCCGCGCGAGGCGCGCGCTTCGATCGGCGTCGTGCCGCAGGAAATCAACATGGAGGTCTTCTTCACGCCGAAGGAGTCGCTGGAGATCCAGGCGGGGCTCTTCGGCGTGCCGAAGGAAAAGCGGCGTACGGACGAAATCCTCGCCGTGCTCGGCCTTTCCGACAAGGCGAACGCCTATGTGCGCATGCTGTCCGGCGGCATGAAGCGGCGGCTTCTCGTCGCCAAGGCGATGGTGCACGCGCCGCCTATCCTGATCCTCGACGAGCCGACTGCCGGCGTCGATATCGAGCTGAGAAAGCAGCTCTGGGACTATGTGCTGGGCCTCCACGCGCAGGGCGTCACCATCGTGCTGACGACGCATTATCTTGAGGAGGCGCAGGAGCTGTGCGACCGCATCGCCATCATCCATCACGGCGCGGTCGTCGCCTGCGAGCCGACCGAACGGCTCATCGCCTCGCTCGACGCCAAGACCTTGCTGGTGACGCCGTTGAGCCCGGTCGAGGCCGCGCCCTCGCTTGCGCCTTTCGCGTGCGAACTCCGGAACGACGGCCGTCTAGCTATTCCCTACCGGCCGAGCGAGGCGCGCGTCGGCGCAATCCTCGAACGCCTCGGCGCGGCGGGGGTCGCGGTGAAGGATCTTTCGACCGTGGAAGCCAATCTCGAAGACGTGTTCTTGAACCTCACCTATCGGCGCGACTGACGACGCGGTAGCCTCACGCGTATACGGACGTTTACCTTGGGGGCGTGACCAATATCGGTTCTGGGCTCCAGAAATGTTTGCGTGAGACGCTCCATTTCCGTAACAAGCCGGCTAGGTTCGAACCGGCCATATGGCGCGTATACGAACAAACGAATCGGCTTTATCTCCGCTCATCCTGAGCCTGTCGAAGGACGCCGGGACGAGCGGGCTAGGAGGGGCGATCCATTTTTTTGGCGGCAAAGCGGTCTAACCGGCAGCGCCGCTTTCCGCCGCCAGCGGCGTCCAGCACTTGCCTTCCGGTATGCCCTTCCAGGCGTGGAGCCGCAGCGCGGCGGCGACTTCCGCCGGATCTCCAGCGAGCGCCTCATGCGAGATCGGCGCGCCAAATGTGATCTCGAAAGTGCGGCCCTTCTTGTTGAGAAGTTCGTTAAACAGCGTGATGTCGCGCAGCTCCTGGTTCAGCCGGCGGAACCAGTAATAGAGCCAGGAATTGCGCGACTTGATGTGCACGGGCACGACCGGGCACTCATATTTGCGTGCGAAGATCGCGACCGAAGGCTCCCATTCCTGCTCCGTCAGCACTTTGTGTTCGTCCATGAAGGCGAGACGCCCGGAGGGGAAGAGGACAACGCAACGTTCCTCCGTGAACGCTTTTTTTGTGTCGAGCAGCGTTTCGCGCGAGCGCTGGCGCGTTCGCTTTGCAAGCACCCATTCGACCGGGATCAAAAGCTCCTGGAGCCTTGGCGCCACGCGGATGGCGTCGCGATTGGCGAAGAAAATGAGGTCGGTACGGTGCGCCTTTAGCGCGTCATACATGGCGACGCCATCGGCGATGCCGGTCGGATGGATGGGCGCGACGATGACCGGGCCCCGGGGGGGGACATGTTCGAGCCCCTGAACCTCGATCTTCAGCTCCAGCATGGCGCTGACATGGTCCATCGCGTCCGCGCCGGACATGGTCGCGATGCGGGTCGCCATGCGCTTGGCTTTGGGCTCTTTCAGCAGCGGATAGAGCACCGCGCGGTAGAGCGGCCAGAACCGCGAGGCGACAAGCTTGGGCGCGCGCTCTTCGATCAGCACGTCGACAATGTGCTTTTCGCGCGCGGCGCGCGGCAATGCGCCCGCCATGGATCGCGTTCCGTTGGTCAATGCCCTGTCCATCGCGCCCTGTTCCATGGGCTGTTCGCCCAGCTTATTCCCGATTGTGCGCCTTTGGGAAAGGATTCTGACGCGGCCGTCCGGCGGAAGTGGGTCGCGCGGCGGCGCCGTCAGCCGCCCGGGGGCTTCATCCCGGCCGCCGCGACGATATCGCGATACCGTTCCGATACCGGCACGAAACGGCCGGCCGCCTCGTCATAGGCCCGGACCTCGCCCGCGCCGATGTCATAGACCCAGCCATGGATCTGCGTCCGCCGCGCCGCAAGACGCGCTGCAACATAAGGATGCGTCTTGAGGTGCTGCATCTGGAGAACGACATTCTGCTCGATCAGGAGCCGCAGACGCGCCGTTTCATCAAGCGCCTCCCGGTTCTCGCGGACGACGAGCGCGGCGGCCTTGGCATAGCCGAGCCAGAGCTTCACATGCGGAAAGTCGTCCAGCGTTTCGGGATGCATCGCGCCCTTGAGCGCGCCGCAATCGGAATGGCCGCATAGGATGATGTGCGGCACGTTGAGAGCGCCGACGGCAAATTCGATCGAGGCGGTCATCGCGCCGGTATTGTGCGTATGCGGAGGAACGATGTTGCCCGCATTGCGGCAGATGAAGAGCTCGCCGGGATCCGTATTGGTGAGAAGGCAAGGGTCGATGCGGCTGTCCGAACAGGTGATGAAAAGCGCGCGCGGCGCCTGGCCCTCGGCGAGGCGCTCGAACAGGGCGCGGCGGGGCCCCGCGAAAGATTCCTGAAACTTCAAAACGCCGGCGGCGATCTTGTCCATGCGTCTGTCGTCGCGTGGGACGGGCCCCTTTGCAAGGGGCCTTAAGGGTGATCGCATTTGAGACGTCAATTTGCCGGCGGGCCTTCTTCCCCCGTCGCCAGACGGGGCCAGATCTTGGGGAAGTGCCGGCGTAGCCGACGATGGGGGCGATTTCGCGCATACGGACTGTGTGTTGAGACCCCCCTCCGTCGCCTTCGGCGACACCTCCCCCGCTTCGCGGCGGGAGGAGCTTCAAACATGCGATCGCCTAGAAGGGACCTTGCCGCGGATATTGCGTCGCGGCGCGATTGGCGCCAAGCCGGGCCCTGTAGCCTCCACGCGTTGCGCGCGACGGACCGCCCGGCCTCGCCCGGGTCGATAGAGCCCGAACCATGGCCCTTGATCTTGCCCTGACGACCTTGCTCTCGCCGGTCGTGCTTTTCTTCGTCCTCGGATTATTGGCGGCGCTCGCGCGCTCCGAGCTTACTTTCCCTGAGGCGATCTCCAAGGGCCTCGCCATCTATCTCATGATGGCGATCGGCCTCAAGGGCGGCTTCGAAATGGCCAGGAGCGGGCTCACGCCCGAGATCGTCAGCCTGATGACGGCCGGCGTGCTTCTGTCCTTCTCGATTCCGGTGATCGCCTACGGTCTCTTGCGGGCGACGACGGGCCTTGGCCCTGTCGACGCCGCCGCGACCGCCGCCCATTACGGCTCGATCTCCATCGTCACCTTCGTCGCGGCGACGCAAGCCACGGAATTTGCGGGGCTTGAGAGCGGCGGCCATCTTGTCGCTGTGGCGGCCTTGATGGAGACGCCCGCGATCATGACGGCGCTGCTCCTCGCCGGGCGCGGCGCGCCTTCGCCTACGAAGTCGCGGCCGGGCGAGATCCTGCGCGAGGTGACGCTCAACGCCTCCGTCGTGGTCCTGGTCGGCGCGCTCCTCATCGGCTGGATCACGGGCGATGCCGGGAAGGACCGCGTCGGCGGCGTCTTCATCTCGCCGCTGCAGGGCGTTCTCTGTCTCTTTCTTCTGGATATGGGGCTTGCGGCGGGCCGGGGCCTCAGAAACGGCTGGCGCGCGCTGAACCCTGCGACGATCGCGTTCGGCGTCTACATGCCCCTGATTTCGGCGACACTCGCGGCGGTCGCGTCGCGGCTTCTTGGGCTCAGCGCGGCGGATGCGGCCGTCTTCATCACGCTCGCCGCTTCGGCGTCCTACATCGCCGTGCCGGCGGCGATGCGCCTTGCGCTCCCCAAAGCGCGGCCGGCGGTCTATCTCACCCTGTCGCTCGGCATCACCTTTCCGTTCAATCTCACTTTCGGCATTCCGCTCTACATCTTCATCGCGGAACTGATTGCGCAATAGGAGCCTCGCTTATGCACGCCAAGCAAAGGCTCGAACTCATCATCGAACGCATGGCCATGCGCCGCGCCTGCGACATTCTCGAGGCGGCGGGCTGCACCGGTTACACGGTGATCAGCGCCATGGAGGGCTTCGGCGGCGACCGGCGCTGGCGGCGCGGCGACGATCTTTCGACGGCGGAAGAGATGGTCGTGATCATCACCATCGGCGACAAGGCGCGCATCGACAAGGCGCTCGCCGATCTCCATCGCCTGCTCGACGACCGCATCGGCGTCTTGTCGGTTGCGGCTGTCGAGGTGTTGCGGCCGGAGCGATTTTGAGCGGGGGAGAGGCGCCGCCGCGCCCGGTATGACGCTGCGAGCGCCGCCGCCAACGCAAGGGCCCGGCATGCGCATGAACCGGTCGGTCTCAGGAACTGATCTGTATAAAGACCGTCGTTACGGCCGGCGCAGCCGCGTTGCGGACGCGCTTTAAGCGTTCTGAACAGCGGGGCGCTTGCGGCGTCCCGCGGCGGCGAGGCCCGCGAGGCCTGTTGCGAGCAGGACAAGCGCGCCAGGGACTGGCGCCGGCTGAAGGTCGAGCACGGCCGTGCCGAACTGGCCGTGTGTGAAGGATTGCAACCCGACAGCGTTGACCGGACCGTCGAAGGCGACCGTTCCCGTACCGAGCACGCCCAGCGCGGGATCCGACGCCGTCACGGTAAAGACATAGACGACCGGGGCTGCAACCGCCGGATCGGCCGGCGCAAAGACGGCAAATGCGGCGGCGGCGGCGATGAGCGAAGCACGAAGAAACATTTTACTCTCCACACTGACAAAGGAACTGAAGGTTGATCGCACGGCTCATGGCGTCACCGTGAAGCTGAAGCTGGTCGAGCCGGCGGGCGTGATGATCTGCACCGGCCCGGTGACCGCGCCCCGGGGCACGAGCACCTGGATCTGCGATAAGGAGATGCGGCCGGAAGCGATTGACGCAGCTGTTCAAGGCCGAGGCGTCATGCTCGGGTTGTTGCCGTTGATTTGGGAAGTGAAGAGTGCTGCTCAACTGACGGCGCCTTTCAGCCTGGCGCCGCAGGAGGCCGGCGCATACTTCGTCGTCTGCCGGAAGGAGGATCGCGCCAATCCGATCATACGGTCATTCATCGAGTGGCTCATCAGCGAGATGCGCCCGGACATACGCCGGCTTATGCGCGTCGAACGGGAGCGGCTAAAGGCGGCCGACGGCTGAACCGAATAATTGGTCCCGAGGTCATCGAGAGAGCCCAGTTGCTGGTCAGGATACGCTACTTCTCACGCTCTCGACATTGTTCTCCACACTTTGGCCCATTGTCTGGGGCTTTGACGCCGCCTTATCCGTTTTCAACACTTCGGCGACGGATTGCTTTCGCTCGCTTTACCGCACTTTGCCTGCCGGGATCACGTCCCGACGTTTCTGCAATTGACCTCCGGCTCCGAGGGGCCCGCCCTCATCTCTCGCACAGCATCACACGTCCTTGAGTCGGTATGTTCGTGACACGCTCAACAGACGCTCGCTTGTGGGCGCGCCATAGGAGACATTCGTCTTCAAGCTGGCCGTTCGTTTCAGGTGACCGAGCTTCGCGATCTTGGCTGGATCCGGTCTCGCTCTTTTGATCGTCGATTCTGATCGTGATCTAAGCCCGGCTCTAAGGCCGCCGCGAGGAGTCTGCCGACATCAGAGCCTCTGCAATTTGGTCTAGGGCTTCGGCCTCTGCCTTCATCTGGTTGATCGCCATGCGGACGAGCGCATGTCCTATCGCGGCGTCGCGTCCCGGCGCCCCGGCAAGCGCATCTAACGATGTTTCTTCGCGCGCAATTTCCGTACTGAGCGTTTTGCGTCGTCGCGACAGCTGGCGTTTGATGGTTTCCGGATCTGCGTTCAGCGCAAGCGCGCACCAGGTTACGAATGGGGCGGGCGGGTTACGCTCCATCCATTGCTCAGAACCGAGTGCATCTTTCATGGCCCGCTTCGCGGCCGGCGCAACGCGAAAGGTCGCCCTTTCGGGCCCCTTGGATGGCCCGGCATCGTCTGTTCGCCGGAGGTGTTCGGACTCAACCAGTTTGCGCAAGGAATAATAGATTTGGGGGCGGGATACGCGCGCCCAATCGCGAACATCGCTCTCTTCCAGACGCCGCCAGACTTCATAGCCATGCATCGGCCCGGCGCGCAGAAGGACTGCAAGCACGACAAGATCTGAAGTCGTCAGAGTCATTGAGCGACCATAACGAGCTGCGCCGGCCCGATCCAGACCAGCCCTTGCGCAGGGATCACTCATCTAGTATCAATGAGACTAGACAAGAGGTTCGATCGTGCGAAAGCTCATTTTGTCAGCCTTTCTGGTGTTGCAGGCTTGCGGCTCCGGCGAGCCCGTGGGCGCAGAAAATTCAAAGTTGGGGGATCAGGCAGTGTCCAATTTCAAGAAGATCACGCCCGTTCTGCTCGCTGATGATGTCGGTCCTTGCGTCGCATTCTGGAATGAGCTCGGCTTGGCGACGAGCCTGTCGGTTCCGTTTGAGGGCGGCATCGGATTTGCTGCAGTTTCCGCCGGAGACGTCGAACTGATGTACCAATCCTTCGCCCTGGCGCGCGCGCAGGATCCGAGTGCGATCAACGGTGTGCAGCGCGCCGTTGTTAGTCTGGACGTGCGAAACCTAAACGATGTGATCAAACATCTCGGAGACGCCGAGATCGTCGTGCCTGCACGCGAGACAGGACATGGCACGCGGGAAATCTATGTCCGCGATCCGGCCGGCAATCTGATCGGGTTCTCTGAAGCCATCGGATCTGGCAAGTAGAACGCGTCACAGGCTGGATGTTGGGCTCGCTAAGAGCTGCACAGACACCGAATGAGTCGCAAACGGATTTGCCAGACTCCTGTCAAAAAAAGCATCCGATTCAAAAAGGTTTCCGCCGGATCCCGGAAGCTGAAGTTCGCTGCACACAACCCCATTCGTCCGGAAGCGGACATTGAATCTCGGCGACTAGAGTTGCTTCAAGTCGCCTCGCACGCGTTCTAGTCTTTCAATCCAGACAGGTGGAACCACATAGGGCGGGCTCCACGCCCGATAGGTCTAGATTGCCTCTTCGACGCCCTGAAGAGCGGCGCTCTTCGGAACGTCTGGCCATAAGTCCTGAAGTCCCACCGGCGGGAGCCAAAGGGTTCGAACCAAGCTCTTGTGTTCTGGCGCATCACGGGCCGCACCATCGCGGGGTGTGCGGCGAAGCTGCGGCTCTTCGCCCGCGTGCCTTTTCCGCGCCATCGCAATCGTCCGTGATTTCACCGATTTACCGCTCCCAAGTCGACCGCGTTGAAGAGGCAAGGTCAGCGCAGCAACAGCAAGACCTCGCGCACAGCGTCTGCGCCATTCGCCGACGCGGGACGCCCGCTTGCCGATGGAATTCGCCTGCCTAAGCAGATTCCGGGGCTACTTGTGCCCCATGGTCGCCGCCATCTGATGGAGGTCAGACCACAACGTCAGAATATGCGGTGAATCCTTCGCTGCAGAGTGGCCTGAAACCTGGTGCGGCTCCGCGACGGGAATCCGGCCGCAGAGCGCCGCGCAAGAAAGTGAACCCAGATCATGAGGAAACTCCTCAAACTTGCCATTGCCGCCGCCATTGTCGCCAGCCCGCTTTCTCTTGCGGCGGCATTCGCGCAGACCCGCTATCACGAACAAGGCAGCCATCGCGGCGACCACGACGCCGATCGCCTTAACGGCAGCCAGCGCGACGCGGGCCGCTACAGAGACAATCAATATGACGGGCGCGCGCGTAACGGCCGCGAGGCGCGCCAACATCGCGTCGAATGGCGGGATGACCGCCGCGACGCGCAGTGGGACGACGTTCAACACAACGGATACTACAATGGCGACGCGTGGCGATTCGGCAGACCGCCGATGCGCGCTGCTGATCGCGCCGACTACAGATATGGCTACCACCCCTGGTCGCGCGGCGACCGGCTCGGCTACTACGCGGATCGGTACGAGCGCGCTGATTATCGCCAGTTCAATCGGCGCCAACCCCGGCGCGGCTATCGCTGGGTGAGAGACGATCGCGGCGACTATCTCCTCTACGCTATCGCGACCGGCGTAATCGCGGACGTGATTATCAATTCACGGTACTGATCGAAGGATGCGGTCCTGCCCCCAGACGCAAAGCCGTGGGCAGGGTCTGACGCGTCGCCAGATCGCGCAGCCGCTTCGGCGCCGCGCGGTCGCCTTTCTTCTGCGCGTCCGGCGCGCAATGGCCATTTCAGCGAGAGACCGTGCGAGTCTCGCGCGCGAATCCTCGGACCTGGCTCAGCTTGCGGGCTCAACACCTGTCTCAACGCCAGGGGAAGCGATGCGACGCCCGCAAGAGTTCGCGCGAGCGAAGTCGGCCCAATCCGCTGCCGGCGTTATCGCGGCATGCGCCGGGGCGCTGCTTCTTCAGGCCTGCGGCACGCTTTCGCGCAAATTTGTCCCGGCGGCGTCCGCGCCCATCGTCGCGGCGGAGCTTGCGCCTGGCACCAGTTTGCAGCTCCCGAAAAATCTGCGCACGGCTGCGGACGAGGCGACCGCGCCTGAAAGCGCTGGCCCTCCAGCCGCTCAGCGCAGCCGCTCCGCGCTTGCGCTTTCCGGCGGCGGCGCGAACGGCGCCTATAGCGCCGGAGTGATCGTCGGCTGGACGACGACCGGCAGAAGGCCGGTATTCGACCTTGTCACGGGAGTCAGCACCGGGGCGCTCGCCGCGCCGTTCGCCTTTCTGGGGCCCGCCTGGGACGACGCACTGCGCCGTGTCTATACGGACGGCGAGACGCGCCGACTGACAAACTGGAAGAACCTGGCGCTCCTATTTTCGCCGAGCGTCTTCGGGTCGCGCTCGCTTCGCAAAGTCATCAAACGCAATACGTCAGCCGAGATGTTGCGGCAGATCGCAGACGAGAGCCGCCGCGGCCGGCGTTTGCTGGTCGCCACGACAAATCTTGATACGGAGCTGCCGGTCATCTGGGACCTCGGCGCCATAGCCGAAACCGGCGGGGACGAAGCCCTGATCCTCTTTCGGGAGGTGCTGCGCGCTTCCGCCAGCGTGCCGGGCGCATTTCCTCCCGTTCTCATTGTAGGTCGAACGGCGGACGGTCAGTCGGTTCAGGCGATGCATGTCGATGGCGGCGTCACCGTGCCGTTCCTGGGGCTGCCCGGCGCGCTCGAAAGCAGACGCGCGGCCGTTCCGCGAACGCTTTATGTCATCGTCAACGGCGCCATGACGTCGCCCTACCGCGTCACGCCAGGAAGGGTGCGGCAAGTTCTCCTGCGGGCGTCATCGGCGCGCGGCGCAGCAAGCATGCAGGCGGCGCTCGCCGCGAATGCGGATTACGGAAGGCGTCACGGTGTTGCGGTCTATGTGACGGCGATCCCTGAAGATTGGAGCCCGTCCGCCTTTCAGTTTTCGATCGACAGCATGAATGCCCTGTTCGACCTTGGGAGCCGGCGCGCATCTGACGGCACGATCTGGACACGGATCGATGCAGAAGGCGCCGCGAAGGGTGAAGAATAGGCTCGAAGGACTCATGATCCGGGGCCATCGCGCGGGGGCCGCTGACATCGCTTTGTTTGATTGCCGGACCGCACGCATCGAAATGCGTCTTCGGTCGATTGACTGAGCGGGGTCTCGACTGTGTTGCGGCCTCGAGATTTCACTCGAACGTCGATGACGCGGGTCGTTCCATTTCATTGCAGAGTGACGCCAGTCGATCGCGCTCCAGACGGATATGATCGCCCTTTCGGATTTTCCGCGCCTTACCGGGCATTCGATCCGTCGGCGGTCAATACTGCGAACCTCGCCCAAGGCGTGAAACACGCCCCAGGCGAGAACGGATCAGATCGTCTTTTTTGAGTCGCCGGGCGCTTTCGGAGACGTCTCTTTCGGGGCGTCGCCTTCGCCGCTTTCCGGCTCGCGTTTGGAAGGCGTCATCGGCTTCTTGTCGGGCGTCGCGCCGTGCGGCTCTGTTGCGCCTAGTGTTTTAGCGGTCATTTTGCGTGGGCTCCTGATTGGCTACGTCAGTTTAACAGCGAACGAGCCCGATAGTTCCGGACATTGCGCCGAACCGCCTTAAGCGGCCCATTCGAGCTTTGACGGCGCGTCCATTGCTGTCGCGGGTAGTCAAGCGTCGCCCGTGTCCGTAGCCGCGCATAACGCTTGGGCTTGCGCTCCGCATTCGTCGCGACGGCATTTCCCCCTCCCGCGGTCTCCGGCAGCACGCTCTGTGCGAAAGCGCGAAAAATGCCGAAGCCGTCGGAACCATTCGACAGCGTGCGCGTTGGGATATTGGCTCCGGCCGTGCACGAGCCGGCGCCTTCGCTCACAATGCTTCTGAAACAAATTTATCAGCTGGAGAATTTCATGCACCATCGCAGCCCGGAAACTGCCGCTTGTATCGAGTCGTGCCTCGCTTGCTATCAGTCGTGCCTCGGAGAATCGATGATGCATTGTCTCGAGTCGGGCGGCAAACACGTCGAGCCAGCGCACTTTCGGCTCATGTCGACCTGCGCCGAAATCTGTCGGACAGCGGCGCATTTGATGCTGATCGACTCCAGCCACGCAAAGCTTCTCTGCAAGCTGTGCGCGGACATCTGCGATCTGTGCGCTGCCGATTGTGAGAAGCTCGACGGCATGGAAGCTAGCGCGAAAGCCTGCAGGGACTGCGCGGAAGCTTGCCGGAAGATGGCGCGCTGAACGGCTTGAGGTCCTCCAGTCTTGTCGCGGCGCGGCCATGCCCAAAGGCCGCGCCGCACGCTTATGCGGGCGGGGCGAAATGGACAAGGGGTCGGTGCTGCAGTCCTGCTCGGAGCGATGTACCGGGCGAGGCGCCGCAAGATGCGCGACCCTGAAGCATGGGAAAATCACGCCTGCGAATGGAACGAATGGCGACACCGCCTTGTTGATATGGAGCTACCAAAGGGAAATTCAGCACAATGACAAAAATTCTGGCCGTGATCGGCGTTATCGCCATTCTGGCGGGCGGCCTTTATTACTTCAGCGAATCGCAGAAGAGCCCGGCTGAAAAAGTCGGCGACAAGATCGAGGATGTCGGCGACGCTGTAAAAGACGCCGTGGAAGACCCTGGCGCCAGATAGCGGAAGCACGCCGCCGGCCGCGCCCGGGGCAGAGAAAAACTTACCCCGCGCGCATGGCAAGCCGCGCAAGGGCGGGTATGGATGCAGATCCGGTCTTTTTCATGATGGCCGCGCGATGGTTTTCGACCGTGCGCTGACTAATGCCGAGATCGGCGGCGATATTCTTGCTCGGCGCGCCGGCGAGCACGAGCTCCATGACTTCGAGTTGACGCGGCGTCAGCATGGAAAGCCGCGCGCGGGCGTCGATTTTTCGACCTGAGGCGGCGTCTTCGCTCCGCGAGTCCGCAATGGCGTGCGCGACGCTTTGCAGGAGTTCGATGCGAGTGACCGGCTTTTCAAGAAAGTCCGATGCGCCTTGCTTCATGACCTCAACAGCGATCCTGATATCGCTCGCGCCGGTGACCATGATCGCCGGCAAAAGATCGCCAGATAGGCGAAGCCGCTTCAGCAGTTCGACCCCACTCAATCCCGGCAGGTAGGCGTCGATGATGAGGCACGCGCCGTCTCCGCGCTTGTGCACTTCAAGAAAGCTTTCGCAACTGAGGTGCGTTCTGACCGCATAGCCGGCTTCACGCAGCACCTGGCCGAGGGCGTCCAGCGTCTCGGCATCGTCATCCACCACATAGATGAGCGACGCCGCAGCTGCTTCAACGTCAAGTTCAGGCTGACGGTTCATCGAGGGAAGCGGTCGCTTCAGCAGCGCCTGCACGACCTTCGTCAACTCGGGCGGGCTGACTGGCTTGTTGAGGCGAACGCACTGTTTGGCTTCGATCACGCGGATCGTCGCCGGCGTGATGTCGCCGGTGAGGACAATGACCGGGATCAATGTGCCGAGCTTTTCCTGAATGAGCGCTGCGGCCTGAAGTCCATTGTCGCCGCGTCCGAGATTGTAATCTGCAATAATGAGATCGGGCATGATCGCCGTCTTGCGGATCTTGTCGAGCGCCGTCGCGCTGTTCGCGGCGGTGGCGACGGAATAGCCGTCCTTGGCGAGCGTCAGTCCCAGGAGTTCGCGAACATCCGGGTCGTCTTCGATTACGACGATGGCTCCGGGCGTTCGCGCGGCAGCATCCGAAAGCGCGGAGGCCGCCGACTTTGGCGGCAGAGTTCCTGCGTCGGCCAACGGGACCTCAATTGAGAAAACGGACCCCCTCCCGATGGCGGATTTTATGCCGATCCGGTGACTGAGGAGAATGCCGAGGCGCTGCACGATGGCGAGGCCCAGACCGAGGCCGGGGCCAGGTCCGTTCAGACCGTCCGACACCTGATAATGCTCGTCGAAAACAGCCTCATGCTCGGCTTTCGCAATCCCGACGCCTGTATCCCAGACTTCAATTCTGACTCTGCCTGCGCGCCGGCGGCACCCGATCAGTACACGGCCTTTCTGGGTGTACTTCAGCGCGTTCGAAACAAGATTGTGCAGCATTTGTTCAAGCAGACGCGGGTCCGTTTCGACCAGAAGACTGGTGGGGGCAATGCGCAATTCGAGGCCGAGATGCTCCGCCTGGAGCTCAAATTGATCGCGCATGCGGGCAAAGAGCGTGCTCAATCGTGTTGCGGACCTCTCCGGGCGCACGACCCTCGCCTCGATGTGGTTGAGGTCCAGCAATGTGTTCAGCATGGTGGACATGCTGTTAAGCGTTTTGCCAAAGCGGGTCAGCAGCCCGCTGACGGCAGGGCTTGTCTCTTCCGATTCGAGGAGGCCCAGGAGCAAGGAAAGCGTCTGCAGCGGCTGTCGAAGATCATGGCTCGCGGCGGCGAGGAATTTCGACTTCGCCAGGTTCGCGACGTCCGCCTGCTTCTTGGCGGCATCGAGAAGGTCGGCGACGTGCTTGCGCTCCGTGATGTCGGTATAGGTGATGACGACTCCCGAGACGCGCGCAACACCGTTTTCCGTTTCGCGATAGGGCAGCACGCGTCGCACGAAAGTTGCGCCGCTTTCGATCGAAAGCTCTCGGCCGATCGACGTATGATTATCGAGCACGAGACGCGCGTCAGCGGATAGTTCGCGATCCACGGCCAGAGTCGTGAGATCCGAGAGCGGGCGCCCGACATCCCCCGCAATCACATTGAAAAGGAGCTTCGTCGCCGGCGTGAAGAAACGAATCTTCAGTTCAGCGTCGAGAAACAGCGTCGCAACCTCGGTGCTGTAGAGCACGTTCTGCAAGTCATTTGACGTCCTTCGCTGCAACTCGAGGGTTTCCAGCATCTGGACGTTGAGCGACGTCAGCTCTTCGTTCAGCGATTGAAGTTCTTCCTTTGAGGTGAGCAGCTCCTCATTCGTCGATTGAAACTCTTCGTTGACCGAAAGCGCCTCTTCATGGATCGCCTTCTGCTCTTCGGCAGACACTTCGAGGCTCCGAATGACGCTGAGGAGTTCGTTTCGTGTCGCTTCGATCTCCGCCTCCAGCTCTGCGACCCGCGAGGTCTTTTGCGCAGCGGCGGCAAGCGCTGCGGGAGCATCGCCAGGCTCATCGACGAAACACAGGAGGATGAGATCGACATCGTCGTGGCGAAGAGGATGGGCCTCGATGCGAAAGGGCTTGAGATCTTCGCCGGACCCTGTCGCGCGGCTGCTCGCGATCACGCGCGCGCCGTCCTGGCGTGTTCGGTGAACGATGGAGCGGAGCGTCGTCCGCAGTCCAGGACGGGCCATAGCGAGGAGGTCATGCGTGGAATGCCCGGGAGCCACGCGAAGGTAGCGGTCAATGGGTCCCATCGTGAACAGGCATTCGAACTTGCGATTGATCAGCGCAGAAGCCGGCGCGTAGTGCGCCTCGATCACCTGCGCACAAAGATTGGCGAGGGCGGTATGAGGCTCCGGGTCGAGCTGCGGTCCGATCAACAAAGCAGGGCGCTGAGGCCCGGACGGCGTTCGCGTCAGGCCGTAGACTGGGGAACGGCTGCGGCTGATTTTCCTGAAGACACGCTCCGGCTTCGAGAGCCTTTCGAACCGGTCGTCGGCGAAGGCGATCGTCTCCGATAAACCGAGAACGAGAACTCCTCCGGTACGGAGGGCGAAATCGAAGAGCGACAAGACTTTCGCTTGCGCTTCGCCGCCGAGGTAGATCAACAGGTTTCGGCACGAGATGAGGTCGAGCCGCGAGAACGGCGGATCCGCGAGCACATCCTGCACCGTGAACACGACGGCGGCGCGGAGTTCCGGCGCGATCCGGTATGTTCCGGGTTCGGACGTGAAGAAGCGCTCGAGCCTGGCCGCGGACACGTCCGACGCAATCGTCTGCGGATATATCCCGTCGCGTGCGCGCGCCACGGCGTCAGGATCGGAGTCCGAGGCGAAGATCTGCAGCTTGACGTCTTTCCCTGATTTCTCGATCTGCTCGAGCAAGAGCATTGCGATGGAGTAGGCTTCCTCCCCTGAGCTGCAACCTGGAACCCAGACCCTCAAGGGTCCCTGCGCCGCCGCGCCGGCGATCAGCTCCGGGATGATCGTCTCTTCCAGGAGCCGGAATACGTTCGAATCACGGAAGAACCGGGTGACATTGATCAGCATTTCCGACGCGAGAGCATTCAGCTCGGCGTCGTCGCGCCGCAATACTTCGATATAGCGGTCGGCGTCGCCCGAACCGAATCCGACGGTCGCCATTCGCAGATCGAGCCGGCGCTTCAGGGTTCCTCGCTTGTAGGGCGCAAAATCATGCGCAGTCTTCGATCGAAGAAGAGCGAGAATTTCGTCCGGAAACGGATCGACGCCGATGCTCTCTGTCATCGCGGGCGCCGCAGACCCGGAGGCAAAGCTCTGTCTCCATTGCAGCAATGCGCCTGGCATTTCTGCGAGGGGGAGAATTTGGTCGACGGCGCCAGTCGCAACGGCGCTCTGCGGCATGCCGTCGAATGCGGCTTCTTTCGGATTTTGCGCTATCACGAGCCCGCCTGCATCCTTGACGGCTCTGACGCCTAGAGCGCCGTCCGCCCCTGTGCCGGACAAGACGATGCAGGCGCCGTGCGCCCCGCATTCGGCGGCGATCGAGCGGAGAAGATGGTCGAAGGGGAGCCTTGCGCCTTGTCGCTGTGTCAGCGCCGAAAGCCTCAGTCGCCCGGCTTCGACGGCGAGATTGGCGCCCGGCGGGATGACGTAGAACTGACCGGCGCGAATCCGCAGGCCGTCTGCCGCTTGCACGACGCTGAGCTGCGTATGCGAGGCCAGCAGATCGACCATCATGCTCTCATGCGTTGGGTCGAGATGCTGCACGAGTATGAACGCCATGCCGCCGTTCTCAGGCAGGACCGCGATCAGTTTCTGCGCGGCGTCCAAGCCGCCCGATGAAGCGCCTATGCCGACAATTGAAACGGGATGAGCGGCGGCGGGCGCCTTGGAGAGAAGTTGCGCCGCGCGGCCCGGCTTGTTGCGTCGTGTGCGTCTTTCGTCGCCGGCCTCAGCCGGGATCGTTGGGGTTTTCACGATTTTCCTTGGTCGCCGCATGTGCGGCGCATTCCATAGTACCACGATCGTGGCGAAACGCCGAATCGTCACGGGTGCGCTTTGCGGCGGTCACGTTTGGAAAGCCGTCAGTCTGCGTAGATTCCGAGGCTGCCGATGAACGCCGGGACGGACGAATAAATGTGCTCTGCCCGTCTACGGACGCCGCTTTCTGGGGGAGCCGCCGCAGACCGTTCCGTGGCTGGCGCCGCGCCGACTTCCTGGGGGAGGGGCGCAGCGCAGGCCACGGAACGCCCGTCTGCGCCGGCGGAAGCAAACCATTCGCCTTGACGGCGCCTGCGTCATCGGCCGCAATGTACGGCCATCCCGTCGCAAGAAAGCAGTTTGCGGCCATAGATGAAGGCCGTTCCGGACACGCTCGAAATCGAAAACCCTAGGCGCCGCTGAGATGGATCGCTGACGCATCCGCGAGGAGGCGATCCAATCCTATGCCTCCAGATCACCAACTGGATCAATGAAGGCGGCTCAAGCGGCGGCCCTCCGGAGAAAACGTCTGCACACGGACGAGAATGGCGGAACGATGCGCAGTCTCGCTGCGCCCGCATCCCATCCGTGTCGAATGAGAACAGCGAAAGCCGCCGATCCGTACGATACAATTGGATCAGCGGCTTGCCTGGCGTGGAACGGGGGACGTGTCGGGGCGACACTCGTTCCCTCGCCATCAGCGGAGGGCGTCCGCAGTTCGAAACCTAACCGACCCGCGTGCGCGACAGCAGGCTCGGATTCTACTCAATTCGGCGTGAGCTGCCCCATTTCGATAGGCATGCGGAGATTAAGTAGAATCCGACTCTCCAGGTGCAGCAGACAATCGGCAATAAATTGGTCCTCCGCGGTTCGACTTGCGCGACGCTGCGGGCATCGCCTGCATTTGTGCGACAGGCGTTCCGAACCCGCTGGTTTGTAGCGTGCGTATCGCGACCAAATCGCAGCAATACACAGATGAAAGAGAAAATCATGAAATCAATTCGAAACTTGGCGATGACGAGCCTTCTCGCCGTGGCGCTGGCGGCGTCCGTCTTCGTCGCATCAGACGCCGTGGCGGCGACGGCAGAAAACCTCAACGCCGACGCCAGGCAAGCGGTGGAGTCTTTGACTTCCGCCAATGGGGTCGCCGCATCGATATCAGCCAAGGCTAAGGCAGTCCTCGTGTTCCCGAACATCGTCAAAGCCGGACTGATCTTTGGCGGCGCGTATGGCGAGGGCGTTCTGATGCGCGGCAAGTCGGTCGAGGGCTATTATAACTCAGTAACCGGATCATGGGGCTTCCAAGCCGGAGCGCAGTCCTACGGTTACGTGGTCTTTCTCATGAACGAAGAAGCGATCAACTACGTTCGCGACACCAAGGGCTGGGAGATCGGCGTCGGGCCGACGGTGGTCATCGTCGATGAAGGCTCCGCCAAGAATCTCTCCACATCGACGCTCAAGGACGATGCTTATGCCTTTATCTTCGACCAGCAAGGCCTGATGGCCGGGGTCAGCATCGAGGGCACAAAAATTTCCAGGATCAAGAACTGAACATCAGGCAGAAAGGGACCAAAACATGGCGGCATTGAATATGCCCGAATTGAAGCGCTGTCTGCCCGGCTTGCAGCGATACTCAGTCTCCCTGACGCGGAGCCATGATCAAGCGGCTGACCTCGTTCAGGACTGCGTCGAGCGCGCCCTCCGCAAGGCCCACCTGTTTGACGGCGCCAATTTGCAAGCATGGCTGACGACCTTGTGCCGTCGTGTGTACCTCAACAGTCTGCGCAAGGCCAAAACACGCGGTCAAACCGTGGAGATTGACGCTTCGAGCGCCCACCAGCTCGCGGTCAATCCGGTTCAGGAAGACCACCTTGTCTATCTCGACGTGGTCAGGGAGTTCCAACTCCTTGCGCCCTGCGATCAGAAGATCCTCACAGTTGTCGGGCTCGAAGGGAACAGGTATTGCGACGCGGCTCAAATGCTTCAGGTCCCCGTCGGCACCGTACGTTCAAGGCTTTCGCGGGCGCGTGCAAGGCTCGCGGCACGAATAGAGGCCGGTACGGCCATCCCATCGGCGTCGAGACATTCCGTGTTCGTCTCAGCAAGATAGCTGCCGCCTCGGTCGCAGCACGCGACCGAGGCGGGATTGCGATCATGAAGCCTTGCGTAGCAGCTTGATGACGAACAGCAAAATGACCGCGCCGGCCGTCGCGCCAAAAAGGGACCCAACGAAACCGCCGCCTGTCGAAAGACCGGTCAGACCGAACAGCCAGCCGCCGATGACGGCGCCGAGTATGCCGACGACGATGTTTCCCGGCAGACCGAAGCCGTATCCCTTGACGATCACGCCCGCGAGCCAGCCGGCAAGCGCGCCGAGAACCAGCCAAACGAGAACACTTTCCATAGTCATGTCATATTTCCTGCGTTTACGGACGAATAACCCGCGCGCAAGGGATTAGTTCCCTCGGCTTTGCACAGTGCGCGCAAGATCGGCGTGCAGCGTCGAGACTCGGCGAAACAATGCGCAGGCGCCCGGGAACCAAAGCCGGCCGCGAGCGTTGTCCATGTGATGAAGCAGACGACGCAAATCGGCGTAAGGGAAACAAATGCAATATTCACCAATGGACAAACTCGGCGGCGACTTGAATAAGCCGCTTAAGGAAGCTCACAAAGACGGCTTGGCGACGCCTAATGGCGTTTCAGAGTCGATTCATGATCTCGGCGACGCCGCTCTTGAAACGGGCAAAGCGGCGATGCGCGAGGCGCAACACAAGGCTGAAGAAGTGACAAAGGATGTCGCCAGTCTCTACGCGGATGGCGCCGCCGTCATGCGCAAGCGCGTCGCGAGTCAACCTTTTGCCGCCGTCGGCATCGCACTCGCAGCCGGCGCCGTCATCGCCGGACTGATGTTCCGCAAATAGTCCCGAAAGCAGGGCGCTCGTGCTCAAATCGTTCGACGCCCATTTGGTCGCCTATCTCGGCGCCGCCATCTGTTTCGCCAGCTTCTGCGCGGTCGGCGCGGCCCTCCTGGGCTACGGCCTCTATGTGGAACTGGCGAGACTGATGAGCGGCGGTCTTGCTGCCATGCTCGCCGGCGCAGTTCTCATCGGAGCGCCTGCATCCGTCTTGTTCTTCCGCAACGGCAAGACGAAAGAGAGCGTAGCTCCGGATGCGCGCCAGGATAAACCCGTAGTTTCAGAGACCGCCGCCACGTCTGCGCTTGGCGCGATGGCGCGGTCTGCGTTCATTGCGCTTGCCGGCCGTCGCCCCATGGCGATGTTGGGCCTCGCGGCGCTCGTCGGCGCCTTAGTCTCGTCAATGCCGCCTTCGGAAAAGGACGCGCACGCAGACCGCCGGCGAAAATCTGTCCCGTCGTAAGAAGCTGCCGAACCGCAAGAGTGGCGCAGCGCAAAGCTTTTCACCCGCTGGCAAGTCACACTGCGCATCGACGCCGCGAACCGGCGCGGCCGCGGCAGACGCCGCACACGCCTTCTCCCTACTCTCATGACGCCGGCGATAACGCGCGCGCACTTTGCGTGGAACGATCGGGAGGCGTCGCGGGTTAACAATTCGAGCGATGCGGCTGCGGATGTGCAGTCGCGGTTTTGCTCAACCATCAATGCGAAATGGAGCATCAAATGAACTGGGATCACGCTGAAGGCGACTGGAAGAAATTGTCGGGAAAGATCAAGGAGCAGTGGGGAAACCTCACTGACGACGACCTTGCCAAGGCGGCAGGCAAACGCGACCAACTATTGGGCGTTGTTCAGTCGCGCTACGGCATCGCGCGCGAAGAAGCAGAAAAGCAAATGAAGAAATTTGAGTCGATGTAGAGTTCTCCGCACGCCATAAGTTCATGGTGCGGAGCACAGCGACAGTTGCTGCGCTGCTCAATTCTTGCGCCCAGCCGGCGACGGCTGGGCGTTTCGCGTTGCAGGTCTTTCGGTTGTCTGGAACCAAGCGGCGTCATCAGTGTTAACGTTGCAATACATGGGAAAAGCAGCCGAACGAGTCGGCAGGAAGCGGACAATGAAGAACCTCAAAAGCGCGCGCTCGCAACATCGAATTCGCCATATCGGCGCAGTCAGCATCCTTGCACTGTTATCCGCAAGCTGTGCGAGCCGCGCTGCTGATCGACGGTCAGAAGACGGCGCCAATAGCGATTGGCGCGTCGACGACCGTTACGCGCAGCACGAACACTACAATGAGCAGGGCGAACGCGCCGCATATCGCGAGGGCGGCATTGAAACCGCCCGCGACGCGCACAGGCGCTTTTCCGAATATCGCGCCGAAAAATTGGACGGCAATTGCGAGCGCCGCGTCAGCGTCGAATATGGCGAGACGCTTTCCGACATCGCAGAACTTTGCGACGTGTCGGTGGCCTCATTGATTGACGCGAATTCCGGCATTCGCAATCCGAACTCTGTCGAGGTCGGCCAGCGTCTCTCAATTCCGGACGAACGCGCCGCAGTGTATAGGGATTCCTACGGGCGCCGCTGGGACACTGGCAATACGATCGAAGAACGCAGGCGCGAAAGCCGCCGCAATCGAGATGCTCGTCATGATGGCGATAGAGACTACCACGTCGTTCGGCGGGGCGACACGCTGAACGAGATTGCCTACCTTCACGACGTCACATTGCAGGAAATCTTGCGCCTGAACTCGGGCG
This sequence comes from uncultured Caulobacterales bacterium, assembly GCA_964507915.1. Lineage (GTDB taxonomy): Bacteria > Pseudomonadota > Alphaproteobacteria > Caulobacterales > Parvularculaceae > Amphiplicatus. Next base: position 57,767 of record CAZDRH010000001.1, read on the forward strand.
TTCGGGCGCGCGAACTCGAAATCGGCGACCGAATCTACCTGCCTGACCAAAGAAGAGTGAAATCAGATCGCAAGGTCTCGATTGAGACGACGCGTCCCTCCGTCACGTTTTCGCCCAGGACGGGGCCCCGCAACGGTGAAATCAGAGTGTTCGGTGAGAGTCTGGAACGCGGCGAACAGGTCGCCGTGCTTTTTGGCGATACGCCCGGCCGGCTCGTGCGCATCCGTTCGATCCATGCGGACGAGCACGGCAAAGTGGACGAACTCGTCAGACTGCCTGAAGAGTACCAGAGTGAGGAGGCGTACTTTGCCATGCAACGGGGCGAAGACACCTTTATCAGCCAGTCCGCATACGCCATCGAACGCAAAGAAGGCTTGGAGAACGTTTCGCCCATAGCAGGCGCGCATGTAGGCCAAAACTATGTTCGCCTGCAGCCCGGGCAAGATTCGCCGGCGGCTGTCCTGCGTGCGGTCGATCGCGAAGTTTACCGCGATGATTCTGTCACGCTTTCCGCAAAGGGGTTTCCGTCGAACACGCCAGTTTCAATTTATGGCGGGCCCGACCGAAACTCTCTGTCGAAGATTTCCGAGGTCAGAACTGGACCGTCCGGCCTATTCACGACGAGCGTCAAAATTCCCGAAGGTTTCAGCGGTGAGTCCGTTCTCTTCGTCGCTGCCGTCGAAGACGGCGCGCGGACATATTTCACCGAGCGCGTGCGCGTTCATGCCCGGGATGCATACAATTATGACGGTCAACGCTTCAATGACAATTCGTCAGCCTATCGGCATGAGTCCGACTTCAATTTGCAAGAGCAGTCTTCGACAACTCTCGCCAGAGGTGTTGACCGACAGAGGCGCTCGTTGCCGACTATTCTATCCGGACTTCGCTACGGCGACCAGTCGATGAGTGCAGACATCAATAAGGGAAGGCCAAGCGCCATATCCGGCGTCCTCACGAACGAGGGCAAAGCCTGCCCTTCGATGAGGGATGACGCCGGTAATCTGTATACGCTCCTTGGCGATCTTCGAGGATTTGGCGACGGCGATCGCGTGTTGATCAGGGGATCTGCGGCCGCCGATGACCGAATCTGCAATCAAGCGAAAACCGTCCAGATTTTCGGAATTGAATCCGCCCCCTGGTAGGGCAGGCGGCGGCATCCGGCGCGCGGCGACATTCCTGCACCGCGGCTGGATGGCGCGTCACGACAAGCAAAACTGCTCTTGATCAACCTTACCTCTTGAGCATTCGGCCGTCGCTTCCAGGCATGGGCGAGTGCGCAGTGAGCTCCGCGCGGCGGAGTTTGAGGTCCGCGTTCATCATTCGTCTCGCACCCTGAATTGTGCATACGGAGTTTTCATGACCACCCCAACTGTCTACTCAAATGTGAAATTCGAGCGCCCATTCACGGTGAAGGGCATGCGGACACATCAGCCTCCCGGCGACTACGTCATCGAGACGAAAGAGACTTTCCGTTGGACATTTCCACTGTCTTGGGAACGGGTAGCGGTCACGAAATTCTGTCGCAGCGACGACGCGGTTTGGAATGAAGGCGTTTCGCGCATGGCGTTCAATCCGCGCGACTTTTATGCGGCTATGGAGCGTGACCGAACGGCTACGGCCGACACATTTTCAAAGTGACAGCCGCCGAAAGTGCCGATGCTCATATCATGGGCTCCACAAGGCGGCGCCGTCGTTCAGGTGAAAGAAGAGGCGTTACCTATGAAGGGGTTTGTCGCAGACATTGAGGAGCTGACGGAAGAAAACGCCGACTTCAGACGCGTTCTCTATACCGGCAAGCATCTGCAGCTTGTGCTGATGTCCCTGCTTCCAGGCGAGGAGATCGGCGAGGAGGTGCATGCCACACACGACCAGTTCTTCCGCATCGAGAAGGGTCACGGCGTGGCGACGATCGACGGCGTTCAGTCGAAGATCAAAAAAGACGATGCGATCATCGTGCCTGCCGGCGCGCGGCACAACATCGTCAATACAGGCGAAAAGGATTTGCGCCTCTACACGCTGTACGCGCCGCCACAGCATCGCGACGGCGTCGCTTACCCGACCAAAGCGCAAGCCGAAGCGTCAGATGAGCAGTTTGACGGCAAGACGTCAGAGTGACGGCGGGCCGGAGAACTATCCTCATTGGCGTCGAAGCGTCCGCGTCGGAAACGCGCGCTGCGCTCGCTCAAGCGCCAGAGATGCGTGATCTCATCCACTACGCAACGCTGGCGGCGAACGCACACACCCACCCTCGGCGGTTTCGCGTCTCCGAACGCCGCGTGGAAATCTGACAGGATCACGCACGTCGAACGCCTTGCGCCCCCCCTCGCCGGGCGCGCAGGACGAGGCGTGACGTCTGGCCCCCACCAGACGACCAACCCGATGAAGGTCGACTCCGACAGGACCAGGCATTCCCGGTAGAGAAGCGTCACCTGCGTGTTGGCGTATGCCTCAAGGCCCTCGATAAGGCGGGGAGAGCGCAACCACGCGCGGGCAAGCCTATGCAAGCGGGGATTTCAATCCATCCGGCTGGTAGCGCAGCGGTAGCTCAACGACAAAGGTCGCTTGGTAAGCTCCAACTAAGTCGTTGAAAAAGCTGGTGCCGCTTAGGTGACTCGAACACCTGACCCCATCATTACGAATGATGTGCTCTACCAGCTGAGCTAAAGCGGCGACCGGTCCTTGCGGGCGATGCCCGTTCGGGAAGCGGGTTCCTAGCGTGGAAACCCTGGGGCCGCAACCGCCAAAGCGGGGTTAACGCCTGGTGCTTGCCATACCAAGAGCGCGCGCATGACCTGGCGATCCCAAGGCGCGGGCCAGCTTTCAATCCACCCCTGAAGGCGCACACCGAAGGAACCGCAATCACGCCCGCAAGACGCCGCCCGTCGCCTTTTCCACTTGCGCGACAATGCGGCTGACGAGCGCCTCGATCTCTTCATCCGTCAGCGTTTTTTCGTGCGGCTGGACGGTCACCTCGACGGCGAGAGATTTCTTGCCGTCCGGCACGCCCTTGCCCTGATAGACGTCGAAGAGCGCGACCTTGTCGATGAGCTTCTTGTCGGCGCCGCTGACGGCGCGGAGCAGCGCCTCGGCCGTCACGGTCTCGGCCACCACGAACGCGAAATCGCGGGTGAACGGCAGGAATTCCGACGCGTCGAGCGCGGGCTTCGTCTTCGTCGGCTTCTTCCGCGCCGGCGGGATGCGGTCGATGAAGGCCTCAAAGGCGAAGACCGGGCCGTCAATGTCGAGCGCTTTCAACACGCGCGGGTGAATCTCGCCGAAATAGGAGAGCGCGTTTTTGGGGCCGAGCCGCAACACGCCAGAACGCCCCGGGTGATACCAGGCGGGGGCATCCGCCGTCGTCTGCAGCGCAGCGGTCTGCGCGCCTGCAGCGGCGAGCGCGGCGAGCGCATCGGCCTTGACGGCGAAAACATCCGCCTCCGGAGCGCTTCCCTGCCAGTGACGCGGGGGCCGCGAACGGCGCGCGCCGGCCGCCGCCGTCTCCTGATCGGCGGGCGTGTCGCCGGCATAGACGGGCGCAAGCTCGAAGAGAGCAAGATCCGCGCGGCCACGATCGGCGTTTCTTTGCAGCGCCGGGATGAGATTGGCGAGGATCGACGGCCGCATCGCGCCGAGATCGGAGGCGATGGGATTGGCGAGGATGAGGCCCCTGGCGGCGAGTGCATTCGCGCCGTCCGAGAAGAGGGCCGCCACCTTTTCGTCTGTGAACGACCAGGTCACCGCTTCGAGGAGCCCGCGCGCGGCGAGGGCGCGGCGGGCATTGCGGCGCCGGTCCTGTTCGGGCGTCAGCTTCGGGCGCTCGACGGCGGTGAGCGGCGGGAGCGTCACATTCGGAAGCGCATCGAAACCGCGGATGCGCGCAATCTCCTCGACGAGATCGGCCTTACCCTCAATGTCCGGCCGCCAGGACGGCGCCGTCACGCGCCAGGACGCAGGACGCTTTTCGACGGAAAAGCCGAGCGCCGTCAGAATGCGCTCCTTCTCGGCGTCTGGAACCTCCATGCCCGACAGGCGCAGAACCTCCGCAGGCGGAAAATCGACAATTCGCGGGCGGATCGGCGGGGCGCCGGCGATCTCGACCTCGCTCGGCGCACCGCCGCACGCCGCAAGAATAAGCGCGCTCGCCATGTCGAGCCCGGGCACGACGAAAGCCGGATCGACCCCGCGCTCGAAGCGGTAGCGTGCGTCTGAGATGATGCCGGTTTTGCGTCCGGCCTTGGCGGTGCGCAGCGGATCGAAATAGGCGGCCTCGATGAAGACATTGACGGTCTTGTCCGTGCAGCCGGTCGAGAGCCCGCCCATGACGCCGCCGAGCCCGATGACGCCGCTGTCGTCGGCGATGACGGTCATAGTGTCGTCGACCTCGACCGTCTTGCCGTCGAGCGCAACGAAGCTTTCGCCTTTGGCGCCGAGCCGGGCATGGATCACGCCCTGCAGCGTGTCTGCGTCATAGACGTGCAGGGGCCGCGCGCGGTCATAGGAGAGATAGTTGGTGACGTCGACGAGCGCGCTGATCGATTTGAGGCCGATCGAGCGCAAGCGCTCTCGCAGCCAGTCGGGCGAGGGGCCATTCCTGACGCCGCGGAGGAGACGCCCGGCGAATACGGGGCAGGCGGCTTCAGCGCCGGCTGGAAAACGCAAGGCGATCTTCTGCGGGCAGGGGAAGGCGCCCTTCACCGGCGCGGGCGTTTTCGTGATGAGCCTGCCGAGCCCAGCCGCGGCAAGATCGCGCGCGACGCCGGCGACGCCATTCGTGTCCGGACGATTGGGCGTCACTTCGAAATCGATGACGGGGTCGGTCTTGCCGAGCGCCAGCGCGACAGCATCGCCGACTTTCGATGCGGCGGGCGCCTCGATAATGCCGTCATGGTCCTCGCCGAGCTCAAGCTCGCGCGCCGAACACATCATGCCGTTCGATTCCACGCCGCGGATCTTGGCCTTGGTCAGCGTCACGTCGATGCCGGGCACATAGGCGCCGACGGGCGCGTAAGCGACCTTGATCCCGGCCCGCGCATTGGGCGCGCCGCAGACGATCTGGAGGACGCCGTCTTTGGTCGCGACCTTGCAGACTTTGAGCTTGTCCGCCTCGGGATGTTTCACGGCTTCGAGCACTTCGCCGATAGTGAAGGCTTCGAGGCGCCTCGCCGGATCGTCGACCTCTTCGACCTCAAGGCCGACGCGCACCATGGCGTCGACGATCGCCGCGACGGAGGCGTCGGTTTCGAGGTGTTCCTTGAGCCAGGAGAGGGAGAATTTCATGCAGGAGTCCGAATGGGGGTGAATTGCGGCGGTCGGCGATGCCAAAGATGCGGGCGTGTAATCCGCGGCGGATCCCCCCCTGGCCCCCCCTTTTCAAGGGGGGGAACGCTCTCTCTCCCTTCCCCCCCTTGAAAAGGGGGGGCCAGGGGGGGATCGACGCAGATACAGTTCTCGCGCAGCGGCGTCACGGAATCATATCCTCAGAACACGGAACGAGACCCGCGGTCTCGGCGCCGTTCGCAAGCTGCGTGATCGTCAGCGTGGCGTTCTTCTGGCGTACGAAGGTGAAGACATCGTCGACGCCGTCATCATCGCCCTCGACCGCGCAATCGGCGGTCGCCTTGACGCCGTTCCCTGCGAGTTCGATCGCACTGACGGCGCAATGCATTTCGGAGAGGTGGAAGGCGTGCGCCGCGATGATCCATTGGCGTGTCGCGTCTTCGCATGCGTCTTTGGGCGCCCAGGCGCCCATGAGTTCGATCCAGGCGGTGTCGGCGGACGCTTCCGCTTCGTCGACCGCCGGGCCGGAATTTGACGGCTGCGATGCGGCGGGCGCTTCCGCGGGCTCAGCCTCGCGCGCGGCTTCCTTTCTTACGCCGCAGGCGGCGAGCGCCGCCGCGGCTGCGAGAGCGATGATCATCCGCATACGCTGTTCCCCTTTCATCGGCTAAGCCCCGTCGCCAGCTTTCCCCATGCGGCAGCCGCGATCGCAATGTCGTAGGCAAGGGGGCGGATCTCGATCATTGAGCTCTTCCCTTCCAGCCTGCCTGCAGCGCCGAAGCTCATACTCATATCCATAGCCAAGGGGCGGCGCGGTTGGCGACGATCCGAACATAATGCTTCATCATGTGCGACGGGCTGTCATACCGTGCGCCATCGAATCCGCGAACGCCGGCGACGCGCGGCGTTCGCTTGAATCGCTTCACGACGGAGATGTCGCCAAACGCATCGGCGTCAATTTTGCGGCGAAGAATTTCCTCGCCAGATTCCGTTGTTCGGTAATCCTCGAGGCCGCCCGCAAACATTCGATCGAACGCTCTTCGGCTGAAGGCGACGAGAAAGAAGTCGCAGACGCGATGCGGGTGGTCCCTACAATTGATGTATAAATCGCACTGAGGCGGCCGGGAGCGGACGATGGCGTCTATGTTCCCGATCCGGTAGCGACCCGTCACTTTCCAGATTATGTCCATGCTCGCCTCGGCGAGCACCTTTGATCGGGCGGCGGCCTCCACGAGCAATTGGGCCTCGAGAAAGAATCGACTGACGTTCGCGGCGCCTTCGGAGGCGAACGAGACAAACTCACACCGGTCGCCGACGCCGGCCTTCTCGGCCTCAGCGCGAAGGGCGTCGAGGGGATGCCCTGAGTTATCGACGAATACGATTGCGCTAAATGTGCGGCGGCGCAGGCTTTCTACATAGAGAGCCAACGCATGCCGATAGTCCTCAAGACGCTGACGCGGGTCAGTGCGCACGAGCGAAAAGACGTCTGGCCGCGGCGCTATCGTCGACGTTATCAGCAGAATGTCCTTCGGCGACGGAGGACTCATCGACTGAGCCCCGTCGCCAGATTCGGCTGGTCATGCGGGTCGAAGCCGTAATGCTCGATCCAGCGCGCATCCGCTGCGAAGAAATCCCGAAGATCCGGAATGCCGTATTTCAGCATGGCGAGCCGGTCTATCCCCATGCCGAAGGCGAAGCCCTGATAGACGTCGGGGTCGAGGCCGCAATTGCGGAGCACGTTCGGATGCACCATGCCGCTGCCGAGGATCTCCATCCAGCGGCTGCCCGAACCGATGCGCACTTCGTCGCCGACGCGCTCATAGCCGATATCCATCTCGGCCGAAGGCTCCGTGAACGGAAAGAAGTGCGGACGGAAGCGCGTCTTGACGGCGTCGACCTCGAAAAACGCCTTGCAGAAGGCTTCGAGCGTGCCCTTGAGATGCCCCATATGGGTCTCTTTGTCGATGACGAGGCCCTCGACTTGATGGAACATGGGCGTGTGCGTCTGGTCGCTGTCGCAGCGGAAGGTGCGCCCCGGAATGATGATCCGTATGGGCGGCTTCTGCGTCATCATGGTGCGGATCTGCACGGGGCTCGTATGCGTGCGCAACAGCATGCGCGCGCCGTCCGTCTTCGGATGGAAGAAGAAGGTGTCGTGCATTTCGCGCGCCGGATGGTCGAGCGGAAAATTCAGCGCCGTGAAATTGTGGAAGTCGTCCTCGATGTCCGGCCCCTCGGCGACGTCGAAGCCCATGGCGGCGAAGATCGCGACGATTTCGTCCGTCACCTGACTGATCGGGTGAATGCGCCCGCGCGGCTCGGGCCGGACGGGCAAGGAGACATCAACGCGTTCGGTCGCAAGTCGTGCGTCGAGCGCGGCCTCCTCAATGGCGGCCTTCTTGGCGTCGATCGCGGCCGCAACGCGCTCCTTCACGGCGTTGATGGCGGCGCCCGCGCTCTTGCGTTCTTCGGGACCCATGGCGCCGAGCGCCTTCAGGCGGTCTGAGATGACGCCCTTCTTGCCGAGCGCAAAGACGCGCAATTCCTCGATTGCGGCGGCGTCCGCGGCGGCGGCGATTTTCTGCGCGAGATCGCCTTCGAGGGCGTCGAGGTTTGTCATGTCGAATTCCGGTTCCAGTCGCAGCAAGAAAAAAGCGCCGCCCGCCGGGCGACGCTTAATTCAATTCTCGATGCTGCGTCACCCGAATATTCGCGCGGCGCGGCCGGGTGCGGAAAACTCTAAGCGAGGGCTGCTTTTGCCTTTTCCGCCAGGGCCTTGAACGCCTCGGGCTCCTTGATGGCGAGATCGGACAAAACCTTGCGGTCGACTTCGATCCCGGCCTTGGCGAGCCCGTCGATAAATCGGGAATAGGTCATGCCGTGTTCGCGCACGCCGGCGTTGATGCGCTGGATCCAGAGCGCGCGGAAATTGCGCTTCCGGGTCCTGCGGTCGCGATAGGCGTATTGCCCGGCCTTTTCGACGGCCTGTTTGGCGATGCGGATCGTGTTCTTGCGGCGGCCGAAATAGCCCTTGGCGGCCTTCAGAACTTTCTTGTGCTTGGCGTGGGCGGTGACGCCCCGTTTGATGCGCGACATGGATGGGGCCCCTTATGAGCGGTGATAGGGCATGTATTTCTTGATCAGTTTCGCGTCGGCGTCCGAGAGGACGACGGTGCCGCGATTCTGACGGATATACTTGCCATTATGGCTGATAAGGCGGTGCCGTTTGCCGGCGACGCCGGCTTTGACTTTGCCGGACGCCGTCATCTTGAAGCGCTTTTTGGCGCCTGATTTCGTCTTCACTTTGGGCATTTTGCGTGTCCTTTTGGATCGCCCCTTAAGGGGCGTGCTTCGATGACCGCCAAGGCATGCCTTGGGCCCGGCGGCCGGAGGGCGGCGTTATAGACGAAGAGGAATGGGGCGCAAGCCCTCATTCCGTGCAGCGCCGCCAGTCGTGAGGATGTCGGCAACGCGTGTCAATTCCTGGCTCGTTTCGCCAGTCCGCGCGGGCGTACGGCTATGGCGCGCCTGTTCGTTTCATCGCAGAATTGCGGCCATGGGCCCCTCTTTTTTCAAGATCGTCGCCGCCTTGTCTGCCGCGCTGGGGGCGTTCCTTGTTTGCGCAGCCAGGGCCGCCGAACCCCTGGCGGTGTTGCCCTATCGCCTCGACTATAGCGGCTGGTTTACGGTCTCGGGCACGATAGACGGCAAGGGTCCGTTCGACTTCATTATCGACACGGGATCGACCCAAACCCTCATATTCACCAACACGGCCGAAAAGATCGGCGGAATCGTTCCGACGAATGACCCGCCGATCCGCGTCATTGGTCTGTCTGCATCGAAAAGGTTTCCGACCTATCGAATCGGCGATGTATCCATCGCCGGTCAGGCTATGCCGGACCTTGTCACGGTCGTGCTGAAAGACTGGACGGTCGACGGCCGATCGCCGCAAGGGGTACTCGGCCTTGATTTTCTTGGACGCTATCACGTCGAATTCGATGCGGCCGCCAAACTTATCCGGCTTTATGCGCGGGATGAGCGCTATGAGCCGCCGTCATCCCAATGGCGCGCATCGCCGATGACGCGCCGGACATTCGGGACCGAGCAGGGCGTGCTCTACACGGCCGAAGTCCGCTTGAATTCTGCAAGAGTGAACTTCCTCATCGATCTCGGCGCTACCGGCACGATCGTCAACAAACGCGCCGCTGCGCGCGGGCGCAATCTCGGCGTGACGATAAGCTCGATCCGGACCTCGAGTACGCGCATCGCCGATGCCGTCGATGAAAAGGCCGTTGCGCGGCCGGTCTACTTCGACCGGTTCGGGATCGGGGGGACGAATTGGAGAAGGGTCGTGCTCTTCGTCTATGACGCCCCAGTGATCGCCGAACTCGGCATGGCGGGCGAACCATTCGGCCTTATCGGCGCCAACCTCTTTGCCGATCGAAGCTTTGCATTCGATTTTGCAAATGACCGCCTCTACATCAGCCGTCGCATCCGGACGGAATGAGCCGTTCAGGTTTGGTCCGGCCGGCAGCGTTTGCAAGCCCGATAGCCCTGATCCCGGGCCGCCTCCGGGCAGGCGACAAACTGCACATTCTTGCGGTGGGCCCGCGCGGGGCAGGACGGCCGGCAATAGATCTTGGTGGTGACGACCGCGCACCAGAAGTGTCCATCGGCAGCCCTATTGCGAACTGAAACAGCCGCCCAGCGGGAGTCGTCGTCCGCAAACTGCCCGTCAATTTCGGTGATCATGGAGTCTGATAATGGCTTGAAGCTGGCGCTTATCCACCCGTTTCTTGCGGACGAGCGCCAGCCATGGGAGAAATCCAGGACGGGGACGTCGCTATGCGGCTGTCGGGGTGACCATGCTTGAGAGTGTTGTTCTTGCGATTGAAACGGTCATCGATCGCGTTTCGGGCTATGAACTTGCCCACCAAACGAACATCGCCGCGCATGTCTTTTTCGGGCTCGGCGGATTGCTCCTGGGCTTCGCTCAATTCTTCACGAAAAAAGGGAGCATGGCGCATCGATGGATCGGGCGCCTCTTCCTCGGTTGTTTTTCGGTCGTGATTGTGAGTGCGATTCTCGGCTCGATCCTGTTCGAGTTCCGCGCCTTTCTCGTCGTGATCACCCTGCTCGCGGCCTACTCGGCCATTTCCGGATACCGCGTGCTGAAGATCCGACGCGACGGGCTTTCGGGCTTTGACGTTGGTTTCTCGCTCCTCGGCCTTGCCGCCGTCGGCGGTTTTGTTTTCGCGATCGAGCGCGGCAATTACATGTGGGACAGGACCGTCATCTATTCGACGCTCGGCGCACTTGCCGTCATCGCCGGCTACGACCTGTTGCGGCTCGTCTTTCCGCGCCGCGTTCTCGAGACGACCTGGATCTATGAGCACATATACAAGATGACGAGCGCCTTCTCGGCCTTGTCGTCCGCGGCGCTCGGCACGGTATTGCCGAAGTGGCAGACGGCGAGCCAGCTCGGACCGAGCGTCGTCGGCGTGCTCGTCATCTTGTTTTTCGGGCTGCGCGCCGCGCGATACAAGGCGGCTTGAGCGGCATTGGCGGCTGCGTCTGACGCGATCTATTCCGGACTGGCCCGAAAATACGGCTCGACCTTGCCATTGAGCTTCATGGTCAACGGATTGCCCTTGCGGTCGAGCGTCTTGCCGACGGCGACTTTGATCCAGCCCTCGGAAACGCAGTATTCCTCGACATTGGTCTTTTCCTGACCATTGAAGCGGATGCCGACATCCCGGGCGAGCACCGCCTCGTCATAATGCGGGCTCTTCGGGTTGACGCTGAGGCGGTCGGGCAGGGGGGGCAAGGTTTCGTCGGTCATCGGATCAACAGAGGTTGCGACCGCGCTTCCGACACGATTTCTTCAAGAAGATCAAGTCAGCACGGACCGTCAACGGCGCCGATGAGCGGCGCAGCCGGCAGGGTTCTCCAGAAGATCGCGCCGCGGGTCGGCCGGTTGGTCCATTCATCGACGCTCGCCCGCAGAGAGAGTGCGCCTTTCGTCCCATCCACAACGCAAATGCGTCCGCCTCGGGGCGCGATTTCCGGCGGCGTGACGGCGACGGCGTATAGGCGCGCCTCCCATCCGTCTGATTCGAGCTTGCGCGCGAATGCCCGCTGGATCTCTGCCGCGCGCTCTGGCGACCGGAAAACGGCGTGGCCCGACGCGATGCCATTCGAGTCAACGGACGAAGATTGCACCGTGACCTTTGCGCCGTCCGGTCTTAGGGCCCAATCCGGCCACGGAGATTTGGGCCCGATCGTCGAGTCCACGGCCGTTCCGTCGGCCAGGATCGTCGCACCTGGCTGCGCGCCCCAAAACATGTTCAGCAACGCCCAGGACGACGGCGACGACAAGAAGACGGCCGCCGCGCAAGCGATCGTCAAGCCTATCCCTAGCAGCGCCTGCCTCAGCTTCATGGCTGGATGTTAGGCGTCAGCCCCTTAAAGGGGGCCAAAGAGCCTGCCGTCATTTGTTTCCGTCGCTATCTGGCGCGCTGTTGTCGGGCGGGGCGGAAGGCGCCACCATAGAACAAAGGGGATTGGCTCATGAAATTCAGACTGAATTTCCTTACCGCCGTTGCGGTGTTCGCCGCTTCGCAAGCGGTCGCCGCGGACATCGCCATTGTCCATGCCGGGCGGCTCCTCGCCGTACCGGGGCGCTCACCCATCGCCGCCCAGACAGTCGTTATCCGGGACGGCCGCGTTGCGGCAGTCTTGCCAGGCTATCAGGACGCAGCGGCAGCCGGCGCTCAGGCAGACGACAGGGTCGCCATCTATGACCTGAAGTCGATGTTCGTCCTGCCCGGCCTCATCGACGGGCATGTGCATATCCTGTCGGAGAGCAACCCCAATCAGCGTCTACAGCGTGTTGAGAATTCCGATGCAGACGACGCCATCGCCGGCGCGATGTTCGCGCGGCGCACGCTAGAGGCGGGTTTCACGACTGTGCGCGATGTCGGCGCGGGACCGGGCGATGCAGTTTTCGCACTGCGCGACGGCATCAACAAAGGCGGGGTCCCAGGTCCCCGCATCTTTGCGGCCGGGGCGACCGTCTCCGTGACCGGCGGCCATAGCGATGACACGCAAGGCTATCGCGACGACATCGCCCATGTGCTGCATAATCCGTCCGTATGCGATGGACCGGACGATTGCCGCAGGGCCGTGCGCGAACAGGTCCGCCGCGGCGCGGACCAGATCAAACTGACGGCGACTGGCGGCGTCCTCTCCAACACGGCGGCGGGCCTTGAACAGCAATTCGCCGATGATGAGCTGAGAGCCATCGTCGACTCCGCCCACATGATGGGCCGCAAGGTGACCGCGCACGCCCACGGCGCCGGCGGCCTCAAGGCGGCGCTCCGCGCCGGCGTCGATTCGATCGAGCACGGCACCTATCTCGATCAGGAAGGCATGAACCTTTTCAGGAAATCCGGCGCTTACCTCGTGCCGACTGTGCTCGCGGGCGTCACGGTCGGCGAATGGGCGGACGACCCGAAATCCTGGCTGACCCCGCCGCAGCGCGTCAAAGCCAAGGAAGTCGGCGGCCGGATGGTGGAGACCTTGCGGCGCGCGCATCGGGCGGGCGTCAAGATCGCCTTCGGCACCGACTCCGGCGTGTCGCGCCACGGCGACAATGCGCGCGAGTTTGAACTCATGGTGCGCGCCGGCATGACGCCCATGGAGGCGATCCGCGCCGCGACGGTCAGCGGCGCCGGCAATCTCGGCAAGAGCGCCGAGCTCGGATCGATCGAGCCCGGCAAATTCGGCGACCTCATCGCCGTCTCGGGCGATCCGTTGACGGATGTTGCCGAGCTGCGCGATGTCGACTTCGTGATGAAGGGCGGCGTCGTCTACAAGCAGAAGCCGTGACGCCGGACGCCGCGCCCGCCGCTGGCGCCTGCGACATTGTTCCCCTGGAGCAGGCGCGAGCGCTCGACCCCGCCTTTTATCAGGGCGCGCGCTGGCTCGACCTCGAACAACAGGAGATCTTCGCGAAGAGCTGGCAGCTTGCGGGCGCCGAGGCCGATCTGGCCGGCGCCGGCGATCACATCGTCGCGGACATCGCCGGCGCCTCGATCCTGATCGTGCGCGGCGAAGACGGCATGCTGCGCGGCTTCCGGAACATCTGCCGCCATCGCGCGGGGCCGGTTGCGACCTGTTCCGGCAAGGGCGCCAAGCGCTTCCGTTGCGCCTATCACGGCTGGACCTATGAACTCGACGGCGCCTTGCGCGCCGCGCCCGAAATGCAGGGGGCGGAAGATTTTGATCCGGCGGCGATTGCGCTCTACCCGGTTCCGGTGCGCGTCTTTCAGGGCCTCGTCTTCGCCGCGCTCCGGCGCGACGCGCCGCCTTTTGATGACGTCTTCGGCGGCGTCGCCGAACGCATCGCGCCGATTGATCTTGCCGCTTTCCGTTTTGAGCGCCGCGAGATCTGGCCGGTCGCCGCGAACTGGAAAACCTATGTCGATAACTTTCTTGAAGGCTATCATGTGCCCGTCGTCCATCCGGCGCTGAGCGACGTGCTCGATTACGCGGCCTATACGGCCGAATATGACCGCTGGCGATCGCTGCAGACGGCGCCGGTCGACGATGCCGGCGCGGTCTATGGCGGCGATCGGGTCTTCTACTACTTCTTCTTTCCGAACATCATGCTCAATATCGTGAAGGGACGTGTACAGACGAACCGCATCATCCCCGACGGACCGGATCGCTGCCTTGTCGAATTCATTTATTACTGCGCGGAGGACGCCGAAACGCGCGCCCGCGTCGCGGCGGATGCGGCGTTTTCAGCGCAAGTGCAGGACGAAGACCGGCTCATCTGCGAGACGGTGCAGAAGAACCTCGTCTCCGGCGCCTACCGCCCGGGCCGGCTCTGCCCGAAGCGCGAAGGCGCTGTCTGGCATTTCCAGAATCTCCTCCGGCGCGTTTACGCGCGCGAGATCGCCGCCTGACGCGCCGGATTTTTTGAGCGTCGCTCTATCGCCCGTCCCCCATCAGCATGTGAGCGAAATAGGCGTATTCGAGCGCGGTGCGATGGGCGAGCTGGTCCTGGTTCGCCGTGCCGCCATGGCCGCCTTCGATGTTCTCGTAATAGTAGTAATCATAGCCGAGGGACTTCATCTTGGCGGCGGCTTTGCGGGCGTGGCCCGGATGGACGCGATCATCCTTGGTCGAGGTGTAGAAGAAGACCTTGGGATAGTTCTTCCCGCGGGCGAGCGCCTGATAGGGCGAATACTGAGAAATGAACGCCCAATCCTCCGGCTTATCGGGATCGCCGAATTCTCCCATCCACGAGGCGCCGGCGAGCAGCTTGTTGTAACGCTTCATGTCGAACAGCGGCACGCCGCAGTCGATGGCGGCGTAAAGATCGGGCCTCTGCGTGAAGATCGCGCCCATCAGCAAGCCGCCGTTTGAGCGCCCGACGGCGCCAAGCTTCTTCGGGGTCGTAACGCCCGTGCGGATGAGGTCTTCTGAAATCGCGATGAAATCGTCGAAGGATTTCTGGCGGTTTTCGCGCAAGGCCGCCTGGTGCCAGCGCGGCCCGAATTCCGAACCGCCGCGGATGTTGGAGATGACGAGCACGCCGCCGCGCGCGACCCACATTTTGCCGGCGAGCGCGCCATGCTGCGGCCGGCTCGGGTCGTCGTAATAGAGGGGCTGCGCCGGCACGAGGAAGCCGCCATAGCCGTATTGCACTGTCGGCGCATTCCCTTTGGCGAGCACATCCTTCCGTCCCATGACGAAATAGGGGATGCGCGTCCCGTCTTTCGAGGTCGCAAAGCGCTGCGAGACTTCGACGTCAGAGGCGTCGTAAAAGGCCGGCGCCGAGGCGATTTTCGAGACTTTGTTTTTCGCCGTCACGTAGTAAAGCGAATCCGGCGTCGTCAGGCTTTCAAACGAAAGCATCGCGTCGTCCGTGCCGCCGCCGGCCGAGATGATCGCGACGACGCCGTTTTCGGGCAGAGCGAGCGGCGCGGCTTTCCAGACGCCCTTCTTGTCGCGCGTGAGGCGCGCCGCTTTGCCGGAGACGTTGTCGAGATACTGAATGATGAGGTTGCTCTTGCCGGCGCTCACCGCTTCGATCGACTGGGTCTCTGTCGCGGCCATGACGAGTTCGGCGCCGCCGCTTGCAAGACCATAGGCGACGACGGCGCCTTGCGGGTAGTCGGCTTCCCTGTAGCGCCAGGGCTCGCGCAGGAAGAAGATCGCGCGCCCGTCAAGCACGCCGTAAAGATCCGTATTCAGAGGAACCGGCAATTTCGACTTCGCGCCGGCGGCGCCGGCGGCGTAGTAGTATTCCGTTTCGAAGAAGGAGACGCCGCGCAGCGCGAAAACATGGGCGGCCGCGCCGTCCTGTTCGACGCGCGGATTGACGGCGACGTCTTGCGCTATGCCCTCATGAAAGACCGGCGCATCCTTGACCGGCGTTCCGCGCTTCCAGAGGCGCACGGCGCGCGGGTAGCCCGAATCCGTCAGCGAGCCGGCGCCGAGATCCGTGCCGACGAGCAGCGTGTTCTTGTCGACCCAGGCGATGCCGGACTTCGCTTCATCGAGTGCAAAGCCCCCGCCGACGAAGCTCTTCGAGGCGATATCGAATTCGCGCCAGAAGGCCGCGTCCTTCCCGCCTTTGGAGAGTTCGACCATGCAATGGCGATGCTCAGGCGCAAGGCAGACAATGTCGCCATGGATCCAGTTCTCGCTCTCCACTTTGGCGAGCGCGTCAAAATCGATCAACGTCTCCCAGGCCGGCGCGCCGGCGCGATAGGACTTGACGCTGGCGCGACGCCATAGGCCGCGTACGGACTGATCGTCTTGCCAGAAGTTATAGACGTACCCTGCGGCGATCTCGCCGTCGGGGATGCGTTCTTTGGACGTGAGGATCGACAGCGCATCCGCCTTCATCGGCGCAAACCGGGGATCGTTCTCAATCACGGCGAGCGAGCGGGCGTTTTCGGCGCGCGCCCAGTCGAGCGCGGCCTTGCCTTCGACCTCTTCGAGCCAGAGAAACGGGTCGGCGTCTTTCGGCGCCGGCGCCTTGCGCGCGTCCGAAGGCGTCGTTGCAAACATCATCATGGCGGCGCCGAGGCTCGCGGCGATCATGCGCATTGGCTCATTCCCCTGTTTCAATTCCGGACGCTGTTCCGGGCGTCCTTAACCCTGGCCGGGGGCGACCATAGGCGCCTTCCCGCGCGGCGTCCAACGCGCTGCGACAAACCGGTGAATGGCACGGCTTTCGCACCCGCCACTCTAAAATTGTCGATTTCGCCTTAGCGAAGGATTGAACGCGGCCCCCTAGCCTCAAAAGGGGACCGCCAAACCTCAGGGTGTCGCCGCGTGCAGGTGAGTGCGTATGAGTGAGAATGACCAGCGGCGTTATCGCCGGATCAGCCTTGATCTGCCGGCGCGCATCGTCATCAACAGCATTGACGAATATCAGGGCCGCCTCGTCAACATTTCGCCGGGCAATCTCGCCGTCCGCGTCGCGGGCAAGGCGCAGGTCGGCGACGCCGCCGTCGTTTATATCAGCGGTCTCGACGTGATCGAAGGCCGCGTCGCGCGGACCTTGCCGGACGGCTTTGCGCTGTCCTTCCTTCTCTCCAAGAAACGCCGTCAGGTTCTGACCGAGCAATTGATGCTGCGCGCCAATCCGGGCCTTGCGCAGGCGCTCGCCGAAAAGCGCGTCGCGCCGCGGCATACGGGCTCCGACCAGCGCATGGTCTGCCGCCTCAATGACGGCGGGTCCCTGTTCGTCAAGGTCGTCGAATGGTCCGTCAACGGCGTCTCGGTCGACTCGCCGCGCAAGCCGTCGATCGGCTCCTCCATCCACATCGGGCGGATGCGGGCGACCGTATTGCGCCACACGCCGCGCGGTTTCATCGCGCTTTATGAGCATCCCGCTGAAATGGAGCCGGCGCGCGCCGAACCGCCGCGTCTGCGCGCAGTCTGATCGAGAGTCCGGCGGGACTTAGCAGGCGTTTGATAAACCGTTGCTTGGCCCCTTCATCCCGAGGAGCCGCCGCAAGGCGGCGTCTCAAGGGGCGTGACGCCGCGTTGCGGCTCCTCAAGGTGAAGCAACGTATTGATTTTGTTCATCCTGAGGAGCGGCTCGCTAGAGCCGCGTCCCGAAGGATGAGACGCACAAAGACTATTTCAACAGCCTGTTAGGAACGCGCGGGCTCACGGATGATCAGCGCCCGGAGGTTTTCGATCACCTGACGCGCGTCAAAGGCCTGCGGATTGTCCGCCGGCTTTGCGCCCTTGTGCATCGAGACATAGGCGACCGCCGAATAGCGCGTGATCTCGCGCGTATAGCTGTCGTAAGGATAGCCCCAGCCCCAGCCATAGGCGTAATAGGGGAAGCCGTAGCAGCAATAGGGGCCGTAGCCGTAGCGGCCGTAAAAAGCGGGGCTCGCGGACGAAGAATAGGACTTCTTCGCCTCGGTGTCGCTCTCAAGCAGGATGAAGTGGTCAAAACCGCTCGCCAGCGTCAGCTCCGCGGCGCGATAGAGCAGCGAGTTCTCGACCTGCTCGCGCGTCGTCGAGGAATTGCCGCGGAAGGTAATGCGGAAGCGTCCTTCCTCGATCTTCTGTTCGGAGAACCCGTAACCGCCGCCCTCGGCCGCGGGCTGGTAGGGCGTGGTTGTCGTCGTACAAGCCGCAAGCGCAAGCGAAGCCGCCAGCGCAAGGGCCGCAAGTCTGAAAGTCGTGAATGTCGACATGCCTGAAATCCTCCGTCCCGGAATCCCTATGCCGGCCCGATCGCCAGCGCGCAGGACGCCCGCCCGCCCAAGGCCGGACTCTAGCCGCCCGGCGGCGGAAATCAAACGGCGCCAGCGGCCCCTCGCGGCGCTTCTTTAATCCTGAGGTCCAGCTGCGGGTAGGGGATTTCGATGCCCGCGGCGTGCAGCGCGTCCCATACGCCCAGCATGACGGCGCTTTTCACATTGCCGATGCCGTTGGCCGGATCCTGGATCCAGAACCGCAAGTCGAACTTGACGGCGTGGTCGCCGAACTCTTCAAGGTTGCAGACCGGTTGCGGCGCCTTGACGACTCGCTCGGTCGCGGCGGCGGTCTCTTCGGCTAAGCGCTTTACGGCGCGCAGATCGCGGGTCGTGTAGGCGACCGCAAAGCCGACATGGAGACGCACCAGCCGGTCCGAATGCGACCAGTTGACAACGCCGTCCTGAATGAAGCGCTCATTAGGAACGAGATGTTCCGTGCCGTCGCGCGTGCGCACGGTGACGTAGCGCCCGTTCATCTGCGTCACCCAGCCGAAGGTTCGACCGATCTCAATGACGTCGCCGGGCTTGATGGATTTGTCCGCGATAAGCGTGAAGCCGGCGAAGAGATTGGCGACGGTCTTCTGGAGGCCGAGCCCGAGACCAAGGCCGACGGCGCCGCCAAATATTGCGAGCGTAGCGAACGGAAAGCCGACGAGCTGGAGTGCGACGACCAGCGCGACAATCGGCGCCATCACGTCGAGGATACGCTCCAGCAGCGCCTTGGCGGAGATCGTCAGCTCGTCAATCTTTTCGATGCGCGCCTTGAGGAGCCGCGAAACGAGGCTCGCCATCGCGAACAGGGCCGCAAAGACCACAAGCGCGCGCACAAAGTCGAAAGCCGAAAACGTGATCGGGGACTTGTCGGCGTTCATGCCGATGGGAATGGAGAAGGCGTCGAGCTCCGCCATCACCTTGCCGAGCGCGCCGAAGGCGTCGAGCGCCGCCACCGGCCAGGCGATGTAGAAGGCAAGCTGGCTCCAGAAGGGCGAGCGAATGACGAGCGTCACAAGCCGGATGACGATCCAGGCCGTGAGCAGGCTGACGCCCGCCTCGACGATGCGGCTCGGCCGTCCAAGCGCGCCGAGCGTGAGGACCGCCGCTTGCAAGATGAAGAGAAGGGCGATCGGCGTCGCCACGACGGCGAAGGCGCTGGCGGCGCGGCGCAACAAGCCTTGCGGCGCGCGCGCGACGACCGTCTTCGACAGGAAGCGCTGCAACTGACGGCCGAACAAGGCGGCCGGCAGCACGGCCAAGAGAAGAATGACAATCTGAGCCGAGACGTCGACGGACAGCACTGTCTGCCGGAGCCAGTCGAGCGCGACAGCGCCCTCGGTCCGGAGCGTTTCGGAAAGGCTGCCGAACGCCGATGGCGCAGCCGGCGCAGGCGCGGGGTCTGCCTCAGTCATAGCGCGTGAACTGGCCGTATAGAGCCTGCGGCGTCAAGCGGGGCGCCGGCGCATTCACAAACCCGCTCTGTCCTTGTCCCGCGCCGCGCGGAATTCGGCGTTCGGACGCCAGTTCGGCCAGTCTGCGCTGTCGGCGAGCGCGGCGCCGGTCTCGTAGAGAATGCCGGCCGACTGCGTCATGCCGGACATGTCCCAGCCTTCTGAAAATTCGTCCGCAGGCTTATGATAACGGTCCTTCACATAGCCGTCGGCGATGGCGCGTCCTGCCGCTTCGCCGCCCGCGACAAGATCGGAGCCGTTGTCGGCGTAAAGCACGGGCAGGCCCTTCTTCGCGAAGGAGATGTGGTCGGAGCGGTAGAAATAGCCCTTTTCCGGCTCTGAATCGGGCTTCAGCACGAGGTCCTTGGCGCCGGCGACGGCGGCGAGACGGTCGTCAAGCTCCGAAAGGCCGAGACCGACGACGGTCATGTCCTTCGTCGGCGGCGTCGGCAGCATGCCGTCGATATTGATTCCGGCGGCGATCTTGGCGAGCGGCACGGGCGGATGCTCGGCAAGATAGGCTGAACCGAGGAGCCCCGACTCTTCCGCCGTGACCGCGGCGATCATGACGGAGCGCTTGGGCTTGTGCGCGGCGAATTTCTCCGCGATTTCGAGGATGGCGGCGACGCCGGTCGCATTGTCGACGGCGCCGTTAAAGATCTTGTCGTCGCCCGGCGCTTCGGGGTCCGCGCCGAGATGGTCCCAGTGCGCCATGTAGAGAACGTATTCGTCGGGGCGCTCCGTGCCCGGAAGGACGCCGACGACATTGGCGTCTTCGCTGCGCCGCACGGACTGGACGAGAGTCGCCGAAGCCTTGAGGCCTTTCATCGGGACAGGCCTGAACCCGCGCTTGTTCGCGGCGCGCTCCAGCGCGTCGAAGTCGAGCCCTGCGTCTGCGAAAAACTGGCGTGCGGCGGGCTTGGCGATCCAGCCTTCGGCCGCGGCGCGGCCGGCGCCGCCGTCGGCGCGATCAAGATCGAGCTGCGCGCCCGACCAGCTTCCTTCGACGACGCCCCAGCCATAGGCCGCCGCGACATCGTCATGCACGAGCAGAGCGGCAGCTGCGCCCTGGCGCGCCGCCTCCTCGAATTTATAGGTCCAGCGGCCGTAATAGGTCATGGCCTTGCCGGAGAAGAGCGCCGCATCGCCAGTGAGGAAGCCCGGATCATTGACGAGCACCACGACGGTTTTGCCCTTGACGTCGACGCCGGCGTAATCGTTCCACTTCTGCTCCGGCGCGACGACGCCGTAGCCGACGAAAATGAGGTCGGAGCCTTCAAAGGCGACTTTGTCGGCGACGCGCTTCGTCCAGTAAACGATTTCATTCCTGTACTGAAGATATCGCGGGCCGGAAGGGCCGGTCACGCGAAAATGGGAGGCGGCGGGGTCGAGCGTCGCCTCGACCATCGGCACTTTGTGGAAATAGGACTGGCCGACGGGCTGGAACCCGATCCGGGCGAGTTCGCCGGCGATGTAGTCTCTTGTTTTCTCTCCGCCGGGCGTCATCGGGGCGCGCCCTTCAAAGGCGTCGGAGGCGAGCGTGCGGATATGGCGCTTCATGTCCTCGGCCGTGATGTCGGGCGAAGAAACGGGGCCCTGCGCCGGCGGGGCTTGCTGACCGGATGCTGCAGAGGCCGGCGTGTCCATTTTGGCCGTTTCTGTCTTGTTGCACGCGGACGCCGCAAGAATCGCCGCCGCAGCCAGGGCCCATCGCGTCAAATTCATCCTGTTTCCCATTTGTTGTTGTTGTTGCTTTGACGCCCCTTTCGCATGGGATGGCGGCTCGCATCAAGGCCGACCACGTCGCCGCGCGGCCGTCGCTCCTGGGGCTCGCTCCATTCAGAAATTTCGCCTAAGACCCGCGGCAAGTAGGCGGCCCCGGCGCATGGCGTTGGCCGGGCTGTCAGCGCTGCGGCGCACCGGGAGGACTGAATGAGCGTTTCTGTGAAGGCGGCTTCTGCCGCCCTTTCGCGTTTTGAAGATGCCGCGCCGCAGGCGCTCCGCAATCTGACCGCGGCCAAATATTACGAGCTCGCCGTCAAGCGCGGTGAGGGCGAAGTGGCGGCGGAAGGGCCGCTGGTCGTCAAAACCGGCGAGCACACGGGCCGGTCAGCCAATGACAAATTCACTGTCCGCCATCCGCAGGTAGAAAAAGCGATCTGGTGGGACAATAACAAGCCGATGTCGCCCGAAGGCTTCGACCGGCTCCACGCCGACATGCTCGAATACGCCGCGGGCAAGACGCTGATTGCGCAGGACCTCGCGGGCGGCGCTGATCCCGCCTATCGCGTAAAGGTGCGCGTCATCACGGAATTTGCCTGGCACGCGCTCTTCATCCAGCACCTCCTCGTGCGGCCGCCGCTCGGCGAGCGCCGCGGCGAGCCGGACTTCACCATCGTCGACCTGCCGGGCTTTGAAGCCGATCCCGCCCGCCACGGCTGCCGGACGAAAACGGTGATCGCGGTCGATTTCGTCAAGCGCATGATCCTCATCGCCGGCACGTCTTACGCCGGCGAAATGAAAAAGTCCGTGTTCACCATTCTGAACTTCCTTCTCCCCGATCAGGGCGTGATGCCGATGCATTGCTCCGTAAACGTCGGGAAGGCGAACGATCCGGCCGTCTTCTTCGGCCTTTCCGGCACCGGCAAGACGACTCTCTCGGCTGACCCGGCGCGGACGCTGATCGGCGACGACGAACATGGCTGGGGCCCGAACGGGCTCTTCAATTTTGAGGGCGGCTGTTACGCAAAGATGATCCGTCTGTCGCCGACGGCCGAGCCGGAAATCTATGCGACGACGAAGCGCTTCGGCACCGTGCTCGAAAACGTCGTCATGGACCCTGAGACGCGTCTTCTCGATCTCGATTCGGCGGCGCTCGCCGAGAACAGCCGCGGCGCCTATCCGATCCACTACATCCCAAACGCGTCTGACACAGGCCGCACGGGCCATCCCAAAAACATCATCATGCTGACGGCCGATGCTTTCGGCGTGTTGCCGCCGATCGCGCGCCTCTCGCCGGAACAGGCGATGTATCACTTCCTCTCGGGCTTCACGGCGAAGGTCGCGGGGACCGAGAAAGGCCTCGGCAAGGAGCCGCAGCCGACCTTCTCGACCTGCTTCGGCGCCCCGTTCATGCCGCGCCATCCTTCCGTTTACGGAGAGCTCCTCGGCAGGCTCATCGACCAGCACAAGGCGACATGCTGGCTCGTCTCGACCGGCTGGACGGGCGGGCCCTTCGGGGTCGGCCAGCGCATGCCGATCCATGCAACGCGCGCGCTTCTTTCGGCCGCGCTCGACGGCTCGCTCAACGCCGCGCCTATGACGAAGGACCCGGTCTTCGGTTTCGAGGTCCCCTCGGCGGTTCCAGGCGTCGACGCCAAAATTCTCGATGCGCGTGCGACCTGGAAAGACCCGTCGGCTTACGACGCGCAGCGCCAGAAGCTCGCGGGCATGTTCGTCGAGAACTTCGCGAAGTTCGCGCCGTTCGTGTCCGAGGGCGTGCGCGCCGCGGGGCCGAAGGCGTAAGCGCGCTCACCCGCTTGCGCGTGGGCTGATGTTCACGCTTCGGACGATGACGCCGAGTTCGCGCAAGGTCTTGCCGTCGACGGGTTTGACGACATGCGCGCGGCGGATCTCTTCGAACGCCGGCGCGATCGCGGCATAGCCTTCCGCCTGCGGATAGCCGACGGTCACCAGCACGTTCCAGTCCGGCGAAAGCACAGGCGCGGTGAAAAGCGCGTAGTCGGTTATCAGCCCCTGTTCCTTGGCGATCCGGTCCATCTCGAACCAGTTGAGCTCGATGAAGCGCGCAAGCGCTGCAGGATCGGGATCGAGCGACCGCAGGAAGGTCGCGCCCATGACGGCGGGCGGTCTTGCCGCCTTGGTCGACGCGGCGGCGAGGGCTGCGCCAGCGGTAAGTCCGGCGCCGGCGGCGCCAAGCGCGAGGATGGATCGTCTGGTCGAGGTCGTCATGCGTATCTCCATCGTCTTCCGGCGTGTCCCTGCCGACCGTAGGCTTCATCGCGGCGCCTGTCATGGATGAGCAGGGCGCGCTAACGGGCGCTAGCCGCTTCTGGCTAGAATTGAATAATTAGCCATTCCGCGATAATCGTGGCTAATGGCGGCTGACCCTTGGCACTATCCGCGGCGCGCGCTGGCCGAAAGAACCCGGACGCTTGCGCTCGAGGGGCCGGCGCAGGCGCTCACTCTGTTTGCGCCGCGGCGGACCGGCAAGACCGAATTCCTGCTCCGCGATGTCGGCCCGCTCGCCGAGGAAAAGGGCAGCCGCGTTGTCTATGCGAGCTTCTGGCAGGCGCCGCTGTCGCCGCTCGCCGTGCTCTTGCACGCCCTTGAGCAGTCGCGGCGCGGCGGCACGCTCGGCGACCGCATGCGCGAGCTGACGCTCGGCGTCGCGCCCAAGCTGAAGCTGTCTGCGCCGACCCCAGCGGTCAAAGCCGAGGCTGAGATTGATCTTTCGAGTCTGCGCGGCAAGCCGCCGGGCGAACTTCTCCTCTACCTCGACGATCTCCTCGGCGCGCTCTCTCGCGGCCGGCGGCCGACGCTGCTTCTCCTCGATGAAACCCAGGAGCTTGGACGCGACGTAAAGAACGCCGGCCTTGTCGCGGCGCTGCGCACGAGCCTCGACAAACGGCCCCAAAAACTGCGTGCGATTTTCACCGGATCAAGCCGTCAGGGCCTCAAGGCGATGTTCGAAACGCGCACGGCCCCGTTTTTCCATTTCGCAACGCAATTGGAATTCCCGCCGCTCGAAGACGACTTTGTCGATCACCTGCTGAAAGCCTTCAATGCGGCGACCAAGCGCGCTCTGCCGCGAAGCGAGGCCGTCGCGGCTTTTCACGCCCTGCACCGCAATCCCTATTTTTTCCGGCGCATGCTTGAGGCGGCGATGCTCGATCCGGCGCGCACGATCGCCGAAGCGCTCGAACTTGTCAGGGGGCGGATCGCCGCCGAGCTTGGCTATCCCGATTTCTGGCTGACCCTGCCGCCGCTCGGGCGCGGCGTCGTCCTGCTGCTGGCGCGCGGCGAAGAGAACCCTTTCGGCGAAAGCGCACGGCAGAGGCTCGGCGCGCTCCTTGGCGAACCCGCGCCGACGACGGGCCGCGTTCAGGCCGCGCTCCGGCGGCTGGCGCGCGAGGGTCTTGCCGACTCCTACGCCGGCCGCTGGATGCTCGACGACCCGGAATTCGGGCGCTGGGCGCTCGCGCAGAGGGCGTAGCGTTCACCACGTCTGCTGGCCTCAGCGTCGGATGCTCCCTGCACTCACGCATCCTTGATTTGCGAATGCGTCGCAAATGCATATTCTGGAGGTGTCACGGTTGGGATCGTCGCCATGTCCGCCTTTCTGCCCTTCATGCTCGCCCGGCTGCCGCTGTCGACGGTGAAGACGCTCACCTATGGCGTGATGCACTTCTGCGTCGCTGCGACGGTCGCTTACCTCCTGACGGGAAGCCTCGCCGCGGCGTTGTCGATCGGGGTCATTGAGCCCTTCGTGCAGACCTTTTTCTACAGCATGCACGAGCGGGCCTGGGCCCGCGTTGCGGATCTGCCGCCGGCCGACATCGGGCATGCGCATTAGGGGCGCCGGCGCCGACGAACCAAGGAAGTCGGCTACGTCTTCTCGCGGTCGTAATAGTCGACCTCGGATTCGCCGCGAAAAATCTTCCGCACTGTGCGCCGGCCGCGTTCGCCCGCGACGGCGGATACCTTGCCGGAGTCCGGATACTCGCAGACTTCTACATCCGCGATCGTCGACACCGCGAGATACCGCATCTCGACAGAGCCGGTGTTGATGATTTGATGCGCGACCTCGGCCCCCCCGGTCGGGCAGGCGATGACGTCATGGGCACGGACCGGATAGCGCGCCTCGCCGAAGCGCAATTCGCCCTCGCCTTCCAGGATGAAGAACATTTCCTCTTCGGCGTGATGCGCATGGAACGGACACTGCGCCTTTCCCGGCGGCAGAACGGTTAGGTTGTAGCCGAGCTTCTTCGCGCCGATGAGGTCGCTGATCGTCGCCCGCCGGGACGTGTAGAAGCCGTTGTCCTCGACATCGTCGAAGGCGGCGTCGTCGATGTTCAAGATCGGCTTCATGCTGCGGCTCCTTCGTGTCTCAACCAGCAACGCGCACCGCTGCGGCGCGTCGAAGCAAGCAATCGTGACGCAATGTTGGGACGCTTCCTCGAGGCCGCCGGCATGGTCGGTGACGCCCCCCGTCGTGAGCGCAGGCGAGCGTAGGGCGGGGTTCACCCCGCCAACCATCTCACTTCCATAATTTTCATGCACGCTCGCGCCGTGCGAGCCGCAAAATGGCGGGGTGAACCCCGCCCTACAAGAGGCTGACATGAGAAGCCGTCACGCCCGCCGGTCAAGCGCGTGGGGGAAATCCTCCGCTAACGGATCGTCTGGCGCGGCCGGCGGCGTCTGCGAGGCGGGCGCTCCCGTCGAGACGACGACCATGGCCGCGCGCAGCACGCGGTCGCCGATCATGTAACCGGGCTGTGCGCAGTCGAGCACGTAGCCCGCCGGCGCCGATCCCGGCGCCTGTGCGACCGCCATATGGAGATTGGGGTCGAATTTCTCGGCCCTGGGCTCAATGCGTTTGACGCCGTGGCGTTCAAATGCGCCGAGGAGGTCTTTTTCAGTAAGGCGCACGCCCTCGACAAAAATCTGCACGGCCTCTTCGGCGACGGCCGGCGTCGAGGCGAGCGCACGTCCGAACGTGTCGGCGACGCCGAGAAGATCGCGCGCGAAGCTCGCGATCGCATATTTCCCGGCGTCGATCTTTTCGCGTTCGGCGCGACGGCGCGTGTTCTCGAGCTCCGCCGCAAGGCGCAGCACCTTGTCGTTGAGGCGCTGAATCTCGTCCTGCAGCCCGCCGATCACAGCATCGGCGTCATGGGTCGCTTCGTCGTGTTCGGTCACAGCCTTCTCTTTTTCCGGCTGACCGAGATTGGGCTCATACTCGGTTTCGCTCATAGGTCCTGATCCGGCTCACTTCAGGGGCGAAAGCGCTTCGCGCGCCGCCGCCCGGCCTGTCGTGAACTGCATTCCGTCCTGCATTTCAAGGCGTTAAGGGACCCCGAAAGGGGCCGCCGACGCTCAGCGGCATGTACGCTCTCGCCGGGCCTATTTCAACATGCGGGACACCGCCTCGGCCGTGTAGTCCACAATCGGGATGACCCGGGCGTAGTTGATCCGCGTCGGACCGATGACGCCGAGGACGCCCACGATTTTGGCCGAACGGTCGCGATAGGGGGCGACGATCACGGATGAGCCCGTCAGCGAGAAGAGACGGTTCTCCGACCCGATATAGATGCGCACGCCGTCGCCGTCGCGGGCGGCGTTCATGAGGTCGATGAGGTCCTGTTTGCGTTCAAGGTCGTCGAAGAGGAGGCGCACGCGTTCGAGGTCGGCCGCGGCGGTTTCGTCGATGAGGCGGCCGCGCCCGCGCACGATGAGGGAAGAACGCTCGCCGCCGGACAGGTCGGCGACGCCGTCGGCGACGAGCCGCGCCGTCAATTCATCGAGCGCGGCGCGGTTGGCGTCGATCTCGGCAAGGATCTCCTCGCGCGTCTCGCGGATCGTCCGGCCGCGGAGCCGCGCCGAAAGGTAATTCCCGGCGGCGATCAGCGAGGCCGCGGGCAGACCCGCCGGCGTCTTGATCAACCGGTTCTCGACGCGCCCGTCTTCATAGACGAGAATGGCGAGGGCCGAGCCCGGGCCCGGCGAGACGAATTCGATGTGGCGCAGCGGCGCCTCGATCTTCTGCGCGACGACGAGACCCGCCGACTGGGTGAGGCCGGAGAGGCGCGCGGCGACCTGTTCGAGCACGGTCGCGCCGTCATCCTCGGCCGTCGGCGTTTCGATGGTGCGCCGGTCGTCTTCGCTGAGCGCGCTCACTTGCATCAGGCTGTCGACGAAGAGCCGGAGGCCGAGCTCCGTCGGCATGCGTCCCGCCGAGATATGCGGCGCCGTGAGGAGCCCGAGGTCGGCGAGATCGGCAAGCACATTGCGCACGGTCGCGGCGGAAACGCCGATACGCGGGTCGTGGCTCAAGGTACGCGAGCCCACCGGCTCGCCAGTCTTGAGATAGGACTCGACAAGCTGGCGAAAAATCTCGCGCGACCGTGCGTCGATATCGTTGAGGACGCTCATGGTCGAGGGGTTAGCGCAATTTGGCGGAAAGAGGAGCCCATCCGCCGCCTCTTACGCAAGCCGGCGTTATGGCGCAAAGAAGACCGCCTCGCGGGCATAGCGCCGCCCGCCAAGGATCGCAGCGTGTCCGGCGCCGGAGGCGTAGAACGCGCGCGCCTCAATGAGCGCGTCTTCGGCCGAAACCGCGCTTTCATCGGCGCCCAGCGCGCGGGTGATGACGATGAGCTGACGCTGGTCGGCCGTATCCGCGCCGTCCGCGGCGGGCGCAGCGACGACGGCTTGGTGCTGGCCGAGATCGAGGCCGATGAGGGCCGGCGCCGGGCAATCCTCCGCATGCGCCGCAAGCCAGGCTTTGGCGCGCGCGAGCGCGTATTCGGCGCGGAGGCGCGCTCGCGCTTCATTGCGATCGCGGTCGCCTTCCTGCGAGGCCGAGCCCGCAAGCGCCACCCAGGCCTTGCCACACAAAAGCGCGCGCACGCGGCCGTCTTCGTCATTGAGCGGGAAGGCGAGCGCGAGATCGCGCTGGGTGTGGGCCGCGCCCTCCGCGCCACGCGCCGTGATCAGCGGATAGCGGAAGGTGTAGCGCACCGGCAAAGCGACGGCCGCCACTTGCGGCTCGGGAACGGGATCGCCGCCTTCGAGTTCCAGCGGGGCTTCGCGCGCGGGCTCAGCCGCCGGCGGAGGGGGCGGCGCTGCTGCGGCCTCCGGCTTTTTCAGAAGGAACATGGCCAGCCAGAGCAGCGCCAGCGTCAAAACAAAGAACAGGACCGGAAAATAGCGCGGAAAGCCGCGGCGCGTGACGCCGTCGAATTCAGGCTCTTCATACCAGGCGACATAGGCGGCAAGCACTGCGAGCAGCCCGGCGCCGACGGCGAGCCAGCCCGCCATGCGGCTCCACAGCGTCGCACGGTCCGAATGACCGAAGAGCTGGTTTGCAAAGTCGCCAAAATGCGCCTTGAGGCCGCTCAGCACGAGCGTGACGCCGATCGCGAGCAGCAACGCCATGACGACCGCGGCGAGGAGTGCGCGGAGCGGCGAACGCGAATCTGATCTTGCCTCAGCCATGCCGTCTTCCCCCTGGCGAAGACGCCTGCTTCGCGCGAACGCGACAGGCGGCGACGTTCCAGCGCATTCTCCTTACACTAGTGGCGAAGTTATGGCCATGTCCGGCGCATCTCGACAGGCGCGCGGGCAATCTCTACGGACAGCACCTTCGCTGAAAAAGGACCCTCGCATGCGCCCGTCCGGACGCTCTTTCAATGAGTTGCGCGCCATCGTTCTCGAGCCTGGCTTTGCCCGCCATGCCGAGGGCTCGTGCCTCGTCAAATTCGGCCATACGCATGTCCTGTGCACGGCAAGCTGGGATGAGACGACGCCGCCCTGGCTGCGCGGGCAGGGCCGCGGCTGGGTCACGGCGGAATATGGGATGCTGCCGCGGGCGACGCATGAGCGCACCAAGCGCGAAGCCAAGGGCGGCCAGTCCGGCCGGTCGCAGGAAATCCAGCGCCTGATCGGCCGCTCCTTGCGCGCGGTCGTGGACCTGAAGCTCCTTGGCGAACGGCAGATCCTCATCGATTGCGATGTTCTTCAGGCCGATGGCGGCACGCGCACCGCGGCGATCACGGGAAGCTGGGTCGCGCTCATGCAATGCTGCCGATGGGCGCTGCGCGACGGCATCATCAAGGACAATCCGATCAAGGAGTCCGTCGCCGCGATCTCCTGCGGGCTTGTCAACGGCGCGCCGGCGCTCGATCTTGATTACGCTGAAGACTCCAAGGCCCAGACCGACGCCAATTTCGTCGTCACCGGATCTGGCGGTCTCGTGGAAGTGCAGGGCTCGGCGGAAGGCGCGCCGTTTTCAGACGAGCAGTTTCTGGCGCTGCTGTCGCTCGCCAAGCAAGGCTGCGCGGAGCTTGCAGTGAAGCAGAAGGCGGTGATCGGCTGATCGCCGCCGCAAATGCGGGGAGATCGGGCGATGACGACGCGAAGAGCCGTTCTGTGGACTGCAGGGTCCGCCCTCGTGATTGCAGGCGTCGCCGGCGGCGGCTGGGCCTTGACCCGCACGCCGCGCAAGGCGCTCGCCCCCTGGAGCGCGGCCGGCGGCAGTTTCGGCGATCCGCGGCTTGATGCGCTGGCTTACGCGATCCTCGCGCCCAACCCGCACAACATGCAGGCCTGGCACGTGACGCTGGAGGGCGACGACACTTTTCTTCTCGCGGCCGATCTTGATCGCCTGCTGCCGCAGACCGATCCGCCCAATCGTCAGATCACGATTGGTTTTGGCTGTTTCCTCGAACTCTTCCGCCAGGCGGCGGCGGAGAAAGGCTATGCGGCCAACGTCACGCCCTTCCCGGAAGGCGAGCCCTTCCCGACGCTCGATGCGCGGCCCGTCGCGCGCGTGACGATCGCGAAAGACGCCGCGGCGGCGCGCGACCCCCTGTTCGCAGCAGCGCTTACCCGGCGCACCAATCGCGCACCCTATGACGCAGACAGCAAGCCCGATGCGGCGGCGGTCGCCGCAATCATCGATGCGGGCGGCGCGGGCGCCGGCGTCACGCCGGACGCCGTTAACACCGAGATCAAAGCGCTCGCCAAAGAGGCCTGGGAAATCGAGTGGAATCTCGACCGCACGCGCCGCGAGTCGATCAAGGTGATGCGCATCGGCAAAAAGGAGATTGAGACCAATCCGGACGGCCTCGCCCTCGGCGGGCCTGTTCTTGAGGCGTTGGCCGCCGCGGGGCTCCTGACGCGCAAGGACATGGACCGCAAGGGATCGGCCGGGTACGAACAATCCCTGGAGACTTACAACGCCGCCATCGACGCCTCGCCGGCTTTTGTCTTTCTGACGACGCCCGCCAATACGCGAGCCGATCAGCTCGGCGCGGGCCGCGCCTGGGTCCGCATGCAGCAGGCGGCGACGCTGAAGGGCCTCGCCTTCCAGCCGCTGAGCCAGGCGCTGCAGGAGTTTCCGGAAATGGCGGGCCCCTATGCGCGCATCCATCGCCTCCTTGCGCCGGACGCGTCTGCGACGGTGCAGATGCTCTCGCGCATCGGTTACGCCAAGCCCCCGGCCCACCCCGCGCCGCGCCGCGCGCTCCAATCCGTTCTCGCGCCCGCCTGATCCAAACGGCTTCCAGAAATGGAAACGGCGCGCTCCGGGAGAGCCGGAGCGCGCCGCTGATTTTACGTCTGCCTTTTGAGGGGCGGCTATTTCTTGGCCGGTGCAGAAGCCGGCGCAGGCGGCAAGCGATCCTTGAAGTCCGGCAGCGCTTCCAATTGTTTGCGTACGGACTTCATGTCGCCGACGACCACGAGGCTCATCTTGTCGATCGGCAGATGAGTCTTGGCGGCTGCCTGCATATCGGCGCCGGTCAGCTTGTCGACCTTGCCGACATAGTCCTCAAGATAAGAAAGGCCGAGGCCGTGGAAATTGGCCTGGGCGAGATTCTGTGCAAGGCCCTGGCGCGAGGCGAGGCCGATGACGAACACGCCGCTCAAATAGTTCTTGATGCCTTTGACTTCGGCGTCTGTCGGCGCCTCGTTCTGCAGGCGGCGGATCTCCTTGACGACCTCCGCGATGGCAGGGCCCGTCGATTCCGACGTGATGTCGGCGTTCTGCTGCCAGTTCGCCGCCTTGTAGTTGGCGTTGACGAAGGAAATCGGCGAATAGGTGTAGCCCTTGTCCTCGCGGATGTTGCGCGTGATACGCGAGGAGAAGAAGCCGCCGAGCAGCGTGTCCGCCGCTTCAAGCTCGAGCGTGCCGTCGATGGGCGGCACGCGCCCGCCAAGACGCACGGTCGATTGCACGGCGCCCGGACGATCGATAAGCATGACGGCGGGCGTCGCCTCGCCGGGCGGCATCATCAAGGGTTCGGCGCCTTTCGGAAGTTCCGCAAACGCTTTTAGCGCCGCGCGCTTGGCCTTTTTGGGATCGAAGCGCCCGACGACGTAAAGATGCGTGCGCGCCGCGCCGTAGTTCGCGGCGTGGAAGGCCTTCACGTCGGCGTTCTTGATCGCCGCGACCTTGGCGATCGGCGGGAGGATCACGCCATAGGGGTGGCCCGGATAGAGATTGCCGTAGAAGGCGTTGGTCGCGATCTGGGCGGGCTGCGATCCGGAGATCGTCAAGTTGCGGATCATGTTCTGCTGAACCCGCGCGAACTCGGAATCCGGCAGGGCGGGCCTGGCGAGGACGTCTGCGACGAGCGCGATCGCGTCCGGCGTTTTCTCCGAGAGCACGTCGAGGTCGACGAAAGACTCGTCAAAGCCGGCGCCGGTCGAAAGGTCGCCGCCCATCGAGGCGGCGGCGAGCGCGAGAGCTTTGGAGTCGAGCGCGCCGGCGCCCTCCGTCATCATCGAAGCGACGAGATCCGAAATCATCGGCGTCTCGCCGTCATTGAGATTGCCGACGCGCACGACGGCGCGCACGGTCGCCTTGGGCGCGCGGCCGTAAGGGATGAGCGTGACCTTGGCGCCGTTCGGCAGCGTAAAAGTCTCGACCGCCGGCATTTTGAACGCCTTCGGGGCCGAACCCTCGGGCGGCGATTGCTTTTCGGCGGCGAATGCGGCGGGCGCCGCGACCAGAGCGGCTGCGGCCGCGACGGAAAGAAGAAGTGCCTTGGTCATTGCGTTATTTCCCCTTCGCGGCGGCCGGCGCCGGCGGCGTCGCGCCCGGCTTCAGCGTGATGATCGAACGATTGGTCGAACGCAGATAGTCGCGCGCGACCTGGCGGATGAGCTCGGGCGTGACGACATCGAACTCTTTCTCGATGCCGTTGATGCGCTGCGGGTTGTCATGAAACAGCGCGAATGAGGCGAGCGTGTCGATGAGCCCGAAGCGGTTGCCGTCGCCGAGCGCGTCGTAGAGGTCGGATTTCAATTTGATCTTCGCCCGGGCGAGTTCTTCGGCGCCGACGAGATTGGTTTGCAGGTCCTGAACGGCCGCTGAAAGATCGCCGATGATGGCGTCCGGCGCGAAATTGCCGCCGTGGATCATGTAGCCGCTCCACAGCATCGGGCCGTCATAGTTCCAGATGTTGCCGAGCGGCCAATTGATGCCGCCCGTGACAAACGAACCATAGCCCTTCTCCTGCACCATTTTCTGATTGAGCCGGCTGTCCTCGCCTTTGAGGAGGATGTAGTCGAGCATGACCATCGCATACCATTCCGGCGTGTCGCGCTCAGGGACATGATACGCCCACCCGATCGCGGGTTGCGGCGCGAGGCGGTCGATTTTCTCCAGCCGCTTTTCCTCGGTTTGCTTCGGCTCGGAGATGTCGGGCTTGGGGATCGACGCGGACGCCGGGATATCGCCGAAATACTTCTTCGCCCAGGCGAGCGTCTCCTTGGTGTTGATGTCGCCGGCGACGACGAGCACAGCGTTGTTCGGCACGTAATAGTCCTTGAAGAACTTCTTCACGTCGTCGAGCGTCGCGGCGTCAAGGTCGGCAAGATCGCCGTAGAAATTGTGGGCGTTGAACCAGTTGGTGTTGGCGAGCTGCGGCAGGTCGAGCCACGGGAAACCGCCATAAGGCTGGTTCAGGACGTTGACCTTGACCTCGTTTTTCACGACGCCTTGCTGGTTCGTCAGATTCTCCTGGGTGATGTCGAGGGAGCGCATGCGATCCGCCTCGGCCCAGATGAAGGTCTCGGTCTTGTTCGAAGGAACGATCTGGAAGTAGTTGGTGAAATCGAACCTGGTCGAGCCGTTCAACACGCCGCCATTCTGGTTCACGAGCGCGATGAACTCGGCCTTGCCGAGGTTTTTCGATCCCTGAAACATCATGTGTTCGAAGAGATGCGCGAACCCCGTGCGGTCCTTCGGCTCGATTCTGAATCCGATGCCGTAGTAAACGCCGATCGTCGTCGTCGGCACGGTGCTGTCGGGCGACAGCACCACGCGCAACCCATTGTCGAGCTTGTGGTATTCGACGGGAACGTTCATCCCCGCCGCGAGCGCCGGCGTCGCCAAGGCCGCAGCGCCAAGCGCCGCGGCGGCGAACGCCGCCTTGGTCCAAAGTCGTGTCATGTAGCACCCCTTGCGTCCACGCGTCGCGCAAGGGGGCCCCGGGGCCACCCGCACGCGACGCTGCGAAATCTACGCCTGTAGCCGGTCCGGGATCACCGCAACCTGATTGCGGCGAACCGTGAGGGCCACGCGACGGATCGACGACGGTTCCAGCGTGGGATCGCGTGTGTGCGGCGCCCGCTCGCCCCTGACGCGCGCTCGCACACGGGCTCAAACAGGCGTAGGAATGGAAAAGAGACGCGCCATCCGGGGCGATGGCGGAAGGGGAGACTATGCAGAAACATGACGGGCGCCGCTTCGCGGCCGCTGCTTTCGCTATCGCCGCGGTGACGCTCGCCGCCGCCGCGCCGGCGGCGGCCGACGACTTCGATCCGGCCGATCCCGCCCAGGACAATTTCGTCCAGGGCAATTTCCTGTTCCTCGCCTATCACGAGGCGGGCCATATGATCCTCGACCTTGCGCTCAACGTCGATCAGCGTTCGGAGCGTCGCCTTTCCGAAGAGGCGGCGGATGACCTTGCGACCTGGCTGATGCTGCCCGATCCGGACGAACCGGAGCAGGACGAACAGGTGGTTGCCGCTGTCGAAGGCTGGCGCCGGAGCGCGATCGAAGCTGAACCCGAAATCGAGAGCAATCCGCACTATCCGAGCGACGAGGAACGCGCGAACCGCATCGAGTGTCTGCTCTATGGCGGCAATCCAGATCTTTACGCGGAAATCGCCGAGACCTTCGCGGATGCGGGCGATGCGCAGACCTGCATCGATGAGCATGCGGGACTCGAAAACGAATTCGCCGAATGGTTTGGCGAAGCGCTGATCGACGAAACGGAATCGGCGGACACATCCGTTCACCACGCCTATGAACCGGCGGGCCTCAACCAGAGCGTCCGCGCCGCCGCGGACTTCATGGCGAGCAACCAGATGCTGGAGGACTTCGCCGAGGACGTGTCGCAATTCATCGATCTGCCGGAAGATGTCTACATCGTCGCGAAAAGCTGCGGCGCGGGGCAGGCGCAGTTCAAATACAGCCCTGAGGCCCGGCAGATCACGCTTTGCTATGAGGCGGTCGCCTGGTTCATGAAGCGCGCGGCGCTTGGCCCTTATGGCGTTCCGCCTGAAGATGACGACGCCTCAGCGACGGCGGGCGGCGACGACGATCTCGGCTCCGGCGGCGGGCGCGTGAAGAAAAAGCCGATCCGGCGCTGAATCGGCGCAGCGGCGGCGCCTTCCGCCTACAGATTATTCCGGCAGGCCGGCCGCCTTGCGCAGCGCCCCAATCGGGGAGACACCCTTGGCGCCGGCGCAAACGTCGCGCTGCGGCTTTCGCCATTCGGCCGAAAGGAGCGGGTCCGCCGCGACGCTCTCCGCGCTGAAGCGGCGCGCTCCGGCGCCGAGAAGATGGACGCACGCGTCGCGCGCGAGCGCCGCCCAGTCTTCCGTCAGGCGCGCGACATCGAAAATCATGACGGCGCCGTCCTCGCTCGCGGTGGCGAGGCGCCGGCCGTCGGGTGAAAACGCGGCGCCGAACACGGCCTTGTCATGGCCTTCGAGCGTGGCGAGCAAACGCCCGTCCGCCGTATCCCAAAGCCGGACCGTTCGATCCTCGCTCGCTGTCGCGACGCGGTCTCCGTCGGGAGAGAAAGCGGCGCTGTAGACGAAACCCTTGTGGCCCGTGAGCGTCAGCAGCAGGTTTCCTTCGGGTGCGCTCCAGAGGCGCGCCTCGCCGTCGTCACTCGTCGTGACGAGCTTGGCGCCGTCGGGTGAGAAGGCTGCGCCCCCAATGCCTGCCCCGTGACCATGGAGTTCTTTTAGGAGGCGTCCGCTCGCGGCGTCATAAAGGCGCGCGGTCATGTCTTCGCTGGCGGTCGCGACGATCCGTCCGTCCGGCGCAAAGGCGGCGCTGCGGACAATATCGCCATGCCCTTCGAGCGTCGCGAGCACGCGCCCGTCGCGCGTACTCAAAACCTGCGCCGCGCCGTCTGCGCCAGCGGCGACAATGCGGGCCCCGTCCGGCGCAAAGCTCGCGCTCACAACGTCCGCCGACAAATTTGCAAAGTCGCGCGCCTTGGCGCCGGTTGACGGGTCCCATAGCGCCGGCGCTTTGCCGCCGCCGACCGTGAGAAGTGACTTGCCGTCCGGCGCAAAGACCGCGCTCGCCGGCGCGGTGTCTTCACCGCTGTCTCCATAAACGCGTAATTCAGCGCCCGTCGCGGCGTCGAAAAGGCGCGCCGTGCCGTCCGAGCCGGCGGCAAGGATCGTGCTTCCGTCTACGGAGTATTCGACGCTTGAGACGGACGGCGCGCCGGCGGCGATCGAAAGAACGCGGCGGCTGCGGGCGGTCCATAGCCGCGCCGTACCGTCGCGGCTCGCCGTCAGCAAAGAGGCGCCGTCTGCGGACAAATGCGCGGTGAAAACGCCGTCGCCATGGCCGGCGATCGCGCCCTCTGGCGCGCCCGTCTTCGCATCCCAGAGCCGCGCCGTTCCGTCCTCGCTCGCCGTGAC
Organism: uncultured Caulobacterales bacterium; assembly: GCA_964507915.1. Classification (GTDB taxonomy): domain Bacteria; phylum Pseudomonadota; class Alphaproteobacteria; order Caulobacterales; family Parvularculaceae; genus Amphiplicatus. The sequence goes on from CAZDRH010000001.1 coordinate 93,996, forward strand.
GATGCGGGCGCCGTCGGTGGAGAAGGAAGCGGCCCACACCATATTGCGATGGCCGGCGAGCGTCGCCAGCGCCGCGCCGTTTTCTGCATCCCAGAGCCGCGCTGTTTGGTCGACGCTCGCCGTCACGATCCTTGCGCCGTCCGGCGAAAACGCGGCGTCCCAAACCTCCGCATTGTGGCCGTTGAAGGTGTGAAGCAGCTTTCCGGTCGCCGTATCGTAGAGACACGCAGCGCCGTCTGCGCCTGCGGCGACGACGCGCCGTGAATCGGGAGAGAACGCCGCCTTGTAGACGGCGTCCGCGGCGCCTTCGAGTTTTGCCCGCAGGCGCCCGTCTTCGGCGTCCCACAGCGCGACGGAGGCCGCATCGCCTGCGGTTGCGGCGAGGCGCCCGTCCGGCGAGAACGCGGCGCTCCACACCGACTCTCCGGATCCGGACAATAGAGCGACGCGCCGCCGCTCGGCCACATTCCAGAGTTCTGCGGCGGGGCCCTCGCCGAACAGGAGCACGCGCCCGCCATCCGGAGAAAAGACAGCGCCGCGCAAGGGCGTCTTGGGCGACGCGCTTTCGAAGGTCGCGAGCGCCGCGCCGTCCGCAGCGTTCCAGAGGCGCGCCGTGCCGTCATCGCTCGCTGTCAAAATGCGCAGTCCGTCCGGAGAAAACACGGCGCTGACGACGCGGTCGCCATGGCCGGCAAGAGTTGCGAGCAAGACGCCGTCCGCTGCGCGCCAGACCTTCGCGGTCTTGTTGGCGCTCGCCGTCACGATGCGCGTGCGGTCCGGCGAGAATTCCGCCGAAAGAACGGGTCCCCCATGCAGAAGCGGCACGCCGCTTTCGCCCGACGCATGCATGACGCCCGCAAGCGCGGCGCGATAGAGCGGCGCGTTTTGCGGGGCGAGCTCAGCCCCTGCGAGCGCATAGCGCGCGGCGGCGGGCGCGTCGCCGTCTTCAAGGAGGCGCCAGGCGCGTTCGGCGAAGAAGCGGCTCAAGGTGAGGTGCGCCTTATTGGCGTTGTCAATCGCTGCGGCCGCAAGGCCGGCAAAAGCGAGCGTCGTTGCGGCAAGCCCGCCGGTGAGGGCCGTCTGCCGCCGCCGGGCGCGGCGCTGGTCCCGGCGCCAAAGCTCGTCGAAGTCGATCCCGAGAAGACCCGCCGCGAGCCGCGCCAGCGCGCGCGCCTTGGTCTCCTTCCGGAGGTCGAGACCGAGCGGCTCGATGGGCATAATGCCCGGCTCGCTGCTTCCGACGCGGAAGGCGGCGGGAAAACACTCCGTATCGGGATCGGCGCTATTGGGCGTCCCGTCGATGATGAGCGCGAAGATCTTGCGGGCGCCGCCGAGCGCGCGGAAATAGGCGATCTCGGAGGCGACCCATTTCGATTTCGCCGAGCGCGGCGAACAGAGAACGATGAGGTGCTCGGAAGCGTCGAGCGCGGCGCGCACAACCTCCGCAATGTCGGGCGCCGCCGGCATTTCGTCTTCGTCGCGAAAGAACCGCCCGAGCCGCGATTCAGCGGTGCCGGCGCCTTTGGGCGGACGATAGGCTTCGAGCCAGCCGTGAATGCGCTTGGCGGCGGCCTTGTCCTGCTGCGAGTAGCTGATGAAGGCGCGGTATTTCAGGGCGGCTCCCCCGGCAAGGCCCGATACGGCGTCCTTACGCCCTCGCCGCAAGCCCGTCGAGACCGCGGCGGCGTGACGGGCTGCCATGCAGGCTTGCGAGAGCGCAGCGCCCGGCGTTAGCTCATCGCGCGATACAAGAGAGGCCGCCATGCGCATTGAGCGTTTCAAACTCTATCACTATCCGGCGACGCGCAGCGCGCGCGCCCTTTGGGCGCTCTATGAAACGACGGACCGTCCGGTCGAGATCGAGACCGTCGATCTGTATGGCGGGGCGCAATATTCGTCCGACTACGTTGCAAAAAATCCGAACCACAACGTGCCGGCCCTCGACATCTTCTGGTCGGACGGGCGGATGACCTCCATGGTCGAAAGCGCGGCGATCGCCGCCTTTCTCGGCGACGCCTATCCCGAAAAGCAGCTCGCGCCGCCGTCGGCTGCGACGCCTGAGCGCGCGGACTATCAGAAAATGCTGTTCCTCGCCGCCGCGCAGATCGACATGACGCTGTGGCAGATCAGGATGCATGAACACATCCTGCCGAAGGCGGAGTCGAGCCCGGCCCTGATTGCGCGCTATCGCCGCAAATTCGAAGCTGAAGGTGCGCCGCAGATACTCGAACGCATCGCCCAAGGCGGCTTTATCTGCGGCGAGGCGTTCACGCTCGCCGATTGCGTCTACGGCCATATCGTCACCTGGGCGCGCGGCTATGGGCTTGCGCAGGACGACGCGTTTCGCGGCTATCTTTCGCGCCTGTCGAAGCGGCCGGCCTTCCTGAAGGCCTTCGCCGATGCGCGGCAGTTCAATTTGCAGCCGCCTGAAAACAGCGCGATGCAGCAGCGCTTTACGGGATAGATCGCGCCCCTCGCGCTTTCCCCGCGGCGCGACGGCGGCTAAGGTCCGCGCCGCGCAACACAGGGCCGATCATGACCGAAGCGACGGCGCCCATCCGGCTCTATCTCATCGACGGTTCGGGCTACATTTTTCGCGCCTATCACGCGCTGCCGCCGCTGACGCGCAAGAAAGACGGCCTGCCCGTCGGCGCGGTCTCCGGCTATTGCAACATGCTCTACAAGCTCCTCGCCGACATGGCGGATGAGCATGATCCGACGCATCTGGCGGTCGTGTTCGATCATTCGGCGAAGACTTTCCGCAACGCGATCTATCCCGAATACAAGGCGCACCGCCCCGAGCCGCCGGAAGATCTGCGCCCGCAATTTCCACTCGTGCGCGATGCGACGCGCGCCTTCAACGTCGCCTGCATCGAGATGGACGGGTTCGAGGCCGACGACATCATTGCGAGCTATGCGCGCCATGTTGAGGCGCTGGGCGGCGAGGTCGTGATCATCTCGTCCGACAAGGATTTGATGCAGCTCGTCTCAGACCGCGTCTCGCTTTACGATACGATGAAGAACAAGCGCATCGGCCGCGCCGAAGTGATCGAGAAATTCGGCGTCGGGCCGGAGCGCGTGATCGACGTGCAATCGCTCGCCGGCGACAGCGTCGACAATGTGCCGGGCGTGCCCGGCATCGGGATAAAGACGGCGGCGCAGCTCATCGAGCAATATGGCGACCTCGACACGCTGCTCGCGCGCGCGCCCGAGATCAAACAGGAGAAGCGGCGCCAGAACCTCATCGAGAACGCCGATAAGGCGCGGCTCTCGCGCGAGCTCGTGACGCTGAAAACAGACGCGCCGCTGCCCGAGCCCTTGCCGGCGCTCGCCATGCCGTCGATCGATGTCGACAGGCTCGCGACCTTCCTCATCGACATGGAGCTCAACACGCTGCAACGGCGCCTTGCCGCCGATTTCGACGGCGGCGCGCGCAAGTCGAATGGCGCGGCGCCGGCGCAGACGCCGCATCCCGCGCCCACGGCTTCGTCACAGGGGCCGGCGCCCTTCGGGCCTTACGAGACCGTTTTCGACGAAGCGCGCCTCAAGGAGATTCTCGCCCTCGCGGAAGAGCGAGGGGCTCTCGCCGTCGATACGGAGACGGACAGTCTCGACGCGATGCGGGCCAATCTCGTCGGCGTCAGCCTCGCGACGGGGCCGGGCGCTGCCTGCTACATTCCCCTCGCCCATGGAACGAAGGGCCTCGCCCTCGACGACAAGGATGTCGGCCGCCAGATGCCGCTCGAAAAGGCGCTTAAGGCGCTGAAGCCCGTCCTCGAAAATCCGGCCATCCTCAAGATCGGGCAAAATCTCAAATATGACGCGCTCGTTCTCTCCCGGTACGGACTGAAGATCGTGCCCTTCGACGACACCATGCTCGCCTCCTACGCGCTCGATTGCGGCCGAAACGGCCACGGCATGGACGAGCTGTCGGCGCTGCATCTTGGCCATGAGACGATCAAGTTCGACGCTATCGTCGGCACAGGCAAAAACCGCAAGACCTTCGACGAGGCGCCAATCGACAAGGCGACGGCCTATGCGGCTGAAGACGCCGATGTCACCTTCCGTCTGCATGCGGTCCTGAAGCCGCGCCTCGCGCTTGAAGGCAAAACGACGCTTTACGAGACGCTGGAGCGCCCGCTCGCGCCCGTTGTCGTCGCCATGGAGCGCGAAGGAATCAAAATCGACCCGGCGGTGCTTTGCGCGCTCTCGACGGATTTTGCGCAACGCATGGCGCGCCATGAAGCGGAGGCAAGAGCGCTCGCCGGCGAGGACTTCAACATCGGCTCGCCCAAACAGATCGCGGACATTCTGTTCGGCAAGCTCGGCCTGCCGGGCGGACAGAAGACGCCGGGCGGCGCCTGGTCGACCAAGGCCGACGTGCTGGAAGAACTCGCGGCCGAAGGCCATCCGCTGCCGCGCGCGATCCTCGACTGGCGCGGGCTCTCAAAACTCAAAAGCACCTATACGGACGCGCTGCCGCTCGCGGTCAACCCGGAAACGGGGCGCATCCACACCTCCTATTCGCTCGCGGCGACGACGACCGGGCGCCTTGCCTCGACCGATCCCAATCTCCAGAACATCCCGATACGGACGGAAGACGGCGCGAAGATCCGCACGGCCTTCATCGCGGAGAAGGGGCGCGTCCTCATTTCGGCGGACTACAGCCAGATCGAACTGCGTCTCCTCGCGCATATCGCCGACCTGCCCGCGATGAAAAAGGCCTTTGCCGACGGCGTCGACATTCACGCCATGACGGCGTCGGAAATGTTCGGCGTGCCGGTCAAGGGCATGGACCCGATGGTGCGCCGCAAGGCCAAGGCCATCAATTTCGGCATCATTTACGGCATTTCTGCCTTCGGCCTTGCGAACCAGCTCGGCATCGAGCGCGGCGAGGCCAAAGCCTATATCGACAGCTATTTCCAGAAGTTCCCCGGCATTCGCCGCTATATGGACGACACGGTGCGCGAGGCGCGGCGTTCAGGCTATGTCGAGACGATCTTCGGGCGGCGCACCTATGTCGGCGGCGTCAACGACAAGAATCCGGCGATGCGCGGCTATGCGGAGCGTCAGGCGATCAACGCGCCGATCCAGGGCGCGGCCGCCGACGTCATCCGCCGCGCGATGATCCGTATGCCGAAAGCGCTCGCCGAGGCGCGCCTTTCCGCGAAAATGCTGCTCCAGGTGCATGACGAACTCGTGTTCGAAGCGCCCGAAGACGAGGCCGTCAGGACCATGAAAGTCGTCGCCGAGGTGATGGAGCGCGCGCCGCTCCCGGCGGTCGTGCTCACCGTGCCGCTCGTCGTTGAAGCCAAAGCCGGCCGCAACTGGGGCGAGGCGCATTGAAGAAAGCGCTCAGGCGCGGATGACGCCTTCGAGGCGCTTTACGCCCGAAGATCCCGGGAAGACTCGGGCGGCGAGATCTGCCCGCGGCAAGCCCCAATGCTCGGAGAGAACCGCTGCGAACAGCGCGCGCAGATCATTCGCAGGCGGAAGATCGCGGTTCTGATGCAGCGCCGCAAGCCCCGGCCAGTCGCCGATGAAGTCGCCTTTGGCTTTGCCGCCGAGCAGGAAGGCGACGCCGCCCGTGCCGTGGTCCGTGCCGCCCGTGCCGTTGATCGCGACCGTGCGGCCGAATTCCGTCGCCACGACGACCGCCGCAGAGGCCCAGGCGGCGCCGAGCCCCGTCTTCAGGGCCTTCAGGCTCTCGTCGAGCGCGGCGAGGCGCCCGGCGAGGAGGCCTTCGGCGCCGCCCTGGTTTGCATGCGTGTCCCAGCCGTCGAAGGCGAGCACGGCGGCGGCAGGTCCGTCGGGCGCGGAAAGAAGCCGCGCGGCGACGCCGGCGAGCTGAGGCCATTGCGCTTCGGGGCGCGCGCCGCGCGGCCTTGGCGTGGCGTCCGCCGCCATGCCATTTTCGCCCGCGATCTCCCCGGTTTCGACGGCGGCAGCGAGCGCCGGCCCCAGCAGCGGATCCTCCGCATAAAGATCCATCAGCCGGTTCACCGTGTCGGCATTGGCGGCTGGCGCAAAGGATGGCGCATAACTCGTCGCCTTGCCCGCGCCCCGCAACACAAGCGGCAGCACGCTCGCCACCGCGACGCCGGATCGCACGGGTGCGATCTGCAGCGCGCGGTTGATCCAGCCGTCGGACAGGGCGTAGACCGCCGCGCCGCCGCTTTCGAGCACGTCCTGGCCGTCGAAATGCGATCGGTCGCGATAGGGCGAGGCCGCCGCATGCATCACGCCGAGCGCGCCCGCCTTCCACTCGGCATGCAGGAAGGCGAGCTTGGGGTTGAGACCAAATCCGTCCGTCAGCGGCAGAACGCCGCCCGCCGCGCCGGGCGCGCCAAGCGCAAGTCGCCCGCGCAGGCGCGCATAAGCGGGATCGCCATAGGGCGCGACGGCGGCAAGCCCGTCGAGCGCGCCGCGAAGGATGACCAGGATGAGTTTTCGGTCGCCGGCGACGGCGCTGAGCGCGGCGGAAGCGCCGGCCGCCGAGAGCGCAACGCCCCCGCCGAGGGCGAGCAGGCGGCGCCGGTCTATACTTGGTAGCGTCATGCCGCCCTCCCTATCGCCGCTGGAATTCTGGAGACATCAGCACAAGGACGAAGCCCTGCGCTGCGCTTTCGGCGCGCGCGACCGCCTCCCTGGTGCGCGCCGAGAGCAGGGGGCCGAGCGCGTCTTCCGCGATCTTCGCGGGCGCGCCGCGCGCTGACGTGCGTTCGGCGAGCGCCTGACTCCATTCGAGCCGTTTCATGACGGCGTCTGGGGCGGCCCATTCCTCGGCCGTATCCGGCCACCCTTCCGGCGAGGGGGCGCCGAAGGGCCGCTGACCGAGCAGACCATAGGCCGCCAGCAGCGCGCGCCGGTCGACGCGCGGGACCCCGGCAAGGCGCAAGGCGGAAATCATGAACTCATTGGGCGCCTTGAACTTGCCCTGCGTCGGCGTCCAGGCTTCCGGGCGTTCGGCGAGCGCTTTGTGTACGGAAGGAAGGTCGCCGCCGGAGTCGAGGAAGACCTTGGTGAGCGCGTCGACGGCCGCCGCCGGGGGCGCATCGGCGATGAAATGGCGGCAGAGCTGCGTCGCGACGCGCCGCGCCGTCGCGGGGCTGCGGGCAAGGTCAGCGAGAATGGCGCGAGCCTGCGCCTCGCCGTTTTCCGCGTAGCGCTTGCCGAGAACCGTGCGGGCGCCCGGTTCATGCAGCATGTCGAGAAACACGAAGTCGCCCTCTGCCGCTCCAGCCGTCGCGAAGCGCCGCGTGCGGTCGCTGACGATCGTCCAGCCGGTGAGCGCGCGCGCAAATTCGGTGACGTCGGCCTGCGTGTAGCCGCCGTCGGGCCCGAGCGTGTGCAGCTCCAGGGCCTCGCGCGCGAGGTTTTCGTTGAGCCCGGCGTTACGACGGCGGCCGACGGTCGAATTCGGGCCGATCGACTGGGCCTGGTCGAGATAAAGGAGCATGCCCGCATGCCGCATCACGGCGAGGTGGAGATCCGCGAAGGAGCCAGTGAGGCCGCCGCGAATAACCTCGCGCTCATAGACGCCGGCGAGCGGGACCGTGAGGGCTTTGTTCGCAGCGACGGTGAAGTGGTTCGACCAGAACCAGACCAGCCGTTCGGCAAAACCGTTCGGCGTCGTCAGCGCGTGGTTGGTGCGGGCGAGAATCTCATTTGCGAGGATATCGCCCATACGGCCGAGCCCGGCGCCGTCGTCTTTGGCGTCGGTGGCGTCCATGCCGTCCTGCTTTTTCGCCGCGCGCCGGCTCTCAATGAGCGCGCGATAGGCGCTGAGGGCGGCGGCGCGGGTCGGCAGGGCTGCGTCGTCGAACGCGAAGGCGGCGGCGGATCCGGCCTGCCGCGCCAGAGACGCGCGGGCGCCCTTACCCAGAGCCGCGCGCTCGCCCGGGCGGGCGCCGATGCCGAGGCGGCTGAGCGCAATCGCGGCTTCGCTCTCGGGCGTCATGATCCCTCCCTCACAGGCGCAGGCGCGCCTTACGTCCCCAATACGCAATCTACGCGTGAAGCTTGAAACGCGCGAGACGCATCATTCCGTCGGAGGGTGATTCCGTCAGAGGGGCAGGGGGCTACTTGCCGCGCGCGAGATAGGCGAAGCGCGAGGCGGCTTCGACCCGGTTCGAGACGCCGAGCTTCAGAAAGCAACGCCGCACCAGCGTGTTGACCGTGTGCACCGATATGCCGAGTTCGCCGGCAATCTCGGCATTGGTTCTGCCCACGGCGACAAGCGTCATGACTTCGATTTCCCGCCTGGAGAGCTTGCCTCCCGGGGCGGGCGGAGCGAGCGCGGCAAAGCGCTTGTGCATCGCATGACAGAAGAATTGGAGCTTCAGCATCCCCGGGTTGGAGACAGCGAAGACGGCCTGCCGACGGAAAAAGATGAAGGCGGCGATGTCGCCCGCATGCAGCGAAACGGGCACCGTGACGCCGTCGACAAAGCCCGCGCGTTCATAGTCGGCGATCCGTTCCAGGGTCGCCGGCGAGAGTTCGTTTCTCCGCGCAAGATCGCGCCAAGTATAGGCGCGAAGCTGGGCGAGCTCATTGGTGATGGCCAAATCTGCATCAAAATGCATCTGCTTCGTCTGCGAAAGATCGGGCGCTTCTTCGCCGACTACCAGCCGTTCCGCCTTGGGGACCGGCACGCGTTCGAAATTGTCGATGATCTGCATGTATTGCGCGCGCGAGAATCCGGCGCGATCGACACTCGCGGCGAATGCGCCCGTCAGCGCAACGAGGGTTGTCGCCGCTTCCGCGGCGATCAGGAAACCGTCGAGATCGATATCGGGAACATCGACGGCGCGCTGCTGTGCGACACGTTGTCGAGGTTCAGAGTCCTTGTTGGCGCTCAATCCAGTCCTCGTGGTCACACCTGCCGCCGGCGGATGCTCTCCGCGGCGCGTGCGAACTCCGAGCAAACAGGCGACCAGCCGCTACCGCGACTTGCAACTCTGTAAAGATACGCAAGGAGATCGCATCTCTCGCGTGTGTAGCCGCCTTCGGCGCCGGAACGCACGTCGCCGAGAATAGCTACGGCGCTTGAACAACTCAGTTCAAGCTGCGCACTTTGTGCGTCTACGCCGCCTTCAGTTACGGTGCGGCGCGCAAGGACGCCGGCGATTCGGCGAGCAGATAGATGGTCGCCGCCCAGACGGCGACATTCTGCTTCAGCGCGTCGCGATCAATCTTGTCGAGCGTGTCGTTGGCGGTGTGGTGATAGTCGAAATAGGTCGAGCCGTCCTGATTGAGATCAATCACTGGCACGCCCGCCTCACGCAGCGGCCCGACATCGGCGCCGCCGCCGGCCTCGTTGTCGCCGGGGCCGACGCCGAGCGGCCGCAGCACGTCGAGAATCTGTTTCGTCACGCCCTCCGCCTGCGGACCAAATCGCGTGTCGAGCTTCCAGATCCGGCCGGTTCCGAAATCAGATTCCGCGGCGACGAAATGCGCGCCGAGCTCGGCCTTGCGCTGCTCGGCATAGGCCTTGGCGCCCCAGAGGCCGACTTCCTCCGCGCCCCAATAAACAACGCGGATCGTGCGCTTCGGCTTGCCCGGCAGCGCGTCGATGAGCTTGGCCGCCGCCGTCGTGATGGCGAGTCCCGCCGCGTCGTCGAGCGCGCCCGTGCCGAGGTCCCAGCTGTCGAGATGGCCGCCGATGACGACGACTTCTTTGGTGCGCCCGGGGATCTCGGCGATGACATTGCCGGAGGGCGCTTTCTCCGTATACGCCGCTTTGATTTCGAGCGCGACGTTCACGGGGCCTTTGGCGCGCGCGACGGCGCTGGCGAGAAGGTCGGCGTCGGCATTCGAAAGCGCGGCGGCGGGCGCCAACGGCGCATCCGGCGCAAGACGCATATTCCCCGTATGCGGAAAGCGCCCTGAATCTGTGCCGACGGAGCGGATAAGCGCCGCGGCGGCCCCGCGCCGCGCCGCCTCAACCGCGGCGGCCGAGCGCTTGGCGACGGCGACGCTGTAGCCTGACCCGTCTTGCGTGCGCGTCATCGGCTCATCGACGAAGATGATCTTGCCTTCAAAGCCCTTGAGGGGCGCGGCCTTCAGCGCGGCGAGCGTGCCGAAGCGCGCGACCTCGCCCCTGACGCCGCCTTCGGGCGTCGAGGGCGAATTGCCGAGGGCGGCCAGAGCGAGCGGCTGCGGGAAGGGCGATACAATTGACGCGCTCTCGGATGTGCGCGTCCACGCGGGCATATCATACGTCTCGATACGGACATTCGAAAAGCCGAGCGATTTCAGTTTCGCCGCCGACCAGACCCTCGCGCGCGCTTCAGCCTCCGTGCCGCCCTGGCGCGGGCCGACCTCGGTCGTCAGACTTTCGACGAGCTCATAGGCAAGGCCGTCTTCGAGGCCGCGGGCGATAAGGCGTTCGGCGTTCTTGACCTGCGCCTGCGAAAAAGGCGCCGCCGCGGGCGCCGTCTGCGCCGCAGCGGCCGATGAGGCGAGAAGGGCGGCGAGCAGCGTCGGGAGTCGCATCGGAGAGCCTCTGTCAATCGCCGAAGATTTCGGCCGGGTTTGGAATGAGTTCGTAATCCTTGAAGAAATCGCCGTAGTCGCATGTCAGCTCTTCGCCGGGCTCGATGTCGCGCATGGCGCGCGCGCCGCCCGAATCGGAAAAGTCCGTGTTCGGCGTTTTCGAGTGGTTCATGAAACGCCCGTTGTCGACCTCATAGACGATGAAGGCCGGATTGTCGGGCGAAGGGTAGGCGTAGCGGTCGAGAAGCTCTTTGAGAAAGGGCGGGGCTTCTTCATAGTCCCGGCGGGGAATAAGGCGGTCGAACGAAGGCTCAAGCCGCCAGATGACCGCGCCCTTGCGGATCGGCTCTGCGGCGAAGACGCCGACGCCCTCGACCTTGCTCGCGGCGACATAGGTTTTGACGAGAAGCATGGCGCGCCCTCCCTCGGTTCAGCGCCTTCAAAGCCGATCTTGGAAGAAATGCAAGGGAGGACGAGGGGCGCCCATTTCAACTGTCTGCAAATGCGCCGCTTCGGCGGAAACAGCTATGTGTCTAATCCCTTATCCCCAGTCCCTAATCCCTGCTCCCAAACCTCTCCAGCCACGCCCGCTTCTCCGCCGCCCAGATGTCGAGCGTGAAGGTCCCGGGCTGAAACGTCTCACCGGATTTTGTCTCGCCGATCTTGCGCGCCACTGCCTGGCTGTTCGCATTGCCGGGGTCGATCAGCGAGATGATGCGGGTGAGTTCCGGCCGCGTTGCGAAGACCCAGCGAATGGCGGCGATCGCAGCCTCCGGCGCATAGCCCTTGCCCCAATGTTCGATAGGCACGCCCCAGCCGCATTCGATTTGCGGCCAGCCTTCGGGATTCCAGGGGCCGACGCGACCGGCCCAGGCGCCCGTCGACTTCTCGAAGACCGAGAAGAATCCGTAGCCGCGGATCGTCCAATGGCCGATCATCGAGGCGAAGCTGCGCCACTCCGTCGCGCGCGGCTGCGGTTTCCGGTCGAGCGTCAGAAACGCGGCGACGCGCGGGTCCGCCATCATGGCGGCATGCGCCTCGAAATCCTCGGGCGCGAGCGGCCTGAGGACGAGGCGATCTGTTTCAAGCGCGAGGGTCATGACGCGCCGGAGTGCGCTGCCGGCGTGGCGGCGTCAAGCGGTTGAGGCCGGCGCTTCGGCGTCCTAGTGTTGATCCATGAAAAAACTGACGCTCTATGGCGAGCCCGGCTGGGGTTCCGCGATCGTCGAGGCCCAGCTCGTCTGGCTCGGCCTTGCGCATGACTATGTGCAGACCGGCGATCTTCTGGGGTCGGAGGAGGCGCGCGCACGCCTTGTCGCGCTCAATCCGATCGCGCAGGTGCCGACGCTCGTGCTCGAAGACGGGCGTGTGCTGACGGAGAGCGCGGCGATTACGCTGCATCTTGCCGACTTGACGGGCTGCGACGATCTTGTGCCTGCGCCCAACGCACCGGAGCGCGCGGCGTTTCTCCGCTGGCTGATCTATCTCGTCGCGAATATCTATCCGACCTTCACCTATGGCGATGTGCCGTCGCGTTTCGTGTCGGTCGAGGAGGCGCAAAAGCCGTTCCGAACTGCGCTCGATCGCTATGCCGAGCGCCTCTGGGGCCATGTTGAAGAAGCGGCGATCGGGCCCTGGTTCCTCGGCGACCGTTTCTCGGCGCTCGATATCTATCTCGCGGTCATGACGCGCTGGCGCCCTAAGCGGCCTTGGTTCGCCGCGCATGCGCCAAAACTCCACGCAGCGGCGACAGCTGCCGACGCGTTGCCGCAGCTGAAAGACGTCTGGGCGAGGAACTTCAAATAAGCGCCGGCTTCAGTGTCCTCGCGCGCGGAGCAGCTGCGTTGCGATCTCCTCGACGCGGCGGGCATTGCCGGCCCAGGTGAGGTCCTGGCGCAGGAGAGTCGCCCGCGCCGCTGCGCCAAGGCGCGCGCGTAGCGCAGGATCGGCGACAAGGCGATCGAGCGCTTCGCCCATTGCGCCTTCATCCTTGGGCGGAAAGAGGAGTGCGTCCGCGCCGTCCGCAAGGATTTCGGCGATGTTCGGTTGATCAGGCGCAAGGATCGCTTTGCCGAGCGCCATGTATTCGAACTGCTTCAGAGGGGAAGCGTAAGGCGTCGCCGCCGGCTGCAGCGCGATGTCGAAAGCGGCGACGAGCCCCGCCACCGCGCGGCGCTGCACGACGCCCGTGACAGTGAAGCGCTCGGCGAGCCCAAGCTCGGCCGCGAGCCGCTTCAGGTCGGGAACGACGTCGCCGTCGCCGACGAGCAGCAAGTGAAGATCGCGCCGGCCAGACCCGGCCATCCAGCGCAGAATCTTGTCGACGCCGTGCCAGTCGCGCACGAAGCCCGTGAAGCCGAGCACGATCTTGTTCTGCAAGCCGTAGCGTTCGCGCGCCGGCCGCGGGTCGTGCGGTTCGACTTGGTCCGGTTCGACGCCGTTCTGAATGACGTGGATCTTCTGAGGGGAAACGCCCGCCGCTTCGATCATCCGTGCAAGGACGCCCGTCACGGGCAGGACGGCGTCGGCCGCGCGCCACAGGCTCGTTTCGCTCGCGCGCGCAAGGCCCTTCAGCGAGAGCCCGCCATAGCGCGCGCGCTCTTCGGCGAGCGGCGCGTTGACTTCGAGAATAAGCGGCAGGCGGCGCGCGCGCGCCAGCCGGGCGCCGGCGTGATAGAAGAGATTGTGCCGCTCATAGAGAATGTCGGGCCGGAAGGCGCGCGCCGCGCGCGCAAGGCGCAGATAGGCGGGCGCCGAATAGGCGAGTTCGGCAAGTTCATAGACAGGGCCCGGCAGGAAAGCTTTGGCGCCCTTGCCGGCAGCGCCGCCGTCGAGCGCCCGCGTCGCCGCCTCGCCCCAATCATCCGGACCCGCCATAAAGAGCGCGTGACCGCGCGCCTTCAGCGCCTCGGTCAGCGCGCGGATATGCACATATTGCCCGTCGGCGGATTTGGTGCGGTGGGAATAAAGAATGCGCATGGCGCAGAACCTATCCCCCGTTTCGCGCGCGCCGCCAAATCCGGATTTCGCGCGCCGCGTGCCGCCTTCGCCAAGGCCCTCGCCTCAACGGCGAAATCCCATGTGGAATTTGCGCGAAAGCGTCCGCGCCGGATTGCAGGCGGCGGCTTGGAAGCGCAGCATCGCTTCATCGAGGTTCAGTGGAGTGTTGCGTATGTTAAGGCGTGCAGCGATTGGCCTTTGGGCGGCGATGGCGGCTGGGTTTGCGGCGCCCGCAGAGGCAGCGGTGGAGCACGGGGTCATGGTCATCCGCGGGCCAGGCGATGCGTCCGCCGAACGCAGCGTCGAGCGCAATGTACGAGTCTGGCGCGGCGAGAGGGCTGCAGCGCCAGCACTTGCAGAGACGGCGCTGGCGGGCGGCAACCTGACGAAGGCCGCGCCGCAAGAAACAAAGATTATCGTCATCCGTTGCGGGCGCGGTCTCAATCACTTGCGCACGCAGGGCTTTTATTCAGGCCACCCAGGGGGCCAAAGCCGCCGCTTCACGCAAGGCTTTTACAGCGGCGCTCCAGATTACCGGCGCTGCGTGCAGGTCGCCTCTTAGCCGAGGCTCGGCTCAATATTGCGGCTCGCCGCCATCAGATCCTTCACGGACGCGACGGACTTCTCGAACATCGCCTTTTCGGCGTCGTTGAATTTCACTTCGAGAATGCGCTCTACGCCATTCTGCCCAATGACGATCGGCACGCCGACATACATGTCGCGCAGGCCATATTCGCCGTTGAGCTGCGCTGCACACGGAAGAACCATGCGCTGGTCTTTGAGATAGCTCTCCGCCATCTGGATCGCCGATGCCGCGGGGGCGTAAAAGGCGGAGCCCGTCTTCAGAAGCGCCACAATCTCGCCGCCGCCCTTGCGCGTACGCTCGACGATCGCGTCGATCCTGGCTTGCGTCGTCCAGCCGAGCGCGACCATGTCCGGCAGCGGCACGCCGGCGACCGTCGTATAGCGCGTCAGCGGCGCCATGTCGTCGCCATGCCCGCCGAGCACAAAGGCCGTCACGCTCTCGACCGAGACGTTGAACTCTTCGGCGAGGAAATAGCGGAAGCGGGCGGAATCGAGCACGCCCGCCATGCCGACGACTTTCTTCGCCGGCAGTCCTGAAAATTTCTGCAGCGCCCAGACCATGGCGTCGAGCGGATTGGTGATGCAGATCACGAAAGCGTTCGGCGCGAATTTGCGGATGCCCTCGCCGACCGACTTCATCACTTTCAGATTGGTGCCAAGAAGGTCGTCGCGGCTCATGCCGGGCTTGCGCGCAATGCCGGCGGTGACGATGCACACATCGGCGCCCGCGATGTCTGCGTAATCCTGCGTGCCTTTCAGCTTCGAGCCGTAACCGTCGACCGGGGCCGATTCAGCGAGGTCGAGCGCCTTGCCCTGGGGCGTTCCCTCAGCGATGTCGAACAGGACGATCTCGCCGAGCTCTTTCTGGGCGGCGATATGGGCGAGCGTGCCGCCGATCATGCCGGAGCCGATGAGGGCGATTTTGGTGCGGGGCATTGGCAGTCTCCTTGGCGATGTCGAGGTTGTCGGCGCCGTCTTAAGCACTTTTTGGCGCCGACCGAAACGCCTCAAGGCGCCCGGGCAATACATTTCGCCGTGATCGGCGACTGGGTTCAAGGCGCTCCATGAAGTGCAAACCTTCGAAGCCCAGATCGGCTCAACCGCTGAAAGCAGCGCCCAATGGGGTCCGTGACCGTTCCGTCCCACTGGCGGAACTGATGGGACCTACTGGACCGAAAATGTGCAGATGAGGCGCGCTTGCGGCGATGCAAGTGACGCTCACCCCTTCTGCATCAGCGCCATCCCCAGCGCCGCTGCGATGAGAATGAGCCCGGTCGCGATGTGAACTGAGCGGCCGGCTCTTTCGAGGAGGCCGCGTGCGCCCGATGCGGCGAGAGCCCATAGACTGTCGCCGACAAGAGCGATCACGAAGAAGGTTGCAGACAAAAGGATCACTTGCGCCGCCGCCGGCCGCGCGGGGTCGATGAACAGCGGAAAGAAGGCGACGTAGAAGAGCAAGGTCTTCGGGTGCGAGATCCCGAGCAGGAACGCCTCCCCGAACATGCGGCTGAGAGGCTTTTGCGCGCGCGCCGCATCATCGGCGGGCGTCGGCTTTTTCAGCAGCGCCTGCACGCCGAGCGCAAAGAGATACGCCGCGCCCGCCCATTTGATCCAGAAGAGCGCGCCGCCTGCATGCGCGAGCAAAGCCGCAAGGCCGGCGCAAACCAGCGCCAAGTGCAAGAGCATGGCGGTTGCAGAGCCGGCGACAGTCGAAAAGCCGCCGGCGCGGCCGCGCTCAACGCTGTTCGACACGATGAGCGCGACCATAGGGCCCGGCATAGCGATGATCGCCGCGGCGGCCGCGCAAAAGGAAAGATAGAGATCGAGGGATGGCATTATCTGATCGTCCTTGTGCGGAATGAGAGGAAAAGGCGTCGCGCGGCTTGCGCCGATAGCCCCTCATTGTCGTTGGGACGAACAGATTGCAGCGTCGCGGGTCAGGCCCCGGAAACGCCGAGTGCGAATGATCAAGGCGCCTTGGGCGCTATTCCCCGGCGACGAGTTGAAGCCGCACCTTTTGTCCGCCGCGCAGGTCATGCTTGCGGATGAATTCGGCGACCTTGGGCTGAATTTCGCTGCGCCAGCGCGAGCCGTTGAACACGCCGTAGTGGCCGACGCCCGGCTGGATGTAGTCGACTTTCAAATGCTCCGGCAGATTCGAGCAGAGATCATGCGCAGCTTGCGTCTGGCCGATGCCGGAAATGTCGTCGCGCTCGCCCTCGACCGTCAGGAGCGCGACGTCGCGAATGGCCTCCGGCTTCACGCGCCGGCCGCGATGAAAGAACTTGCCCTGCGGCAGGCTATCTTCCTGAAAGACCTCTTTGATGGTCTGCAAGTAGAATTCTTCCGTCATGTCGAGCACGGCGAGATATTCGTCGTAAAACTCGCGGTGCTTCTCGGCGCTGTCGCCGTCGCCCTTCACCAAATTTTTGAAATAGTCGTAATGCGCGTTCATGTGCCGGTCGGAATTCATCGACAGGAACGAGTAAAGCTGCACGAAGCCCGGATAGACGCGCCGCAGCATGCCGGGATAGGGCGCAGGGACCGTGAAGATCATGTTCCGCTCGAACCATTCGAACGGGCGCTGGCGCGAGAGCATGTTCGGCACAGTCGGCGAGCGGCGCGTGTCGATCGGGCTGCCCATAATGGTGAGCGAGGCCGGGCGCGCGGGATCATCATCTTCAGCGAGCACCGCCGCGGCCGAAAGAAGGGCCGGACCGGGCTGGCAGACCGCCATGGCGTGGGCGCGGGGACCGAGGAAGCGGAGGAAGTCGATCAGATAGTCGATGAAATCGTTGAGGTCGAAGCGGCCGGCGGAGATCGGCACGGAGCGCGCATCCGCCCAGTCGGTGATGTAGACATCATGGCCCGGCATCATGGCGAGCACGGTGCCGCGCAGAAGCGTCGCATAATGGCCGGACATCGGCGCAACGATCAGCACTTTGGGCTGTTCCGCGGCGCCGAGCGCCTCGAGGGCGGCCTCATCACGCCGGAACCGCAGAAGGGTCCCGAAGGGCTTCTTGACGACGGGTTCAATCGAAACCGGGACGGAGACGCCGTCGATCACCGTGTCGGCGATCTCCCAATCAGGCTTGGGGTAGCGCCGCGTCGCGTGCTCGAAGACGTCCAGCGCCGCCGCGCTTGTGCGGGCGAGCCAGCTGTCTGCAAGCGGGTTAAAGGGAGAGCGCCAGAACTTGGCGCCGAGGCCCGCCGCCACACGCGCCGGCGAGACGGCCGCGTAGCCGAGTTCATAAGCTGTGTAGAGCATGGCCCCCGATGACTCCTACTGACGCTCACGACGCTGCAACGCAGCGCGTTCAAACTGTAACAATTCTGTCTCCGAGAAGGCCCCTCACGATACCTTAATCGCATGGAACGCATCCGGCAAACAAGAATTGTGACGGTCCAGCAATCCGGAGCCGGCGGCAGGCCCGGTCAGACCGCTGTCCGACACAGGCATCGTCGGTCAAAGATTTTTATTCTTGATCAAGAAGTTAGGTAAACTTCCCCTTGATAGCGCGGCGCAGAATTGCCGCCAATTGTTCCGGCGTAACCGCGGGGCGTATAGCCAGAACAGGCTTCGTGTCGGGTCCGACAAGGTAAAGAAGATCCATATGATCCATGGAGTAGGGCAGCACTGATTCGGGAGTCGGCCGCTTCTGGGCATAGACCTTGAAGCCCTGCCGGGCCGCCGCGGCCGCCTCGACAGACCCGGTAAGGCCAATGATCGACGGTTCGATCGACAGAAACGCACTGAGCGCATCCGGCGTATCGCGTTCAGGGTCTACAGTGACAAAAACAGCTGCGAGCGCCGAGCGTTCATCTGGGGTTAGTTGTTTCAGCGCCGCCGCGAGGAGCCCGATCGAGACCGGGCACACATCCGGGCAATTGGTGAAGCCGAAATAGAGGATGACCGGTTTTCCACGGAAATCCTCTTGGGTGACCGTTCGCGCATCGACGCCTTGCAGGGTATAGCGCCCCGTATAGGCGTCCGAGAGGCGGATCAAAGCCTCGCGTGGAACAACAGGTTCCTCGCGTTTTGCACAGGCTGTTGAAAGAACAGCGAGCGCCGCGAGAACTGTCCCCCAAATCTTCCAGGCGTTGTTCCCCAGATTTCTCCCTTTCGACATTAAGCCTCCTACAGGCCGCGCTTCATGGCCTCAGCCGACGCGGCGCCTTATAGACGCGGATCATGCCCGGCTTAAGCGCTAACTCGCCCTTGCGGCCGACTGACGCCGCCCCTGAAGACGCCGCGCTGCAGGTCCTGCGCGGGCCCGTGCGTTTGCGCACGCTGACGACCTTGCGTTGGCTCGCCGTCGCCGGCCAGGCCGCTGCTGTCTTCGGCGTGCATTTCGGACTCGGATTTCCGGCGCCGCTGGGGCTGTGCATCGGCGTCATCGCCGCGAGCGCCTGGCTCAATCTCTTCATCACCTTGCGGTTCTCGCCGCAACGCTTCCTCAGCGATGCCGAAGCGGCCGGCTACATCGCTTTCGACATGGTGCAGCTTTGCACCTTGCTGTTCTTCACGGGCGGGCTCGAAAATCCCTTCGCCGCGCTCATCCTTGCGCCGGTTACAATCGCCGCGAGCGTCTTGTCCATGCGGCTCACGATTGCGCTCGGCGCGCTCGCGGTGATCGGCGTCACGATCATCGGCCTTTTCAGCTTTCCGTTGCCGTGGCGGCCGAATGTCGATCCTGGCATTCCGGATTTCTATGTCGCGGGCGTGTGGTTCGCGCTTGTCTTTTCCGTGATTTTTTTCGCCGCTTATGCGCATCGCATCGCGGCCGAATCCGCCGAGATGCGCACGGCGCTTGCGGCTTCGCAGCTGGTGCTCGCGCGTGAGGAGCGGCTCGCGGCGCTGGGCGGCCTTGCCGCCGCTGCGGCGCATGAACTCGGCACGCCGCTCGCAACCATCCAGGTGACCGCCAAGGAAATGGCGGACGAACTCGCTGGCCAGGGTCTTCTTGAAGAAGACGCCAAGCTTCTCGTCGCGCAGGCCAAACGCTGCCGCGAGATCCTTTCGCGCCTGTCGAGCCGCGGCGAAGAGGGGGACGCCCTCCACGAACGCATCGCCGTCGATCAGCTCGCACGCGAGGCGGCCGAGCCCTTTATGGCGAGCGCCGGCGGCCCCGCCGTGATCTTCGAGATGATCGGCGAGGGGGCGCCGCCTGTGTTGAAGCGCCGGCCGGAACTGATCTTCGGCCTCAGGAATTTCGTCGAGAACGCCGTGGGGTTTGCGCGGTCGAAGGTCCTCATCACCGCGACCTGGACGCCGCAGACCTTGTCGATCGCCGTGCATGACGACGGACCCGGCTTTTCCGAAGAGGTCCTCGGCCGCCTCGGCGAGCCCTATGTCAGCGCCCGGCAGCGGCCTGCATCGAGCGGCAAGGGCAGTCTTGGCCTCGGTTTCTTCATCGCCAAAACGCTCTTGGAACGCACCGGCGGCAAGGTGATGTTCGACAACGCCGCCTGGCGGGGCGAGCCGGAAAAACATGGCGCCTGGGTTTCGACGACCTGGCCGCTGAAGGCCGTCCTTGCCGCCGCAGACAGACCCCGCGACAAGGTAAAGACGGAAAAGACGCGCGAACCAGGCAAGGATGCGGCAGGTCCTGCGTCAATCGGCGCTGCAGCCAAGCCCTGATCTCGCCGGCCGCTGACGCTGCATCTTGCGTATCTTCAGTGACGCAGCGATAGGATCGCCCGCATGACCACAGTCGAGACTGAGACCGACAGGGAATGGCCGATCGGCGCCGATCCGACCCTTCTTCTTGTCGATGACGATGAAGCCTTGCGCACGCGCCTTGGCAGGGCCCTCGAGAAGCGCGGCTTCACGCTTTCGCTCGCCAAGAGCGTCAAGGAAGCAATCGACCTCGTCAAAGCCAAGCCCCCCGCCTACGCCGTCGTCGATCTGCGTCTCGAAGACGGCGACGGGCTTGAAGTCGTCAACGCGATCCACGAGGCGCGCGAAGATTGCAAGGTCGTGATGCTGACCGGTTACGGCAATATCGCGACGGCGGTCGCGGCCGTCAAAGCCGGCGCGCTCGATTATCTTTCGAAACCAGCGGATGCGGACGATGTCGCGCGCGCGCTCCTGGCGCGGGGCGGCGAGCGCCCGGAGCCGCCTGAAAACCCGATGTCCGCCGACCGCGTGCGCTGGGAGCATATCCAGCGCGTCTATGAACTCTGCGACCACAACGTGTCAGAGACGGCGCGCCGCCTCGGCATGCACCGGCGCACTTTGCAGCGAATCCTCGCGAAACGCGCGCCTAAATAAAGACGCCCGCGGATCGAATGGCGGAAATACGCGCAATTCCGCCGCGCTGGAGTATTCTGCGGCCCGCACAGAAAAAAGACGAATTGACCTACATTCGCGTCCGGATCGAATGGGATTGGCTTGACCATGCGCGCGGGTCCCGAAATGGTGTCGGCCGGGTGCAACGAAATTTCGCTGTAATGGAGACTAGGATGCGACAGCTCAAAGCCGCCGCGCTCGGCGCAGCCGCACTTTTGGCCGCCCCGTTCGCACGGGCCGCCGAGATCGACATTCCGTTCGAGAAATTCACGCTCGATAACGGGCTCACCGTCGTCGTCCACGAGGATCGCAAGGCGCCGCTTGTCGCCGTGTCCGTCTGGTACAAGGTCGGCTCCAAGGACGAGCCGGAGGGCAAGAGCGGCTTTGCGCATCTCTTCGAGCACCTGATGTTCAACGGCTCGGAGAATTACAACGACGACTGGTTCAAGCCCCTGCAGGAAGTCGGCGCGACGGGCCTCAACGGCACGACGAATGTCGATCGCACGAATTACTTCCAGACCGTCCCGACGCCCGCGCTCGATCGCGTGCTCTGGATGGAAAGCGACCGCATGGGCCATCTCCTCGGCGCGATCGATCTGCCGCGCCTCAATGAACAGCGCGAAGTCGTGAAAAACGAGAAGCGCCAGGGCGAGAACCAGCCCTATGGCCGCGTCTTCGAGCGCATTCTCGACGGCCTCTTTCCCGCGAACCACCCTTATGAGCACACGACGATCGGCTCGATGGCGGATCTTGACGCCGCCTCGCTCGACGACGTGAAGGAGTGGTTCAAGAACTATTACGGCGCGGCGAACGCGATCCTCGTCCTTGCCGGCGACATCGACGCCAAATCGGCGCGGCCGCTGGTTGAGAAGTATTTCGGCGACATCGCGTCCGGCCCGCCCTTGCGCAAATGGAACTCCTTCGTGCCGCGCCGCACTGAGGCGACGCGCGAAACCATGTATGACCGCGTGCCACAGGCGCGCATCTATCGGCTCTGGGTCGCGCCGGAGGACCTCTCTCCGGTCGCGTCCGACCTTTATGTCGCCTCGTCCATCCTCGGCGACGGCAAGAATTCGCGGCTCTACAAGAGCCTCGTCTATGACCGGCAGATCGCGACCAACGCCTCGGTCTTCAGCATCGAATGGCAACTGGCTTCGGTTTTCGGCGTCTTCGTCGATGTGAAGCCCGGCGTCGATCCGGCGACCGTCGAAGCCGAGCTTGACCGTCAGATGGCGGAGTATCTCGCCAAGGGTCCGACCAAGGCCGAAGTCGCGCTCGTCTCGACGAAGATTCGCGCCGCGACCGTCAAGGGTCTTGAGGAAGTCGGCGGATTTGGCGGCAAGGCCGTCAACCTTGCGCAAGGCGAACTTGTCGCGGGCGATCCCGGCTACTTCAAAAAAGAGCTCGCGGAGATCGCCGCCGCCGCGCCGGCGGGCGTGCTCGCCGCCTCCAAGCAATGGCTCGGCGACAATTATCACCAGATCACGGTTCTTCCGTTTGCGGATTACAAGACGGCGCAATCCTCCGTGAACCGCAAGACGGGCCTGCCCGCCGTCGCCGGCGACGCGGCCCTGAAACTGCCGGCGATCGAGGAGGCGACGCTGGCGAACGGCGTCAAGCTCATCGTGGCGCAGCGCTCGACCATTCCGGTCGTCAATGTCGGCGTCGTCTTCGACGCAGGCTATGCGGCGGACGCCGGCGGCAAGCTTGGCCTTGCCAATTACACGACGCGCATGCTCGCCCAGGGCGCCGGCAAATTCACCGCCCTCGGCTTCGAGGCGGAACTCGACCGGCTCGGCGCCAGCATCGGCGCGAATTCCAATCTTGACGCGACGACAGTCACCTTGTCGGCGCTGAAGGAAAACCTCACGCCGTCGCTCGGCCTTCTCGCCGACTTCGTCCGCCGGCCGACATTCGCGCCTGAAGAGATCGAGCGCCAGCGCGCGCTCATCCTCGCCGGCATCAAGCAGGAAAAAGCCCAGCCGAACGCCATCGCCTTGCGGCTTTTGCCGCCTCTGATGTTCGGGCAAGGCCACGCTTACGGCCTGCCGCTCACAGGCTCGGGCACGGAAGAGGCGGTCGCGTCCATCGCGCGCGCCGATCTTCAGGGCTTCAAGGACAAGTGGATGCGGCCCGACAATGCGACGATCATCGTCGTCGGCGACACGACGCTCGGCGAAATCAAGCCGCAGCTCGAACGCGCCTTCGGCGACTGGCGCGCCGCCGGCGAGAAGCCGTCGAAAAACGTCGCCAATGTCAGTCTGCCCAAGGCGTCGCGCGTCGTCCTGATCGATCGTCCGGGTTCGCCGCAAAGCTTTATTCTGGCGGGCCATGTCGCCCCGTCAACGAAAGCGACGAACAATATCGCGATCGAAGCGATGAACGAGGTTCTCGGCGGCGGCGGCTTCGTCAACCGCATCAACCTCAATCTGCGCGAAGCCAAGGGCTGGTCCTACGGCGCGGGCTCTGCGCTCGTCGGCGCGACCGGCCAGCGACCCTTCATCATCCAGGCCCCGGTGCAGACCGACAAGACCGGCCCCGCGATCGCCGAGATCAAGAAGGAGCTCGCCGGCATTCTCGGCGCAAGGCCGCCGAGCGCGGCAGAGCTTGACCGCGTCAAGCTCAACAACATTCGCGCGCTGCCCGGGCGGCTCGAAACCTCGCCTGCGCTTCTCGGCAGTCTGAATTCGAGCGTGCGCTTCGGCCGCCCGCTCAATTACCCGGAACTCGTGCCCGGCCTTTACCGCGCGCTCACCCCCGCCGATCTTTCGGCGGCGGCGCGTGAAGTTCTGCACCCGGACAAAATGACCTGGGTCATCATCGGCGATGCGGCGAAGATCCGCGCCGAAGTCGAAGCGGCGGGCATCGGTCCCGTCGAGATCAAGAAGATGTCGGAGCTTTAAGCCGGCTGCCGCGCGGGCCTTCGTTCCCTTAAGAGTGAAGGTCCGCCGCAGCGGGGCAAGGTCCGGATTTGACGTCCGGGGGCGGGCGGCGTAGGGGAGGCCCCTTTTCAGTTCTCGCTCCCGCGCCAGTTCCATCACCACCCATGACCGTCACCGTCCGCGTTGCGCCGTCGCCCACCGGCAAGCTGCATGTCGGCAATATTCGCGCGGCGCTCTGGAACTGGCTCTATGCGAGGAGCCGCGGCGGCGTTTTCATCCTGCGCATCGACGACACGGACCGGGAGCGCTCAACTACCGCCTATGAGGAGGGCATTCGCCGGGACCTTGCCTGGCTTGGCCTCCACTGGGACAAGACCTTCAACCAGTCGCATCGCACGGCGGATTATGACCGCGTCGCCGATGATCTCCGCGCGCGCGGCCTGCTCTATCCTTGCTATGAAACTGCGGAAGAGCTCGAACGCAAGCGCCGCATCCAGCTCGCGCGGAAACAAGCGCCCGTCTATGACCGCGCGGCCCTGTCGCTCAGCCCTGTGGAGCGCGCAGGCCTCGAAGCGGAAGGCCGCAAGCCGCACTGGCGCTTCAAGCTGAGCGGCGGCCAAGCGCATTGGGAAGACCTGATCCGGGGTGCGAGCCACATCGATACGGCGAGCCTCTCCGATCCTGTGCTTATCCGCGAGGACGGCAGCTATCTTTACACGCTCCCTTCCTGCATCGACGACATTGATTATGGCGTGACGCATGTCATCCGCGGCGAAGACCATGTGACGAATACAGGCGTGCAGGTCGAAATCATGCGCGCCATTGTCGAGGCGCAGGGCAAGGGCGCTGTGCCGGCCTTTGCGCATTTCTCGCTGCTGGTCGGCGCCGATGGTTCAGGCCTCTCGAAGCGGCTCGGCGCGCTGTCGATTGAATCGATGCGCGAGGATGGGCTTGAGCCTGCGGCGCTCACCTCGCTGCTGGCGCGCCTCGGCACGGCGGACCCGGTGAAACCGGAGCGCGATCTTCAAGCGCTTGCGCTGAGTTTCGATTTTGCACGCGTCGGGCGCGCGCCTGCGCGGTTCGACGAGGCCGAGCTCAAGGCTCTCAACGCCAAGATTCTCCACGAAACGCCGTATGCGGATGTCGCCGAACGCCTCGGGCCGCTCGGCGTTTCGGAGACGCTGTGGAACGCCGTGCGCGGCAATGTCGAGCGCGTCCGGGATGCGGCGCGCTGGAAAGAGGTGCTCGAAGGCGCCGTCGATCCGGTGATCGAGAATGCGGCCTTTGCAAGCGCCGCAGCAGCGCTCGTGCCGCAAGGTCCGCTCGGCCCCGAGAGCTGGGCGGCCTTTGTCGCGGCCGTCAAAGACAAGACCGGCGCCAAGGGCAAAGATCTCTTCCGGCCATTGCGTCTTGCGCTGCTCGGCCGGCCGGACGGCCCAGAGATGGACAAGGTCTTCCCGATCATCGGCGCAGAAAAGGCGCGCGCAAGGCTTGAGGGAAGACACGCCTAAAGCGCTTTCTCAGACTTCCTCGTCGCCCTCGCCGCCCGAGACGACGTCGGAGAGATCGTCGTCATCGTCTTCTTCTTCCTCAAGCAGCGTGTCGTCCTCCTCGTCGATATCGACATCGAGATCCTCGATGTCCTCGATCGCATCGGGATCAGCAGGTGCGTCTTGGTCGAGCGCGGGCTTCTTTTTCGACTTCGCCGCCTTGTTCTCCTTGTCGACCTCGGCGAGCGGCGCTTCCACGACAGCGGCCGGCGCCTCTTCTGCGGCTTCATCTTCGCGCCGCGGCTTGCGTGGCTTCAGGAGCGCTTCTGGCACGAAGTCGTGCTGACATTTCGGGCAATGCGCGGGCGATTTGCTGAGGTCGTAAAAGCGCGCGCCGCAATTCGGGCAATCGCGTTTTACGCCAAGTTCGGGCTTGTTCATGGACAGGACTCGAAGCTTCTGGATGTGGGAAAGGCGGCCCTGTTGCCACGCATGGGGGCCGCTGTCAAAACATTCGCGCGCGAGGCGGAGCGTTCGCCGCGCTCCTTATCGGATTGGAATCGGACATGACCGGTGAGCGCGGCGCCCGTTCTTCGCCTTCCTCGGGGCTGAAGGGCGCTGTGACCGCGCCGGGCGACAAGTCGATGTCGCACAGGGCGCTCCTCTTCGGCGCGATGGCCGAGGGCGAGACGCGGGTCCACGGCCTCCTTGAAGGCGAAGACGTGCTGCGCACGGGCGCGGCGATGCGGGCTTTCGGCGCCGGAGTCGAACGCCGGCGGCTGCCTGAAGGGGGCGCCGAATGGCGCGTTGCTGGCGCGCCCTGGACGACGCCCGAACGCGCGCTCTATTTCGGCAATTCGGGCACGGGCTGCCGCCTCGTCCTGGGCGCGGCTGCCGGGCGGGGCCTTGGTGCGACATTCGAGGGCGATGCGAGCCTCCGGAAACGGCCGATGGAGCGTGTTCTGGGTCCGCTCCGCGCCATGGGCGCTGCGGCCGAGGCGCGGGACGGGAAACTGCCCGTCATCCTTCGGGGCGGCGCGCGTCTCAAGGCGATCGACTACGCGATGCCGACCGCCTCGGCGCAAGTGAAGTCGGCGATCCTTCTTGCCGGGCTTGGCGCCGAAGGGACGACGGTCGTGCGGGAGCGCGAACGCTCGCGCGACCATACGGAGCGCATGCTCGGCGCGTTCGGCGTCAAGCTCGACATCACGGAAGAGAACGGCGTGCGCGCGATCGCGCTCGCGGGCGGACAGCGGCTTGTCGCGACGGAAGTCGACGTGCCGGGCGATCCTTCTTCGGCGGCGTTTCTCGCGGCAGCGGCGGCTGTTACGCCGGGTTCGGACGTTCTCGTCCGCGGCGTGCTCGTCAACCCCTTGCGCGCGGGCTTTTTTGAAACGCTGCGCGAAATGGGCGCCGATATCGCCTTTGAGAATGCGCGCGTGCAGTCCGGCGAGCCGGTCGCCGACATTCGCGTGCGCGCCTCAAGCTTGCGCGGCGTCGCCGTGCCGGCGTCCCGCGCGGCCTCCATGATCGACGAATATCCGATCCTGGCCGTCGTCGCCGCGTTCGCAGAGGGCGACACGTATATGCCCGGCGTTTCGGAATTGCGCGTGAAAGAGAGCGACCGGCTCGCCGCAGTCGAGGCCGGGCTCGTTGTGAACGGGGTCAAGGTCGAGACCGGGCCCGACTGGATGCGTGTTTTCGGCAAGGGGCGCCCCGCGGGCGGCGGCCAGGTCGTCACGCATATGGATCATCGCATCGCAATGAGTTTTCTTGTCCTTGGGCTCGGCGCAAAAGCGGGCGTTGCAATTGACGACGCGGCGATGATTGCGACGAGCTTTCCAACCTTCTTTGCAAGCATGAAGGCGCTTGGGGCGAATTTGAGCGCGTAGCATTGACAGGTTGAGGCGGCATGTCGGCATCTCGACGCCTTGGCCGCGCCTCATGCTGAGGCGCGCGTTCCGCGCGCGCCTCAGCATGAGGCACTCTTGCCGTATGCTGATGATTGATACCTCACGCTGAGGCGCCGCGCCAAGCGCGGCCTCGAAGCGCGAGGGCGGCGCGACGATAATCGCGCTATGTGCTGCGCAAGGCGATTTTCTCCGCCCAGAGGTCGTAAGGGTCGGAATCGACGACCCGCACACGAACCATATCGCCCGGCTTCAGCGCCGTCTCGCCTTCGAGGATGACCGCGCCGTCGATCTCGGGCGCGTCGGCGTAGGAGCGCCCGACGGCGCCGTCCGCGTCGATCTCGTCGATCAGCACGTCGATGTCGCGGCCGACCCAGCCGCTCAAGATTTCCGCAGAAATCGCCTGTTGGGTCTGCATGAAGCGATCATAGCGCTCCTGTTTCACGGGTTCGGGCACGGCCCCGTCGAGGTCATTGGCCCTGGCGCCGGCGACTGCCTCATATTTGAAGCAGCCGACGCGGGCGAGCCGCGCCTCTTTCAGCCAGTGGAGCAGGAAGTCGAAATCCTCTTCGGTCTCGCCAGGGAAGCCGACGATGAAGGTCGAGCGCACGACGAGATCCGGGCAGATCGTCCGCCAACGGTTTATGCGCGAGAGCGTCTCTTCCTGCGCCGCGGGACGGCGCATCGCCTTCAGCACTTTGGGCGAGGCGTGCTGGAAGGGAATGTCGAGATAGGGAAGGATTTTCCCATCCGCCATCAGCGGGATGACATCGTCGACATGCGGGTAGGGGTAGACATAGTGGAGGCGCGTCCACAGCCCGAGTTCGCCGAGACCTTTGCAAAGGTCAAGAAACCGCGTCTCGTATGCGCGGTCGCGCCAATTGTACGGCGCGTATTTCAGATCGACGCCGTAAGCAGACGTATCCTGCGAAATGACGAGCAGTTCCTTGACGCCGGCTTTGGCCAGCGCCTCGGCCTCTTTGAGAACGGCGTCGATGCGCCGGCTCTTCAGCTTTCCGCGCATCGACGGGATGATGCAGAACGAGCAGGTGTTGTTGCAGCCTTCGGAAATCTTGAGATAGGCGTAGTGGCGCGGCGTCAGGCGCACGCCCTGCGGCGGCACGAGATCAAGAAACGGATCATGCGCCGGCGGGACCGCCTCGTGTACGGCGTCCATGACCGCTTCATATTGGTGCGGTCCCGTCACTGACAAAACTTTCGGATGCGTCTTGCGGATGAGATCCGCCTCGGCGCCGAGGCAGCCCGTGACGATGACGCGGCCGTTCTCCTTGATCGCTTCGCCGATGGCGTCGAGGCTTTCGGCGCGCGCTGAGTCGAGGAATCCGCACGTGTTGACGAGCACCGCGTCCGCGCCCTGGTAGTCGGGCGCGATCTCATAGCCTTCGGCGCGAAGTTTCGTGATGATACGCTCGCTATCGACGAGCGCCTTCGGGCAGCCGAGGCTGACGATGCCGATTTTCGGGGCGGCGGAGAGAGGACGGGTCATCGCCCGGCTTTAGGCTATCGGCTGCGCGGTTGGAAGCGCGGCGGCGATCACCGCCGCGGCGGGAAGAACAGGCCGAACACCCAGCCGCCAATGCCGCCCGCAAGGCACTGGAGGCCAAAGCCGAGCGGACCACGCGCCCCGGCGATCGGCGTCGTACCGTAGAATTGCTGCGACATGAAATGGAGCGTCAGCGCAACGGCGGCGGCCCCGGCGACCGGGAAGGCGACGCCCGCGAGCGGCTTCAATACGCGGCGCAAGATCGCGGCGACGACGAAGCCGAGCGCAAGGGCGACGGCGATGACCGCGCCATACTGCCCCGGCACGAGGCCCACATAATCCTCAAGGGCAGAGCGCAGGCGGTCGGCGACCGGGAAATCGAGCCCGGCGGCAATCAGTGCGTTCTGGGTCCCGAAGGAATGGAAGAGCGCGCCGAAGCTTGCGGCGATCCCCGCTGAGAGCAGAAACGCCAGAAGAACGCGAAGGATGATCATGGGCGCCGTCCCCGTTTGCCGTCCGATTGGAGCATAGGATAGAAGATGTTTGCGGGTTTGTCCGCGTTCAAAGACAGGCGGGCGGCCGTCGCCGTTCGGGTCTCAAGGGGTTGTCGTCATGCCGCAACAGTCATTTCGCCGAACGCTCGTGCTTGGAGCCGGCCTTGCCGCGCTCGCCTTCGGCGCCATTGCGCCCGCTGCTGCCGCGCAAGGCGGCAAAGCCGATCCGCAGACCTTCCAGCAGCCGCCCGCGCCCGAAGGCCGGACGAAGCTTAAAATCGAAACCCTCGCCGAAGGCCTCGTCAATCCGTGGAGCCTCGCTTTCCTGCCGGACGGTTCGATCCTCGTGACAGAGCGGTCCGGGCGGCTGCGCGTCATCGAAAACGGCGCGCTCCGCAAGGAGCCGGTGTCAGGACTTCCTGCGCCCTATGTCGCCAATCAGGCCGGCACATTCGACATTCTTCCGCATCCGGACTTTGCAAACAATCGCACTCTATTCATCGCCTATGCGCATGGCGACGCCAAGGCCAACACGACGCGCGTCATTTCCGCGACTTTCGACGGCGCGGCGCTCTCCAACATCCGCACGGTCTTCGACGCGCGGCCAACGCGCAACCGACCGGTCCATTACGGCGGCCGCCTCGCCTACCTGCCGGACGGCACTATGCTCGTGACGCTCGGCGACGCCTTCGACTATCGCGAGAAAGCGCAGACGCTCGACAATGGTTTCGGGAAGATCGTCCGCATTCGGCTCGACGGGACGTTCCCGCAAGACAATCCTTTCGTCGGCCGACAGGGCGCATTGCCCGAAATCTGGAGCCTCGGCCACCGCAACGTGCAGGGTCTCGCCGTCGATTCTGCGACCGGCGCCGTCTATGCGCATGAACACGGGCCCAAAGGCGGCGACGAGCTCAATCTGATCCAGAAGGGCAAGAATTACGGCTGGCCTCTTGCCTGCTACTGCGTCGACTACTCCGGCGCGCGCGTCACGCCCTTCACGACGGCGAAGAACACTGAGCCGCCGATGAGACACTGGACGCCGTCAATCGGCCCATCCGGTCTTGCGGTCTATCGCGGCCCCTTGTTCGCTGCGTGGCAGGGCGACCTCCTCATCGGCGGCATGGCGGCCAATTCCTCACAAGGCGTCTCCATGATGGGGCTCCACCGCGTCATTATGAAGGACGGCAAGCCGGCCGGAGAGGAGCGCCACCTCACCGGCCAGCGCATCCGCGAGGTCAGGGTCGGACCCGACGGTGCGATTTACGTCACGACCGAAGACCGGCGCGGCGCGCCCGTTGGCAAGGTTTTGCGCCTGACCCCGCAATAGGCGCCGGCGCCCACAGCGCTGATCGCCGCCATGCAGCAATCAGCGCGTCTTCATGAGCGTTTGCCGGCGAGTCGAAGGATGAGCCGAGGCGCCGCTTTTGCGCATTTCCCCAATTCTGACGCATAACCGCTCCTGGCGCATGCATGGCGGGTGACCGAAAGCCAAGCGGAGCGCCTCGTCACCGCCGCCGAATCCTCAGGCCCAATTTGAGAGCAACGGTTTAACGTCTGCCGTCGGCCGTTTGTCGAGAATTCCGTTCCAGGCGGCTATCCATCGACTGCCAGTGTCGCCAAAAGGCAGTCTGGGAAAAGTAACGTGGGGCGTCTTCGATGCGCGTAATCGGCAATATTCTGTTGGGGCTGTTCGGCCTCGTTCTGGCGTCTGCGGGCGCGGCCTATTTCTGGTTCTGGGCGACGCCTGTCGGCGTCAACAACGCGATCAACAAGCAGACCATAATTCTTGCGATCAAATCGCCGGAACTGCTGACACAGCTCGGCGCGATCGACAACACGCCGCTGGATTTCCATTCCGGCAAGCTTTCGCCTGTGACCCGCGAATATGAAGATGGGATGCTTGCAAAGCTCAAAGCGGGCCGCGCTGAGCTCAACAAATACGGCCCAGCCAAGCTGAAAGGTCAGGAGCTCCTGAGCTGGCAGATCGCGACCTGGTTTTTTGACGACATCATCGCGCAAAGCGAGTTCAAGCATTCCGGCTACATGGTCAACCAGATTTCCGGCCCGACCGTGAACATGCCAAGCTTTCTCACCGATCAGCATGTCATCAAGAACGAGAAGAGCGTCAAACGCTATCTGTCGCGCGTCAAGGAATTCGGCCGCGTGCTGCGCGAGGCCAAGGTCCGCGTCGAGGAAGACCGCGCGGCGGGCGTCACGCCTCCGGACTTTGTGATCGAGAAATCGCTCGTCGGCATGCGCGCCTTCATCGAAGGCGGCGCGGAGAAGAACCCGCTCGTCACGACGCTGCCGGAGAAGCTCGACAAGATCAAAGGCCTCAGCGCCGAAAGGAAAGCGGCCTACGTCGCCGAGTCGAAGAAGCTCGTCACCGATGAGGTCATCCCCGGCTATCAGGCCATGATCGCCCTGTTCGAGGACCTGGCGAAAACCGCGACGCATGACGCCGGCATCTGGCGCATTCCGAACGGCGACAAGATCTACGCGCTGGCGCTGAAATCGAACACGACGACGGACATGTCCGCGGAAGAAATCCACGCACTCGGCCTGTCCGAGGTCGATCGCATCGAAAAAGAGATGACGGCGATCCTTGACGCTGAGGGCGTCGCGGCGATGAAGCCCGCGGACCCGGCCGTGAAAGGTTCAAAGCCGACGCCCATGACGCTCGGCGAACGCGTTCTGCTCGTTTCCGACCTGCCGGGTCAGATCTTTCCGAATGACGACGCCGGCCGCAAGGCGATGCTCGATTACCTCAACCAGCTGAACGACGCGGTGATGGCGCAAGCGCCGAAATACTTCATCACCATCCCGCCGCAGAGACTCGAAATCGTCCGTGTGCCTGAGTATTCGCAGGATTCCTCGCCGGGCGGCTATTATAACCCGCCCGCGCTCGACGGCTCGCGCCCCGGCCGCTTCTACATCAATCAGAAGGACACGGCGGATAATCCGAAATTCTCGCTGCCGACGCTCATGTATCATGAGGGCTCGCCCGGCCATCACTTCCAGCTTTCGGCCTCGCAGCTGATGAATAACGTCCCGCTGCTCCGCAAGATTTCGCCCTTTACGGCGTATTCGGAAGGTTGGGCGCTCTATGCAGAACGCATCGCAGCGACGGATATGGGTCTCTACACGACCGACCGTCTCGGCGATCTCGGCCGCCTGCAGGCGGAGATGTTCCGCTCTGTGCGCCTCGTCGTCGATACCGGCATGCACGCCAAGCGCTGGTCGCGCGAACAGGCGATCGCATACATGGTCGCGAAAACGGGCATGACCGAAGCGGAAGTGACGCGCGAGATCGAGCGCTATGTGGTGTGGCCGGGCCAGGCGACCGCCTACAAGACGGGCCAGCTCGCCATCTTGAAACTCCGCGCGGAAGCTGAGGCCGAACTCGGCGACAAGTTCGACCTCCGCGCCTTCCACGAAAAGGTCCTGCTCGACGGCGCGATGCCCCTCGGGCTCCTCGAAAGCAATGTCCGCGCCTGGATCGCGGAGCAGAAGGCGGCAAAGAAGGCCGCCTGAGGACCTTATACTACGTTGCGCTGACCTTGACTCATTGACCTGCGGATAGAGCCCGCAAACGGCAACCGACTTTCGCGTGGAATCGGTCGAAGTCAGCGCAACTTGGCGTTATTCCTGCTCTGGAACCCCGGGCGAAGGAGCGCTATCCTTCGCCCGGCGTTTTTTGCGGGCGGGTATGATCGGCAAAGTGCTCATCAGCCTGGTGATCGTCACGGTCGGCGCCGCGGCGATCGGCATGATTGCGCCCGGCGAGACCCGCGTGGAGCGGTCGATCGTCATTGATGCGCCGCAGGAGCGCGTCTATGCGCTCGCCGCGGACTTTCACAACTGGCAGGCTTGGTCGCCGTTCGCTGCAGCATCCGGCGCCAATGTCGCCGGCGAGGGGATCGGCCAGACCTTGCGCTGGTCTGGCGCCAATGCGCCGCTCCGCTCAGGCGAGCAGACCCTGGCCGGACTGTCGCCGCAGGAACGCGTCGATACGATCTTGCGTTTCAGACCGCTCCGCACGGGTGAGGCGAGCCTCACTTTCAGCGCAGCGGAGGGCGGCGTGCGCGCTGTCTGGAGCTTCAAGGCGAAGACGCGCCACGGGGTTGATCTCTGGATGAAGCCCTTTGCCGCCTATGAAGCGCTGATCCTGCGCCGAGAGATCGGCGACACCTATGCGCAGAGCCTGGAAAATCTGAAGCGCGTCGCCGAATCCGGCGCAGCCGCGACGCACGCCAATCGCGCCCGGCTTTGAGAGCCGACCATTGACGCGAATTTCGGGCGAAAATCGCCTATTTGCCGGAGAGCTTCTTGATCCGGGCGGAAAGGCGCGAAAGCTTGCGCGCGGCCGTTTCCTTCTTGATCACGCCCTTGGTGACGGCGCGATGCAGCTCCGGCTGGGCGCTCTTGAAGGCCGCGGCGGCGGCGGCGGCGTCTTTCGAGTCAAGCGCTTCTTCGACCTTGCCGACAAAGGTCCGCACGCGGCTGCGGCGGTTCTTGTTCACTTCGGTGCGGCGCTCGATCTTGCGCACCATTTTCTTGGCGGAGGTCGTATTCGGCATGTGCGGCTCGTGATGAAATGGGGTCGGCCCTGTCGGGCGAAGGCGCGGTCTATAGCGGCGGGGCAGGGTCGCGTCAACAAGGCTGGCAGGTAGCAGGTAGCAGGTAGCAGGTAGCAGGTAGCAGGTAGCAGGTAGCAGGTAGCAGGTAGCAGGAAGGGCGTCCCGCTGGCTCACGCCTGCAACCTGCCACCTGCTACCTCTGACAGCTGCCACAGTAAAAGGTCGACCGTCCTGACTGGACAAGGCGGCGGATCGGCCTGCCGCAATTGGGGCAGGGCCCGCCCTCGCGGTCATAGACGAGGAAACGCTCCTGAAAACTTCCGGCGGCGCCGTCCGCCGCGGCAAAGTCCCGCAAGGTCGAGCCGCCCGCCTCAATCGCGGCGCAAAGCACGTCGCGGATGGCGGCGTGGAGGAGGGCGATGCGCGGCCGGCTGACGGTCCCCGCCTTGCGCCGAGGGGAAATGCCGGCCCGGTAAAGCGCCTCGCAGACATAGATATTGCCGAGCCCCGCGACAACGCGCTGATCGAGCAAGGCGGCCTTCGCCGGCGCCGTCTTTCCCATGAACGCGTCGGCGAGCGCCTGCGGCGTGAAGGCGCCGCTCAAGGGCTCAGGGCCCATGGCCCGGAAATGGTCGCAGACGTCAATGTCCGCGCTCGGAACAATATCCATGAAGCCGAACCGGCGCGGATCATTATAGGTGACGACAAGAGCGCGCCGCGGGGACCCGAGATGCAGGCGGACATGGTCATGCGCCGGGTCCGGCGGGGCCGCATAGTAAAAGGCGCCGGGCTGGCGCGGCGCGCCGGATACGGAGAACCGTCCGGTCATGCCGAGATGCAGGATGAGGCTTTCGCCGGTTGAGAGCGGCGCAACCATGTATTTCCCGCGACGCGCCAGCGCCTCCACGCGCGCGCCTTCGAGGCGGTCGGCGAAGCGCGCCGGAAACGGAAAGCGCAGATCGAGCCGGGAAAGCTCAACCCGCGCGATGCGCGCGCCGGCGAGCACGGGCTCAAGGCCGCGCCGCACGGTCTCGACTTCGGGAAGCTCGGGCATCCGTTTTCTGTTCCGGTCTCTTCCGGCTCTCGCCTTCCTCAGGGTATAAGGAAGGTCAAGGGCGAAGGGCGTGACGGCGTACAAATACCGGGCATTCATCAGCTACAGCCATGCCGATGAGCGGCAGGCGGCGCGGCTCCACCGCGCGCTGGAGACCTTTCGCCTGCCGTCGGCGCTCGCCGGCCGCGAGGCGCGTTTCGGCCCGGCGCCGCGGCGGCTGACGCCGATCTTCCGGGACCGGAATGAATTGCCCGCGGCGGGGAGCCTCAACGCCGAGATTCAGGCGGCGCTGAAAGACAGTCTTTTCCTCATCGTGGTCTGCTCGCCGAACGCGGCGGCCTCGCGCTGGGTCAATGAAGAAGTCCGCACCTTCAAGCGCCTCCATGGCGGCGGCGAGCGCGTGCTCGCCGTCATCATCGGCGGCGAACCCGGGGCATCGGCGATCGCGGGGCGCGAAGCCGAAGAGTGCTTCCCGAAGGCGCTGCGTTTTGCGCTCGACGGGATGGGTGAGATCACGGACCAGCCGGCCGAGCCGATCGCGGCGGATGCCCGCAAGGACCGCGACGGCTGGCGCCAGGCGCAGCTGAAACTCGTCGCGGGGCTCGCCGGCGTCGGCCTCGACGACGTGGTGCAGCGCGAGGCGCAAAGACGCGTCCGCAACTTAACCTGGGTCGCTTCGGCGTCTGTGGCGCTCGCGGCGACGATGGGCTTTGTGGCGAATTTCGCGATCGAGCAGCGCAATGCGGCCGACCATGCGCGCGGCGAAGCCGAGCGGGCTCGCGGCGAAGCTGAGGGCCTCATCGAATTCATGCTCGGCGACCTCAAGGAAAAACTGCAGACGGTCGGCCGGCTCGATGCGATGGAGGATGTCGGCAAGAAAGCGCTCGCCTATTATCAGGCGCAGGACGCCGCCGCGCTGAGCCCGGATGAACTCGGCCGCCGCAGCCGTTCGCTCCTGCTGGTCGGCGAGATCGACAATACGCGCGGCGATCTCACAGCGGCGCTCGCCGCTTATGAAGCGGCGGCGAAGACAACCTCGGAGCAATTGCGCCGCGACCCGAAGAACCCGAAGCGGATGTTTGATCACGCGCAGGCGGTCTATTGGGTCGGCTATGTCGCCTGGCAAAGAGGCGATCTTCCGAAGGCGGAACGCCAATGGCGAGAATATCTGCGGCTCGCCGAAGCGATGATGGCGGCGGAGCCCGAGAACGCGGATTATCAGGCGGAACTCGGATATGCGTTCAGCAATCTCGGCACGCTATTGTTGCAGGCACGGCGGTGGGATGAGGCGCGCGCGTTTTTCGAGAAGTCGCGCACGCGCAATGAGATGCTGGTTGCTGCCGCGCCAAAAGACGTGCAGCGCCGCATTGATCTTGCGCAAGACTTCAGCTGGATCGCGCGAGCAGAGGAAAATGCGGGTCATTTTGCAGACGCGCGCACGGCGCTTGCAAAAGAGCTATTGCTGTATGACGAGTTGCTTGCCGAGGGGCCGAACGCGATGGCACTCGAAGCCCAAACAAGTGCTCGGAACAATATTGCTCGAATTTACCTTTCTGAGGGGCGTCCAAGGGCATCTCTCGCCCTGTTGAAAACGGCGTCGCGGGCGGCGGAGCAGCTCCTCAAAGCCGACCCAAGCAACAAAGCCTGGGTACGAATGGCGGCAGGCGTGTATCTTGAACAAGCGCGCGCGTCCTTGTTTATCGGCGATGGGTCGGGTTTGAAGGTCCCACTGTCCCGCGCCAAGGCGTTGAGCGCGCAGCTTACTCAAACCGACGCCGGCGTCGCGGAATGGATAAAGCTTTCAGCCGCACTTGATGCTCTGGAATCGTCGGCGCTGCTTCAGCGCGGAAAGGCCAAGGACGCCGCGGAGGCGGCGCGACGTGCGATTGCGAAGTTGAGCAGCGTTGAAGTGGATCGCCGCCGCGACCCGTTGATTGGTACGCAAATAGCTCGTGCCCAACTGGAGTATGGCGATGCGCTCAAGGTCTCACAGCCCGCCGCGGCCGATGGCGCGTGGCGCACGGGACTTGCCGCATTGGAGGTAGACGGCGCACCTCTCAGTACCGAAGA
Organism: uncultured Caulobacterales bacterium; assembly: GCA_964507915.1. GTDB lineage: Bacteria > Pseudomonadota > Alphaproteobacteria > Caulobacterales > Parvularculaceae > Amphiplicatus. The sequence continues at coordinate 130,354 of CAZDRH010000001.1, forward strand.
CCGAGCGCTTAAGACCGAACTCCTCTTCCGAACCGGCCGGCGTGAAGAAGCGCGCGCTCTCTTTAATACGCTGAAAAAACTCAACTATCGGCATCCGAATTTTTCGGCGCTAGAGCGTGCATTTGACGAGGGACAGCAATAAACTAGGGCTGACGCGATGCGGGAGAGACGTGCACATGGCAGACTTATTCGGCCGAAACAAGAAACCGGTTGAGGCGAGCAAGGACGCCACGGTGGTCAAGGTCAATGTTGCGGCCATTGCTCGCAAAGGCGGCGACTACGAGTTCCGCTTTTCTGGTTCTGAGTATGTAGAGCCCAATGGCGACCTCGATTTTCGCAAGATCCCGACCCCGGTCGAAATCATCTTTGTCTTGGACAAGGAATCGGAGCGCGGATTTAGGTTCGCCACTCCCGCGGAGAATGCAATCGGGCTCGTGCTCGAAAAGAACGCCGAAGCTGGCAAATGTCCTTCTGCGGGTGCAGAACCCACGGATCAGTTTTTCGGGTTTGCGCTCAATAGGCCCCGTACAGTCCTGCGCGTTGTCGATAAGAACAGTGATCAGCAGACCTATCGCTATGCGCTCAATTTCACAAACGCCAAAGGTTGTGCCGTCGTTCTCGATCCCAAGGTAAAGAACGACGGCAGCGGCGAGCTTTGATCGGGCCGACGAGCGCTGGATTCAAAAACCCCCGGCCTTGCGGCCGGGGGTTTCATTTGTGCGCGGATCAAAAGGGTCAGTTTCCCTTCTTGTCGCGTTCGCGGAGCGCGGCGCCGAGGATGTCGCCGAGCGAGGCGCCCGAATCCGCCGAGCCGTACTGTTCGACGGCTTCTTTCTCTTCCGCGACTTCCCGCGCCTTGATCGAGAGCGAGATTCGGCGCGAGACGCGGTCGAAACCGGTAACGCGGGCATCGACCTTGTCGCCGACGGCGAAACGCTCGGGCCGCTGTTCGGCGCGGTCCTTCGAAAGGTCCGACTTGCGGATGAAGGCCTTGGGTCCGCCTTCGCCGCCGACCTGAACTTCGACGCCGCCCGACTCGATCGCGGTGACCGTGCAGGTCACGTCCGCGCCCTTCTTGATCTCGCCCATATTGTCGAGCGGGTCGGAGCCGACCTGCTTGACGCCAAGTGAGATGCGCTCCTTGTCGACATCGACATCGAGCACCTTGGCGCGCACTTTCTGGCCCTTGGCGTAGTCCTTGATCGCCTCTTCGCCCGGCTTGTTCCAGTCGAGGTCGGAGAGATGGACCATGCCGTCGATCTCTTCGGTGAGGCCGACGAACAGGCCGAACTCGGTGATGTTCTTGATCTCGCCTTCGATGACCGAGCCGATCGGATGCGTGTCGAGGAACGCATCCCACGGGTTCGACATGGTCTGCTTCAGGCCGAGCGAAATCCGGCGCTTGCCCTCGTCGACTTCGAGCACGACGACATCGACCTGCTGCGAGGTCGAGACGATCTTGCCGGGGTGCACGTTCTTCTTGACCCACGACATTTCCGAGACGTGGACGAGGCCTTCAATGCCCTGCTCCAGCTCCACGAAGGCGCCGTAATCGGTGATGTTCGTGACGCGGCCGGAGAATTTGGCGTTGACCGGGTATTTGATCGCGACGCCCTGCCAGGGATCGGGCTGGAGCTGCTTGATGCCGAGCGAGATGCGGTGCGTTTCCGGGTTGATCTTGATGATCTTGACCCGGACGGTGTCGTTGACGCCCAGCACTTCGGAAGGGTGGTTGACGCGGCTCCACGACATGTCGGTGACGTGGAGAAGGCCGTCGACGCCTGGGGCGAGTTCGACGAAGGCGCCATAATCGGTGATGTTCTTGACGACGCCTTGCCGCTCGTCGCCCTCATTGAGTTCGCGCACGACTTCCGAACGGTGCTCGGCGCGGTCTTCCTCGAGGATGGCCCGGCGCGAGACGACGATATTGCCGCGGCGCTTGTCCATCTTCAGCACACGGAAGGGCTGCGGGATGTTCATGAGCGGACCCGCATCGCGCACGGGCCGGATGTCGACTTGGCTGCCGGGCAGGAAGGCGACAGCGCCGCCGAGATCGACGGTGAAGCCGCCCTTGACGCGGTTGAAGATCACGCCGTCGACGCGCTCGCTCTTCTCGAACATCTTTTCGAGACGGTCCCAGGCTTCTTCACGGCGGGCCTTGTCGCGGCTGACGACCGCTTCGCCATTGGCGTTCTCGATGCGCTCGACATAGACCTCGACCGTATCGCCGACCTTCAGCTCCATCGGCCGGCCGGGCTGGGAGAATTCCTTGAGCGGCACGCGGCCTTCGGTCTTCAGGCCGACATCGATGATGGCGACGTCTTTTTCGATTCCAGTGATGATGCCCTTGACGACCGTCTCTTCAAAATCGCGGCGGTTGACGAGGGAGGCTTCGAGCATTTCCGCGAACATGTCGCGGGTCGGGTTCATGGTTTGGGCGGTAGCCAAGTCAGCGTACTCCTGGTGTGCGATCAGCATGCGTGCCGGCCGGTTGTGTCCGGCGGTCTTTCCGTGCAGGCGGCCAATAGGCGTTAAGGCGCCGCTGCGCGGACAATGAGCCGATGGTTGAGGTTAAGCGCCCGCCGCGCCGTCGCATCGCCGCAAACAAAAAAGCCGCTTGAGGGGTGCGCCCGAGGAGGCTGACTCTGGATTGGGCCCTTAGGCCCGGTCCGCCTCCCAGCGCTTCAAACGGCTGGCGATGACGCGGCGCGCGGCCGCGAAGGCGGCTTCTATAGTCAAATGAGTCGTATCTAGCAACTCTGCATCCGGGGCCCGGGTCATGGGGGCGTCGGACCGTGCGGCGTCGCGGGCGTCGCGTTCGGCAAGGTCCGCCTGCACTTCCTTGAGGGTGAGGGTCGGCCTCGTCGGCCTCAGCTCCTCAAAGCGGCGCTGCGCCCGGACTTCGTTCGTTGCTTCGACAAAGAATTTCACCTCGGCGTCCGGGCAGACCACCGTGCCGATATCCCGGCCGTCGAGGACCGCCCCCTTGAGGCCGCCCGGCGGTACGAGCGCAAAGCGCCGCTGGAAGTCGAGCAGCGCCCGGCGGACGGCGGGTTGGGCGGCGACCTTGCTCGCCGCCGCGCCGATTTCGCGGGTTCGGATGTCCACGCCGCCAATCCGGTCGAGCGCGAAGCGTTCGGCCGCATCCGCTGCGGCCGCGGCGTCCGCAGGGTCGCGCTTTTCGGCGAGCAACATGGCGGCGACCCCGCGGTAGAGGATGCCCGTGTCGAGATGGGCGAAGCCGAAATCCTCGGCGATCAACTGGGCAAGGGTTCCCTTGCCGGAGGCGGCGGGTCCGTCAAGCGCGACGATGAAGCTCGATTGCGGCATGGCGCCCCGCGTTTTGGCGGAACGGCGCGGAAAGGCAAGGGGCTGCCGCTGCGCCAAGGACGCCGACGCGCTCATCATGCGCGACAAAACCGCTGATGCCGCTTGCCGCGACGGCCCAGATCATAAAGTCGTCCATCGATCGCGAAGGCTCCTGCGCGCTCGGCGCAATGCGCCCTTCTGCCGGCCGGCGCCGCGTCGCTATCATGCGCCCACAGAGCAATCGCCGCCGATGCCGTGCGTGAATGGGTCATGCACAGGCAAAAGCATGCGACCTCGAAGAAGGTCGCCTGTCACGCCGATCAAGGATTTCTCCAGGCGCTCTGTTGCGGCCGCCGATCACCAGACTTCCGGCGCTTCGGCGAGCAATGCGCCGGCCAGGACGAGCCCCGAGACGTAAGTGCCGATCGCGCCCAGAAAGCGCAGCGGATGGGTCGTGTGCACGGTCTTGCATGTCAACGCACCGATAGCATGCAAGAGTCGTGACGCCGCCGCGGCATACATAGTCATTTCCAGAGGAAAGGCGGGGTCCCGTTGCCCGAGCGCAAGGCACAACAACGCCAACATCGGCGCGTATTCGGCACAGTTTCCGTGCGCGCGCACCGCTTTGCGCAGCGCGCTCGCAGGGTCCGCTTCGGCCGCAGCCTGGTTGCGGCCGGCGCGGACGCGCTGCATCGACACGTTGAGGCCCAGTAGAATGAGCAATACGCCGAGAGCGCCTGCCGTCACGAAAGACTCAAACATGAAAGACTCCTTTGCCGCGTTCTGTTTCGCTGGGCATTCTTATCTTGTTGGGACCGGGACCGGCCCGGAGTAATCGTAAAAGCCCCTGCCTGTTTTACGGCCTAGCCAGCCGGCTTCGACATATTTCACAAGCAGCGGACACGGACGATATTTTGAGTCTGCAAGGCCCTCATAGAGCACCTGCATGATGGCGAGGATCGTGTCGAGCCCGACGAAATCGGCGAGCTCGAGCGGCCCCATCGGATGGTTCGCGCCGAGCTTCATGCCGGTGTCGATAGCTTCGACTGAGCCGACGCCTTCATAGAGCGTATAGATCGCCTCGTTGATCATCGGCATCAGGATGCGGTTGACGATGAAGGCCGGAAAATCCTCTGAGACCGCCATGGTCTTGCCGAGGCGGCCGACCAGAGTCTTTACGGCCTCGAAGGTCTGCTTGGACGTCGCGATGCCGCGGATGACTTCGACAAGCTGCATCAGCGGCGCGGGGTTCATGAAATGGAGGCCGATGAACCGGTCCGGACGGTCGCTGGAAGAGGCAAGACCCGTGATCGAGATCGACGAGGTGTTGGTCGCGAGGATGGCTTCGGGCTTCAGCACGCCGACAAGTTCGGCGAGAATCTTCTTCTTGATCGCCATATTCTCGATCGCCGATTCGATGACGAGATCGCAGGCGCTGAAATCGGCATAGGCCTTGGCTTGCGAGAGGCGCGCTAAGGTCTCGGCAATGGCGGCCTCTTCGATCATTTTCTTCGAGGCTTGGCGCTTCAGGTTCTTCTCGATCGCAGCAAGCGCTGCGACGTAGCGGTCAGGGTCGATGTCGTGCACGCGCACGGCAAAGCCCTTCAGCGCGAATACATGCGCAATGCCGACGCCCATCTGGCCGGCGCCGATGACTCCTATGGAGCGGATGTCGTTCATGATCTCTCTTTGCTGGGCGGATGCTTCGTCCGCGAGCCTATCAGAGGCGCGGGCCCGCCGTGAGGGCTCAATTGCCGCGCGTTCCCGCAAGTTCCGGGTGGGAGAGGCGGGCGCGGGGGCGCAATCTGGCTCAGCAATTCAAGGAGAACCCCATGTCGTTTGTCATCGCCGGTCTTGACCCTGCCCGGTTTGCGCCCCTGATCGGCCTCTCCGAGGCACACCTTGCCGCACGCGGCGTCATCCGCCGCACGGCCGATTCGAATCCGGGGTTTCCCTGCCGCGTGACGCTCGAGGATGCCGAGCCCGGCGAGACGCTGCTGCTCCTCAATTTCGAAAGCCACAGCGCGGCGACGCCGTACCGCTCGGCCTATGCGATCTATGTGCGTGAGAGCGCCGCGCGCGCCGCAGCGTTCCACAATGAAATTCCGCCGGTCATGCGGTCGCGCCCGATCGCGTTCCGCCATTTTGACAAGGACGGCATGCTGATCGGTGCAAGCCTCGCGCTCAAAGGCAATTCGAGGGAAGCGATCCTCGCGGCCTTCGAGAACGAAAAGGTCGCTTATCTCCACGCCCACAACGCGGCGCATGGGTGTTTTGCGGCGGAAGTCCGGCGCGGTTGAGCGCGCAGCGCCAGTCGCGCAATCAACTCTCGGGCAGGTAATCGCCAAGGAGCTTTCGCTCCATGCCGTTTCCCCAGCCGGCGCCATGATCGCTTGTGATGATGGCCGCCGATTTTTCGCTCACGGTGTGCGCCCCATGCGCCAGCAAGCGGAGAATGGCGCCCGGCCGCAGATGCCAGCTCGCCCAGGAAAGGGGCGAGTCTCCGGCTGCGTCCTGAGCGGCGACATCGGCGCCGTTTGCAATCAGGAACGCGATCGTCTCCTCGTCGGCAAAGGCGGCGGCGCGGTGGAGCGGTGTTTCGCCTTTGGTGCGCACGTCGCGCATGAAGGCGCCGGTGACGGCGCCGGGCGTCGTGCGCGCATTGGCGTCGGCGCCGCGCTCGATCAGCAGACGGACGACGAAGAAATAGGCCGGACGGCCCGCCTTGGAAAGCGCGCTGTGGAGCGCCGTTTCGCCTGTCGTCTTATCCGCATGACGGGGGTCAGCCCCCTGCCGAATCAGGAAATCGCACATCTTCCAATGGCCGAAGAATGCGGCATTGCCGAGCTCTGCCTCAAGGTCCAGCGCGGCAAGGTCTCCGCCATGTCTGAGCACGGCTTTCAGCGCTGTGACGTCGCCGTAATAAACGAGCCATTGGAGCGCGGAGATCGGTCGGCTGACGAGCGCCTCACGCCAATCAGGCAGAGCGAGGAGCTCGAAGATCGCGTCCGTCCGTCCCCGTTCGATCCGTTCGAGAATGCCGGCGCGGTCCATGCGTTTACGGTGCGGACTAAAGCGCGTCCTTCAGTTCCGGCAGGATCTTGAAGAGGTCCCCGACGAGGCCATAGTCGGCAATCTGGAAGATCGGCGCTTCCTCGTCCTTGTTGATGGCGACGATGACCTTCGAGTCCTTCATGCCGGCGAGATGTTGGATGGCGCCTGAAATGCCGACGGCGATATAGAGCGCCGGGGCGACGACCTTGCCGGTCTGGCCGACCTGATGGTCGTTCGGCATATAGCCGGCGTCGACCGCAGCCCGCGAGGCGCCGATCGCCGCGCCCAATTTGTCCGCAATCGGGTAAATCAGTTTCTCGAAATTCTCGTGGCTGGCAAGGGCGCGCCCGCCGGAGATGACGATCTTGGCGGCGGTGAGCTCGGGGCGCTCGGACTTGGCGATCTCTTCGCGCACGAATTGCGAGACCGCGGAGCTTTCTCCCGCGTCGATTTTCTCAATCGGCGCCGATCCGCCGGATTCGGCCGCCTTGAACGAGGCGCCGCGGATAGTGGCGACCTTCTTGGCGTCTGACGACTTCACGGTCTGAATGGCGTTGCCGGCGTAGATCGGGCGCACGAAGGTGTCGGGCGCTTCGACGGCGATCACGTCGGAGATCTGCATGACGTCGAGCAGCGCGGCGACGCGCGGAAGTATGTTTTTGCCGTTAGCCGTCGCCGGCGCGACGACGGCGTCATAGCCGGCGGCGAGCTTGACCGCGAGCGCCGCGGCCGGCTCGGCGAGCAGCTTGGCGAAGGCTGGATCATCTGCATGCAGAATTTTGCGGGCGCCTTTGAGTTTGGCGGCCTCCGCCGCGGCCGCGGCCGCATTCATGCCGGCGACCAGGATGTCGACTTCCGGCGAGATCAACAACGCGGCGGTGAGGGCCTTGGCGACGGCGTCGGAAAGCGCCTGATTGTTGTGGTCGGCGATGAGGAGGACAGCCATCAGAGCACCCCTGCTTCATTCTTGAGTTTGCTGACAAGCTCCGCGACCGAGGCGACTTTTGCGCCGCCTGTGCGTTTTTTCGGTTCGGCGACTTTCAGAACCTGCAGGCGCGGCTTCAGGTCAACGCTGTAAGCGGCGGGGTCTTTTACGTCGAGCGGCTTCTTTTTCGCCTTCATGATGTTGGGCAAGGAGGCGTAGCGCGGTTCGTTGAGGCGCAGATCAGTTGTGACGATCGCGGGCAAGGAGAGCGCGACCGTCTGCAAGCCGCCGTCGACTTCGCGCGTCACATTGATCTTGTCGCCGGCCTTCTCAATCTTCGAGGCGAAGGTGCCTTGCCCCCAGCCGAGCAGGGCGGCGAGCATCTGGCCCGTCTGGTTGCTGTCGTCATCGATCGCCTGTTTGCCGAGGATGACGAGGTCGGGCTTTTCCTCGGCGATCACGGCTTTGAGGAGCTTGGCGACGGCGAGCGGCTCAACTTCAGCGTCGGTCTTGATGAGGAGGCCGCGGTCGGCGCCCATGGCGAGCGCCTGACGGATCTGATCTTGCGCCTTGTCGGGCCCGATCGAAACGACAACGATGTCCCCGGTCGCCGCGCCGCCCTCTTTCAGGCGAATCGCCTCTTCAACGGCGATTTCGTCGAAGGGGTTCATCGACATTTTGACATTGGCGAGATCGACGCCGGTCTGGTCGGATTTGACCCGCACCTTGACGTTGTAATCGATAACCCGTTTGACGGGGACGAGGATCTTCATATGCGGCTCCATTTCAGGGAGTGCCGGACCTGACGCAAAGTGCGCCGCGGTCCCGAAATCGGCGCGGACCATACTGGCCGGGCGGCGCCCCTGCAATGCACATCGGCGCCCGCGCGCCAAGACGCCGGCGCGGCGGGTAGGTTTGCGCCGGCCCCATGCGAGGGATACGCTCTATCGGCGTCGACAGGGGGAGATAGCGATGCGTGCAGGCTTGGCGTTTCTCATTTTGATCGTGTCGGGATCGTTCAGCCCGGCTTTCGCCTTCGGCAGCTGTACCTCGCCCCATTATCTCGGGGTCTTTGACGACCGATTGAACGATGGCGGGCCGGTCGGTGAACCGCGCTGCGTGGAACTTGCCCGATTCGAGATTCCCCATAGCGGCCGCCTGACAAAGATGCGCGTGCTCGGCGTCGTCGGCGACCGGCGCGACAATGACCTGCGTTGGATCTCGCATGTCGAGGCCCTCGCGAACCGTCTCGCGGGGCCGATGGAAGCGATGGGTCCTCTCGACCTGCCCGAGGTAAGCGTCTTGTTGACGGCGCTCACGGACGAATTCGATGACGAGGGCGAAATCGTGCGCGCGCATGCTGCGGCCTGGAGCCCGCATGAGAATGAGTGCTTCATCACCTTCTACAAATTGGGCGAGGAAATTTCGGTCGATGAGTTCGTCTTCACCTATGCCCACGAACTGTTCCATTGCATGCAGCAGAAGACTTGGCGTCTTGGCACGCTCGGCGACCATCAATTCTGGTGGATGGAGGGGTCAGCCGAATACTTCGCCAACCTCGTCCAGCAGGGGACCGCTTACAGCGATCCCTTCTACGCGGAGTTCAATGAGAAATCGCTGACGACGAGCCTCATGGCGATGAATTACGAAAATGTGGTGTTCTTTACATGGCTCGGCCAGGAGCGCGGCCCCGCCGGCGTGCGGTCGCTGATTGAGGCGTTGTCGCGCGGCGGCGATGCGTCGGCGCATTTCGCGACGATGCGCAGCGCTGTTCCGATCGAAGCGTGGAAAGACTTCGGCGAGTCCTATATGGACGGCGACCTCCGCCAGCCGGGCGGCCGGGCGCTGCCCCGGCCCAATAATGCGCGGGAAATCATTGAGATCGCCAATGCTCGCCGGGTTCCGTTTGCAACGGAGCCCTATGTCGTCGCGCGCTACGGCCTCAGTTTTGCGGAGGGAAAGACCTACAAGCTCGCCGTCGAGGGGCCCGACTCGGTCCGTATCCGGATGGCGGAGCGCGCCAATCTGTGGAGCGATCCGCCAGCGCGGGTTCTCGCCTGCGACGAAGACAAGGCTTACCGCGCGCTCGTTCTCACCGTCGATGACCCGGCGGCGGCGACACTTGTCGTCGATGATCCGGAAGAACTCGACGAGCGCGCCTGCTGCCTCATCGGCGAATGGCAGCCGACGGCGGAGTCGCTCGACGGGTTTGCGCGCTCGGCCCGGGAAATCGGCGGACCCGCCATTGCAGGAGCCGGCGCATCGCAGACCTGCAGCTACACCAATGGCGATTGGACCCTATGGTTTAATCCCGACGGCAAAGGCGGCGTGCGGTGGAACAATTACACCAATCGCTGCGTCACCACCGGGCGAGGCGGATCAATCATCCAAACCTCAACGACGTCTGGGGACCATGAATTCGACTGGACGATAAGGGACCGCGGCGCAGGCTGGTGGACCTGGACGAAACACAACGTGCTCCAGCGCATCATTATGGAAATCGGCCCTGTCACGCAGAATTTGTCCAAGGCCGAAGATCCGCCGAATACGCGGTCAAGCGGCTTTGCCTACCAGTGCACAGCCGATGCGCTGACGGTTCGGGGCATTGTCGGCATCAGCGAAAATGCGGCGACGCATAACCGCTTCGGCGGCCCGCCGCGCTGAGACGGATTCAGCGTGCGGGCTCAAGTCGAGGGGTCGCCACGCCGTAGCAGGATAGCCCATCAGTCGAACCGCACGTGAAGAACGATCCGTCGTTCAGAAACTGCACATGCACGAGATCTTTTCTTCCGATCGGCGGGCCCGCCGCGCCGTAAGTGTCGCCTTTGCAGTCCGGCTTTCCATCGGAGGAGAGCAGCGTCGTCCTGAGCAAGTGCATCGGGTCATTTGGAATCGTCTCAAGCCGATATTGCTTTGTCACGGTCTCCTCGCCGCTGCGGACCGTCAGCAGTCCATCCGTCCCGAACCGCCACTCCTCCCGGCACTGACCATTATCCGCGGCGCGCCCAGCGAGCGCCCAAGCGAAGACTTTCCCATGAAGGCGCGCATTCGCGCCAAGATCCGCCGGCGCAGCCTCGTGCGACGGGGCAGGATCCGCCGCCGCTGCTGAGGCAATCAGCGCTGCAGCCGATAACGCCGTCCCGATGGCCCGCACTGTCTTACTTTCCCTGCTGCACAAGCCAGAGGAACAGCATCATCAGCCCGATGGTCACGGCCTGCGCCATGACGCGCAGGCGCATCAGCTTGTTGGAGTTTTCCTTGGCGAAAGCGCCGCCCTTGGCCAGCGAATAGATGCCGACGCCGAGGATGATCGCCGTCGCCGCAAGGCCGATCGGGATGAGGAAGAACACAAGGCCGCTCATGGCGCGCTCCGAATTCCATTGGTGACGCTTTAGATACGCCGACCCCAGCCTAGCGGACCGGCGCCCAATTGTCGCGGGCGAACGCTGGCCGCCTTAAGGCTTGGCCTCAGGCTCGGCGAGCGGGTTCGGGCCTGGATCCGCGTGTTTGAGCGCCGCGCGCCAGAAGGGAACCCAGGTGTCAGCGGGCATGGTCTGACCCACGCGATAGACTTTCGGCGCGCCCTCAACATAGCCGGCAGTCAAAGCCTCCGGCGCCGGCGCGAGGCTGACGATGTATTTGCGGATGTCATGATCGGCCGGAGCTTCGGCGCCGATGCCGCCGTCTTCCGGCTTTGCTTCTGCCGGCGACTTCAACTGCTCAAGCCTGAAATCCATGCGCACGTCATAGGTGCGCTCGGCCTGATAGCGCAGATAGCGTTGCGCCTCATACCAGCGCGTCTTCAGCGCATCGTCCGTACAGGTCTCAAATTCCTGGCCATCCTTGGCGCCCCAGCGCCGTTCCGGGCAATGGAAGGGATCGAAAGAGAGGTCCCAGAGACGGTCCATGATGTGGGCAAGATTGAGCCGGACGCGGCTGTCGTCAGAGCGGCGATAGACGATGCCGCACTGCTCTTTCTTGGCCAGAAACGTCTTCCAGAGGTCGCCTGGCAGGTCGGCGCCTTCGTAAACGACGCTGGGGTCATTCGCCGCGACCTTATCGACCAGGCGCTGCAGTTCGCGCCGCAACTCGATGAAGGAAACTTTCAGGCGCGCGTCGCGCGACGGCGTCGAGAAGCGCTCCCAGTCGCCATAGGTGCCGTAAATGTTGAGCGGCATGATGTTCGGGTGCGGCTGCAACGGCACTTTGTAGTCGACGGCGATATCGACGGCGGTCTTGCGGTCGCGCACCGCGCCGCAGATTTCGTCGAGGCCGTGCGCGAGCTCATCGACGGGATTATAGCGGAAGCCCGGCGCGGCGAGCTTCCTTCGCACGTAATCATAGAAGGAGAGCGTGCGGTCCTCGAACACGAAAGCGCCTTGCGACCAGGGCGCGCCTTCGGGCTCCTTGGTGTTGCCGAAGAACTGGATCAGCGAGAAATCAGCGATCTCTTCGTTCTTCCCGGCGACGATCTGGCCGCCGGCAAGTGAGCCGTCGGCGCGGCGCTTGGCGCCCTTGAGGGTGATCGGGCGCCAGGCCTTGATTGCAGCGCCCAGTTCGGGCTTGGCGCGCATGAAGTTCGCGCCATAGACCGTGCGCGAAATCGTGTGGTCCGGGTGCGAGGCCACGATCATGATGCGGCCGTCTTCGAGCACGTCGAAGACGAGTCCGACATGGCCGTAAATGTCATAGGCAATCGAACCCGGACGCACGGCGTCGCGTGTGATGTCGACAGGATAAAAGTCGTCGTAGAATTTGCCGCCGCCCTTCACCGGGTGGGTGCGGAACATCGCGGTCGACACTTCATTGCCGATTCCGGACAGGAATTTCTTGGCGCTGACCGGCGTCGCCCCGTGCGCGATGCGTTTGCCCGCGACCACATTGCCGTTTGACGAATAGCGCAGGTCTTCGCCGCTGCCGTCAGCGGTGCGCATGGCGTTCTGATAGGCGAAGGGCAGGCCGTGCTTCCAGGCGTAATAGCCGCGCAGGACGAACGCCATGTCGGCGCAGTCGCCGAAGAGCAGCGGGTCGTTTTCATCACGATAGGGATTGGCGGGATCGGCGAGGCAGTCTGAAACGCTGTCGCAGTCCGATCGGCCGATCGCCTGCACGAATTCGGCATAGCCCTTTTCGTGCTCAGGGCCCCAGCTCTCCTGAGTGACGACCCAGGCGTCGCCCTTGTTCGTCGCTGCAGGTATTTCCGCAGACGCAGGAGAGACGATCGAAAGCGGGAGGAAAGCCGCGCCAAGCGCCAAGGCCGCCGTTTTCATGGCGGCGCGCACTCCCCCCGATCCGCGACGGCCGTAAGGCCGCCGGCCCATGAACACCCCTCGGTCCATGCCGAAATCTTAACGCGGGCTGTGGGCCGATGGTAGGGGCGGGCGCTGATCGGGAGGGAAGTTTTTCCCAATTGGGGCTCCCGGGTCACTCGCCTCCTTGGATTGTCCACGCCATATTCCCTGGGAGTTAGCTTAAGGGGCGTCGTCCATGGAGGGGTTCATGAGAACTGTTGGCGGCTTTTTTGTTCTGGTTTTCGCGCTGTTGATCGCGGCGGCGGCGATGTTCGTACTGCCGCAATGGAACGTCTGGCGCGCCGAACTCTCTGGCCGCGCTGCGCTCGCGGAGGCTGAAAACGCCCGCAAAGTGCAGATCGAGGAAGCCAAGGGCCGCCTCGAAGCGTCGAAGTTTTATGCCGCTGCAGAGGTCGAGCGCGCCAAGGGCGTCGCGGAAGCGAACAAAATCATCGCGGCAGGTCTCGGCGGGCCCGAGGGCTATCTGCGCTATCTCTGGATCAACAAGCTCGGCGAGAACGGTCAGGACGTCATCTACATCCCGACTGAAGCGGGCATGCCCGTCCTCGAAGCCGGTCGCACGGTCGCCGAGCAGGCGCGCCGCGCGCCGCAATAGGATTGGGTCTCAATCAACGGCCGCGTGCGAAGTCCGTGGAAACGAGCGCGCGGCCGATGGGCCATAGGGCGTAGCCTGCGAGCTTCAGATGTGCCCAGGCGAAGGGCAGGCCGATGATCGTGATGCCGAGCGCGATCGCCGCCAGAACATGCGCGAGCGCCAGCCACCAGCCGGCCAGGACGAACCAGACGACATTGCCGATAAAGCCGAAGAACCCGGTCCCAATGTCCGGCCCGGACACGGCGGCGCGGTCAAGCGTGCGCACGCCGAAAGGCCAGAGCGTGTAGAGCCCATTGTCGAACGCCGCGCGCGCAAAGGGAATGCCGATGATCGTCACGCACATGATGAGCGCGGCCGTGAACCAGCCGAATGCCGCCAAGGCGCCGCCGAGCACAAGCCAGAGCGCGTTGAGAATGAGACTCGCGGGGCCGATATCGGCTCTGGGTCCGAAGGGGTGCGCGCGGAACATGGATCTCATCGCTCCTTTCCGGAGCGAGGGCTCCGAAGGGCAAACATGGCCCTTCCGCCGCCGGTTTCAACGCCGATCGGCGCAAGCGAGGCTCGGCGCAGCGCATTGTCAGGGTAAAGAGAAAGCGCAAGGCTCTCGCGCAAGCGTGATCTCCGGACGCTTTGACGGGCGACCGGTGACGGCCTATAAGACCGCTGCGAGGTCAGATCTTCGCGTCCGCCTCATCATCCGGCAGTCCCGCAGCGCGCTCTTGAGCTTTTCGCTGCTGACGCGACCGGCGCGGCACGCGGGTCCTCGCTATCCCATACAAACCTGACCGTCCCCGGCGCTGCGGCGCCTCTTGGGCTGTCGCCCCTTTCAAGGAGATCACGCATGAAATCCGTCCCTCTTGGCCGTTCCGGCCTTTCTGTATCCCGCATCGGCTATGGCTGCATGGGCCTTGCCGAGTTCTACGGCGAAGCCTTGTCGGACAAGGAGGCCGACGCTGTGCTCGAAGGCGCGTTCGAGCGCGGCGTCACCTTCTTCGATACGGCCGACATGTATGGCGCCGGCCGCAATGAGAAGCAGATGCAGGCTTTCCTCAAGCGCCGCCGCGACAAGGTGGTGCTCGCCACGAAGTTCGCGATCCGCCGCGGCGAGGACGGATCGTTTCAGGGTCTTTCCAATGATCCGAAATACATCGCCGAAGCCTGCGACGCTTCGTTGAAGCGCCTCGGCGTCGACGTCATCGACCTCTACTATATGCACCGCCGCGATCGTTCCGTGCCAATCGAAGAGTCCGTCGGCGCCATGGCGGCGCTGGTGAAGGCCGGGAAAGTCCGCGCGCTCGGGCTTTCGGAGGTTTCGGCCGAAACGCTCGAAACGGCCCACAGCATCCATCCGATTTCGGCGCTGCAAAGTGAGTACTCGATCGTGACGCGCGAGATGGAGCGCGAGATGATCCCGGCCTGCCGGCGCATCGGGGCGGCGTTCGTCGCCTACTCGCCGCTCGGGCGCGGGCTCCTGACGGGCCAGTACCGCACCGCGTCGGATTTCCCGAAGGGCGACTATCGCATGGCCGGCAATCCCCGCTTCGAAGCGGGCGCACTCAAGGACAATCTCTCCCTCGTCGACAAGCTCGAAAGCGTCGCCAAGGCCAAGAACACGACGCTTGCTGCAATTGCGCTCGCCTATGTGCTCGCCAAGGGCGACGATATTGTGCCGATTCCGGGCACGAAGCGCCTGTCGCGTCTCTATGAAAATCTTGAGGCGCTCGGCGTCGCGCTTTCGGCCGATGATATCGCCGGCATTGAGCGCGCAGTGCCGCCCGAAGCGGTCGCGGGCGCGCGCTATGCGCCGCAAGGCGTCTCGACGCTCAACGGCTGATCAGCGCCGCGCTCACGCAAAGCCGAGCCGCGCCCGCACGCTGTCCGCGCTCTCGCCCGCTTGGCGCAGAGCGCGCAAGGTCGCCGCCTTGTCGCGCTTGGCGAGGCGGCGGCCGGTTTCGTCCGACAGCAGACGATGATGGATGTAGCGCGGCTCGGGAAGACCAAGCAGCGCCTGCAATAGCCGGTGCAGGTGGGCGGCGTGGAAAAGGTCGACGCCGCGGATGACGTGCGTCACGCCCTGCAACGCGTCGTCGACAATGGAGGCGAGATGATAACTCGTGCCGCTATCCTTGCGGCCGATGACGGCGTCGCCGAAAATCTCGGGGCGCGCATTGATGCGGCCGCTTTCGCCGTTCGGGCTTGCGCCTTCTGCGGTGAAGGCGAGCGCGTTGAAGGCCGGGCCGAGGACGGTCCGTGACGCTGCGACGGAGAGGCGCCACGCATAGGGCGCGCTGGCGGCGAGCATGGACCGCTCCTCTTCGGCGGGGAGGGGCGCGCCGAAATAGGCGGGCCCCTCGGGGCCCTCCGCTGCAAGATGCGGCGCGCGGGCGATTTCGTCGAGAATGTCGCTGCGCGTCTTGAAGCAGCGATAGACGACGCCAAGGCCCTTCAGCCGTTCGAGCGCCGCGGCGTAGTCGGCAAAATGCGCCGATTGGCGGCGGACCGGCTCTTCCCATGCGAGTCCAAGCCAGGCGAGATCCTCATGGATCGCCGTTTCAAATTCCGGTTTGCAGCGGATCTCATCGATATCTTCGATGCGGAGAAGAAAGCGCCCGCCAGCCTCGCGCGCGGCGAAAAACGCTGTCAAAGCCGAAAACGCATGCCCGAGATGGAGATATCCCGTCGGCGAGGGCGCAAAGCGGGTCGTCAGCATGCCGCGCTTTTACAACCGCCGGGCGCGCCGCGGAACCCTTGGGTATCCCTGTCGCCAATCGCGGCGGCTTTCGCTATTCTGCGCGTGGAGGGGCGAAATGAGCGGCGCGGACCTGGATGCGGACGTCGAAGACGGCGTCATTGATGGCGTCGTCGATGCCGGAGAAGCGGCGGCGGCCGGCGCTATCGGCGCGGCGGCCTGCCTTGCCTGCGGCGCCCAGGTCGCCGGCAGATTTTGTCAGACCTGCGGCCAGCGGCATGACGCGATGCGGCGCAACGTGTTTGTGCTTTTCTGGGACTACCTGCGCGAGACCTTCGACTTCGACTCGCGCATGTGGCGCACGGCGGTCTCCTTGTTCACGAGGCCCGGCGTCGCTGCGCGCGAATACAGCCACGGCGCGCGTTCGCGGTACACGCCGCCGATCCGGATGTTCCTGTTCGTCAGCTTCCTGTTCTTCCTGACGCTGTCCCTGACGCATACTTATTTTGCCGCCTTCGACTTGCGTTATGGCGACAAGCCGGGCGAAGGCGGCATCAATTTCCAGGTCGATGCAAACGATCTGAAGGGCGTCGACGACAAAGCGCGCGACAAGGCGGCGGACGCTGTTGAAAAAGCTCAACAGGCCCCGCCGGTCGAGGTCGCGGAGGGCGGAGAAAAAAAAGAGGCGCCCGGAATTTATGTCGGCGGCAGCGACAAGCCCGTCGCGCGCCCTGTCGTCCGGCGGGAGAATTGTCCGACCGGCGGCGAGCTAAAGTTCTTCGTGCGCGCCAAGGACATCAATCCGGGCCGCCCGGAACTTTCTGAATGCTTCGACATGGAAATCGAGCCGGGCGTCGGAGAGGACGAAAAGAAGGTTATCGACTTTGTTGAACGCGCGGTGCGCGGCGCGACCTTCGCCGCTCAGAATCCGGACAAGTTCAACGAGTCGCTCAATGCCTGGATTCCGCGCATCATGTTCCTGATGACGCCGATCCTCGCGCTCATCCTCTCGATCTTCTTTCGCGGCAAGAAAGACGCGCTCCTGTTCGACAATGTGCTGCAGTCGCTGCATCTGCATGCGGCATTTTTTGTCATCACGGGCCTTGGCATTGTCGCGGCGCAGTTTGATGTCCCTTATGTCGGCCTCGGTATTGCTGTCGCGCTCTTCGTCTATCTCATTGCGGCTCTCAAGAACGCCTATGGGCGCGGCTGGGTGAAGACCGTCTATTCCGCGCTGATGATCAGCCTTCTCTACTTCATCGTCCTCGCTTCGGCCGTGATGGCCATCGTCAGCCGCGTCGTGATCGACGCGGCCTAGAGATCCTTAGGAGTTCTTCATGCGCGGTCTCGCCAGATTTGCAGCTTCTGCTGCGGCCCTCTGCCTTTCAACGTCGGCCTTCGCCGAAAGTGCCGCGGACGCGTTCAGAAAGACGATGGACGACCAATGGTCCTGGTCGCTGAAGCAGAGCCCGACCTTTGCGACGACGCTCGGCGTCCGCGACTATGATGACGCGCTCGATGATCCGTCGCTCGCTGCTTATGACGCCGATGTCGAAGCCTCCCGCGGCTTCCTTGCGCGCCTTGCCGCCATTGACCGCGCGGCGCTTTCAGACGCGGACAAGCTCAATTACGACCTTCTCAAGCTGCAATTGGCGAACGATGTCGAAGCCGCGCAATTCGGCGGCAAATATCTCGCCATCTCCGGCCGCGGCGGGCCGCACACATTCCTCACCGGTCTTCCGGACGATCTCCCCTTCTTCACCAAGGCCGACTATCAGAGCTATGTCGCGCGGCTGAAGCTTGCGCCCGGCTATTTCAAGGCGGTTGAAGAGCGCCTCGCCGCCGGCGTCAAAGCCGGCTGGACGCAGCCTTGCGTCATCATGGAGCGCTTCGAGAGCGGCGTTGTGTTCCACGCTGTCGATACGGCGGAAAAGAGCGCGCTGTGGCGTCCGTTCGACGCCAAGCCGCAATCAATCTCGGCGAAGGATTGGGCGACGCTCAAGGCGGCCGCGAAGTCGTCGATCGAGAAAGATTTCGTCCCGGCGCTGAACGCCTTCGCCGACTTCTATCGTACGCAATACGCGCCGCATTGCCGCAAGACGATCGGGCTTGCCGATCTGCCGGGCGGGCGCAATTTCTACGAATACCGCGCGCGCCTGTACACGACCACGGCGATGAAGGTCGAAGACATCCACGCGCTCGGCCTCAGCGAGGTCAAGCGGATCCGCAAGGAGATGGCCGACGTCATCGCATCGACAGGCTTCAACGGCGATTTCAAGGCGTTCCAGAAATTCCTGCGCGAGGATCCGCGCTTTTACGCCAAGTCCGCCGAGGAGCTGATGGCCGCCAACGCGGTTGTCGCCAAGCGCATGGACGGCGAGATGCCGAAACTTTTCGGGAAGCTGCCGCGCATGCCCTACACCCTGAAGGAGATTCCTGCAGATGTCGCCGAAGGGACGACCACGGCCTATTACGAGCGTCCGTCCGGCGACGGCGCGCGCGCCGGAGTCTATCGCGTGAACACCTCAAAGTTGAATACGCGCCCGCTCTTTGAGATCGAAGCGTTGACATTGCATGAGGCCGTTCCAGGCCACCACCATCAGATCGCGCTCGCGCAGGAACTCGACCTGCCGCCCTTCCGCCGTTTTGGGTTTTTCACGGCTTTTTCCGAAGGCTGGGGGCTTTACGCCGAGAGCCTGGGTCTTGAGGCCAGCTTCTACAAAGATCCGTATGCGAATTTCGGCCGCCTCTCTTACGAGATGTGGCGCGCCTGCCGCCTTGTCGTCGATACCGGCATTCACGCCAAGGGCTGGACGAAAGAGCAGGCGGTCGCTTTCATGCGCGAGAACACCGCCCTTTCCGAAGGCAATATCGACGCGGAAGTGAACCGCTACATCGGCAATGGCGGCCAGGCGCTTGCCTACAAGATCGGCGAGCTCAAGATCAAAGACCTGCGCGCGCGGTCGACCAAGGCGCTCGGGGCCAAATTCGATGTCCGCCGCTTCCACGACGCCGTGCTCGAAAACGGGGCATTGCCGCTGTCCGTGCTTGAACAGAAGATCGATGCGTGGATCGCGGCGGAGAAGGCGCGTTAGAGCATGTTGCCATCAACGTGAATCGCTTCTCTTTCCCCGCTCGTCCCAGCGTCCTTCGACAGGCTCAGGATGAGGAGCCGGGACCCAGTCTTTGAAACAGCGGCGCTCGCGACCCTGGATCCCGGCTTTCGCCGGGATGAGCGGAGACCAAGTCGGCCAATCAGATTGATCGCAACAGGCTTCAGGTCGGCTCTTACGCCAGCTGCAGCCGCAAATGATTGAGAAGGTCCGTACGCGTCACGAGACCCTCAAACTTGCCGCCTTTCAACACGACGGCGACATGGCCGCGCGCGAAGACGGGCAGGAGCGATTCCATTTTTTCATGCGCGTCGACCGTCTCGACGCGATAGGTCATCGCTGACTTCACCGGGTCCTTGAACTTGTCGCGGTTGCGCACGACGGCGAAGAGAAGGTCTTCCTCGTCGATGATGCCCGCGATCGTCCCGTCGTCATTCAGCACCGGCAATTGCGAGATGTCGTAAAGCTTCATGCGGCCATAGGCGGTGAGAAGCCGGTCGTCCGGCTTCACCGTCACGGTCTGACGCTCCGAATGCTTGCGCGTGATGAGATCGGTAAGATCCCCGCGCGGCGCGCGCTTGATGAAGCCCTGATCATACATCCAGTAGTCGTTGAACATTTTGGAGAGATATTTGTCGCCGCGGTCGCAGACGAAGACGACGACGCGCTTCTTCTCCGTCTGCTCGCGGCAATACTTCAACGCGGCCGCGAACAGCGTGCCGGAGGAGGAGCCGCCGAGAATGCCCTCCTGCATCAGAAGCTCGCGCGCGGCCTCAAAGCTCTCCTTGTCGGAAATGCCGTAGGCTTTCTTCACGCGCGACAGGTCGCAGACATCCGGAATGAAATCCTCGCCGATGCCCTCGACAAGCCAGGAGCCGACTTCGTTCGGAATGCGTCCGGTATTGACGTATTCCGTAAGGATCGAGCCCTTCGGGTCCGCAAGGATCATCTCGACATGCGGCGCTGTCTTTTCAAAGAAGCGCGAAAGGCCGGTGATCGTGCCGCCAGAGCCGACGCCGGCGACGAGCGCGTGCATGTCATGGCCCATCTGTCCCCAGATTTCGGGGCCGGTCACGGTCTCGTGGGCTTTCGGGTTCGCGTGATTGCCGAACTGATTGACGTAGAAGGCGCCGGTCTCGCGCGCGATGCGCTCGGCCATGTCCTGATAATAGTCCGCATGCCCCTTGCCGACATCGGAGCGCGTGAGGCGCACTTCGGCGCCCAGCGCTTTCAGGTGAAAGATTTTCTCCTGCGCCATCTTGTCGGGGACGACGATGGTGAGGCGATAGTCTTTCTGCGCGGCGACGAGCGCGAGCGCGAGACCCGTATTGCCGGCCGTCGCCTCGACGATGGCGCCGCCGGGCTTTAGCTTGCCCGTGCGTTCGGCATCCTCGATCATGGCGAGGCCGATGCGATCCTTGATCGAGCCGCCGGGATTGTTCGACTCCAGTTTCAGGAAGAGTTCGCAAGGACCCGTGTCGATCCGGTTCACCTTGACCATCGGCGTCTTGCCGATGCCTTCAAGCACGTTGTCGAGGACGGGGCCGAACGGCGTTTCTTTCATTGGTTGGCTCCATTCACAGCGGCGGCCCGTACAAAGTCGCCTGCGTCATTTCAGTCTGCGTATGAACGCGTCTGGCGCAGCATTGCTCACATTTTGGATGACGCGCCAATCGTGATTTGACGGCGGCAGTGTGATTCGCCCTCATTGCGTAGCCGGGCGATCGCCTGCGCGGCCTTAGACCGGCTCAATTGGGGTTTGATGAATGAAATTCGTTTACACGTTTGCCGCTGCAGCAGCGACCTTGGCAATGGCGTTCGGGTCTGCGTCAAACGCCCAACCCGCGCCAGATTATCAATATTCCGGCGTCACCGGCCCTGCCTATTGGCGTGAGACAGCCGGGTGGGAGGCTTGCGGCCGATCCACGGAGGCTGGCGCCCGGCAGACCCCCATAGACATCACTGCGCCCGTTTTCGACAGAAGCCTCGAGCCGCTCTCTCTTTCAATCTGGCCGACCCCGTTGCGGTTCAGAAACACGAGCCACACGGTCGAGCAAGAGTATGAACCCGGAAGCTATATTGTTGTCGGCGGCGTCTCCTATGGGCTGCTCCAGTTCCATTTTCACACGCTCTCTGAGCATGCTGTCGCGGGCAGACGCGGCGCGCTCGAACTGCATGCGGTCTTCCGCAATGCGGCGACCGGGCAAATCGTCGTTGTCGGCCAGATTTTCGATCTTGGCCGTCGCAATCGATTCTTGACAGACTTGCTCGCCGACGGGGTGCCGTTCCGCGCGGGTGATGTCATTTCTTCCGAACGCAAAATCAATGTCGCAGACGCCTTTGTGAACACGCGCGCCTACTTCACCTATGCGGGGTCTCTGACGACGCCGCCTTGTTCAGAGACTGTCACCTGGTTCGTCCTCCAGAATCGCGCGACTCTGTCGGAATCGCAGTATGCTGCAATCAACAAAGTTGTGGGCAACAATTTCCGGCCATTTCAGGCGCAGAATAATCGAGTCGTGCGCGCATCCCGTCCGTAACCTGTTGGCCGCTGTACTGTCGGCCAACGCGCCGGCAATCCGCATCGTTCGAATCGATCGGCCGGCGGATGATATGGCAAGCATATCAAAGTCTCCGTGCGATCCAGCGGTTGATTGACGTGGTCACACTTTCTGACCCATCCACAAATGCAGTCCAGCGGCCCCGCGCCGCCGGGCCTACTCCGCCAGCGGATTGATTTCCACATTGGCCTTCGATTCATCCTCAATTCGCCGCGGCACGCGCAGCATTGTATGCTCCGAGTTCAGCAGGCACCCAGGATAGTGCTTTTGCGTTCAGGGCAGCGCCCTTATCGCGGCGCTTAGCCCCGGAGCCAAAACGTCGTACTTCGGGTCTTCGCTAAGGGCGGCGGTGATGAAAAGCGCTGAAAGGAAAGACGCGAGATTGTGACGACGCGCTAGCCCGGCCGCACTGCTGAAAGGGGCGCCCTCGATCCTGGAGACATTTTTCAGCCATGCGGTCCATTCGGCCTCGCTGAAGGCGCCGCGTCGTGCGATGAACAAGATCGGGCGGGCAAGGCGCTCACTCTCGCCGAAGACATAGGAATGCTTTGCGGGCGCTACCTGACTGGCTACCGCATCCCGGATTGCAGCAAGTTCTTGCGTGCCTAAGTTCGGATTGAGCGCGAGCTGCAGCAATAAGTCGGCGCCGTGCGCCACGCCATGACGCCAGCCTTCCGTTTCGTCGAAGCCGCGATAGTCATCGACCCCGGAGAGATAGCGCGCAGCCGCCACGACAAGCGCGCTGCGTTGATCCATCGTGAGGAACGCGGCGAGCCTGTCGGCGCGCGCAATTTCTGCAAGGGTAAGCGCGGCGAAGGGGCGCGCGAAGCCGCGCCCTTCCGGGCCTGCGAGCATGGCCATGAGATCTGTATTGAGTGCATTCATGGTCTCGATATCGAGGGCGCCGGCGCGCAACATCGTGCGCAGCGCCTCATAAGCCGCGCCGTCCCTGATCTCCGGGTCCGGCGCAGCGAGACAAACAACGATTTGGCGGGCAAAGGCGCCGCGCGCGGCGACATCATCGATGCGCCATTCGGCGGCCTTGAGCGCTGCAAGCGCCGCACGGTCATAGCCTTTCGGCGGGCAGGCAGGCCGCGCCTCAGCGTCAAAGGTCGTCGCCCACAGGGCGATCGCCAAGGCTATCAGTCGCAAATTCCGCATGGGGTCCCCTCCGAAGCACTGACTGAATAGTCCTTTCTGGGGCAGGACGGAATTCGGTTCGGCGCTACGTGCGTCGCGCGGCTGGGGACAGCGCCAATCTACGCCTACGCAGAGCCGTGCCCCGCAGAGCGCGTTAGTCCGCGAATGAAGAAGCGCGCCGGATGCAATGCCTCGGCAAGACCGATTGCGACAGGCGCCGGAGCGCCGACGATCGTTGATACGATCATCTCTGCCAGAAGCGGCGCCGTCACTAGGCCGCGCGATCCGAGCCCGGAAAGAATTTGGACCCCTGAGACGGCGACGCCGCGCGGATAAACCTGCCTTAAGCCTGTTCGCAGCCCGTCATAGGCGCCTGCGTAATGCCCGAGATCGGGGAGGGGGCCGGCGACCGGCAACCGGTCCGGCGTCTGGCATCTGAGACTCACGCGTGGCGTCGATCGACCGGCTTCAAGCGTTAGGGCGAGGTCCGGCGCCATTTGGGCGATGGCGGCGATGTTGCGCGCTGTCGCTTCGCGGCTCGTTTGGACGGCGTCGCTGCCTGTGTGGCGATCATAGGTGGCGCCGACGACGAGCCCGCCCTTTGGAGCCGGGGCAAGATAGGGCCCGAAGGCGAGCGCCTGCAGCGGCGGCTGCGCTTCCGGAAACCACTCGATCTGGCCGGCGACCGTCGTCAGCGGCAGACCGCGCGCCTCGACGAACCGCAAGGCGTCGGCGCCATTTGCAAGAACGACGGATGTGAATGGTCCTTCGTCTGCGCCGCCTGCACGCACATAGAGCGCTTCGCCTTTTTGCAAGAGCCGCTCGGCGCGCGCGGGGACAATGTCGGTTCCTTCGATGAGAGCGCTGACAAAAGCACAAGGGTCGACGACGCCGGCGCGCCTTAACAGCAGTGTGTCGCCGTCGGCGGCGAGGTAGTCTTCTGGCAGGAGCCTTGCGGCGGCGATTTTGGAGAGTCTTGTGCGGGCGTCCTCGTCTTCAGCGGCAAGGCGCACGCCGCAGGGGTTGAAGACCGCGCCTCCCAAGCCGATGAGCAGGCGCTCCGTATACAGAAAAGCCTCAACAAAAAAGCGCGCCGCGGGGCCGTCGCCAAGGTCGAGCCGCGGCATGATCAGCCCTGCGGGGTTGCCCGACGCGCCAGAGGCGAGGGCCCGTCCCTCGAATAGGACCGCCTCCAGCCCGGCGCGGCGCGCAGCATGGGCAAGGCTCGCGCCGGCGATGCCGCCGCCGATAATGGCCATTCGGGGGTGTGGCTGATCCCCCCCTAGCCCCCCCTTTTCAAGGGGGGGAATTGCACCGAGTCCGGAACTTTCCCCCCCTTGAAAAGGGGGGGCTAGGGGGGGATCAGCCGCACGCTCAGTGCCGACACAATCAAACCACGGCGCACGCACGCGCCGCGCGGAGGGCCGGATGAGACGCCCGATGAGCATCTCTCTTTTTTGTCCGTATCCGGCGCTTTTCTGCACCTCGAATCCGGCGTCCTCAAGACCGCGACGCACGCCGCCAGCGACCGTGTAGGTCGCAATCGTCGCTCCTGGCGCTGAAAGGCGGGCGACCTCGCGCATGATGTCCGGCGCCCAGATGTCGGCGTTCTTGGCAGGCGAGAAACCGTCTAGGAACCAGGCGTCGATATTGGCTTCGGCGCGCGGCAGCGTCTCGGCGGCCTCGCCATAGAGCAGTGTCAGCGACACATCCCCATCAAGGAGCAAGCGGTGCGTGCCGGGCACAGGCGGCGGAAGCAGCGCGCGCAGGCGCCTGGCGAGCGCGCTGAGCGCCGGCCACGCTGCGTGCGCACGCCCCAAGTCCGCCGGCGCAAAGGGCGTGCGTTCTATGCTGAGAATATGAAGCCGGGCATTCACGCGCCGTTCGCTTCGGCGCCACAAATCCCATGCGCAAAGGCAGTTGAGGCCGCTGCCGAAGCCGAGCTCGCCGATCGTAAAGAGATCCGCTTGCCGAAAACGCTCCGCGAGCCTGTTTCCGTCGAGGAAGACGTGGCGCGTTTCGGCTTCGCCGGCGCCTGAAAAATAAATGTCGCCGCAATCGAGCGAGCGCGGCGTCTCGCCCGCCCAGTCGAGACGCGCATAGTCGAGTAGGGATCGTCTGGACGGGCGAGCGGTCATGGCGCAAGGCGGCCCCTCTGCGAGAAGCGGACGCATCAAGGCCTATGCCGTCGCGAGGCAAAGCAAAAGGCGGGGCCCGATCGGACCCCGCCTTTGATACGCTTACTGAACGCTACGCGACGCTACAGACGCAACTACTTCTGAACCGGGAAAAAGCGCTCGAAAGCCGACGGCGAGAACGCAGCCGCGAAGGTTTTCGAGAACGGTTCGATTGTTTCGCGCGCCACTTCGACCGACGCGTTGGTGAGGCCGCGCGCACGCTCGACGCGCGTTTCAAAAAGACGCGTCCAGTAGGATCTCTGGATTTCGAGGGCGTCCGTAACGGTCTTGGCGCGGGCGAGCTCGTTGGCGAAATCGACCGCTTCAGCCATTTCGGTGCGGGCGGCTTCGACGAGTTCGGCGTTGACCGACTTCAGATGCGCTTGCGTGGTTTCGACATTCGCCCGCACGGTTTCGATCAGTTCATTCGCCTGGCCGCGGACGGTTTCGGCGTGGTCGTTGAGGTTGGCGTAGAGCCGCTCGAACTGCGAACGAGCCTGATCGGCCGCAGATTCGAAATGCGAGACAGTGTCATTGAACATCGTTTCGCCGGCTTCGTCAGACGGCTTGGTGACGCGGCGCGTCGCGGTTTTCTTGGCGGCCATACTCTGCTCCCTGTGCGTGGGTCCCTCCCGAGGGTCCCGTTGCAGCTGTGTGCTTCGGTTCGTTGTGATTCACTTTTGTGCATCGCAACATTGCACGCTCAGGTAGCGACGTTTGTGCGCTGCAGCAAGACGCTGCGCGGACACAAAATATCACGAATTGCTACAGATTATTTCGTATTCGTCGGTATCCGGACCGTCACCGTGTTCCACACGGCGATTGGCCTGCCGTGATGCTGGGTCGGCTTGAACTTCATCTTCCGGACCTTGCGCAAGGCCGCTGCATCGATCGCCTTGTCGCCGCTGCTGTGTTTGATCCGCGATTTGCGGACGAGGCCCTTGCCATCGACAAAGACGACGAGTTCGACGGCGGCGCCGTCGGCTGAAGCTTGCGTTCCCGACGAGGCGTTCGCGATCGTCGATTCATCCGCGAGCATCAGTTCGAGCGTCGCGGCGGAGGCGTAGGCGTCGGCCGGAAGCCCGCGGCTTTGCTGCCAGGCCCTGAGGGCCCGGCGCGTGCCGGCGCCGATCACGCCGTCAACAGGGCCCGGATCGAAACCGCGGTCCTTCAACGCTTGCTGCAGGCGCTTGCGTTCGTCCAGCGTCAGCGGCCGGTCGCCGCGCGGCCAACTCGCCACAATCGGTTGCCCGCGTCCCGCAATCCGGTCTGACAGTAGCGCGACTCCAAGCGCATAAGCGGTCGAATTGTTGTATTTGAGGATCGCCTCGAAATTGCCGAAGACCACGAAGGCGGGCCCCCGCGCGCCGGCCGGCGCCAGGATGCGGGCCTGCAGATTGGGATCGCGTCCTGGGAGGAGATCGCCATTCATGCCGCGCACGCCAGCCGCGGCCCATTCCACAAGCGGCTTGCGAATGTCGATGTCAGCGAGCGCGTAATCGAATCCCGCCGGCAGCGCGACTTCAAAGCCCCAGGGTTCGCTGTTCTTCTTACCTGACGCAGACAAGTAATTCGCCGTCGAGGCGAAAACATCGCCGAGATTGGCCCAAAGATCTCGGCGCCCATCGCCATCATGATCGACGGCGTAGGCCAGATAAGTCGTCGGGATGAATTGGGTCTGGCCCATCGCGCCGGCCCAGGACCCGCGCAGCATGGCGCGCGTCGCATAGCCGTTCTGGATAATCTTTAAGGCGCCAAGCAATTGCGAGCGGCCATAGGCGATGCGGCGGCCTTTCCAGCCGAGCGTCGCGAGCGCGGACAGCGTGTCATAGTCGCCAAGGATCGCGCCGTAGGAGGATTCCATGCCCCAGATCGCCGCGATGGTCGCCGCATCGACGCCGTACCGCGCCTCGATGTCGGTAAGAAGCGCCCGGTTCTCGGCGAATTTTTGCGTGCCGGTCGCGACGCGCGACTCGGAGACCGCGCCGTCAATATAGTCCCAGACCGCCCGGCTGAATTCGGGCTGGTTGTCGTTGAGTTCGAAAACCCGCGGGATCATGTCAATCGAGGCGAAATTCTCCTCAATCACCCGCGCATCGACGCCGGCCGCGGCAGCCTCCGCCCGAAAACTGCTGAGCCAGTCGCCGAAAGCCGGATCCGCCGCTGGCGCAACGGCGACAGTCTCCGCGCCGGTCTGAGCGTTAGTCGCTTGGGCGAAGACCACGCAAGCAAGCGCGATCCCAGCCAGCAAAGCGGTGCTTCGGCCTGCCATTCTGATCCCCCGAAACCGCAAGTCTATCTCCTAGCTAAGGCGGTTGCCCCTCGGGCGCCAAGCGTCCGCGGAGGGCTCAGGGGTATGTGTCGCGCCCCTGTGGCCAAAACGCGGCGCCGCGCGCCCTTTAATCATGCCCTTACGGAGCGTATTCTCGCGCAAAATCAAGATTTAGTCTTGGAGACGTTGTGCGCCGCCTTGTCACTTTCTCGCTGATTGCTCTCGCCGCGGCCTGTTCGCCCAAGAATTCCGCGAAAGACCAAAAGCCTGCGACCCCTGAGGCCGTTGAAGCCGCCACGGCAGAGGACCCAGCGCCGCCCGAACTGTCGGAGCGTCTCACGGAAATGCGCGCCCAATTTGCGCGCGTAGAGATGGCGCCCGACATTTCCTTTCTCACTGCCGATGAGCGGAAGATCGTCAATCTCCTGATCGCCTTCGCCGACGACATGTCGGCGATCTATCTGCGCCAGGTCTCGGAAGACAATCCGGCGACGCGCGCCGCCATCGCGGAAAGCAAAGCCCCGGAGAAGGCGGCGCTGCTCGACCTCTTCGACCTTCATTTCGGGCCCTGGGACACCGTCGACGACAATCGGCCCTTCTGGGGCGAGAAGGCCCGCCCGGCGGGCGCCGGTTTTTATCCGCCAGACATGACGAAGGAGGAATTCGAAGCCTGGATCGCCGCTCACCCCGCTGACGAGGCGGCGTTCAAAAGTCCGTATACGGTGATCCGTCGCGACGGCGACAGGCTCGTCGCGATTCCCTACTCGAAGTATTACGCAGACCAGTTGAAGCCCGCGGCCGCGAAACTTCGCCAGGCCGCCGCGCTCGCCAAAAACAGCTCCTTGCGCGATTTCCTGAATTTGCGCGCCGCAGCGCTCCTCAACGACGACTATTTCCAGTCGGAGCTCGCCTGGATGGACATTGACGGGCCGATCGAGCCCGCCATCGGGCCCTATGAGGTCTATACGGACGAACTTCTCGGCTACAAGGCGGCGTTCGAGGCGTTCATAACGGTCAAGAATCCCGCTGAAAGCGCCAAGCTTGCCAAATACAAGAACTATCTGCGCGACATGGAGGCGAACCTCCCGGTCGATGAGAAGTACAAGAACTTCAATCGCGGCTTTGAGTCGCCGATCGTCGTCGCCGAGCAAGTGCGCGGCGGCGGAGACAATGTGCCCGGCGTGCAGACGATCGCTTTTAATCTGCCCAATGACGAACGCGTGCGCGAGGCCAAAGGCGCCAAGAAGGTCCTCCTGTCCAATGTGATGGACGCCAAGTTCGAGCGCATCCTGGCGCCGATGGCCGCCTATGTGCTCGTCCCCGAACAGGCCTCCAAGCTTGGCCAGAAATTCATGGGCCTCGAAACGCTGTTCCACGAGTTGGCGCATTCGATGGGGCCGGGCTCCATCGTGAAAGACGGCAAGGCGACGACGGTCGGGGAGGAGCTGAAGGAACTCTCCTCGGCGCTTGAGGAAGGCAAAGCCGACGTCATGGGCGCCTACAATATCCTTTACCTGATGAAGCGCGGCGAACTGCCAGCGGCGGAGAAAGAGCAGTTCCTTTCGACCTATTTCGTCGGCCTCTTCCGCGCGATGCGCTTTGGAGTCGCTGAGGCGCATGGCAAGGGCGCCGCATTCCAATACGCCTATTTCCGCCGCGCGGGCGCCGTTTCCTGGGACGCGGAGGCGGAACGCTTCCGGATCGAGTTTCCGAAACTCGAAAAGGCGATCTCGGACCTCACGCGCGACGTCGTCGTGCTGCAGGGGAACGGCGATTATCAGGGCACGAAACGTTTTCTCGATGAGACGGGGGTTCTCGATGAAGAGGCGAGCGGCGTCATCACCACGCTGACGGGCCTGCCGGTCGATATCCAGCCGGTCTACCCTTCTAAGATCTGACCGCTGCTTTCCTGCGCGGGGCTGACGCGCCCGCGCCGCCGAGAGGCCTCGTCATGTCCCGCGCGCTCAATCCGGTTTTTGCAAAGCGACCCGTCACCATTTTTCAGGTGATGTCGGGTCTGGCGCGGCGGCATGGCGCGATCAATCTCGGGCAGGGCTTTCCGGACGAAGACGGGCCGCGCGCCATTCTCGAAAGCGCCGCGCGAGCGATCCTTGAAGACGGCAATCAATATGCGCCAGTCGCCGGTGTGACGGCGCTCCGCGCCGCTGTCGCGCGCGCGAATAAGCGGTTCTACGGACTCGATATTGATCCTGAGCGCGAAGTGCTTGTCACGGCCGGCGCGACAGAAGGCCTTGCGAGCGCGTTTCTGGCGCTGCTGCAGCCGGGCGACGAGGCGATCCTGCTTGCGCCGTTCTATGATTCTTATCTGCCGATGGTCGAGGCGGCGGGCGCAAAGGCCGTCGTCATCCCTTTGCAGCCGCCAGACTGGCGGCTCTCCGCCGCTGCGCTCGCAGAGGCGATCAGCCCCCGGACGAAGCTCATTGCGATCAACACGCCCCACAATCCGACCGGGCGGGTCTGGCGGCGCGACGATCTTGATGTCGTGGCGGAGGCTTGCCGCCGTCATGACCTCATCGCGCTCTGCGACGAGGTCTATGAGCATCTTGTCTATGACGGCGCCCGCCACGAGACCTTGTTTGCTTTCGACGGCATGCGGGAGCGCACAATCCGCATCGGCTCGGCCGGCAAGACGTTTTCCCTGACGGGATGGCGCATCGGCTACCTAACGGGTCCGGAAAGGCTGATCGAGGGCGTGATGAAAGCCCACCAATTCGTCGCCTACACGTCGCCGCCGCATCTCCAGAAGGCT
Source organism: uncultured Caulobacterales bacterium (assembly GCA_964507915.1). Taxonomy (GTDB): domain Bacteria; phylum Pseudomonadota; class Alphaproteobacteria; order Caulobacterales; family Parvularculaceae; genus Amphiplicatus. Next base: position 160,271 of record CAZDRH010000001.1, read on the forward strand.
GTTGCGGAAGGTCTCGATCTCCCGGACAGCTATTACGAGCAATTCACCGCGGCGATGCAGGGGAAGCGCGACATCATGCGCGCGGCGCTCGAGGGCGCCGGCTTCTCCGTTCTCGCCTGCGAGGGCACCTATTTCATGCTGGCTGACACACGATCGGTCGGCTTCAAGGGCGGCGACAGTGATTTCTGCCGTCTCATCACCGAAGAAGCCAAGGTCGCCGCCGTTCCGATTTCGGCATTTTATCCGACAACGGATGAGGCGCCATCCTATCTTGCGCGCTTCTGTTTCTGCAAGAAGCGCGACGTGCTCGAAGACGCGGGCCGCCGCCTCAAAGCCTATTTCGGTTGAAGGAGAGCCCCATGCTCAGACCCGCCGCACCTCTCGTCGTGCTGACTGTCTCAGCGATTATGGGCATTGTTCCCGCGTGCGCGCACGCAAAGAGCGCGCCGCGAGACATCGAGGCGACGCTTGAACGTCTCGTCGCGGAGGGCGCCGGAAGCGGCCCTCTTGCCGGCGCTGTTCTCGCTGTGGAGGTCGGCGGCAAAAGGGTCTTCGCGGGCGCGGCCGGCTGCGCGCAGTTCGCGCCGGACGGCGCTTGCGCCCTCCGTTTGCGACCGGAAACGAAAATCCGCGTCGCCTCAATTTCAAAATTCGCCGCAGCGGAAGCAGCCTTTGCTCTGGCGCGCGCAGGCAAATTCGATCTTGACCGCGACGTATCGGACTATCTCGGGCGGCGCTTTCGCAACCCGGCCTATCCCAACGCCAGGATCACGCCGCGGCTCCTGATGGCGCATCTTTCCTCTCTGCGCGATCCGGAAGAGTACTGGGTCGAAGCGCCAGACCGGTTTGAGACGCTGCTCGACAATCCCGCGCTCTTTGCAGCGCCGGAGAAGGGCGCAAGCCGGGCGCCTGGCGCCTATTTCACCTACGCCAACATCAATTACGGCGTCCTCGCCGCGGCCATGGAGCGCACGACAGGCGAACGATTCGACGAGATTGTGCGCACGCGCGTCCTTGCGCCGCTCGGGCTCGACGCCGGCTTCAATTGGTCGGGCGTCTCTGCGAAAGCGCGACGCAAGGGGGCGACGCTCTATCGGAAAGAGGACGGCGTGTGGAAGGCGCAGACCGACGACGCCGCGACGCTTACGGGCGCGCTCCCCGTTTTCAGGATGAGAGACGGTCTTGACGCCGCCGCTTATCTTTCGGCCTACCAGCCCGGCGCCAACCCGACGCTTTTTTCACCGCAAGGGGGCCTCCGCGCGAGCGCGCTCGATCTTCTCATCCTCGCCCGCCGCCTCGACGCCGAGCCGGGCCGCGCAGAACCGCTCTGGCGCTATGATCCGCAAACGGAGAATGGCGCGACGGATGAGGGCTACTTTGAAGCCTTCGGCGCGGGCGTTCACCGCGTCGCCGGAAATGCACTGTTTCTGCCGGGCGCCGAACTTGAAGGCCATGCTGGGGAGGCGTTCGGGCTTTACGCCGGCATGTGGCGGCTGAAAGCGGACCCCGTGCGCGGCCGTCCCCACGATGCGTTGATCTCTTTCGCTGTCACCGGAACGTCGCAGCCGCCAGGTAAGAGCGCGCATCCAAGCTTCAACGCCGCCGAGGAGGCGCTGATGCGTCTCGCCGTGCGCGCTGTCGAAAGCGCCGCGCGCCCCAAAGAGGCGCGCGAGCCCCGACCGTTCAGCGAAACGGCGGACGCCGATGCCGATGTCGCCGCGGCGTTTGCCCGTGCGCGGCTCACGGGGCGGCGCGTCCTGCTTATTCTTGGCGGCAATTGGTGCCATGACAGCCGCGGACTCGCGGCGCTGTTCGAGCGTCCTGATCTTGCGCGGCTGATCGCGGAGCGGTTCGAGCTTGCCTGGGTCGATGTCGGCATGCGCGACCGCAATTTGCACATCCCGCGGCGCTACGGCGTCGCCGAGCTTCTCAACACGCCGACCCTCCTCATTCTGTCTGCAGACGGAACGCTCCGGAATGCCGACACGGTGCGGGAGTGGCGCAATGCGGCGAGCCGCACGCCGGAAGAGGCGACGGCCTATTTCAGCCAGTTCTGACGCGCTGGCGCACGCCGGACCGCCAATCGTGGTTTCGCCCTTGCATTGCGGGAAGCCGGCTCTATATAGCGCCTCGTTCGCGGCCCTCCGCGCGTGAGTCTCACGCGGTCCGGATCCGTCCTCGCCTCAACTCGTGGACCCGAAGGAGCCGACTATCATGACCAACGCCAAGACCGACAACCGCAAAGCCGAGCTGCTCTCGGCGACGGTCGAGCATATCGACATCACCAAATTCGACGCGCGTCCGCTGATCGACGCCTGGGAGAAGATGAGCTTCACCAGCCGCGACGCCGCTCGCGCCGCGCGCATCATCAACGCCGCCGTCGAAGACGAAAGCGCGTCGGTCTTTCTGACGCTGGCGGGATCGACCTCGGCCGGCGGGTGCATGCATGTCTGGCGCGACATGGTCCGCCACAACATGGTCGACGCGATTGTCGCGACGGGCGCATCGATCGTCGACATGGATTTCTTCGAGGCGCTCGGCTTCAAGCATTATCAGGCGAAAGAAGTGCCTGATGACCGCGTGCTGCGCGATCTTTATATCGACCGCATCTACGACACCTATATCGACGAAGAGGACCTGCAGAGCTGCGATCACACGATCCTTGAGATCGCCGATTCGCTGCCGCCGGGGCCGATGTCGAGCCGCGCCTTCATCCACGCCATGGGCAAGTGGCTCGCCGACGGCAACGCCAAGAAGAAGGGCTCGCTGATTGAAGAGGCCTACAAAGCGGGCGTGCCGATCTTCTGCCCGGCCTTCACGGATTCTTCGGCGGGCTTCGGTCTCGTCAAGCACCAGGTCGAGCGGATGAAGGCGAAGAAGCCGTATCTGTCGATTGACTCGATCGCGGATTTCCGTGAGCTGACCGACATCAAGATTGCAGCGGGCACGACCGGCCTCTTCATGATCGGCGGCGGCGTGCCGAAGAACTTCGTGCAGGATACGGTCGTCTGCGCCGAAATTCTCGGCCATGACGATGTCGAGATGCACAAATACGCCGTGCAGATCACCGTCGCCGACGTCCGCGACGGCGCCTGTTCGTCCTCGACGCTGAAAGAGGCCTGCTCCTGGGGCAAGGTCGACGTCGCGCTGGAGCAGATGGTTTTCGCCGAAGCGACGACGGTCGCGCCCTTGATAGCATCGGATGTCTATCACCGCGGCGCCTGGAAAAAGCGCGAACCGCGCCGCTGGGCGAAGCTCTTCAGCTAGCAAGACGCGCACGTAAAAAACGCCGCGCGCTTTCCGGCGGAGCGCGCGGCGATGATCTCAGGGCCGCGGCGGCAAGTGGCGGCGCGCCTTTTCTGCGACGGTCCCGGTTCGCCGCACGCGGATCCGATAGAGCGCGCAACCGCCGACATAAACCAGCGCGAGCTCGAACAGCCGGTTGAGGAATAAGCCGATAAAACTGTCGGGAACGCCGAGCACGGCGATGATCAAATGATGCGCCAGCATGATGAAATGGATCACGAAGAGCGCGACGGGAAACCACCGGCCGCGCGACATTTGAAGAAACATGACGGCGAGCGTCGCATCGATCAAAACATAGGAGAAGCGCAGCTCCGGTCCGTCAAGAAAGCGCCACGCGGCAATTGAGCCGATCCACCCGGCGGTCAAAAGCTGCGCGGCGACAAAAATTGTTCTCGACCGCGCAGCGTTGGCTAGAATCAGCACTGCGCCGCAAAATGCGGCGTAGGCCAAAATGACTATCCAATCCCCAGGATTGATGCGACAGCCTTTACCGGATCTGATTTCGGAATGCCGCCGCTAGCTTGCCAGAGCGTATGACCGGCCTCCACCGCCCGCACGTTGAGTGCGGCGTGAGCTTCGCTCGTAGCTTGTGCCAGCTGCAGCAGGGCGTTTTGCACCTTGTCCAGCCCGGCTACGGCCGCGCCGCTGAGCTTGCCGTCCACCGAATGCACGGTCGCCGCTCCCGCGGCGACGGTCCCGGCGAGGGCGATCAGCTGCTTTTCGAAACGCCACAGCATTAACTGTTCCTTACGAAGATCGGTCATATGGGATTCCTCTGGTTTGGAAATTAGAAACGCAACCAGAGGTAGTATTGGCACGTCGATACAATTCAATCTACGGTTGTTACACGTTTTGCGTGTCCTGATGCGCGAAGACAACAGATTTTATGTGGCTCGGCTGGCTCGCGCGCTCTGGCGCGCGGCTCAGCGTCGCTCACTTTTAGAATTTGAGGAAATTCAAGAAGTTACGCCAAAAGGCGCGATTCCGCCGCAAAGTAGAGCCGCGCCGCTTGCCGGGCCGTTTCGTCTGGATCACCGAGATCCGCACGCCTTGAGAAGTTTTCTTGCAGCGCTGGGCGAAGAGCTTCGGCGAGACGATCCGGCCGCGACAAAGCCGTAACAGCGCCGATGGCGTCGTAGATATCTGCCACGACATCTGCCGCAAACGCGGCATCGCCGGAATCGCGCGAAAACACGTTAGGCGACACAACTTCGAGCACAGCCGCGAGAAGCGCCGCGTTAATCCGCGGCCCTCCAAAGCAGCCCTCGACAATTTCACGGGCGCCCGGCGCAAGGACATCGACCAGACCAACGGCGCCGCCGGATGCGGCCACCATACGCCGGGCGGAGGCCAGGTCCGTGGCGCAAGCGCCGGCAATGACGCCGGCGATCATCTGCGTCGTGGTGCCGGCGCGTGCCGCAAACGCACTGCGGCTTTCGCCCGAGGTGGCGAGATAATCGGCCAAGGGATGTGGGTGGCGTTCACTGGGCGCGCTCATACCGTTCCAGTCTGACAAAACACCATAACGAAGCCCTAAAGGGTGCGTCTCGGATTGCAGGACTTACCGAAGCGTCATGGAAAATAGGTCCGCGCAATTCCCGAGAGGAGGCGTATTGCGCCTCAGCGTGCGCCTGAGCTCTCTGATCGCGATCTGGCGCCAAGCGCGATAACGCTTTTGCGAACGCCGCCGCCCTCCGCTACGAAACGCTATGCCCGCGCCCCTGCTGCAACTTGCCGATATCTGGCTCACTTTCGGCGGCACACCCCTGTTCGAGGGCGCTACGCTCGCGGTCGCTTCTCGTGAACGCGTCGCCTTGGTCGGCCGCAACGGATCGGGCAAATCGACTTTGCTCAAGATCGCGGCTGGCCTGGTCGAGGCTGATCGCGGCGACCGCTTCGCCGATCCTGGCGCGCGCATCGCGTATCTGCCGCAAGAGCCCGATTTCCGGGGCTTTGCGACGGCGGGCGACTATGCGCGGGCCGACCTTCCGCAAGGTGACGCCGGTCACGAAGCCCTGCGCCTGCTTGACGCTCTCAAACTTTCTCCGGCGGCGCCGGCTGCGACGCTGTCTGGCGGCGAGGCGCGCCGCGCCGCGCTCGCGCGCCTTCTCGCGCCAGATCCCGACATTCTCTTGCTAGACGAGCCGACCAACCATCTTGATCTGCCGGCGATCGCCTGGCTTGACGCGGAACTTGCGTCCGCCCGCGCCGGCGTCGTCGTCATCAGCCATGACCGGCGCTTCCTTGAATCGCTCACGACACGGACAGTCTGGCTCGATCGCGGGCGATCACGCGATCTTGCGAGCGGCTTCAAAGCGTTCGAGGCTTGGCGCGACAAGACATTGGAAGAGGAAGAGGCGGAAGCCCACAAGCTCGATCGCAAGATCGCCGCTGAAGAGCATTGGGTCCGTTACGGCGTTACGGCGCGGCGCAAGCGCAACATGCGCCGCATGGGGCTTCTCGAAGACATGCGCAGCCGGGCGCGAGACTCGCGCCGCGCGCCGGGAGCTGTGAAGTTTTCGACGGCCGAAGGCCAAATGTCCGGCAAACGCGTCATCTTCGCTGAGAAGATCTCGAAAGACTTCGGCGGGCGGCCGCTGGTGACGGACTTCTCGATCGAGATTGGGCGCGGCGACCGCGTCGGCATTGTCGGCCCCAACGGCGCCGGCAAGACGACGCTCCTGAAAATTCTGACAGGCGCGTTTGCGCCGGATACGGGGCGCATCGAAATCGGCGCGGGCGTGCAGATGCTGACGCTCGACCAGCGCCGCGCCGAAATCAAATCCGACATGCGCGTCGCCGACGCGATCAATGACGGGCGCGGCGACTGGGTCGAGATCAACGGTCAGAAGCGCCACATTGCAAGCTATCTTAAGGATTTCCTCTTCGCGCCCGAACAGTTCAAGGCGCCGGTGAGCGCGCTGTCGGGCGGCGAGCGCGGCAGGCTTGCGCTCGCAGCGGCCCTGGCGAGGCCCTCCAATCTCCTCGTCCTCGACGAGCCGACAAACGACCTCGACCTCGAGACGCTGGATCTCCTCGAAGAGACGCTTGCGGACTATCCCGGCACGATCCTTCTCGTCAGCCATGACCGTTCCTTTCTGAACGGCGTTGCGACCTCGATCGTCGCGCCGGCGCCCGATTCCGAGAACAGAGGCGGCGGGCGCTGGATCGAGTATGTCGGCGGCTATGACGACATGGTGCGTCAGCGCGGCGCCGTTCCGGGCGTTGCAATCGCCTCGAAAACGGCGCCGAAGGCGGTCCCGGCCGCAGTGCCGGCGCGCGCGGCTCAAACCGCAAAACTCAGTTACAAAGAGAAGTTTGCGCTCGAGAATTTGCCCGCAATAATGGCGGAGCTCGAAGCGAAGATAGCCGCGCACAAGGCTGCGCTCGCCGATCCGGCGCTCTTCGCCAAGGACTCGTCCGCATTTGGACGGGTCGCAACGGAACTCGCGCAAGCTGAAAAAGCGCTCGCCGCCGCTGAAGAAGAGTGGTTGCAGCTTGAGATGAAGCGCGAAGGGCTCCCGAGCTGAGGTCGCTGAAAGTCTATCCGCGCATTCTGCAGTACGACTCACACTAGACGGCACGGCTCAGGGTGCGAGTGAAAAAGCACAATCGAGCCACGTGATAGAGTAACGTAGCTTGGCGAATATGTGCGCAAACAGATGATTTTGTGCCCGTTTCTGGCGTTTTGCTCCAAATCGCGACGCCGCAGGTTTACGTCCCGGTAGCCCCCTGTAGCCTTGTTCGCGTACGGCGGGCGGCGGCCGCGTAGTGCGCCGCGACGTAAACGGCTTCAACGCCACCTTGAGGAGAAGACAGTATGCTGATGAAACGGCTGCGCCTGGCGCTGCTGGTTGGGGGCGGCGCGCTTTGCGCCGTATCGGCCCATGCGACATCGCTCAAACTGCTGAGTTTCGCCGACTTGGTCGATCAGTCCAATGTCGTCGTCGTCGGACAGGTGAAGGCTTCCAAAACGATCGCGACGGCGGACGGCGTCGTGACGGTCACAACCTTCGAGGTCGAGGATGCTATTGTCGGCGGCTCCAGCGGCGAAATCGATGTCGTCACGCCGGGCGGCTCCTTCAAGCCGGGCAAGTTCCGCGTTTCGGAATCAACGGCGGATACGCCAGCTTTTCTGGTCGGCACCGAATCGCTTTTATTCCTGTCGCCAACGCCGACAATTGAAGGCGACTATCAGGTCGTCGGTTTTTCGCAAGGCGCAATCCGAGTGACGGAAGCCTCAGGCGAGAAACGGGTGCGTTTGCCTGAAGCTGACAAGGACGAAACGCTTCCACAAGCCAGTTCGCGCATCCGCGCTGAGAAATCGCGCGGCCTGAAGCGCGGTCCGATGGATAACGAGTAGGCGCACAGCAGATGAAAAAGGTGACAACCATGAAACGCTCTCTCCTGTGCGCGGCCGCCGTGGCATTGGCCGGGCCGGCATCCGCCGGCGGACGCCTCGACACGTTCAAATTCACGGGACAATCGACGCAGTTTCCAGGCATAGAAGATGTCGAAATCGTGCCGATCTTCTGGGACGCTCGCTGTTCAAACATCGTCTATACGGTGGACACGATCCCCGCGATCAGCTTCAACAACACGACCATTCCGGCGTCAGTATTCGCAGCAGAATTCCAAGCTTCATTCCAGAGCTGGAATGCGATCAGAACGTCCTTTATCAGCATGAATGTCGGCCAGGTCCGGACCATCGGCAACGGGAACCGGCGATTTGACTTCATCAACGAGTTAACCTTCGAGACGCCGGCGGGTTCTGGTTTTCTCGCCAGTTCGCCGTCAACTTCGCTACAGGAAGACGCGACTTTCGCTGTCGGCGACGATATCGACGGCGACGGCGACAACGATGTGTTCAACCCGGCGGCGGCGGGACGCAACACCTGTTTCGACAGCGACAATGATGGCGATATCGAGTTTCCAGCTGGCGACTACAAGGCCGGCACGATCCTCGACAACGACGTCCAGTTCAACAACCGGCTTGCGCCAGGCGCCGTGTGGGAGCTCACGCCGGCGTCTACCGCAGCGGGCCAGCAAAGCGGCATCGACATCCAAGCGGTGGCGATCCACGAATTCGGCCACAGCCATGGCCTCGCGCACAGCTTGATCAACCAGATCTCCGACAAAGACGGGACCGGTTCGACCATGTTCCCGTTTATCGATATTGACGACCGGTTCTCCGAAGCCGGCCAGCGCACGCTGCACACGGACGATATCGCCTGGTCCTCTTTCAGCTACCCCGAAGGCTCGGCGTCGGCCGGCCCTGGCGCGCTGCAGACCGGCGACGTCGCATTCTCTAGGGAATATGGCCTGATCACCGGCTCCTATAAGCGCAACGGTTTCGGCGTGCTCGGCGGCGAGGTTGCGGCCATCTCCAACAGCAGCAAGCGGGCGGTCGTCGAAGGCTATGCCGGCAAGGCGCGCGCATTTTTTGACGGCGTCGATGTTCTTGTCGGGCCGATCGCAAACTCCGTTATCAGTGATCAATATGTGATACCGGTTCCGAAGGGGCCGTACCGCCTGCGTATGGAAGCGCTTGACGGCGATCCCGCAGCGACAGGCAACATCTCGCTGACAGCCCAAATCGGCGGCATCAACGGCCAGCACGTCTACGGCGAGGGTTTCTTCGCTGGCAACAAGGAAGCCGAGCTCGAAAGCCGCCCGGGCAAGAAGGCGACTATCACGGTCAAAGAAGGCCGCACCAGCGCCGGCAACAACATCATCACGAACCGTCAGGTCGTGTTGCGGAACGCCGGCGCGTTCACCAATATCGGAACCGGCGCCGCCATCGGCCAGCTGGATGTCATCTATGCGGAACGCTTTTCCAACACGTCGGTTTTGGCGCAGCTGAATGCCGGCGCGACCTTGACGACGGCGCTCTTCCGCACCGGCGTGTTCGATGCCTCATTGATTCCCGCCTTCAAGGAAGCGGGCGTCTATCTCGGCCGCCGCAGCGCTGACGGCCTTAACGCGACGCTCCTCGAAAAACTCTTCGCGGACGAAGAGGAGGCTGAGGACGGCCCGAGGGACTTCATCGGCCAGGACGGCGACCTTGCGCCTCTCTTCCTCAAAACTGAAGACGACGAAGATGACGAAGGCGATGATGACGATGACCGACGCAGCAGTCCGCGCGGGATGGAAGCCTTGCGCGCCCGCCTCGCGGCCGATCCGACGCTCGACATCTTCGCCGTGCTGAAGGCCAAGAACCCCGCGCCTGTCGGCGACAGCGGCATTCCGCCCCTGCTCGGCGTCCAGGCGACGGCGGCCAACGCCGCCACGGGCAACTCGTTCTTGTCGACGAATGGCGGCCCCCTCACGCGGCGCCCCAGCACCAACTTTATCGTCGAGCTGCGCTTCACGCCGGCCAATTAGAGCTGGCAGGCGCGTGAATCATGGGCGGCGGCGGAGCAATCCGCCGCCGCTTTTTTGTTCAGGAATTGGGCGTGTCTCGCGCTGACAGGGCGGCTTGCGTGAGGCCGTTGAGGTCGCCGCCCGAAAAGCCAAGCTCTTTCATCAAAGAGTCTATCAACGGCGCTTGGCTGCGATAGCGCAGCGCGGCCGCCACGGCCTGGTCGGCGATTCCGCCGCCTGCGCCGTTTTCGGCGCTGCTCACAGCGCCGTTCAGACCGTCGACCTGCAGGATCTTGATGCCCTCGATATTCTCCATCGGCTTAACGGATTGAGCGATGATTTCGGGCAAGGCCTTGATGAGTTCGACTCTCACCTGCATCGCAATCTGCTCCGCTGACAGAATATTCGCCGCTTCGTTGATCGCCTTCTTGCCTGCGGCCTCGACGCGATAAACGGCGTCGAGCGCTGCGGCGCGCAGCTTTTCCGCTTCCGCGGCGGCCTCCGCCGCAATTCGCGCCCGCTGGGCCTCGGCTTCGGCGGCGATGCGAGTCGCCTCGCCCTTATCGACGGCGGCTTGCTTTTCGGCTTCCGCGGCGACTGTGATCGCGATCGCCTGTTGCTCGGCCGCTTTGCGCGCCTCAATGAGCTGGATTTCCTTTTCGCGCTCCGCAACGGCCGTCTCGCGCGCGGTCGCCACCTGTTCCGCCGCCGTAGCCGCGATCGCACGCGCCTTGTCGGCCTCGGCGTCCGCCTCGGATTTCTCGCGCGATTTTTGGGCGACGGCGATGTCGCGGGTTTGCTCGGCCAGGGCGATCTGCTTCGCTTTCTCGACGGCCGCCGATTCCAGCGCGAGCTGCTTGGCGATCTCACGCTCGGCGACGATTTTCGCCGAAGCGATGTCGGATTCGCGCACCTGTTGTTGCGCGACGATCTTGGCCTGTTGCGCTTCGCGTTCTCGGTCGGCCTTCTCGCGTTCGATCTGTGCGTTGAGCTCGGCGGTGCGCACGGCAAGCTCGCGCTCCTGTTCAAGGCGCGCATATTCCTGGTCGCGGGCGATCGCGAGCTTTTGCTGCTCAGCCTCCAGATTCTTGCGCCGGACGAGAACTTCTGTCTCCTGCTCGATGTCGTTGCGGGTCTTTCGGCGCTCTTCAATCGCTTGGGTCAGCTTGGTGAGGCCCTCAGCGTCGAAGGCGTTGTTGGGGTTGAAGTACTCGCGATTCGTCTGGTCGAGTCCGGTCAACGAAACGGTCTCGAGCTCTAGTCCGTTCTTGAGAATGTCTTCCGAGACGGCGGCCTGCACCTTCTGCACGAAATTGACGCGTTGCTCGTGAAGCTCCTCCATCGCCATTTCCGCGGCGACGGCGCGCAAAGCGTCGACGAATTTGCCTTCGACGAGGTCCTTGAGGTCGTCAGGACGCATGGTGCGGCGTCCCAAGGTCTGGGCGGCATTGGCGATTGATTCCTGCGTCGGCTGTACACGGACGAAAAATTCAGCCTGTACATCGACGCGCATTCTGTCCTTGGTGATCAAGGCCTGTTCATTCGCGCGCCGCACTTCGAGGCGCAGCGTATTCATGTTCACCGGAATGCTCTCATGCAGCACTGGAAAGACGAGCGCGCCGCCGTTCATGATGACCTTCTGGCCGCCGAATCCTGTCCGCACGAAAGAAATCTCCTTCGAAGACCGCCGATAGAGCCGCGCAAAGATGAGGCCGATCGTCAGCAGAGCGATCAATGCGGCGCCCGCAGGCGCGGCGACGATCAGGAACTGTTCGGACATGGCTGTCTCCTCCTAGGGCCTCTGCGCGGGCGAAAGCGCCGCGTTGGCGTTGCGAATGGCGCGATAGATCGGGCCGCGCCGCGAGACGATCAGGGCCTCTGCGCCCTTTTCGAGAACTTCCGTTTCCGCATCTGGTTCGACGCGGACATAGTGCGTCTTTCCGTATGCGTCCTTCACGCGCGCTTCGGCCGGCAGACCGCGCCTCGCCTCCCCCTGCACGATCGTCGCGACGCGGCCGACAAAGCTGTCCGCGCTCACCGCCTCGGTCTCTCCGGTCTGCAGCCGGCGGGGAAAGAGGCGCGCGGCGAATCCAGCTGCAGGCGCCGCGGCGGCGAACGCCGCAGGCGTCGCGGCGAGAAGCGGCAAGCTGCCGCCGAACGCGGCGTCGGCGACCGCCTGCAGCGCAAGACCGCAAAGTCCAAACGCCGTAAAAAAGAGGATCAGCACAACGAGCAACGGCGCGCGGCCGACGCCGAGCCACGAGAGGAGACCGCCCGAGTCCGGCCCATCCGCGTTGGGACCGGGATCGAGTCCAAAATCGGGCGCCGCTTGGTCGAGCAACGACGACGGCGCGGCGCCGAAGACAAGTCCAATGAGTTCTGCGGCCGCCAGTGCGAGAACCAACAATAGGGCGGCGGCAAATGGCGCATTCGACGGCGCGAGCAGGAACTCCATCATTGATCCGCTCCCGTCGCTGATCGTGCGGCGGCGATCCGCGCCTCAATCCTCCGTGCACGTTCTTCTTTACGCAAAGTGGCCGCCGCCGCTGCGGTCTCCCGCGCCGCCGCAGCGGCTTCAGGCACCCGCGCCGCGGCGGCGAGCGCGGCGATGAGTTCGCCCTCGACGGCCGCGAGGGTTTGCGCTTCACCGCGTCCTGCGCCGGCGGCGCGCACGGCGTTGACGTCGTCCGCCATGGTGCGGCGCCGTTCGAGCAGACGCAAGACCGCCAAGTCGAGCGCGGCGCGTTCTTCGCCGAGGCGCGTGAGCGCCGCCTTCCAATGCGGCAATGCCGTTTCCTGGTCGATCGCCTTGGCGACAGCGCGCCGGGCGTCCTCGTCCCTGCCGTTCCAGATCAGCGCTTCGGCAGCCGCGCCAGCTTCGGCGGCCTCTTGGCTTGCGGCGTCGATCGTCTTGCGCATTTCATGTTCTGCGGCGACAAGCCGGCCGAGCTCGGCTTGGGCTGAGGCGACGACGAGGTCCGCGCGTTCGAGAGCGGCTGCCAGCCGATCTTCCGGCGCAGCCGCCCCGAGACGGCGCGCCAAAACGGCGGCGCCAGAGTTCAGCAGACGCGACAGAAGCGATGTGGCAGAGTCTCGCATCTCTCTCCTTTAGGCCTTGAACCGCCGGAGATAATCACAGCCATGCCTCTTTCCTAGATGTGCCCCGTTTTATTTGCGACCTGCTTTTCGCCCGAAAGGGGAGGCCTTGCGGCCGCCGCAACAATCCGGCGCCAATATGCCGTCGCGACGGCGCCATGGTTTCCGGCTAATCTCATCGCTAAGCGTAACAAGGGCGGGGCGTCGATTTTCTGCCGGAGCCGGCGAGGGGAGCCATGACACAGGTCGAAAATTCCGAGGGACGCGGCATTTTGCTGTGGCGGATCGCGCTCGGATTCGTCTGGGGCGTCTGCCTTTTTTGGGTCTCTGAGTTCAGGCTCGACAAGCCGCTCTGGGGCGTTGCGGCGGCGGATTGGCCTCATTGGGTGCAGTCCTTGCGCACGCTCGCCGTGTTTGCGCCCCTGCCGCTGTTGTTCGGCATCGGCAATCTGCCGGCGAGCCGGCTCATTCTGTGGCAGATCACAGCGTCAATCGTTCTTGCCTATGTCGGCTGGCTGTCGGCGGCGCCCGTCTGGGCGGGCGCGCCGCCGGTCATCACGGTCTGGCTCTTTTCCCTCATCGTTCTTTACATCGTACACGAATTTGTTCAGGCGGCGCATGACGACGACCGGCCGGTCGCGCGCTATGAGACCTATTTCGATCTGTCGTGGCGGCATGCGTTTCAGGCCGGACTCGCGCTCGGATTTGCCGCCGCATTCTGGATCGTCCTGTGGCTCGGCGCTTGGCTCTTCCAGCTGATCGGCGTCCGCTATTTCGCAACATTGATCAGTTCGCCGGAATTTGCGTGGCCGGCGACGGCTCTGGCTGTCGTGCTCGGCGTGCAGCTGACCGAGGCGGGCTCGGGGCTTACGCGAGGCGCGCGGCAGATAGGACTGACGCTTCTCTCCTGGCTTGCGCTCCTGATGACGGTGATCCTCACTGGTTTCCTCGCCGCTCTGCCATTCACAGGATTGGAGCCCCTCTGGGACACAAAGCGCGCGACCGTGCTCCTTCTTAACGCCGCAGCGACGATGATCCTCCTCATCAACGCTGCATTCCAAGCCGGCGATCCGCCCAAATCGGGCATCGTGCGGGCGATTGTGCGGTTTTCGGCGTTTCCGCTCGCTGGCGTCGTAGGCCTCGCCGGGCTCGGTCTTTGGACGCGCATCGATCAGTATGGTCTGACGCCGGCGCGCGTTGTCGCCGGCGCCGAGCTGTTGATCGTCGCATTTTATGCGCTTGGCTACGTCTGGGCCGCCCTGCCGTCGCCTAGGTGGATGGGCCGCGTGAAAACCGTGAACATCGCAGGCGCAGCGCTTGTCGCGGTCGTGCTCCTCGCGCTGATGACGCCGCTCCTCGACCCTGCTCGCGTGTCGGTCGCCAACCAGGTAGCGCGGCTTGATCAGGGCAGGGTTGAGCCTGACGATTTCGATTTTGGTTTCCTTGCCAACGAGCGATCCGGCCGATGGGGTCCGCCTGCTCTCAAAAGACTCGCGGCGCGGTCAGGCAGCGAACGCGACGAGCGCATCGCCTTTCTCGCGGCCAATCCCGGCGCGCAGGATTCTTATGCGGGGCAGCAAAGCTTCAGCGACCGTCGGCGGAGTCTGAAACTGCTCGGGTCAGGCGACATTCCGGATGCCGCGCTTTTGCGCTCATCGACCGGCCAGGACCCGATCGACCCTTGCGTGCGCGCGCTGAAGCAAGCCGAAGAGCAGGCGAAGATCGACGCGGAGGAAGCACGTCGCGCCCAGCGGCTCGCACGGCGCCCTAAGCATACGGCGGCGTTGCCGCTCGACGGCGAGCCGCCGCCCCCGACGCCAGAGGAGGCGAAATGCCGGGCGCGGATGATGGATCTCGACAATGACGGCGATGCGGATCTTCTCATCGCCCTCACCGATATGTTCAACCCGAAGTCGCAGCGCGAAATCCGTTTCGCCGCAATCCTGCGCAACAAGGATGTGTGGCGCATGACGGGCGCTGGCCGCGAAAGCCTTGTTCTGGCGGCGGACGCCGACTGGCGCGACGATCGCAGCCGTATCGACGCGGCGGTTCTCGCCGTCGCCGCCGCGCCCGCAGAAAGACTCGACTTCATCATCGACAACCGGCGCGTGCGCTGGTATCCGGCGCCGCCGCGGGTCACGACTGAGGCGCTCCGCGCTGCGCTGAAAATGCGCGGCGAAGGGCCGGCGCCTGAAGCGTTGTTTGCCGAGCCGCCCGTCGATGACAATCTCCTGATCGATTGCGCGTCTGAAGTGACGAAACTCAACGGGTCCAATTTCGCCTGTTTCGGCAAACGCGCCGACGCCGACGGCGATTACAAGCCGGAGTTCCTTTTGGTCCAACTCGGCGATTTTCAGACCACAGCCAATGTGAATGTCTACGCCGAAGACAACGGCGCGTTGCGGCTCCTCGGCTCGGCCTATTCCGCCTATTATGCGCGCGAGGACGTGTCGGGCGCAGCGATCGGCGAATCCAAGGAAGAGTTCCTGGCGCGCGAGCGCGCGCGCATCATCGACGAATTCCGCACCGCGCCGCCGCTCCTCGCCGATCTCGTCACTGGCGGCCAGCGCATTCGCTTTGATTATACGCCGGACATCGTCGATCCGCGGCGCGCCCCTGCTCCGTAAGCGGCGCGCCAGTTCAGACCGCGACGGTGAAGGCGGCTTCGGTCTTATCCTTGATTTCGGCGAGGGTGACGTCCGGCGCGATCTCGATCAGCGCCATGCTCTTGCCGCGCTCGACGGAGAAGACGCCGAGATTGGTGATGACGAGATCGACGACGTCCTTGCCGGTCAGCGGCAGACCGCATTTCTTCAGCAATTTCGGCGCGCCGTCTTTCGACGTGTGGTCCATGACGACGACGACGCGTTTGACGCCGGCGACGAGATCCATAGCGCCGCCCATGCCCTTGACCATTTTGCCGGGCACCATCCAGTTGGCGAGGTCGCCGGTTTCGGAGACCTCCATCGCGCCCAGGATGGAAAGGTCAATGTGCCCGCCGCGGATCATGGCGAAACTGTCGGCCGACGAAAAATAAGACGTACGCGGCAGTTCCGTAATGGTCTGCTTGCCGGCGTTGATAAGATCGGCGTCGACCTCGTGCTCGCGCGGAAAGGGACCCATGCCGAGCATGCCGTTTTCGGACTGCAAGGTCACGTCCATCCCCGGCGGAATGTGATTGGCGACGAGCGTCGGAATCCCGATGCCAAGATTGACGTAATAGCCGTCTTTCAGCTCCTTGGCGGCGCGCGCCGCCAGCTGATCGCGTTCCCAGGGCATTAACGTCTCCTTCCGGTCAATGACGGCGTCATCGGCCTCTCCGGCGCCGCGGCGGCGCTTTTTCCATTTCTTCCAAATCTTCGAGGCTCTCTAGCGCGCCAATCTGCGACAGTGCGAAGGCGGATTGTATGAACGAGGACAGATTCATGGAGCAAGACCGCAAATAAGCGTCGACCAGCGCCGGGTTCTGTTTTGCATGGCCGGGCCCGAATGTCGCGTCGATTTTGGCAATCGCCGCGTCGAGGAATTGGTCCGTATAGGAAATCGCTGTCTCGCCGGCGCCGGCGCCGTCATCAAACATTGCGCTCATCCCCTTTGCTGGTTTGTCTGTTTGCCGTCACGAGATCGCCCATGCGGCCTTCAGGAGCCGCTTCAATCCGGCGTCGACCTCGGCGGGCTTTGCAATCAGGACCGCCGATTTCAGACGCTCCGACCAGCCTTCTTTCGCCCGCGCCGCTTCCAGTCTTTCATCCGTATCAGGATCAAGAGCGAGGCCGAGGCGCACGACCCCCTTGAATGGCCGCGCGGCGGCGAACTGGAACTCCCTCGAAAACGCCGTGTAGCCCTTGCGGGGTCCGAGCGTCACGCCGTCGAGTTTCAAGGCCGCCGCTTCTATCTTGTCATAGATCGCCTTCAGCGCCGGGTCAGTCCACAATGCGGCGATGAGCGCGTCCGGCTCGTCCCATCCGTGCGGGTCCTTGAAGGCCGCTTCGAGCACGATCGAGGCGCGATTCATCAGGAGGCCGTGTTTTTCCTTGAACCAGGAGAGCCGCGCTTTGTGTTTGGTTTCCGGACACGCCTTTGCGATCTTCACCCATTCGTCGAGCGATTTGCCGGTGTCGCGTTTCAGCCCGTCGCGGATGGTCGCGAACCACTTTACCTGGCGCTCGGTAAGCGTCGATTTTGCCGCCGGCATGACTGGCCTCTCAGGCGGCGCGCGTCGTGCGCTGCTCGATTCGCTTCTCAAAGCGACCCTTGAACAGGCGCTTCACATAAATGCCCGGCGTATGGATCGTGTCCGGATCAAGCGCGCCGGGTTCCACAATCTCCTCGACCTCGGCGACCGTCTTCTTTCCCGCCGCCGCCATCATGGGATTGAAGTTGCGCGCCGTTTTTCGATAGACGAGATTGCCTTCATGGTCGGCCTTCCAAGCCTTGACGATGGCAAGGTCAGCGACAAGGCCGGTTTCGAGAATATAGGTCTGGCCGTTGAAGACCTTGTGTTCTTTTCCTTCGGCGATGACGGTGCCGACGCCGGTCTTGGTGTAGAATCCAGGAATGCCGGCGCCGCCCGCGCGGATGCGCTCGGCGAGGGTGCCTTGCGGATTGAACTCGAGTTCCAATTCGCCCGAAAGATATTGCCGCTCGAATTCCTTGTTCTCTCCGACATAGGACGAGATCATTTTCCGAATCTGCCGCGTCTTCAGCAGGATGCCGAGTCCAAAATCATCGACGCCGCAATTGTTCGAGATGATGGTGAGGTTCTTGACGCCGGAGTCGCGGATGGCGGCGATGAGATTTTCCGGGATGCCGCAGAGGCCGAAACCGCCGGACATTATCGTCATCCCGTCGAACAGGATGCCGTCGAGCGCCGTTTTTGCGTCCGCCTTGCGTTTGTCCATAAAAACTACCTGCGAGCCTGAAAGACCCTTCAAGCGGGGGTAGCGTATCGGGGCCTCAACGTCCAGAATTGTGCGGTCAATTCCGGGTCAGAGTGCGGTCACAATGATCGGAGCCGACGAATGCGCTCTAGATTAGCTGATTATCGTATTTTCTGCCGGTGTCCGGGCTCCGCGGTCAGACAACGCGCTGGAGCTTCGCCGCCACGAACAGGCGTCGCGTCCGTTGGACGATCGCGAAATCTTGGCGCGGGTATCTGTGCGTATTCTCTGGACCATTTTGGGCGTCGGGGTTCGGCGCCAGACCACGCGCGATTCAGCACACGCCGTTCTCAAGGCGCGCATGAGTGCGTCCATATTGAAACGTCTCGTGCGTCTGGCGTCAGCTCCAGCCGGATTATCAGCGTGGCGGCACGCCTGGCCTCAGGTCTTTGTCCTCGCCAGTCTGACGCCTGTCACGTGATCTTCCAGCACATGGGCGGGCACGTCTGTTTCGCTGATGAGCTTCAGCGGCGCGGTCGCGCCGGCGGCAATCATGGCCGCGCCGTCGCCTACGATGAGGGGATGCCAAGCGGGCAGGTCCTCGCCGCGCGCAATAAGGCGATAGGCGCAAGTCTGCGGCATCCAGTCGAGCGTCGGCACATTGGCTGGCGTCATCCGCACGCAATCTTTGACGCGTGTGTGGCGGCGCCCATAGTCGCCGCACCGTCGCGTCGCGCCGTCATAGAGACGGCACGCGATATCGGTTTCGTAGACCGCACCGGTGGTGTCGTCCCGGAGCAGGACCATGCAGCATTTGCCGCAGCCGTCGCAGAGCGATTCCCATTCGGCGGCCGTCATCTCGGCGAGGGTTTTCGACTTCCAGAAAGGCGCTTGCAGCGGCATTGCGGCTTTGGTGCTTGATTGATCGGCGGCATGGTCGGCGCTGGCGCAATGCCAAGGCTCTGAATACCGCCCGTTTTCCGCGGGAGCCTAAGCGCTTTCAGGCGTCTTCCGCCAGCCTTGCGATCCCACTGAATTTGCGATTCTGGGGCACTCTTGCGCCTTCTAGGCGCAACGCGGTCATGGTATCGCCTGAATGACGGCTCAAGGTGAGACCGTGTGGGACAGCCCTTTAGGGGGCAGGAGTGCTGACGGCCGCGCGCGACCGTAAGCAAACAGACCGAATTTGTTGAGCAACGCATGACCGCGGTTAAAGACATTGAGGAGCCATCCGGCTTGCCCATGGCGGCCGTGAATAGGGATCCGGCGATCGAGGCGCCCGCCGAGGGCGGGTCTGCAGCGATACCAGACGCAGCCTCGCCGCTCGACCTGGCCCGGCCATCCGTCAGCGAAGCGCGTGGCGCCGCTGAAAGCGCCGCGGCGTCCGCCGCCCCGATCGTGCGCACGGCGGGCGCAGAAGCAGTGACGGCCATCCGTAAGGCCATTGCCGCCGCGCAACCCACAATACAGGAAGCGCCGGCCTCGAGCCTGTCGCCGGTCACGGCGTCCGCTCAAAGCGCCTCTGCCAAGTCCCAGGCGTCGCAACATGATGCGCTGGTTGCGCGCCGCCGCATGGGCGAAGCTGCGCGCAAGCTTTCCGATGCGCCGCCGCCTTCGGGCGGTCCGCCCCGGCATCCGGGCGGCGGTTCTCGAAATCCCGGCGGCGGCGGACCCATTTTGGCGCGTATGGCGTCTGAGATCGGGCTCGTGGTCGGCTCGCTCGCGATGGCCGGCCTGTGCGTCGCGTTATTCTTGTCCTTTGTCACGCTGGCGCCGCGCGTGCCCAATGGCACTGATCTTTGGCAAGTGAACCGCGAATCGGCCGTCACCATTCTTGACCGCAATGGCGCGGAACTTTCCGTGCGCGGATCACGCTATGGCGAGGCTGTCGCGGTCGCGGATCTGCCGCCTTACCTCGTCAAGGCGT
Source organism: uncultured Caulobacterales bacterium (assembly GCA_964507915.1). Taxonomy (GTDB): domain Bacteria; phylum Pseudomonadota; class Alphaproteobacteria; order Caulobacterales; family Parvularculaceae; genus Amphiplicatus. Next base: position 179,843 of record CAZDRH010000001.1, read on the forward strand.
TCCTGGCGACTGAAGACCGCCGTTTCTATGAACATGGCGGCGTCGATATTCGGGGAACGTTCCGTGCGCTCTTCGCCAATTTGCGCCATGGCGGCGTGCGTGAAGGCGGATCGACGATCACGCAGCAACTCGCCCGCAATCTCTTCTTGACGACGGAACAAACCTATACACGCAAAGCGCGGGAGGCCCTGCTCGCGCTTTGGCTTGAAGGCCATTACACGAAGGACGAGATCCTCTCCCTCTATCTCAACCGAATCTATCTCGGCGCCGGAGCTTATGGCATCGAGGCGGCGGCCAAGACCTATTTCAGCAAATCGGCGCGCGACGTGACTTTGTCCGAAGCTGTCATGCTCGCGGGCCTGCCCAAGGCGCCGGCAAGGCTTGCACCCACCTTGAACCCTGGCGGCGCGCAGAACCGCGCTAATGAAGTGCTCGATAACCTCCAAGAGACGGGCGCAATCACCGCTTTCGAGGCGCGCGAAGCGAAAAAGAATCCGCCGGTCATCGCAAGCGGCAAAGATGGCGCCGACCTTGGCTATTTCCTCGACTACATAACCGCGCTTGCGCGCGACATCGCAGGCGACAGGCCGGGCGACCTCATCATCACCACGACGCTCGACCGGCGTTTGCAGCGCGAGGCGGAAAGCGCCGTAGCGGCAGGGCTAGACGATTCGGCGCGCAAACTCGGCGCGGAGCAAGGAGCCCTTGTCGCCTACGAAACCAACGGCGCCTTGCGCGCCATGGTCGGCGGGCGCTCCTACCTTGAAAGCCAGTTCAACCGCGCCGTGCAGGCTGAGCGCCAGCCTGGTTCTTCATTCAAGCCCTTCGTGTTTGCGGCAGGTTTTGAAGCGGGGCTCACGCCCAAATCCGCTTTTATCGATCAGCCGATCAAGATCGGCGACTGGGAGCCGCAGAATTACAAGGAAGGCTATCTCGGCCGCATTCGCCTGACCCAGGCTGCCGCGCAATCCGTCAACACGGTCGCGGTGCAGGTCACCGAATTCGCCGGCCGCAAGAAGGTCGTCGAGATGGCGCACCGTCTCGGTGTCAAATCGGATCTGATGGCCGTGCCCTCGATCGCACTCGGCGCCGTCAACGTGAACCTCAACGAGCTCACAGGCGCCTATCTGCCCTTCGCGACCGGCGGCCTTAAACCGCAACTCTATGCGATCGAACGCATCGAAGGTCAGAATCTCGAAGTGATTTATCAGCACACGGCGCCTGCGCCGCGCCGCGTTCTCACAGAGCAAATCTCGGAGTATGTCACACACCTGCTCTATCAGGTGATTTATAGCGGCACAGGAAAGAGCGCGAGCCTCGGCCAGCGCCTCGCCGCTGGAAAAACCGGCACCACCAATGATTGGCGCGACGCGCTGTTCGTCGGCTACACGGCGCAGCTCGTCACGGGCGTCTGGGTCGGCAATGACGCCTTCACCTCCATGAACAAGGTGACGGGCGGCACGATCCCGGCGCGGATCTGGAAACAGTTCATGCTCGCCGCGCATCAGGACTTGCCGCGCCTGCCGCTGAAAGGCGCTTATCCCGCCGCGTCTTATGCGGATGAAAGCGCCCTGATCGGTTTCTATCAGGATGTCGAACGCGGCTTCCGCGACGTGCGCCGCGACGGCAATGAGCGCCGCGGCTGGCGCGACTTCTAGGGCCCACATTGCAATTTGAATAAAAATGCGTGTCGCCCGTGGCCGATGTCACAGGCGCGATTGCCGTCATATGTGACAACTTTTTCACAAGAGATTGACGCTAGCCTTTCCCGATAGGGACGGTTCAGCCGAAAAGCAGAGAGTACGAAGCTATGGGCTTTGACGATGGTTCGGGCGCTTCTGCCCGCCGGGTGATGCTGCGTTGCGGCGTCGCATTGATGCCGGCCGGCGATGACGGCGAGCGCCGCCTGGCGTTGAAGGGCGACTATGTCCTCACACGGATGAGCGACGAAACGGTCATGTTTCGCTCAGTGGCCGACGCCGATGCGTCGTTCGCATTGTCGGTCGACGCCGTCGCCCAACACGTGCTCGAGGGGCGCATGGCGCTTGACGGCGCGCTGCCGAAGAAGGCGCGTTAGCGTCTTCGCATGAGCGGCAAGTCTTCGAAAAGGCTTGGACGCAATGCGCCTTCAATCTCAAGCAGTTTCAGTTTTGCGTCGACGCCGCCGGGCGCGGAAAAACCGGTGAGCTTCCCGCCGGCGCCCAATACCCGATGACACGGGATGATGACGGGTACGGGGTTCCGCCCCATTGCCTGGCCGACACGCCGTGCAAGACCAATGTCGCCAAGCTTTCTCGCAACCTCTCCATAGGTCGCCGTTTCGCCAGGCGGAATGTCGCGCGCTGCCGTCAAGGCGCCAAGCGTCACCGCATCGAAAGCCGGCAATTCTACCGCGACGAAAGTGAGATCGCGTTTCTCGCCGGAAAGAAGCGCCGCGACGGCGTCAGCCGCCTCTTTCGCTGCGCCGTCGAGCGCGTGCTCGGTCGCCGCCGGGAATCCTTTCGTGACGCTTCGGCGTAAATGATCAGCATCACGATCGGGGAGTCTAAGCCCGATGACGGCGCTGCCGCGCCAGACGATCGCCATCCCGCCGAGCGCCGTGTCGAACAGGCTGAAATGCGCGGCCGTCATCGCTTGCATCCTATCGCGCCGCACCCGGATGGGGATGTGAACCGGCTGCGGAAGTATCTCGTCGCTAGCACCGCCGTTCGATCCGAAGCGCCCGCCACGCCAGGCCGCAATCGGCTGATTCCGTCCGCCGGAGTTACGCCTCGCGCGTGAACGGATCCGAAGCGCGCCGGACTTCAGCAAGCCACGACGGCGGGATCAGGGCGGACAGGGTGCTCCTCAAGGGCGCGAGAGTTTCAGGAGTTTGGCCTCTGCGTCCGGCGTGTCGCTGCATTCCATGAGGCGCATGTCGTATTGCAGATTGGCGCGCATGAAGGAGACGGCGCAGGTGTCGCCTTCTGCGAGCTTCTGGAAGGCCGCCGCGTCCGGGTCAGCGTCGATGAACGTCACCTCGCCCGGGATGGGCTTTTTGCGCCACTCATCGACCTCGACCGGGTCGACCCAGGTGACGTTGACGCGAATCTGCGCGTTGGACCCGTCATAGATGCAGGTGCGCATTTCCGGGGCAATCTCGACGGGCGCGCCGGCCCGGAATGTATCGCCCATGGCCGACCCGATTTCCGCGGGGTCAAGATAGCATGCATTGACGGACTCGATCGACAGCGCGTCCGCCGGGTTGAATGGAGCGGCATGGGCAAGCGGCGAGACCACGCCTTGCGCCTTGGCCTCGCCCTCCGCCGTCGTGCCGGCCTTACCGCAGGCGGCGAGTGCGGCGCTGGAAATCATCAGGGTGATTATCCGGGTGGTCTTCATCACACATCTCCGACTCTGCGGCCCCCGCCGCATGAAGATGAGATGTTGCCACGACTCGGCGCGGGACAGAAGCGCTGTCGTGCGCCCCACCCCTGCCGGAAAGCTGACAGCAGCATAACATTGCGCCCACATGGCCGGTTTGCTACGCCGGGGTGTCCGAGGGGCGCGGGGAGGAACCCGCTGAGATCGCGTTTGGTCACGCGAGCACCCTTTGAACCTGATCCGGTTAGGGCCGGCGTAGGGACAGGATGGCGATGCGGCGATTTATCAGTCTGGGCTTGGCGGCGGTGATAGCGGTCTCCTGCGCGCGGGCGGCGCCCGCATGTCGTAACGAGACCTTTGAAAGCGCACGCTATACAGTCTGCACGGCAGCGGCCGATGCAGATGTACGCCTTTTCCTCAATGACGCCGCCGGCGCGCCTTATGGCGAATTCGATACGCTGAATGCGGCGCTCGCCGAGAAGGGCGAAACGCTGCTCTTCGCCATGAACGCCGGCATGTATCATGACGACCGATCGCCCGTCGGTCTCTATGTGGAAAACGGAGAAGCGCGCCGCGGCGTCAATTCGGCCGAATGCGACGGCAATTTCTGCTTGAAGCCCAATGGCGTCTTCTGGGTAAGCGCAGATCCGCGCCGCGCCTTTGTCGGCGACACCGGCGCCTATCTCGAGCGCGCACCGAAGACCGGCGCATGGTACGCGACGCAATCGGGCCCGATGCTCGTCATCGACGGGGTGATCCACCCGAAATTCAATCCAGCCTCAGAGTCGAGGAAATACCGCAACGGCGTCGGCGTCGTGCACGGCGAAGGTCAAACCGAAAGCGTCATTTTCGTCATTTCAGACACGCCTGTGACGCTCTACGCCTTCGCGCGGTTCTTCCGTGATCGTCTGAAGGCGGAGAATGCGCTCTATCTCGACGGCTCGATTTCGCGCCTCTACGCGCCTGAACTCAAACGCAATGACGACGGCGCCCGCATGGGGCCGATCGTCGGGGCTGTCGCGCCCGCTTCCGCACGCCTTGAACCGAAGGATGGCACGCCATGAACAAACACGTTCCCCAGGCTGAATTCATGACGCCGAAGGTGACCACAGGCGCCTTGCCTGCATCGCGCAAGGTCTATGTCGCAGGCGATCTCCACCCGGACATCCGCGTGCCGGTGCGGGAGATTGAGCTCCATCCCTCCGCAGGCGAACCATCTTTGCCGGTCTATGATCCGTCTGGGCCCTATACCGACCCGGCGGCGGCGATCGATGTCGAGCAAGGTCTGCCGCGTCTGCGCCAAAGCTGGGCGGCCGAACGCGGCGGCGTCGAAGCCTATGACGGCCGCACGATGCGTCCGGAGGACAATGGTGGGGCCGAGGGCAAGCATCTGGCGCGTGCATTCCCGGTGCGGCATCGCCCCTTTCGCGGTGTTTCCGGCCGGCCGGTGACGCAGCTTGAGTTCGCACGCGCCGGGATCGTGACGAAAGAGATGGAATACGTCGCCATTCGCGAAAACCTCGGCCGCAAGGCGATGCTCGACGGCGCCGAAGCGGCGATCGCGGCCGGCGAAAGCTTCGGCGCGAGCGTGCCGCCCTTCATCACGCCCGAATTCGTGCGTGACGAGATTGCGCGCGGCCGCGCGATCATTCCCTGCAACATCAACCACGCTGAACTCGAGCCGATGATCATCGGCCGGAATTTCCTGGTCAAGATCAACGCCAATATCGGCAATTCGGCCGTCGCCTCGTCCGTCGAAGAAGAAGTCGACAAGATGGTCTGGGCGATCCGCTGGGGCGCTGACACGGTGATGGATCTTTCAACCGGGCGCAACATTCACAACACGCGCGAATGGATCATCCGGAACAGCCCCGTGCCGATCGGCACGGTGCCGATCTACCAGGCGCTCGAAAAAGTCGGCGGCGTCGCCGAGGAGCTCACCTGGGAAGTCTATCGCGACACGCTGATCGAGCAATGCGAGCAGGGCGTCGACTATTTCACGGTCCACGCCGGCGTGCGGCTGCCTTATATTCCGCTTACGGCCAAACGCACGACGGGCATCGTCTCCCGCGGCGGCTCGATCATGGCCAAATGGTGCCTTGCGCATCACAAGGAGAGCTTCCTCTACACGCATTTCGAGGAGATCTGCGCGCTGATGCGCGCCTATGACGTGTCCTTCTCGCTGGGCGACGGTCTGAGGCCCGGCTCAATCGCCGACGCCAATGACGCCGCGCAGTTTGCAGAGCTTGAGACGCTCGGTGAACTGACAAAAGTCGCCTGGGAGCACGGCGTTCAGGTGATGATTGAAGGCCCAGGCCATGTCCCGATGCACAAGATCAAGATCAATATGGACAAGCAGCTGAAAGAGTGCGGCGAGGCGCCGTTTTATACGCTGGGGCCGCTAACGACCGACATTGCGCCGGGCTATGACCACATCACGTCGGGCATCGGCGCCGCCATGATCGGCTGGTTCGGCACGTCCATGCTCTGCTATGTGACGCCCAAGGAGCATCTCGGCCTGCCGAACCGCGACGATGTGAAGGTCGGCGTCGTCACCTACAAGCTCGCTGCGCACGCGGCCGACCTCGCCAAGGGCCACCCTGCTGCGCAATTGCGCGATGACGCGCTGTCGCGGGCGCGGTTCGAATTCCGCTGGGAAGACCAGTTCAATCTCAGCCTCGACCCCGAAACGGCGCGCGACTTCCACGACCAGACCTTGCCGAAGGAGGCGCACAAGGTCGCGCATTTCTGCTCCATGTGTGGGCCAAAATTCTGCTCGATGAAAATCACGCAGGACGTTCGCGACTATGCAGCGAGCCTGCGCAACGCCGAGACCGGCATGGCCGAGATGAGCGAGAAGTTCAAAGCAGGCGGGTCCGAAATCTATGTCGGCCCGGCGGCCACGAAGCGAGCCAATGAAGCATTGTAAGGCGGCGGTGTGGCGCTTTGATTGACAGCGCTTCGCATCGCGCATGTGCAGGCGCTCAGCGATTGCATCATGAAAAAGTGCGCACGCTGCGTTGAAAACCCAAAGGCTGTATTCGGCCGGACGCCAAACGAACCGTCAGCCTAAGGCTTCTTGATCCACGTCCCGTTCTGGTCGCGGACGCACTGGCCCGAGGGCGCGGCATTGAGGATGCGTTCGGCGGTCACTTGCGCCGCGACTTCGGTCGTCACGCCGTTGGTCACAGCGAGGCTCTCATAGGCCTCTTTGCGCTGCTGGTTCACTTCGCGCACTTCGCGGCGCATGTCAGCGTCGGCCCGCGCCAGGTCGACAATGCCGAGATAGCCGTCGGCCTGTTCGCCGATGACGCAATTGGCCTTGGCCTGTTCGAGCCTCGGGCTCAGCGCCAGCGCGGCGCCGGCGGTCATGACGGCCGCGGCGAGCGCTGCGCCGAATTTCAAAAACCGATGAGTCATAGTCCTGTCGCTCCTCCCCATGGGGCTCAGTAGGGAACTTAGAACAAGTCCGGATTTTTTGAGATGAGGTCCGCCGCCGCCTTGTCGAGCGTCACGCGCACTTCCTGCTGGATCTTGACGTTCAGATTGATTTCGATCGGTTTGTCCGGCGCTTGAACTTTCACTGTGGCGCAGGCGACCAGAGCCGCCGCCGCAAGAGCCGACGCCGAGAGTGCGCCTGCCCGCGTCCCGGACCGTTCCGAATTGCGGTTCAAGCCGGCTGCGCACTTCATCATTCTTCGCATCGTCCCCTGCCTCGTGTTCAAAGGTCTTGATCCATATCCTACCATAGGCGTGCGATAAGGCGAAACCGCGGCGCCCAGACGACGACTCTTGGGCCGATTTGGGGTCTCAATCCTTAACTTTCTTTTCCGGGAGCACGCCGGAGCGTTCCAGCTGTAGGCGCGGGCTGGTCGAGACCTGCGCCTGCTCGACAAGGGCGAGGAGCGGGGCCTCGAGCGTGATCCGGTAGACGACCGGCGAGCGCACCGGCTGTTTGTTGACGACGACGTCGTTTGAGCCTTCAAAAATGATCGTGAATTTGAGGTCGCCGTCGAGCGGGCCGTCAATTTTGGCGCCCAGCTTGGAGAAGCGCAGTTCACGCAGGAGATCGAAGGCGATCTTCGCGCCGGGATTGCTTTCGGCCGCCGCATCGGTGACGGCGCCTGTGTAGCGCACGACGCCAGGCGTCGTTGCGATCATCTCGCCGTCGCGGATGAAGGATTTGCCGCCCTCGACGACAAGCGGCAGCGTGCCCTCGACAGCGCCCTCGCCGGAAAGGCCTGGAATCTTCAGAAACTCCAGCATTTGTTTGAGATCGACGTCTTCGGCGCGCAAATTGAACGCGATCTTGTCGCCGGTGAGCGACGAGGTCGCGCCGTAAGCGCCGATCCTGCCGCCGAACCAGGGGAACTCGCCTTTGACAAGGCGCACCGTTTCGTCGCCAGGCAATTCAAACTCAAGCACGCCGCCTTCGAGCTTCAGGGCGCCGATATCGATCGTCTTTATACTGATTGACTGCGCTCCTTCCGATTTCAAGGGAGCAAGCGAAGAGAGCCGCACCGCGCCGCTGACGCCCGCCGTTTCGGAGACGGCGACGCCGGGGCCGCGGAAGGACAGATTGTCGATGCGGAATTCGCCGGAGGAGGAAAATCCGTCCGCACCCGGCGCCCAGGCCGCGCGCACATCCGAAGAGACCGCGCCGGTCGCGCCGCCGACGACGCCGCGCAAAGCGGGAAGGAGGCTGGCGACTTGCAAACCGCGCGGCGCAAATTCGAGCCTACCGGTCGCAAACTGCATCGCGCCGCGTCCTGTCGTAACGTCGTGCGCGCCAGATCCCGCGCCGAGCGGCTTTCCGCCCGGCGTCGCGGCGCTAAACTTAAACGTAACAGCGTTGCGGCCATAGCGCGCGGCGCCTCTTGCTCTGACAGGCGTGAATTGCTCCGGCGTCGCGCGGTGGGAGATAATCAGCGAGCGGAGTTCCGCCGCGCCAAAAAGCCCGCTCTCGTCGAGTCCGCCTGAAAAAACTCCGTCGGCCGCGCGCAAGAGCAACACGTCATTCAGCGCAACCGCGCCGCCATGGAGCGACCCCGTAACCGATGTCCGATTGCGGCTGGGGTCATAAGCGGCGGCGAGGCGGATCGCGGGCGGGGCGCCGGACGCGGTCGCGGCCGCGAGTTTGTACGTTGCTCCGGCGGCTGAAAGGCGACCTTTCACGTCAGCTTGGGGCGCCTTGCCAAAACGCACCGTGAGGATCGGCCCGCCGTCCGGACAGAGGCGCGCTGCGGAGAGAGTCGCTTCCGTCGCTTCCCCGGCGATCGAAAAGCGCCCGCGCCGAAGCGCGACGCAAGACTCGCCCACGGCCAAAACAGCGAGCGTTCTGGCTTTCATGTCCGCAATAATGTCAAGCTGCGCATCGACCGGCGCATCCTCGACAATAAGGCGGCCGATTGCGGCGCGACGCAACGAGACATTGAGGTCCGTCCGGGCACGGAAGGACTGAAAATCCGCCGGCGCCGTTCCCGTCGCGGTGAAGACGGCCTCCCGCAACGCGGCAGGGCCGATCGTCTGGGCGCCGAGCGCGCCTTCAGACCGGAACCGCCATGGGCCCTCGCCCGCGCGTTCGGCGTCAAGGCGCGCCTGTCCGGCCGCGGCGCCTGCAAGGCGCGCCGAGATGCTGAGGCGCGCGCTAGCTGTGGTCGCAAGATAGAGCGGCGTGCCGCCCGTTCCGGCGAATTCGAGCGAGTCCCCGGCGTCGCTTTTCGCAATCAAAGCCGGCCCGTCGACTGCAGCGACGCGCAACTGCGCTTGCGAGGCTTCGAGAACGACGGCGCCTTTGAGCTGCAGCGAGCGGAAGGGCGCAAAGCCCTGCACGCCCGCGAGCGCCGGGGCCGTCGCCGCCGGTACCTCCGCCGATTGGAGGTCGATGCGGCCGCGTCCGGCGAAGGATTTTGCGTCGCCGGAGAGCGCGGCGCGCCAGGATGATCCTTGCCCGGAGAGCGTCAGCGCGACATGGCGCGCAACGCCGAGCGGCGAGGCCGCATCGCCCTTGGCCGAAGCTCTCAGGCTGACGGCGCCGGTCTTGTCGAGGCCGAGCGCGCCGTCGATCGCAGCGTTGGAGAGAACGACGCCCGCAGCGCCGATGCGGCCGGCCGCCGCGCTCAGTTCGAACGCGCCGCCGTCTGATTGCGAAAAGGCGCCGGACAGCGCGCCCGTCGCCGCGCCTTCAGGCGTTTTCAGGCCGACCTTGAGACCGTTCAAGGTCAGCGTGTCGAAGGGGAGGGGCTGGGGTTCGGGCTGCGGCTTCCACTGATAGCCTGCGACGCGGAGCGCGCCGTCTTTGCTGAGCGTCGCGACGACAGTGCCGGGGCCAACCTCAATCGTACGGACGCGCCGCTGGGCGATCGCCTCGCTGAGATCGTAGCGGACTCTAATGCGGTCGATCGAAAGATCTGGCGCAGCGCCGCCGCCCGCCGTTAGTTTTTCGATAACGATTTGCGACAGCCCCGCGCTGCGAACCGTCAGTGTCGGCGCAACAAAGCCCTGTTTGGCAAGCCCGTCGCGTATGGCGCCGCTGACGATGGTGCGACCGAACAAGAACCCTGCCGCCAGGAGCGCCAGAAGCGCTGCGGCCAGTCCCAAGCCGATCCGCGCGGCGCCCCTCATCGGTCCTCATCTACAACGGCGGCGTTATTCCTGTGCGCGCCAATGCGGCCGCCAGCATTTGTTTTTGGTTAAGCGCCGGCTGCTCAACTGTCCCCGCGCCGACGCCCTGACCGAATGCCTCGACCATGCCCACATTTGAACCCAAAAGCGAGGCATGCGAAAGGACCCATTGCCGAGGCGGCGCGACCTGATCGCGACGCTGTTTATTCGCCGCGACGGCGGAGACCCTAGCGGACCCTGGGAGCGAAATGGATCTTTACCGCGACGAGACTGAGCCCCCGACTGCTGCCGACGACCCGATGGATGCCCGCCGCCGCCGGGTTTCAGGAATCAGGCTCGTATTCGGCGTGGCGGCCGCTCTGCTCGTCATGGCGGCGGGCGCTGCCTTTGTTGCGTTCAACGTCGGCAAGTCGAACAGCGAAGCCGCCCTTGCTCGCGACTCCGCGCCGCCCCCGTTGCGTGATGAAGCGTCTTCCGAGGTCGGTTCGCCGGAAGGTCCGCCTGCACCGTCTGCACCGTTACCGGCGCTCGCGCAGTCGCCGCCTGAGACGCCAGCCCAAAGGCAGGTTGCGGCGGCCCTTTCAGCGCCGGTTGCAGCTTTCGCCCATGACGGCCTCGATTGGCGCATCGCGCCGCGCCTGAAACCGAGCCTTGCAGCAGCGCCGCCGCCCCAGGCGGTCACCACCGCATCAGAGGCGACGCCTCATGGTTCTGCTCCTGAGGCCGCGCGCGGCGGGCGGGCGATGGCGCTCGGCCAGGCATTCGCGGCCACCTTCGAGGATCGTCCGCCATCGCCCTTTTATCTCCAGGACGCCGTCGCCGCCCGCGCGCCGCCGCCCCCGCTTTCCGTCGTCTATGCGCGCGATCTTGGCGCCGGGCCGCGCAGCGTCGATGTCGCGCTGGAACGCGGCGAGACCTTTGTCGACGCCTTGCGCCGCGCCGGCGTTCGCGCCGAGGACCGGAACGCCGCGGCGGCCGCCTTCGGCGCGCATCAGAACATGCGCCTGCTGCGGCCCGGCCAGCGCCTCGCCCTCACCGTGGCTGAGCCGAACGAAACCTTGTTTCAGATGACTGAAGCGAAGGGCGAGCCGCGCGATTATCTTCTCGCGCTCGAATTTCGCCTTGGCCCTGGCCAGAGGCTGCTCTTGAAGCGCGGGCGCGACGGCGTGTTCGCCGCGCAGAAAAAGGCGACGCCGCTGACGACGCGCACTGTGTCGATCTCGGGGCTGATCAATGGAAGTCTTTATCAGTCGGCCAAACGCGTCGGCGCGCCGGACGAGGTGATTGCGCAGCTTGCAGACGTCTTCGCCTATGACGTCGATTTCCAGCGCGAGATCATCGGCGGCGACGAGTTCGAGGCCCTGTTCGAAGTGCGCTATGACGAAACGGGCTCCGTCGTCTCGGCGAGCGACGTGCTCTATGCGCGGCTGAAATGGAAGAACCGCACGAAGGAAAAGGGCTATTACCGTTTCGTCGCTGCTGACGGCGCGGCCGAGTATTTCGACCGTTCCGGCGAAAGCGCCAAACGCCTGCTGATGAAGACGCCGATCGACGGCGCGCGCCTCTCTTCGCGGTTCGGATCGCGCCGGCACCCCATTCTCGGCTACATGAAACAGCACAAGGGCGTCGATTTCGCCGCGCCGACCGGCACGCCGATCAAGGCGGCGGGCGACGGCGTCGTCGAGCGCGCCGGCCCGTTCTCGAGCTTCGGCAACTACGTCAAGATCAAGCACAATAGCGGCTACAAGACCGCCTATGCGCATCTTTCGCGCTTCGCCAAGGGCATGAAGACGGGCCGCCGCGTGCGTCAAGGCGAGGTGATCGGCTATGTCGGCACGACCGGCCGCTCGACAGGTCCGCACCTCCATTACGAAGTTCATTACAAGGACAAACCGGTCAACCCGCAGAATCTGAAAGTCGCAACCGGCATTGAACTGTTCGGCGCGGACCTCAAACGCTTCAAGGCCTCGCGCGACGCGATCGACGCGATGCGCCTGCCGGCGCCCCGCCTTGCGCAGGATGACGGCAAGCGCGCGTCTCTCTAGCGCTTCAGCAGCGCACGGCTGCGCGCCGCGCTTGTGGACGCGGCCATAGCTTGCAAAGCTCCGCGCATTCCCTGCATGGAGCGCCGCCATGGCCTTGCCGCCACTCTTTGATCTTTCCGGAAAATCTGCTGTCGTCACCGGCGCCTCGCGCGGCATCGGCGAGGCGATCGCGCGGCGGCTCGCCGAGCATGGCGCCGAGGTCGTCGTCTCCTCGCGCAAGCTCGACGCCTGCGAAACGGTCGCGGCCTCCATCAATGAAAAAGCGGGCCGTCGCGCTGCCGTCGCGGTCGCGGCGAACATCTCGCGCAAGGAGGAACTCGCCGCGCTCGTCGCCGCCGCCGACAAGGCCTTCGGCAAGATCGACATTCTCGTCTCGAACGCGGCGGTCAATCCCTATTTCGGGCCTTCCGCCGCCATGTCGGACGAACAGTTCGACAAGATCATGACGGCGAATGTGAAAGCCTCGCACTGGCTCGCGCAGATGGTCCTGCCGCAAATGGCCGCGCGCCGCGACGGGTCGATCATCATCATCTCGTCGATCGGCGGCTTCATCGGCAGTTCGACGATCGGCGCTTATGCGATTTCGAAAGCGGCGGACCTCCAGCTCGCGCGCAATCTCGCCGTCGAGTACGGCCCGATGAATGTGCGCGCGAACTGCATCTGCCCCGGCATCGTCAAGACCTATTTCGCCGAAGCGCTGTGGAAAGATCCGAAGATCGAGGCCTCGATCTCGAAATCGCTGCCGCTTCGCCGCTTCGGCGAGCCTGACGACATCGCCGGCGCCGCGGTGTTTCTCGCCGCGCCCGCTGGGCGGTGGATGACAGGGCAATCGATCGCGATCGACGGCGGCGCGCTCGTCAGCCTCGGCGGAGTCTAATGCGCCGCTGCGCCGACATCGACACAGAGACCAGCGGATAGAGCCCGCAAACAGCTACCGATTTTCGCGCGGCGCCGGACGAGGTCAGCGCAGCTTGGAATGAAACTCAATTTCCGTTCATGAACGCGATGTCACGTGCTGCGTGAAATCCCCGCAACAAAGCATCCGTTTACGGATGTTTAAGCGGCGCTCCTTCGCGGCGGGGCCTATCTCGCCTCTACGCCGCACAGCGAAAGCGGCGCAGTTGAAGGCGCGCCTTCCGCGTCTTCGCAGAGTGAAAGGACTATCGTGATGAAATCAATTCTCTTGATCGCCGGCGCAGCCGGCATGACCGCGGCCGCAGCGCCGGCGGCGGGCGACCTTGTCTCCAAGGTCGAGCAGCTCTTCGCCGCGGCGGATATGAACGCCGACCGCGCACTGACCGAACAGGAATACCTCGACTATGCGGCGGCCAGGGCTCGCGCTGATTTCGCCGCCATGGCGGGCGTCGACGGCGCCTTGTCGCGCGAGGAACTCTCCGCCGCCTGGACCAAAGCCTCCGCCGAAAAAGCGGCGGAAAAAGCCGCGCCGCCGAAGGCGCCCAGGAACTGACGATGCCTTAGCGCCCAGCGCTGGCTTTTCGGCGGGGCGAGCCCATTATTCTCGTCAGGCGTTCTGGCGGTCGCCTGACGCTTTCTGAAGACCCGATACAAAGTCTCTTAATTGGAATTCGGCCCGTCCGGATGCGACCCCGGGCGGGCTTTTCGCCGTCCGTTCCGGGCTTGCGAATTTCGCGACGCACCCCACATCCTGCGACGAAGAGGCCGCCGTTTTGCGGGGCCTTAACCAAGCCAGACGCTCATCCGAGGTCGAGGACACATGCAATTTGAAAACTATACCGATCGCGTGCGCGGGTTCATCCAGTCCGCACAAGGGGTGGCGCTGCGCGAGAAGCACCAGCAGCTGACGCCGGAACATCTTCTGAAGGTCCTGCTTGAGGACCGCGAAGGGCTCGCCGCCAATCTCATCCGCGCGGCAGGAGGCCGCCCCGAAGACGCGCTCGACGCCACAGAGCGCGCGCTCTCCAAGACGCCGAAAGTCGAAGGCGGCAATGGACAGCTTTATCTCTCGCCCGCCATTGCGCGGGTGTTCGCCTCGGCCGAGGACCTTGCGAAAAAGGCGAAGGATTCCTTCGTCGCGGCTGAGCGCGTGCTGATGGCGCTCGCCATGGAGCCGGACGCAGGGACGTCGAAAATCCTGAAAGACGCGGGCGTCACCGCGCAGAAGCTCAACGCCGCGATCAACGAAGTGCGCAAGGGCCGCACGGCGGAAAGCGCCAACGCCGAGCAGGGCTATGACGCGCTGAAGCGCTATGCGCGCGACCTCACCGCCGCCGCGCGCGAAGGCAAGCTCGATCCTGTCATCGGCCGCGACGAAGAAATCCGCCGCACCATGCAAGTGCTGTCGCGGCGCACCAAGAACAATCCCGTGCTCATCGGCGAGCCCGGCGTCGGCAAGACGGCGATTGCGGAGGGCCTGGCGCTCCGCATCGTCAATGGCGACGTGCCGGAGAGCCTCAAGGACAAGCGCCTGCTCGCGCTCGACATGGGCTCGCTCATCGCCGGCGCCAAATATCGCGGCGAATTCGAGGAGCGGCTCAAGGCCGTGCTGCAGGAAGTGACCTCGGCGGAAGGCGAGATCATTCTCTTCATCGACGAGATGCACACCCTCGTCGGCGCTGGCAAGGCGGATGGCGCGATGGACGCCTCGAACCTTCTGAAGCCCGCGCTCTCCCGCGGCGAGCTTCACTGCATTGGCGCGACGACGCTCGACGAATACCGGAAATATGTCGAGAAGGACGCCGCGCTCGCGCGCCGCTTCCAGGCCGTGTTCGTCGATCAACCCTCGGTCGAAGACACCGTCTCGATCCTGCGCGGCCTCAAAGAGAAATACGAACAGCATCACGGCGTGCGCGTGCAGGACGCCGCGCTCGTCGCCGCCGCGACGCTCTCCAACCGCTACATCACCGACCGCTTCCTGCCCGACAAGGCGATCGACCTTGTCGATGAAGCGGCGGCGCGCCTCAGGATGCAGATCGATTCCAAGCCCGAAGAGCTCGACTCGATCGACCGCGAAATCGTCCGTTCCAAGATCGAAGCCGAAGCGCTGAAAAAAGAGACGGACGCCGCCTCGCGCGACCGGCTTGAGAAGCTCGAAGTCGAACTCAAGGACCTTGGCGCCCGCTCGCATGAGCTGACGCAAGCCTGGCAAGCGGAGAAGAACAAGCTCGGCCGCGCGGCCGAATTCAAGAAGCGGCTCGATGAGGCGCGCAATGACCTGGCGCGCGCGCAGCGCGAAGGCCGCTTCGAAAAAGCGGGCGAGCTTGCCTACGGCGTCATACCCGGGCTTGAGAAGGAGCTCGTGGGTCTTGAATCGCAGCAGCAGAAGGGCGGCGTTCTCGAAGAGGCGGTGACGCCCGATCACGTCGCAGGCATCGTCTCCCGCTGGACCGGCGTTCCCGTCGACAAGATGCTTGAGGGCGAGCGCGAAAAGCTCCTGCACATGGAAGAGGCGCTGGGCAAGCGCGTCGTCGGCCAGCGCGAAGCGGTCGAGGCGGTCTCCGCCGCCGTGCGCCGCGCGCGCGCAGGGCTTCAGGACCCCAATCGCCCGATCGGCTCGTTCCTGTTCCTCGGGCCGACCGGCGTCGGCAAGACGGAGCTCACCAAGGCGCTCGCCGAGTTTCTCTTCGACGACGACACAGCGATCGCGCGCATCGACATGTCCGAATTCATGGAGAAGCATTCCGTCGCCCGCCTGATCGGCGCGCCGCCGGGCTATGTCGGCTATGAAGAGGGCGGGGCGCTCACCGAAACTGTCCGGAGGCGCCCTTATCAGGTCGTGTTGTTCGACGAGGTCGAGAAAGCGCATCCGGACGTCTTCAACGTGCTCCTGCAGGTGCTCGACGACGGGCGCCTGACAGACGGGCAGGGCCGCACGGTCGACTTCAAGAACACGCTCATCATCCTCACGAGCAATCTCGGCGCAGAGCATCTCGCAAACCAGGCCGACGGCGAGGATGTCGATGCCGTGCGCCCGCTTGTGATGGATGCGGTGCGCGCAAGGTTCCGCCCGGAGTTCCTGAACCGCCTCGACGAGATGATCCTGTTCCGGCGCCTCAGCCGCACGGATATGGATGCGATCGTCGACATCCAGATCGGCCGCCTCGGCAGACTGCTCGCCGCCCGCAAGGTGACGCTGACGCTCGACGAGCCGGCGCGCCGCTGGCTCGCCGATGCAGGCTATGACCCCGTCTATGGCGCGCGGCCCCTGAAGCGCGTCATCCAGAAGGCGCTGCAGGACCCGCTCGCCGAAATGGTGCTTGCAGGCGAGGTGCTGGACGGCGAAGATTTGGGCGTTTCGGCCTCGCCGCAGGGCCTGACGATTAACGGCAAACAGCCTGCACGGCGCGGCGACGATGCGTTCCGCGGGCAGTCAGGCGCCGGCTCGGGCGCTGCGCCCAAGGGCGCGCTTTTGAATTGAGGAGAGACCCTATGGTCGGAAAGAAATGGAAGCCCGAGGACGACGAGAAGGCGCTGAAGAAACTCGTCGGCGACACGATGCGCGCATCGGGCGCGGACCCGATCGCGCGGTCGAGCGCGGCCAAGCGCCGGCTCAAGGAACAGGCCGAAGGCGCCGGCGCCGAGCGGTATATTCGGGATGAGCAAGCGGCGAAGAAGAAAAGGCCGTAGACGGAGGGTTTTGAGCCCGGCGCCTCGCCCTTCGAGGCCCGGCTCCGCTCTCGCTCCGCCGGGCGCCTCAGGGTGAGGCGCTAACTGCTGGTATTAGAAGCGCAATTCTAGCCCTCATGCTGAGGCGCCCGGCGGAGCGAGAGCGGAGACGGGCCTCGAAGCACGAGGGCGGGCCGCTACTGCGTCCCGTAGATCCTGTCCCCCGCATCCCCCAATCCGGGGAGGATATACCCTTTGTCATTGAGCTGACGATCGAGTCCGGCGGCGATAATCGGCACGTCGGGATGCTGCGCCGTCACCTCCGCGACGCCCTCGGGCGCAGCGACGAGGCAGCAGAATTTGAGGCGCCGCGCGCCCGCCGCCTTGAGCCGCGTCAGCGCCGCATCGGCGGAATGGCCGGTGGCGAGCATCGGGTCGACGAGGATGACGAGCGCGTCGCGGATCGTCGGCGGGACCTTGAAGTAGTATTCGACCGGCCGCAGCGTTTCGTGGTCGCGATAGAGGCCGATATGCCCGGCCCGCGCCTCCGGCATGAGATCAAGCATCGGTTCGAGAAGGCCGTTGCCCGCCCGCAGGATCGATACGAGCGTGACAGCGCCCGGCGGCAGGCAGGGGAAAGCGCCGCGCTCCAGCGGCGTTGCAATCTCCCGCGTCGTCAGCGGCGCGTCGCGCGTCGCCTCCATCAGGAGAAAGGCCGCGATCTCGCCGAGCGTCTGGCGGAACAGCGCGCGGCCCGTCGTCTCATCGCGCAGAACGGTGAGCTTGTGCTTGACGAGCGGGTGATCGAGAACGGTCAGCAGCTGAATTCCCCAATGTTGTTAGTCTACTACCTGCACATGCGGCAAATTCCAATCGAATTGGAAGCGAGAATCCCCGTACGTGATTGAACTCCGCGAGCGCGATGTGTTAGTTAAGACTGCTTAGATGAGGGAGCGGGGAACGTGGACACGAATGCTAATTTGGGCAGATTTCTTGCAATTGCTTCTGCGCTTGGAGCTTTGATGTCTGGCGCCTGGTACGGAATTAGCATTTATAATCAATCTCAACTTCAGGCGGCACAAGAGAAAGCCCGGATTGCAGCAGAAGAACAGGTCAGGCAAGAGCAAGAGCTAAGTCGCCTCCAAAGGTGTGATGATATAGCGCAGGAGCAGATTCTTCTGAACGAGGAGTTCCGCAGAGTTCAAGCTGAGCACCCGATTTCGAGTGCACAGCTATCGCGGTGTCTGGCAGAGCCGGAGTTTGAGCAAGAAAATTGCTTTAATACTTATTGCACAATGTCATTTATATTTGACGGTAACAAATGCGCTATTTACGGAAGAAAAATTACGACTTTAGCTGAAAAACAAGTAGATTTGGCCAGAAGAGCTGACAGAGACAATTGTGAGAACGTTCCCGACAGTGAAATGGCAAGGGCGTTTGCAAGTTGATATCCAGAATTTAAAGTGAAGCCCTCATCACTAACTCCCTGGGACCGCCGCTTCGCCGAATTGGCTTTTCTCGAAGCGAAGAAAAGCGCCGACAATGGCGGTCTGCCGATCGGCTCGGTGCTCGCCGAGGGCGAGAAGCTCCTCGCGTCGGGCCATAACCAGCGCGTCCAGCAGGGCGACCCGATCGCGCATGGCGAAATGGACTGCCTGCGCAAGGCCGGCCGCCGCAAGAGTTATCGCCGCATGACGCTCTATACGTCGCTCAGCCCCTGCATGATGTGCGCGGGCACGATCGTCCAGTTCAAGATCCCGCGCGTCGTCGTCAACGACACCAAGAGCTTCGGCGGCAATGAGGAGTTTCTGCGGTCGCGCGGCGTCGAGGTGATCGACCTTCAGCACGCAGACTCCATTGCCCTGATGTCGCGCTTCATCGCGGAAAATCCGGCGCTGTGGAATGAGGATATTATGGAGTAGGTGGCAGGTTGCAGGTTGCAGGTTGCAGGTTGCAGGTGGCAGATGTTGGATGATGGGTTGTAGGTAGTAGGTTGTATACGGAATAAATTACGAATTACAACCTACAGCCTACGACCGACAACCTCCACACTGCCACCTGCCACACTGCCACCTGCCACCCGCAACCTCGCCTACGCGAACACCACCAGCACCGCCGAGATCGACAGAACCGCAAGCGCCGTCGTCGCCGCGATCGCCGCGGCGCTTTCGCGCTCATATACCTTGTGCTGACTTGCCGTCACGAATGTCCCGATTGCGACCGGGGTCGCGGTGAAGAGCGCCGCGGCGCCGATATGGGCCTCGTCGCGCACGCCGGCCTCATGCAGGGCAAAGAGCGTGAGCGCCGGCAACACTGCCATTTTGGCGAGGGCGATCGCCGCCACCTTGCCACCGATAGCAGCGATGTTCGGCAGCGGCCGTGTAGCAAAGAACAGCCCCAGCGAAAACAGCGCCGTGCCGCCGGCCGCGCGGCCAAGTATGTCGATGGTTCTGCGCAAGGGTTCGGGCAACGCGCCGCCGAGGCTTGCGAACGTGAAGCCCAACAGGGCGGCGACCACGATCGGATTTTTCAGCGGACGCATAAGAAACGCGGCGGCTCGTTCGAGCGCTGCGCCTTGCGCTTCGCGCGTGTCGATAAGCGCCGCGCCAAGGCCAATGACGACGATCCCCTCGACAAGCATGAGCGTAACGAAGGGCCTTGCCCAGCCTTCCATCGACATGGCGATCGGAAGGCCGAGGAAGACGGCGTTGCCGAAGGATGATGCGAGCGCGTGCACGCCGGCCTCGGCCGCGCGCAGTCCGAAAAACCGGCGCGACGTTGCGTAAGCGCACAACATCACGAAGATCGCCGGCGCCCCGAAGCACAGTGCAAAGACGCCATCCGACGCCTGCAATCCATGCGTGCTCGCCATCAGGACGAAGAGCGCCGCCGGCATCGCGAAGCGAAACACGAATTTGTTGAGCGCTGCGCTGTCTTCCGCGGTCGCCAGCTTCAGCCGCCCGGCGGCGAGGCCGAGGACGATCACAGCAAAAACGGGAAGGGCGATGACGACGACTTCGGCCATAGCGGCTGGCCATGCGCCGCAGCGCGTCGCGGGGTCAAGCCGCAGAAGAAGGAAGCGCCGGACGGGCCCGTCGGCCTGACATCCCGGGGGCTGGGGGCGATGATAAAACCGGAACTTACGCCGTCTGCCCGCCCGGCCTTAACACTCTGAAAGGCAATTGCGGCGGGCCATGGGTTCAAATGCGGCGGAATTGCGGTGTTGTCTTTGCAGCGGAGAGGCGCACGCCGCAGCAATCGATTGCCGGTTTGCCTGGCCGCAAACTGCCTATCCCGACAGGCGTTCGAGCTCCGCCGCGGACATTTCGAAATTCGCGTAGACATTCTGCACGTCGTCGCAGTCTTCGAGCGCGGTCATCATCTTCATCAGCGTATCCGCCGCCTGGCCCTCGACCGGCACGGTAAGCTTCGGCCGCCAGACGAGCTTCACGGACTCCGCCTCGCCATATTTCGCCTCAAGCGCGGCGGAGACGGCGGCGACCTGGTCAAGCGCGCAATAGATTTCGTGGCCGGCTTCCGAGGACTGTACATCATCCGCCCCCGCCTCAATGGCGGCTTCGAGCATCGCGTCCTCGCTCGCCTTGGCGGCGGGATAGACGATCTGGCCGACGCGGTCGAAATTGAACGAGACCGAGCCCGTCTCGCCGAGATTGCCGCCGTTCTTGGCGAAGGCGACGCGCACATCGGTCGCGGCGCGGTTGCGGTTGTCGGTCAAGACCTCGACGATGACGCCGACGCCGCCCGGGCCAAAGCCCTCATAGCGGATGTCTTCATAGCCAGAGCCGTCGCCGCCCGTCGCCTTTTTGATGGCGCGCTCGATATTGTCCTTCGGCATGGATTCGGCCTTGGCCGCCTGGATGGCCAGGCGCAGGCGCGGGTTGAACGCCGGGTCCGGCGCGCCCATTTTCGCCGCGACCGTGATTTCCTTCGACAATTTGGAAAACAGCTTCGACCGCCGGGCGTCCTGCTTGCCCTTGCGGTGCATGATGTTCGCATATTGCGAATGGCCGGCCATGGCGGGTCCTCGAGAAATGCTTTCAGCGTGAACGCGGCGTTTAGCCTGTAGGGCGAAAATCTGGCAACCGGCAATTCGTCCTGCCTCCCGATGCCCCGGCGGGGGCGGGGCCTGTTATGCCGCGCTGCAATATGCTCCAGTGGGGCGATAACGGGGGTGGAGAGACGCATGTTCGGCCTCAACGGAAAGACAATTCTGGTCACGGGCGCCTCGCGCGGCATCGGGGCCTCGATCGCGCGCCTCGCGGCGGAGGCGGGCGCCAGGGTCATCGGCCATGCCTCCGCCCCGTCTGAGGCGGCGATGGCGCTGGTCGAGGCCGGCGCGGTGAAGCGCGATGATCTTCTCATTGAAAATCTCGGGCGTCCGCAGGCGGGCTTCCGGCTTGCCGCCGCGGCGATCGCGCGGGCAGGGCGGCTCGACGCGATCGTCAACAATGCGGGCGTCGCCATCGCCTCGCCCATCGCCGGAAGGCTGGAAGACTGGGAAGAGGGCTGGGAAGAGATCGTCGCGGTGAACCTGAAGGCGCCGGCGGATCTCTGCCGCGCCGGCATCGCGCATTTCCGCCAGCACGCGGCGGACGGGCGCGGCGGGCGCGTCGTCAATGTGGCGAGCCGGGCCGGCCACCGCGGCGACGGGCTCGATTTCTCCGCCTACGCCGCATCGAAAGGCGGCCTGCTTGCGCTCACCAAAACCTTCGCGCGCGCGCTCGCGGGCGAAAACATAATGTTCTATGCGCTGGCCCCCGGCTGGGTCGAAACGCGCATGGCGCCGGCGGATGTCGAAGCGCGCGCCAAAGCCGTCGCCGACATTCCCCTGGGCCGCGTCGCGGACCCAGACGAGGTCGCGGCGATGGCGGTGTTCCTGTTGTCAGACGCCTGCCGCTCGGCGACCGGGTCGACGTTTGATATGAATGGCGCGAGTTATGTGAGGTAGGGGGGCGAAGCGCCAACGAGTCCGACAATTAACATTGTCGCAAATTACTGCTTCCGGCCATTAAGATACTGCATCCAAAATTCACGCGCCAACTTATCTGAAATTTGGTCCCTAGTCTTTCGGCGAATGAACTGCTCAAGCTCACGGGTCTCGTTGTCCGTCAGCGGAGTGCACCCATACTTTTCTAACAGATGAAGCATTTCTGCAAGTTCGAGGCTCATACCGCGGCTAACCACGCATTGAGTGCCGAAGCGGCTACCATCAGCAAGAAGTCTATTGCCTTAAACCGACTACGTCGAAGCCATGCTTGTGCATTCTTCATTTTTCTTTCTGAAGGCCATGATTTCGGAGGGGTGAACTTAGGATTGTAGGTAAGGTCGTCTTCCTTTAGAAGCTCTTCTAGATACCTCTGGTCGGTGTATATGTAGACCCAAAATGATACTTGACGCCATATTGTCAGAAACAAAAATAATATACCAGTAAGTACGGTTACAAATTCTAAATAACTTATGGGATACAAGTTGCGTATTGCTGAGATGCCATCTTTATTTAAGAAATAAGTAAGCAAAAGTCCAGATGAAACCGCCCAGTGTTTCCAGCATTCTTGAAAAATATGTATCAGAGATCTTTTTTGTTTCTCTCTCTGTCGAATCTTACTTGTTACCTCCTCTCTTCTCTCTTTAGGCAGGGGGGAATTGAGAATGGAGGTAAACGTGCCTGTAAGAAAAGAAGTCACTCTCAATTTCTGATCGCACCCCCGCACTCCCGCCTAGCGCTTCTAAGCTTCTTAATGCTTGAGGCTTTG
Organism: uncultured Caulobacterales bacterium; assembly: GCA_964507915.1. Classification (GTDB taxonomy): domain Bacteria; phylum Pseudomonadota; class Alphaproteobacteria; order Caulobacterales; family Parvularculaceae; genus Amphiplicatus. Next base: position 202,233 of record CAZDRH010000001.1, read on the forward strand.
GGCGGCAAGCTACATCGTCCGCCACAGGAAACACTATTGGCAATAGTGTCTCCTGCCGGAGCGCCCTGCTCGGCCAAATCCCGCTGAAACAACCCTGAAACCCGGCCGCAAGGAGACAGATCGTCCGAGAAATGTCTGCTCGGCGACGAATGTCCCCTCAATCCTCCAGGCGAGAGGGCGCGCCCCGGATACATAAGATAACGTCCTCTATCTTACGCATCCCACAGCCCCCGCCGCCGCTCACATCCGCCTTAACAGCCATCCGCCGGCAGGCTGCGCATCCAGGTGAAGCTCGTCGGCGCCCTGCGTCTTCGGCCTGTTGCACCTTCCTTGCTTGAAGGCCGTCCGCGCTCCCGTTCAGCCTGCGTTAAGCGCGCCCGGCCTAGCCTCGCCCGCGTAACCGGGGCTGCTCATGCCGACGCACGACTTCGACCCGCACGCCTTTGAGATCGACGCCGCGGCGATGATCCGGTCGCACGACTTCAAGAAGGCGACCGCCTTCTTCCTCGGCGCGATGAAGGGCTCGCCCTTCTTCGCGCCTGGTCGCAAAATCGCAGGCGAGTATATCGGCCTGACCGGGTGGGAGGCGATCAGCGGCGCGCTGGTGCGCTTTGAGGCGAAGGGCGCGCGCATCACCGCCCTTGGGCTCAACGTCACCGGTCACAATGAAGGGCCGGACCCGTTGCTCGAAGCCGCCTTCTACGACGACACGTCCTTTCCCTTTTCGCGCAGTCTCGACGATGTGCGCCGCGCTTGCGACGCGAGCCCGCATCCATGGCAGGGCCGCTTCGTTGACACGGGCGACCCGATGACCGTGCGCGGGATGACCGCGCTTTACGGGCTCGTCGCCTCCTATCCGCACCGCTATGAGCAGGTTGGCCCGGGCGCTGCGCCGAAAGACTATGCGGGATTTTTCGCCGCGCTCTGGTATCTCTATTTCCGCATTCATCATGCGGTCGCGCGCGACGCTGCGAAAGCGGGGCTTCCTTACGCCATGCCGATCGTCGTCGGCGAGCATGATTTCGGCCCCGCCTTTACGAGCGCCTATCCGGCGGTCGCGAGCGGCAAGCGCCTTGGCGAAGGACAAAAGGCGGAAAGTGTGCGGGCAAAGCGCGCCCTCGCAGCCTATGATCGCCATACGGAGGACATGATCGCGACGCTGAAGCGCAACCGCGCCGAGTTGAAGACCTGGCGAGAAAGGCCCGGCGACGACAAGCGCCAAAACTACGTCGCCTATGTGGAATCGTCGGAAGCGCTTACGCTTTCGATCCTCGAACTGCCGAAGTCAAAGCCGTCCTGGCAGATGGACGAGTCGGAGTTCCGCCGCCTTGTCGAGGCGGTGCGCGCCGCCCGCGAGTCAAGGAAACGCCGCGCCGCGTGAGGGCACCTCGCCCCCCCCACCTCACGCCCCCCGCAGCCGCCCACCGATCCGCACCGGCGCGATCGCCACCGCAAGCCCCGTCCTGTCATCTGTCTCGACGATGACGCCGCAGATCGTCGCTTCGCCGCTCGCCGGCGTCATGCGGCCCGAGCCCATTTTGGTGATGAAGCGGGCGAGGGGCTCCGCCTTGTCCATGCCGATGACGCTGTCATAGTCGCCGCACATGCCAAGGTCGGTGATATAGGCCGTGCCCTTGGGCAGGATCTGATCGTCCGATGTCGGAACATGCGTGTGCGTGCCGAAGACGAGGCTTGCGCGCCCGTCCATGAAATGGCCCATGCCGTATTTCTCGCTCGTCGCCTCGGCGTGGAAGTCGACGATGATCGCATCGGCGTCGCGCCCGAGCGCCGCGCTGCCGAGCGCCTTTTCGACCGCGGCGAAGGGATCGTCGTTGAGCGGCATGTCGCGCTGGCCCTGCGCGTGGAGCACCAAGACCTGGCGGCCGTCCGCGATCTTGTAGAGCCCCGCGCCGCGCCCGGGGTTGTTCGCCGGAAAATTCAGCGGGCGGAGGAGGCGATCCTCGCGGGCGTAAATGTCGAGCTCGTCCTTCTGGTCGAAGGCGTGATTGCCCGTCGTCAGCACGTCTGCGCCGGCTTCGAGCAGCTCATCGACGATCCGCTGCGTGACGCCGAAGCCGCCGGCGGCGTTCTCCGCATTGACGACGACGAAATCGAGCGCGTGCTGGCGCCTGAGGCGCGGCAAGGCCTCGACCAGCGCGATGCGGCCTGACCTGCCCATTATGTCGCCGAAGGCGGCGATTTTCATGCGTGCTCCGTCTGTCGTCGTCGGCGGGTTCTCGGACCAAAGCGCGCCTGTTTCAAGCGCGGCGCACGTCGCGGCGGCTTCGTGTTTTTTTGGGAGCTCCTTTCCGCAGCAGAGTGATCGTGTTTAGAAATCACTATGCCGGCGGCCGTTCTTCCCCCGTCGCCAGACGGGGGAAGTGTCGGCGTAGCCGACGATGGGGGCGCCTTCGCGCGTCCGGACTGTGTGGAGAGAGCCCCCTCCGTCGCCTTAGGCGACACCTCCCCCGCTGCGCGGAGGAGGAATTCCACAATTGCGATCTCCCTGCTCTCGGCGGGAAAACAGCTACTCAGCCTGAAGGAATGCGACGTTCCAAAGGGCGAAGGTGACTTCGCAAACGAACTCTTACCGCGCGCGGAATGCCTCGCGTTCGGTGACGATCCAGTCGAGCGGCTCATCGGACTTTGAGACCGGAATGGCCGGCGCTTCCTGCGCGCCATAGCCATAGCCGACAGCGAGGACCCCGCCCGCCGCGCGCAAGGCGGCGAGCGTGCGGTCGTAATAGCCCGCCCCATAGCCGAGCCGGGCGCCTGCGCGCGAAAAGGCGAGGAGGGGACAGACGACAATGTCAGGGCGGCGTTCTTCAGCCTCGGGCCCGGGCTCCAACACGCCCATCGGCCCGCGGACGAGCTGCGTGTCGACATCGGCGCGGCGGAAGAGGAGCGGCGCGCCCTTTTTGACGATGACAGGCAGCGCGAGCGTCGCGCCCTTCTCGCGCAAGGCCTCGGCGAGCGGTCCGGTGTCGAGTTCGTCCTTGATCGGCGCATAGAGGGCGACGACGGCGCCCGCCGGCAGCGGCACCGACGCCATGAACCGCGCCGCCGCGTGGCGCGCCGCATCCGGCCGCGCCGCATGCGCGCGGGCGCGCTCGGCCTTCATGCGCGCGCGCATGATGCCCTTCGGCGTCGAGAACGGCGCGATGATCGGGCCGAAGATCATGTCGTCGAGGCGCTCCCTTGTTGAGATAAGCGCCGCCCTGGCCGTCGGACCGGATGTTTCGCCCTGGACCCTAAGGTACAGGTGGGCGCCGTGTGATGAGGGCCACGGCCCTCGCCAGAGACAGCTCCCATTCAGTGAGTTACGGCCCCGGGGAAATCAGGTCCTAACGCGCCGGGCAGCGACAGGAAGATAGGTAGCCCCGGCGCCGGCGTAAAGGGCGGGAAGAATCGCGACGTAAAACATGTTCACAGAAGCGTCCGAGCTTTCACCACAAGATGAAAGTCTTGACCTTGGTTGATCGCGACAGCGGCACTGCTCGTAGCTGCATCGTCGACAAACTGAGCGCGCACACGATTCCCGATTTTGCGCGAGAACATCGCATAAGAAGCTCGCCCCCACACGGATGAGGCCAGCTACTACTTTGGCTCGGGCGTCGAATTTGCCGCGCAAGAAACCGTAAACCACTCGAAGACGAGTATGTTCGCGGCGACGTGACGACGAACACGGTTGAGAACTATTTCAGCGTGTTCAAGCGCGGCATGAAGGGCGACTACGAGCATTGCGGCAAGCAACACCTGCACCGCTATTTGGCGGAGTATGATTTTCGCTACAACCGTCGCGCCGCCAAGGGCGTGGATGACATGGAACGGACGGATGCCGTCCTGTCGGGCATTTCCGGCAAGCGGCTAACGTACCGGGGGCCTGACGAATTCGCAGGCCCAAAGGGGTGATTCACGATTTGTCAAGAAAAAATACCTTGCCATTCTCCAACGAATCTCTATATCCAATCTCAGCGGGTCACTACGCGCCGAAAAACCTGATGATGTCAGGAGAACGGTAATTTGCAGATTTGAGCTTTAGGCTTGATAATGCAAACAACGTAGCCGGAGAGGACTTTTTTTCGGCGTAGGTGCGTGGGGCCCGCCTCGATTCTATCGAGTTCTTGGGCGCAGATTCCAAATCGAGAATCGTGCGATGCCGCGCGGACTGTCACGCTCAAACGTTTCCAATCCGCTCTTTTGAAGAACAATTTTTGCGATTTCTCGCTTTGAGGCGCGGCCAGATGGTAGCAGATGTTTGCCATTTCTTACCGCGGTGACTGCGCCGAGCAGGACATCGTTAAGCTGCAGAATATCATCGGATTTTGAATCGGCGGAAACCAATTGCTTTAGAGGTGCGTGATCCATCTTAAAGTCGCGCTTAGCAGCGCTGTTAATCATGCGTTTAAGGTCATCAAGTTTTGTAGTGCTATTTCTGTGGTCAAGGCATATAGCGCAGGTGCCTGAGTTGCCGCAGTTTTTAATGAATTTTTGCAGCGCAACTTGAAAATACAATTTAGACAGGCCCATATCCGCGTCACCGCCATTGTATCTTACGTGGTTCCACTGGTGACTATCAAAAACCACGGCATAAAAATGCGCAGTATTAGTTGAATTAAGAGCAAAGAAATAGTCAATCAGCGCTTCGTATTGCTTCTGTTTTTGGTCCGATATCTTCGACCATTTCAGTTCTGCTCGCATGTTTTGTTCTTCGCGATATGCCTGAATCGCAGCGTGCACCTGCTGGATTACGCTGCTACGGAGGCAAATGCCGCCGACAACAGTGAATCGCTCCTGCGAGATTCCGCTTTCATCGGCGAAGAACACAAAGTCTTGAGGCGGCAAGAAACCAGACATAAGCTCTGATTGTTAGGGAGATTCGCCATGATCATGAAGTGCATATGACAACTGGGCCAACTAAGCGCCCACCGAAACAGGCCCAGAAATTCAAATCCCTCTCCTTAGAGACCGGACGCGAGGAATCATCAGGGTCATTCGATAAAGTTCTGAGCGGAATCGCAAGGCCTATCCGTGCGCTCAAGACCTAAGGCGAGAAATCGAACTGGAAAAAGCAAAAGCCCGCCAAATAGGCGGGCTTTTTGGAACAGTCCGACGCTCTTCCATTGAGCTACAGCCCCGCAAAAGTGGTGGAGCTGACGGGGATTGAACCCGCACTTTCGGGTTATTCGGAACAAGAAACATGGGCGTTTGGTCGCCGATTTCAAGGTTCAGAATGCGGGTTTGTCAACGGTATAATGTCCAACATGTTTGACATCGCCCCCCTCCCGCGCTATGTAAAACATACCGGACATCGTCCGTACAGGGAGGCAAGGTCATGACACGCGCGGAGCGTTATGCGTGGAGCAGTCTCGTCGGGCTTGGCGTCGCCTATTGGTGGTTCCAGATGCGCCTTCTTGGCGACGGCTGGACGATCGCGGACCAGAGCGCGGGCGATCTCCTCTACGCCTATTTCGTGACCATCGGCCTCTCTTCAGTCGCCGAGATCATCATCAATGCTGGCATCGTGCGCGGCAAGCGGCTCGTCGATGAGCGCGACTATGCGATCGACTCGCGCGCGAACCAGGTGGAGCGCGGCTTCATCATCGTCGCAATCAATGTGCTCGTCTGGCAGGCGCTCTGGGAAGGCGCGATGCAAGGGCACATTTTCCCGCGGATCGACCTTGGGCATCTGCCGACGCTGGTCTTCTGGCTCATCACCGTTCTCTTCGCTGGCGAAGGGTTGAAGCGCCTTGCGACCATTCTTCTCTATCGCCTTCAGGCCGGTCGGGCTTAGACGCGCCATGTGAAAAAGGGCCGCGTCCGAAACTCGATCCGCGAATTGCGCCTCGCCGCCGGCCTGACGCAACAGGACCTCGCCGAGCGGATCGAGGCGACGCGTCAGACCGTCATCGCCATCGAAGCGGAGAAATACGCGCCGTCGCTGGAGCTGGCGTTCCGCATCGCCGAGGTTTTCGGCTGCAGCGTCGATGAGATCTTCCGCTACGAACGCTGAGGGACGTCCGCCCTCCATTACGCTGCTCATGGCTCATGAATGCGCGGAGAGAGCCCGCATAAGGCGAGCGACTTTCGCGTCGAGCCGGCCGGCGTCAGCGAAACCTGGCGTCAGAGCCGCTGATAGGCGCCGAGCGTCAGGAATTCGGCGAAGTCGGGCTCAAGGCAAAGCGCTTTCAGCAATTCCGCCGCCTCGCCGAAGCGGCCGGAGGTCCAGCGCGCCGCGCCAAGTTCGCCCTTCACGACGGCGCTTTCTTCATGGAGCGCCTTGAGGAAGAGGCCCTCGGTCACGATCTCGCCCGAGTCGAGCTTTGCGCCGTTGCGGATCCATTGCCAGATCGAGGCGCGCGAAATCTCGGCGGTCGCGGCGTCCTCCATGAGGCCGTAAATCGCGACGGCGCCGAGGCCGCCGAGCCAGGCTTCGATATATTGAAGCGCGACGCGGATATTGGTGCGCAGGCCTGCTTCCGTATACGGACCAGGGCAGGGGGCGAGAAGGTCTGCCGCCTTGACCGGCGCGTCAGTCTCGCGCGCAACGCCGAGCTGGTTCGTCTCGCCGGGCTTGAAGGCGGCGGAATAAACCTCGTTGACGACGCCGGCGAGCGCGGGGTGCGCGATCCACGAGCCGTCATGCCCGTTCTTCGCCTCGCGCGTCTTGTCGGCGCGCACTTTCTCCTTGTTGATCGCGTCAAGCTCGGGCGTTTTCGCCGGCAGAAACGCCGACATCCCGCCCATCGCGAGCGCGCCGCGCCGGTGGCAGGTGCGGATGAGCAGGCGCGAATAGGCGTCGAGAAACGGCTTGTCCATGGTGACGGCGTGCCGGTCCGGCAGCATGCGGTCGGGGTGCTTTTTCAGGGTCTTGATATAGCTGAAGATGTAATCCCAGCGGCCGCAATTGAGGGCCGCCGCATGATCCTTCAGCTCAAAGAGGATCTCGTCCATCTCGAAGACGGCGGGCAAGGTTTCGATGAGCATCGTCGCCTTGATCGTGCCGATGGGAACGCCAAGGCGCGTTTGCGCCGCGACGAAAACCTTGTTCCACCAGCGCGCCTCTTCATAGTGCTCGAGCTTGGGTACATAAAAATAGGGGCCGGCGCCGATCGCTTGGAGCGCCGCGCAGTTGTGAAAGAAATAGAGCGCGAAATCGGCGAGCGCGCCGGGAATAGGCTTGCCCTTCCGCGTGATGTGTTTCTCGTCGAGATGAAGGCCGCGCACGCGCGCGATGAGAACGGCCGGCCGGTCGCCGAGCTGATAGGTCTTGCCGGAAGCCTTGTCCTCATGGCTGATCTTGCGCCGCACCGCGTCGGCGAGATTGACATGGCCTTCGATGACATTGCGCCAGGTCGGCGCGAGCGCGTCCTCGAAATCCGCCATGAAGACCTTCACGTCGGCGTTGAGGGCGTTGATGATCATCTTGCGATCGACCGGGCCCGTGATCTCGACCCGACGGTCAAGGAGCGCTTGCGGCAGCGGACCCACTTTCCAGTCGCCCTTGCGCACGCTCTCCGTCTCGGCGCGGAAATCCGGCAGCGTGCCGGCGTCGATCTTCGCGGAGAAGGCCTTGCGCGCGGCGAGCAGCGCGTCGCGCTCGCCGTCGAAGGCGTCGACAAGCGCGCACAGAAAGGCGCACGCGTCTTCGGTCAGAATTTCGCCGTCCCGTCCCTCAAGGGGTTTTGCAAAGGCAAGCCCGCCGCGTTCGAATCCCATTTCGCCATTCTCCCGGCTTCTCGGCGCAGAAAGGGCAGAATTCCCGAGCCGACTCAAGGGGGAATGCGGGAAATCCCGCCGTTAACCAATTCGATTAACGCTGCGTTGTTGTCCCTAATTTAGGGTTCGGGCGGGTTGCGCTGCGCCTAAAGGCGGCCGCGCGTGGAGTCCTGTCATGATCCGCCGCTCTTGGATGATCCGACGCCTCAGCCGCGACGAGCGCGGCGCGGCGGCGCTCGAATTCGCCCTCGTAGCGCCCGTGTTCTTCGCGCTGCTCTTCTCGGTCTTCGAGGCCGGCTATTACTTCTTCGTGACGTCGGCCGTCGATCAGGCGACCGCGCGCGCGGCGCGTCTCATCCGCACGGGGCAGGCGCAATCCGCGACGACGCCGATCGACAAGGACGCGTTCTTCGACGAAGTTTGCAAGGTGGTCGGCATTTTCGGCCCTTGCGCTACGCGCCTGACCGTAGACGTGCAGCGCTTCGACGATTTCAACGCGCTCGCCGCCGATCTTGCCGCCCCCGTCTGTCGCGACGCCGCCCCCGCCGCTGTCGCCGCCATCCCTTACAGCGCCGGGGCCCAGCGAGATATTGTCCGAGTACGAATTTGTTACCTACACAAGACCATCAACCCCGCGCTCGGCCTCGACCTTGCCAAAACGCCGGACGGGATGCGGAAAATGTATTCCGTCGCGATATTCCGGAATGAACCTTATGACGATTGACCTTGCGCCAAAACGCGCCGGCGCAGCAGTCCAGCGGGCGGCCCGCCGCTTTCTCGATAATCGCTCCGGGCTTGCCGCGCTTGAGTTTGCGCTGATCGCGCCATTGATGATCCTGCTCTTCTTCGGCATTGTCGAAGGGTCCTCGGCGCTCGCGGAAAGCCGCCGTATCAATCTCGCCGTCAACACGCTCGCCGATCTTGCCGCGCAGGAGACGCAGATCACGGCAGCTCAGGCGACCGATCTCTTCAGCGGCGTCACGCAAATCATGGGCGGCGCGCCTGGCGCGACCATCACGCTTGTGAGCGTCATCTATGATCCAGTCGACGACCGCGCCGAAGTGCACTGGAGCCGCAACAATGCCGGCGGAACGCCCTATACGGCGGGGTCTGTCTTTACGGGCCTTTCGGACCCCGCCTTGCTCGACGCTGGCTCCTCTTTGATCGTCGCCGAAGTGCAGTACGCTTGGTCGCCGCCGCTGACGCAGACGATCATCGGCCCGGTCACCTTCAACAAGACGGCCATGCGCTGGCCGCGTCGCTCGCCGCGCGTGCAGTTTTGCATAGTGACGGGAACCTGCACCACATAAAACAAAAGGCCGCCCCCTGGAGCGGCCTTTCGAGTCGACACCCGGTCGTGCGCGCTATTTCGCGCCGATATTCGTGATCTTGTTGCGCGGCGCTTCGCCCTCCTTGAAGAGGACGTCGATCACCTCAGCCGACTCCTGCATGGCGCGGTGATGCGCGGAGAAGGCGTTGGCTTCGGCGCCCGAAACTTCCGTTAGCGCACGGCTGTTGAGAAGGCCGGCGGACATGTCGTCTGCATAGCCTTTGAGGCTCACTGTATTGGCGCCGGACGAAAGCTCCTGCCGGAACTGCATGGCGAGGTAGACGAAGTTCATGAGGCTCGAGGCGATGTTGCCGCGTGGAATGCCGAAGTCCGCGATGTCGTAGCGCGAAATGGCGGCGCGGCTCGCGTCGGACGAGATCATCACGCTGGTGAAAGCGTATTTCTGACCAAAGGCGAGCACGGTCTGATAGTTGAGACCCTGTCCGGTCGCGAGCGAAACGGTATGAAGGCCGATGCAATTCGTGTTGTTCGCGCCGGTGCAGGCCGTCGGCGTCAGGTTGATCATCAATTCGCCGCCGACGCTCGCCGCGATATAGGTCTTGCCGTCCTGTGTTGCGCGCTGCTGCCAGACGAGACCGAGTTCGGAGAGGACAGGGCCGAGATTGGCCGTGTCAAAATTTGGCACGATGCCGCGCGGGTTGGAGATCTCATCCTGCGCATGGGCGGCGCCCGTCATCGCCGCAGCCGCCAGAACGCCCGCAATCACTTGTCTCATGGACCCCACCTTTGGTTGGCCTGTTCCCCTCCGCCCGCGCTGCGGACGGCCGTCTAATGTTAGAGCATAACGCCTCGCGCGCCGCGCGAAAAGGTGGAATCCGGCTTTTCGCTGAGCGGCGCGCTCAGGAAGTGACAAGCGCCGCGCGAAAAGGTGGATTTTGGTTTTCGCTGAGCAGCATCGCAATGGCCCGCCGCGCGCAAGGCCTGCGTCAGTTCGCCTGCTGTTTGCCGATGGAATTTGCCGGAGCCCCGTCGCGAAGAAGCTCCTCGGCAAGGAGAGCGGCGTCTGCGAGGCTCGCGTCATGCGGGTTTGCTGGCCTTGGCGCTGCACCGTTGAGCGACTGCAGGATTCCAGCGTTCAGTGCGCGTGCGGCAAGATCCGAAGCATAGCCCTCGGCGCTTACGGTTTTCGGGCCCGTGGCAAGTTCAGCTTCGAGCTGTGCGGCGACGGCCACAAAGCGCGCAAGGCTTGATGCCAAATTGCCGCGCGGAATGCCGTAATCGGCGATGTCGTAACGCAATAGAAACACGCCTTCGCCGCCGCCGATCAGGCCGACGCTCGCGAACTCGTTCTTCTGATTAAACGCGGAAATCGTCTGCGCATTGGCTTCCGGCGCGTCGAAAAAAGCGACGATGTTGACGCCGATGCAGCGCGAGAAATCCGAAGACAGGCACGCGGTGGGCGCGACATTGAAGGCGAAAGAGTCGCCGATGGCGGCGGTCAGGTATGGGCGTCCGTCGTCAGTCTGACGCAGCTCATGGCGGACGCCGAGTTCATCCAGCACCGGCACAAGGTTCAGGATGTCGAAATTCGGCATCAGCCGGCGCGGCGTCGAGATCGGCTCGTTGTCGGACGAAGGCGCTGTCGCCGCGGCTTGCGCCAAGGCGCCGCCGGGCGCGAAAGCTGTCGCCGCAAGGCTTGCGGCGGCGGAAAGAGCTAAACGGCGCATCCCCGGCCCCATACGCCGCGACGCCACTGCGCCGCAGGATGATCATTCGTCGAAACACTAGGTGACGGGGCAAGGCGGCGCAATCGCCCCAAGGCGACAATCGAAGACCCTTGGTGACTTTCGGCCCGCGCAGCGGCAAAGCAACAGGATGACAACGCACCTGCCGCCACGTAGCGGTCCGAAAGGCCCGCGCAAACGCCCCGAATTCTCTGATCGCGGCCAGAGTTACGAGTCCCAGAGTGACAAACCTCTGCGCGATAAACCCCAGCGCGCGCCGAAGCCGCCATTGCCGGGCGTCCCGGCGCGCCGGGCGGCCCTTGATATCCTGTCGCTTGTCCGCGCCGGCCAGTCTCTCGACGTAGCGCTTGAGGACTGCCGGTCCTTCAATGCCCTGCAGGGCCGCGACCGCGCCTTTGCGCGCGCGCTCGCCTCGACCGTGCTGCGCCGGCAGGGAACGGTCGACACGCTGATCGGCCGCCACATGGACAAGCCTTTGCCAGCGCGGGCGCAAAAGGCGACAGACATTCTGCGTCTTGCCGCGGTGCAGACAGCGGTGATGGGGGCCGACGATCACGCCGCGGTTTCGACCGCCGTCGCGATCGCCAAGGACTTCCGCGAGGCCGGCGGCTATGCCGGACTCATCAATGCGGTGGCGCGCAAGATCGCTGCCGACGGCGCTGCGGCGGCGGCGGTTATGCCGGAACGCATCGACACGCCAGGCTGGCTCTGGCGCAGCTGGGAGCGGGCCTATGGGCCGGCCAAAGCGCGCGCGCTCGCCGCCGCCCATCGACGCGAAGCGCCGCTCGACCTGACGGTGAAAATGCCCGCGGAAAGCGAACAGCTGGCGCAGGCGCTGAAGGCCCAGAGCCTGCCGACCGGATCGCTGCGCCTTGCGGAATTCAGTGACATCACCGGGCTCCCCGGTTTTGCGGAAGGCGCCTGGTGGGTGCAGGACGCGGCGGCGGCGCTGCCGGCCAAACTTTTCGGCGAGCTCGGCGGCCAAGAGGCGCTGGATCTCTGCGCCGCACCCGGCGGCAAGACCATGCAGCTTGCCGCCGCCGGCGCGCGCGTAACGGCGGTCGACAGCGTCGGCGAGCGGCTGAAGCGCGTTCAGGACAATCTGAAACGCGTCGGCCTCGCGGCCGAAACCGTGAAAGCCGACATACTCGACTGGGCGCCCGAACGGCGCTGGCGCTTCATCCTGCTCGATGCTCCGTGTACGGCGACGGGCACGCTCCGCCGCAGGCCCGATGTCGCCTGGTCGCTAGCCGAGAGCGACGTGGCGGTGATGGCCCGCGTGCAAGCACGCATGCTACAGCGGGCCGCGGGTTGGCTCGAACCGGGCGGCCTCCTCGTTTACGCGACCTGTTCGCTCCAGCCCGACGAGGGTGAAGCGCAGGTTGCCGATTTCCTCAGCAATCGACTGGATTTCGAACGTGTTCCGATCGATCCTACAGAAATCGGCGGCGTGAAGGACGCCGTGACGGCGGCGGGAGACCTTAGGACCTTGCCATCCCTTTTTGCCGAGTTTGGCGGCGCAGACGGCTTCTTTGCAGCGCGCCTCCGGAAAAGGGCTGAACACTGAAGGGCCGCTCAAGGTTCAAGGGCGCAATTCCGCAATGCAGCAGCCCAAGAGGTAAATCCTAGACAAGCCCATAGCTTTTTCCTATCAAGGCCGTCATAGCTTGAATTCCGGCTGGCGATGCCGATATGCGGAACGATGTGGGCTCAGAGCCCGCAAGGTGCAGGAGATCAACGGTCTTATGAACGATTTACGGAGCAATTACGGCGGCGTCGCCGCCTCGCGCACGGGCGGGCTCGCCATTGACGCCGGCCTGCGCCAATACATGCTCGGCGTCTACAATTATATGGGCCTCGGCATCGCGGCGACAGGCCTTCTGTCGTTCGCCGTCGCGTCGAACCCTGCCTATATCCAGGCGATCGCCGGCACGCCGCTGAAATGGGTGCTCTTTGCCGCCGTGCTCGGCATCGGCTTCTTCGCGCCGAAGGTGATTTTCTCCGGCTCGCGCGTCGCCGCCCATGGCATGTTCTGGATCTACGCCGCGCTCTGGGGCCTGATGATCGCGCCCATGCTCTGGTCCTTCGCCAGCCGCGGCATGGCGGTTGAAGTCTACAAGGCCTTTTTCATCACCGCCTCCGTCTTCGGCTCGATGAGCCTCTTCGGCTACACGACGAAGCGCGACCTTTCGGGCTGGGCGACGTTCCTGTTCATGGCGACGATCGGTCTCTTGATCGCCATTGTCGTCAACGCGCTCATCTTCAAGAGCGGCATGGCGAGCCTCATCATCTCGAGCATCGTCGTTCTCGTCTTCTCGGCGATGACCGCCTACGAGACCCAGATGGTGAAGAACCTCTATGTCGAGGGTTCATCGACCAATGACCGCGCTTCGATCTTCGGCGCGTTCGCCCTTTACGGTTCGTTCGTGACGCTCTTCGTCAACATCCTGAGCATTCTCGGGATCATGCGCGGCGAAGAATAAGCCGCTCGAATGCCCAATTGCAGCGCCCCCGCATTTCCGGATGCGGGGGCGTTTGCGTTTTGCGACATTGGCCATTCAAAATCCCGTCACCAAGCGAGGCGCTGCATTGGCGGTAAGGATGCCGCAGCGTAGACAAGCTCAGCCATGACGCTTCGCCTCACCCTCGCCCTTCTTGTTGCGCTGTTTTTGGCGCCAGCCGCCGCGCACGCGGATTGGGTTGCGACCCCCAATGCCGAGACACGCCTCCTTGCGGAACGCGACGGGATCGCGCCGGGCGAAACGGTCTGGCTTGTTCTCGACCAAAAGCTCCGCACCGGCTGGCACGTCTATTGGAAGAACCCGGGCGATTCAGGCCTGCCCCTCGATCTCAAATGGACGCTGCCCGAGGGCTATGCCGCCGGGGAGCCGCACTATCCTGTGCCGGAGCGCATTCCGGTCGGCCCCTTCGCCAATTACGGCTTTCACGGTCGGCCGGCTTTTCTCGTACCGCTGACGGCGCCGAAGACCGCAAAGCCCGGGGCGATAGTCGAGATCGGGCTCAAAGCGACCTGGCTCATTTGCGAAGAAATCTGCGTGCCCGAAGAGGGCGTCTTCTCCCTGAACTTGCAGGTCTCGGCGTCGCCTGCGCTGTCGTCAGAGGGAGGGGCGCGCGCCGCCGAAGCCCGCGCCGCCCTGCCTTCGCCGCTGAGCGCTGAAGGCGCCTTTGCGGTCGACAGCAGCGTCCTCGTTTTCGACATGGCCGCGCCCGAGGGTCTCGGCGGCGAAATCTACTTTTTTCCGGATGCGGATGGCATTCTCGAGCCGGCAGAGACGCAGCGCGCGCGCCTTTCCGGCGGACGCCTCAGGATCGAGGTCCCCGAAGGACGGGCGACCAAAGACGCCAAGACGATCACGGGCGTCGTCGCTTACGAGGACGGCGGCGTGCGCCGGGGCCTCGAAGTGCGGTTTGTCCGCGACCCCGCGCTGAAAGCCTCCATGGTCAGCGCGCCCGCCGTCTTGCCGCCCACTTCGTCGGCGGATGCGGCCGGCGCGCCGCCGTCTGAGCCGCGTTCCGCGACGAAACCTGACAATGGATCGAGCAATTTCGCCTTGCTCATTCTTTCGGCCCTCGCGGGCGGGCTCTTGCTCAACGTCATGCCTTGCGTGTTCCCGGTGGTCTTCATCAAGGCGGCGTCGCTGATGAAGTCCGGCGGCGGTCCCAGCCTGCGCCGCGACGGACTTGCCTACACGGCGGGAGTCGTCGGCGCCTTCACGCTCCTCGGCGGCGCGCTCCTCGCGCTCCGGGCCGGCGGCGCGGGCGTCGGCTGGGGTTTCCATCTGCAATCGCCCGCCGTCATTCTTTTGTCCGCCTACATCCTGTTCGCTGTCGGCCTCAATCTCGCGGGCGTTTTCCATGTCGGCTCAAGCCTGCAGGGCGCGGGGCAGGGCCTCGCCGCGCGAGGAGGGCCGCTCGGCGCGTTCTTCACCGGCCTTCTCGCCGTCGTTGTCGCCGCGCCCTGCGTCGGACCGCTTCTGACCGTGCCAGTCGGCGCGGCGGCAGTGTTGCCCGCGGCAGAAGGCATGGCAATTTTCATCGCGATGGGGCTCGGCCTTGCGCTGCCTTTTCTCGCGCTCGCCTTCTTTCCGGCGCTCGGCCGTTTCCTGCCGAAGCCCGGCGCCTGGATGGAGACCGCGCGGCAGGCGCTTTCCTTCCCGGTCTTTGCGGGCGCCGCCTATTTCCTCTGGGTGCTGACAGTGCAGACCGGAACCGCAGGCCTTGCCCGCGCGCTCGCCGGCGCCGTCCTCATTGCGGCAGCCGCCTGGACGTTTGAACGCGCCAAGAGCGGCCGCTGGCGCGTCGCGCTCAGCGGGGCGAGCCTTGCCGCGCTGTCCGCGGCGGTCGTGCAGGCCGCCTTCCTCGCGCCGGCGCCGGCGTCCGCTGCGTCAGGCGCGTTCAAACATGCAGCGCTGACGGCCGAAGCGTTTTCGCCCGAGCGACTCACAGCGCTGCGTGCCGAGGGCCGGCCGGTCTTTATCGATTTCACCGCCGCCTGGTGCGTGACGTGCCAGGTCAACAAGCTCACCGTATTCTCTGACAAGAAGCTTGCTGCGCGTTTTGAAAAGCAAGGCGTCGCCGTTCTCGTCGCCGACTGGACGCGGCGTGACGGGGTGGTGACGGAAGCGCTTGGCGCCTTCGGCGCCAATGGTGTGCCGCTTTACGCCTTCTATCCGCCTTCGGGGGAGGCGCGTCTTGCGCCCCAGCCTCTGACGGTCGCCGCTGTCGAAAAACTCATTGCCACACAGGAGAATTGACGATGTTGAGAACACTCGCGCTCGCCGCCGCTTTCGCCCTCGCCGGTCCGGCTGCTTTCGCCGCGCCCGCCATCGGCGCTGCTGCGCCCGATTTCGTCAACGCGAAGACGGCCGCCGGCAAAACGATTTCGCTTGCCGACTTCAAGGGCAAGACCGTCATCCTCGAATGGACCAATCACGAATGCCCCTTCGTCAAAAAGCACTATGAGACGAAGAACATGCAGAGCGCGCAGGCGGCGGCCAAAGCCGAAGGCGCCGTCTGGATTTCGGTGATTTCATCAGCGCCCGGCAAACAGGGCCATGTCGCGCCGTCAAAAGCGCTGGAGCTTACGACGTCGCGGGGCGCCCAGCCCGACCATGTCGTGCTCGACGAGACGGGCGCGATCGGCCGCGCTTTCGCCGCCAAGACGACGCCCGACATGTTCGTGATCGACGGCGCCGGCGTGCTGCGTTATGCGGGCGCGATCGACGACAAGCCGACGGCGAACCACGCGTCTGTTCAAGGAGCGACCAACTACGTCCTCGCCGCGCTCGGCGATCTCAAGGCCGGCAAAACCGTCGCGACGGCTGAGACCAAGCCCTATGGCTGCGCGGTGAAATACGCCGAATAAGGCGCCATAGCGCTCAAAATGACTACGGCGCGTCGCCGAAGCGGCCCTGTTCAATCGCTTCGGCGACCCCTGCGGCCTCCGCCGGGGCCGTCATGTCGATAAGCGCTTTCAAGGCGAAGATTGTGGTGATGACGCCGACCGCCAAAAGATTGGCGCAGGCTCGCGACAGAACGCGACGAACGGCGGGGCGGCGGAGCGCGAGGGAGAGCCTAGACATGCGGAAAGCCTAGCGGTCTCTTTGTTAACGCGCGTTGAGCGCGCGCGCAAAAATGCGTAGCGAGACGGCGGCAATTCAGCGGAAAACGCCATGCTGGACATTACAAAGACGAAAGAATGGGCGCAGCTTGAGACGATCTCACGCGCACCGCACCGGCCGTCGCTGCGCGTGCTGTTCGAACAAGACCCGGGGCGCGCGGAACGCTACGCCGTCGAGGCCGCCGGGCTTTATCTCGACGCGTCCAAGAACCGGGTGGATTCTGAGGCTTTTGCCGCCCTGCTTGCGCTGGCAAACGCTGCGGACCTTCGCGGCGCCATTCGTCGGCTTTTCGCCGGCGACGCGGTGAATGTGACGGAGAACCGCGCCGCCCTCCATGTGGCGTTGCGCGATCTCTCGCCGCGGCGATGGAAGGCGAGGGGCGATGACGTCACCGACCTCATCGCGACTGAACGCGCCCGCATGAAAGCCTTCGCCGCGCGGGTCCATGACGGCGCCTGGCGCGGCTATACCGGCGCGCCGATCGACACGATCGTGAATATCGGCATAGGCGGCTCAGACCTTGGGCCCCTGATGGCGGTCGAGGCGCTGCGCCCCTACTGGATCCCAGGCCGCAAGACGCATTTTGTTTCAAATGTCGACGGCCAGCACCTTACCGACACGCTTGCGCAAATTGACCCCGCCCGCACCTTGTTCCTCGTCGCCTCCAAGACTTTCACGACGCAGGAGACGATGACCAATGCGGCAAGCGCCAGAGGCTTTCTGCTCGCGCAAGGCGCGCAAGAGGCCGACATCGCCAAACACTTTGCGGCGCTTTCAACCAACGCCAAGGCCGTGTCCGCTTTCGGGATTGATGTCGACAACATGTTCCAGTTCTGGGACTGGGTCGGCGGGCGCTACTCGATGTGGTCCGCGATCGGACTGTCGATCGCGCTCCAGACAGGCTTTCCGGTCTTCGAGGCCATGCTCCGGGGCGCTTCCGCCATGGACGCGCATTTCGAGACGGCGCCGCTTGCGCGCAACATGCCAGTTCTCCTCGCGCTGATGGGCATATGGAACCGCAATTTCGAAGGCGCCGCCGCCCACGCCGTGCTCCCCTATGATCAGCATCTCCATCGCCTGCCGGCCTATCTGCAGCAGGCGGACATGGAATCGAATGGAAAATCGCGCCGCGCCGACGGGGCGCCCGCGGCCTGCCGCACGGGGCCGGTGATCTTCGGCGAGCCCGGCACGAACGGTCAGCATGCGTTCTATCAGCTGATCCATCAGGGCACGGATGTCATTTCGGCGGATTTCATCGCCCCGGCGCTCACGGCCGCGCCGCTCGGCGATCACCATGAGAAGCTTCTCGCCAATTTTCTCGCCCAGCCCGAAGCGCTGATGCGGGGCAAGACGGAGGAAGAGGCGCGCGCGGAACTCGCCGCCCAGGGGGCTACGACAGCGGAAATCGCAAGGCTCGCCCCGCACAAAGCCTTCCCGGGAGACCGGCCGACCAACGCCATCCTCATGGAGCGCCTGGCGCCCGAAACCTTCGGCGGGCTGATCGCGCTCTATGAGCACAAGATTTTCTGTCAGGGCGCGCTCTGGGGCGTCAATTCCTTCGACCAATGGGGCGTCGAACTCGGCAAGACTTTGGCGCAAGCGATCCTGCCGGAACTCGGGGCCCTCGGCCGGCTGATGCCGGAAGCGCGCGGCCACGATGCGTCGACCAATGCGCTCATCAATCGCATCAACCGGGTCCGCGCGGCGACGAAATAGCGGCGCATTGCGCCCCCACCCGGCATCCGCTATGCCGCGCCGATGACGAAAAGCGACAAGATTTTCAGGCCGAAAGCGCGGATTCCGCGCGGATTTCGGGACCGTCTCGGCGCGGAAATCGCCGCCGAGCGCGCCATGCTCGAGCGCATCACGCGGGTCTACGAATCTTACGGATTCGATCCGCTCGAAACGCCGGCCTTCGAATACGCGGATGCGCTCGGCAAATTCCTTCCCGATACGGATCGCCCGAACGAGGGCGTTTTCTCCGTGCAGGACGACGACGACCAATGGATGAGCCTGCGCTACGACCTGACGGCGCCGCTCGCCCGCTTTGTCGCCGAGCGCTATGACGGGCTGCCCAAGCCTTTTCGCCGCTATGCGGTCGGTCCGGTCTGGCGCAATGAAAAGCCCGGTCCCGGCCGGTTCCGGCAATTCACGCAATGCGACGCTGACACGGTCGGCGCGCCCGCGCCCGACGCCGATGTCGAATGCGTCGCCATGCTGCATGAAGCGCTCAGCGCTGCGGCGGGCGGGCTCGGCTTCCGCATCAAGTTCAATGACCGAAACGTCCTCACCGGCCTGCTTGAGACGCTCGGGCTCGACGAGGTGCGCGACGCCGCCAAGAAGCTCGGCGTCTTGCGCGCCATGGACAAGTTTGACCGCCTTGGTTCCAAAGGCGTCGCGCTCCTTCTTGGGCCCGGCCGCAAGGATGAGTCGGGCGATTTCACGGCGGGCGCGGGTCTTCCCGATACGGATATTCAGCGCGTGCTTGATTTCATGGTCGCGGCGGGGGCTTCGAACGATGAGGCCTGCGCGCGCCTCTCAAACGTCGTCGGCGGCACCGCGGCCGGGGCGAAAGGCGTTGCGACCGTTGCGGCCATGACGGCGCAGCTGGGGGCGCTTGGGCTTCAAGACGACGCGGCCCGGATCGATCTCTCGGTGATCCGCGGGCTCGAATACTATACGGGTCCCGTTTTCGAAGCGGAGCTGACGGCGCCGCTCGCAGACGAAAAGGGAAGGCCCGTGCAGCTCGGCTCCATCGCGTCGGGCGGGCGCTATGACGGGCTCGTCGAGCGATTCAAGGGCGTTGAGGTTCCGG
Organism: uncultured Caulobacterales bacterium; assembly: GCA_964507915.1. Lineage (GTDB taxonomy): Bacteria > Pseudomonadota > Alphaproteobacteria > Caulobacterales > Parvularculaceae > Amphiplicatus. The sequence goes on from CAZDRH010000001.1 coordinate 221,445, forward strand.
CGGTCGGCATCTCTGTCGGCGTGTCGCGCCTCCTTGCGGCGCAGGCGCTCGCGGGCGGCGGCGGCTCGGATACGGCGCCGCTCATCGTCGTCCTCGTCTTCGAGCCGGAGCGCATGGCGGCGTGCCAGATCATGGCGCGGGAGCTGCGCGGCGCGGGTCTGCGCGCCGAGGCCTATGTCGGCGGTTCTGGCCTCAAGGCGCAAATGAAGTATGCGGACAAACGCGGGGCCCGCTTCGTCATCATCGAAGGGCCGGACGAGCGCGCGCGCGGCGAAGTGACCATCAAGGATCTCGCGCGCGGCGCCGAAATGGCCAAAGACATTGAAGGCCGCGCCGAATGGAAAGACGCAAGGCCGGCGCAGTTCACGGCCGCCCGGTCAGAGCTTGCGGCCGAAGTCAGACGAGCGCTTGGTTGAGTCCCGGCCGCCGCCGGCGCTCTGCAAGAGCGTTTGTGCCTGGTCGTGAAACCGTCTCCATGCGGAGAACAGAGATGGGCGGCAATGTCTTCACGTCATCACACATTGAATGAGAGCGTCCATGAAAACGACGAATCTTGCATTGTTGCTCGGGTGCCTCTGCGCGGCGACGGCGCAGGCGGCGACGGAGTCCGGCGGTCAAGGCGCCGCCATGTCCGCGAAGACGCGCGCGCTCCATGGCCGCACCCTGACGATCGACACGCATGTCGACATCCCGCTTGATTACGCGACCCACAAGAACGATCCCGGCGGGTTTAGCGCCTTGCAGGTCGATCTGCCGAAAATGCGCGCCGGCGGCCTCGATGCGCCGTTTTTCATCGTCTACACACCGCAAGGTCCGTTGACGGACGCAGGCTATGCAGAGGCGCAATCGATCGCGGCGACGCGGCTGGACGCGATCAAGCGCCTCGTGGCTGCATATCCGGATGAGATTGCGCTTGCGACCTCTTCGAAGGAAGCGCGTGCGATCGCCCGCTCCGGACGCAAGGTCGCCTTCATCGGCATGGAGAACGCCTTTCCCGTCGGCCCCTCGGTCGCATCTGTCGGCGCCTGGGCGGCGGCCGGCGTGCGCTATATGGGCGTCACGCATTTCGGCCATAACCAGTTCGGCGACAGCTCCAATCCGAACACGGATCTTGGCGACGCCGCGGAAAAGTGGGGCGGCCTGTCGCCGCTCGGAAAGGACCTCATCGCGGCGATGAACCGCGCCGGGATCATGGTCGATGTGAGCCATGCCGGCGCCAAGACGATGCTGCAGGCGGTCGAACTTTCTGCTGCACCCGTCATCGCCTCGCATTCGGGCGTCAAGGCGCTCGCCGACAGCCCGCGCAACCTCGACGACGCGCAATTGCGCGCGCTCGCGGCCAAGGGCGGCGTCGCGCAGATCGTCGCCCTTGATGTGTATCTCAAGCCCTTCACCGCGGCGCAGACTGCCGCGCGCGACAAGATCCGCCAAGAGATGAAGCTGACGACGCCAGCCGCGCGCGACGCCATGACCGAAGAGGTGACGAAACAGTATGACGCGCGGATGAAGGCCGAAGTCTGGTCAATCGCGGCGCGCGCTTCGGTCAAAGACCTCGTCGATCACATTGATCATGCCGTGAAGATCGCCGGAATCGATCACGTCGGCGTCGCCTCCGACTTCGACGGCGGCGGCGGCATTGACGGCTGGAAGGACGCGTCGGAGACGGCCAATGTGACGGCGGAACTGGTGCGGCGCGGCTATTCGGATGCGGACATCGCGAAGATCTGGGGCGAAAATCTCCTGCGCGTTCTCGATGCGGTCGAGAAAACTGCGCGGCGCCTCGCGGCGGACAAGCGGTAGGCTGGGCCAGCCGAAGGTCAGTGGGCGACCTGCTCGAGAATGCCTGTGCGGATGCCGTCGAAGATATACTGCGTCGACAGCGCCATCAGCAGCATGCCAAGAAGCCGTGTGATGACGTTCATGCCCGTGCGGCCGAGCGCGTCGCCAATGCGGCTCGCAAAGGCCATGATCAGCACCGAAATCGCAAGAACGACATAGGCCGCGGCGAGCGCCGCGCCCCGCTCCACATAGGATTTGTCGGGTCCCATCAGGAGCATGATCGTGGCGATGGCGCCGGGTCCCGAGAGCATCGGGATCGCCAGGGGGAAGAAGGCGATGTTCTCCCGCGCCGAGGCTTTGGGTCCGGGCGTCTTGGCCTCCGTCTCGCTGTCCGGGTCGAAGAACATGCGGAACCCCATAATGAACAGAAGGATGCCGCCCGCTGTCCGGAACGCCGCCATGGAAATGCCGAGGTGGTGCAGGACCAGGTTTCCAAGGAAGCCGAACAGCGAAATCACCCCAGCGGCGATGCAGGCCGCTTCGAAAGCGATCCTGAGCCGCCGCTTGGGCGTTTCCGTCTTGGTGAGGCCGGCGAAAATGGGCGTCACGAGGATCGGGTCGATCACGATGAAAAGCGTGACAAAAGCCGCCAGGAAGGTCGCAAAGCCAGTCTCAAGCATGGCCTCTCTTGCGCTGCGTCAGGGGCTTAAGGCAAGGCGGCGCCCGCAATTCAAGGTTGCGGCCGGAGGTCGCCATGAGGCGCTTTTTTGCGCGACGGCGCCGCCGGAACTGTGTTAACTATCGTGTGGGGAAGGCCGCCCCCCATGAGGGTTGCGGCGGCTCCCGGCCTCTTCCGGCTTGTGGTGGAGGCTGGGCGCGAATGCGGGAGCCAGGGAGATGACGATGCGGGGGTTTTGTTTCGGTCTTGCGGCAAGCGTGATCGCGCTTTCGGCCTGCACGACGACCGGCAGCTATGATGTCGCGAGCGCCAACGGCGGCGGCAAGAGCGTCGACCGGCTCTTCCGCAACGACGGCGTCGAGGCGACGCGGCCGCAGCCGTCGCATGCCTATGACATGTCGGATGCGCGCCTGCTTGCGACCTATGACGGCGTCGAGGGCGCACGGGCCGCCCATCTCGTTTATTTCGGCGCTGAGGCCGAGGCGCTCGACGGCGCCTGCGAATCCTCCGTGCGCGTCGCCCAGAATGAAACGCTCTACGACATCGCCGAACTGTGCGACGTCGATCTTGCCTCGCTGCTCGACGCCAATCCGGACGTCCGCAACCCGCGGGAAGTCGCCGGCGGGCGGCTTGTGCACGTGCCGGGCGCGCCGGACCCTGTGAGAAAATCTCTCGTCGCGGCATACCTCAACACGACGCAGGCGCCGCTGCACTCGCTGCAATCTGTTCCGACGACGGACTATGTGACCCAGCCCGGCGACTCGCTGCAGCGCATTTCCGTCGTCCACATGGTGCGCGAAGACCGCATCGCCAATCTCAATCCCGGCGTGAACTGGACGCATCTGCCGGCGGGCGTGAAGCTCAAAATCCCCGCGACGGCCGGGGTCGCGGCCGCGCCTGTTTCGGCCGCCTATGCGCCGGCGGCGTCGAAGCCCGCGAAGCCGGCGGCCAGACCTGCGGGCGACACTGACGATGCCGATGGCGACACCGATGACAGCGTCGTGCGCGACACGCGCGCCTCGGATGAAGTCTCGCGCCTCATGCCCTATCGCCTCGGGCCCAAGGGCGCGCCCAGCAATGGTCAGTCTGGTGAGAACGGGATCCTGTCCATAGATCGCGACTTCGTCAAACCGGGCGAGAGCGTGACCGTGTCGGGCGAAGGCCTCAGGCCCAACGCAAGCGTCACCATTTCGCGCGGCGACAACCGTGCCTCCCTGTCGAGCGTGACGGACGTCACGACCGATGCTTCCGGCGCCTTCAGCGTGTCGGTGCCGGTGCCGGCCAATGCTGATGCGGGCGGCGTCATCTTCCGCGCGCGCGTCGAGGAAGACGGCGACACGCTCTACAGCGAACGCGTCGGCGTCGAGACGATCAAGGAATAGATTCGCCTAAGTTCCGAGCGACGGCTTGTGCCGCGCGCGGCAACGCGCGCGGCTTTTCTATGCGGCGGTTGTATTCCGACCGCGTTAATGCCGAAGAGCTGAAATTGGTGGATGCGGCAAGGGAGCCGCCAACCGGACGCGGGACGCGCCGATCTCGATCTGAACTTTTGCAGTCGACCGGCAGTTCCTCGCTTCCAATCCCGTGCTGGGCGCCAAGAATTTCAAGCTGCCGCAGCGCGAGCGGTTCCTGTCGACGGCGGAATTTGCGCGGCTGGGACAAACGCTTATCGAGGCGGAACGGGACGCCGCGAGGGCCCTACCACTTTCCCTCGACGGCTTCTTTCAGAATGAACTTGTCGAGCGTGAGATCGGCGACCGCCTTCTTGAGGCGCGCATTCTCGGCCTCGAGCTCTTTCAGACGCCGCGCCTGATCGACGCCCATCCCGCCATACACTTTTCGCCAGCGGTAGTAGATGACGCGCTGCACGCCGAGCCGCCGCACGACCTCGGCGACCGAGATTCCTTCAGCAAACCACACCTCCGCAGATCGCAATGTGCCGATGATCTCCTCTGCCGCATAACGCTTGCGCACCATCCCAATCCTACTTCTCCGTTCCGATTTGTTGCTTCCAAACCGGCTGCATTTGAAGGGGGCAGGTCACATGAAGTCGCGCGTGAATTGTTTGAGGTCGCCGGCTACTTCGGCGAACTCAAGCCCGTCTTCCGGGGAGACGATGATCCGGAATTGATGCCGGTCATCACCTCGGCCCCCGCGCCAGCGAAAGACCGGCAACTTCGACGCCTTAAGCGCTTTCTCGAACCCGCTGTTTTGCAGTCTGCCTCGTTCATTTTGCATCTTGCACGATGCGAAATCCAACGTGCGCGGTGCTGAAATCCGCTTCCAATTGCTCCCGGGCGGCCGCGCGATATCGTCGGCAATAGTTGTCGCTGCACAGAAATGACCCGCCCTTGATGGTGAAGCGAGGCGCGGCAGGCGTGAATGGACTTTCTGTCCATTCCCAGACATTGCCGATCATGTCATAGGCGCCGGTGCGGCCCGCCGCGAAACACCCGACCGGCGCCGTCCCGGCAAATCCGTCCTCACCGGAATCGGCCACCGGAAAGTGGCCCGTCCAGACATTTGCGCGCGGCTCACCGTCGGGGCCCCTGACGCCGGAATATGGATCGTCAGGATCGAAGAGCCCCAGACTCGCTGCGTACTCCCACTCGACTTCCGTCGGGATTCGACCGCCAGCCCATCGCGCATAGGCGCGCGCGTCATTAAGCGTCACATGAACGACGGGGTGAAGGTCGAGCCCTTCAAGGTTAGAACCAGCGCCCGCGGGTGTTTTCCATGTCGCGCCGGGTTCTAGTCTCCACCAAGAAAGCAGATCCCCGGGCGTCGCGCTCTTTCTGAATTGAGCAGAGCCGCCGTTTTGCTCCGCTTCCGTCACATAGCCCGTCGCCGCCACGAATTCCGCAAACTGACGGTTCGTGACTTCATGGGCCTGCAATCGAAAAGGCGAGACGAAGACTTTCTCCGGGGGGCCTTCCTCCTTGTACCGCGCATCGGCGCCCTTCACGAAGCCTCCGCCGGGAATGTCGACGAAAGCGCCGATATCCGCTTTACCTAAAGCGCAAGCGCCCGGTCTGGCGTTTGAAAAGCCGTCGCCGCTCTTGGGCAAGATGATGGCGGCTGACACAGCGATCGCCCCGACAACAACAACGATGGGAGCGATCGCGCCTCTTGCGAGACTAAACATTCCTCTGGGTCGCCAGCTTTTCGAGGATGCGGTGTGAGGTCTCGTATCCGCTGTTCTGGTTCTGACCCGTGATGAGATTTCCATCAATCGTCGTATGCGTCGCGAACGGGTCGCGCCAGGCGTGCTGGCACTCAAAGATTGCGCCGGCCTTCCTCAATTCTTCCTCCGGGTGCTTCGGCGTGATGGCGATGCCGAATGTGTTGATCTGGTCATTGGTGACGCCGGTCACGCGGCGCCCCTTGACGAGCGGCTCGCCGTTAAATCCCCTGGCTGAAACGAGGCCGAGAGCGCCGTGGCAAACTGATCCCAATATCTTTCCGGACGCATTCGCCTTCGTCACAAGCTCGGCCAACGCCTCGCTTTGCGCGAGATCATAGGCCGCCCCCCAGCCCCCAGCCATGAAGATGACGTCATACTCGTTAGGGTCGATGTCGGAGATCTTTTTGGAGTTCTTCATCTTGGCCATCGCAGCCTCGTCCTTCATGAAGCGGCGATCATCCGCACACGCCAGAGGCCAGGACCAGGATGGCGGCTGCAGCGGGATTTTGCCGCCCTTGATCGACGCCATGTCGACATCCATGCCCGCGTTGATGAAGGCGTAATACGGCACCGTGAATTCGGAGCCGAAGGCGCCGGTCTTTCTGTCCTTCGGGTCCAAGCGGTCGTGGCTCGTGCAAACGACTAAGGCCCGCCGTCCCGCCAGATTGAAATCAGGGATTGTGTAATGCCGGTGGAGCCCCATGGCCTGCAAGATCGGCGGGAGCAAGAAGTAGACGGCGAGTGCAAGGATCAGTAGCGCGACAGAGATGAAGGCGATCAGAGTCATGGTTGAGTTCCCGGCAGGCGCTTCAGCGAAAAGATTATTCCGGTCAGTGCTGTTTCGATGCCCGGCGACGCAGCACAGTCATGCCGAATTTGAAACCAAAGAAGAGCGCGCCGCCCAATGCCGACAGAAAGATCAGCATATGCGGCCAGTATTTGTGGACGACTTTGGCAGTCAGATTGTCGGCGAGCGCCTTGATGGCATAGTCATCGGGGCTCACGTCAAAGACGCCGACCTTCTCAGCGTAAGAGCGATATTCGGCGAGCATGTCCTCGAAGAGCTCCGGATTTGCGGGCGCAAGGTCCGTCGTTTCGCCTGGATCGACCGAGAGATCATAGAGCCGCCATTCGGCGTCGCCCAAAGGCGGCGTGTTACGCGTGATTTTCCACTTGCCGCGATAAAGAGCGGCATTGCCGCTCACCTCGAAGGCGAAACTCTCATCATCCTTATACGTTGTTTCGGAGGCGCCCGATAGCATCGGCATGGCGCTGCGACCGTAATACTGCTTGGGGTCGTAGGCGACGCCCGCCGCATCGAGTATCGTCGGCGCAAGATCCGCTACGTGCACGGGCGCATGTTCGACGCCCGACGCCGGAATGCCCGGACCGGCGATGACGAGAGGAACGCGAAGCCCGCCTTCGCTGCCGTAGAACTTGTAGAGATCAAACGGCGCCGACAATACCGACGCCCACTCCGGGCCGACGGCGGTCAAGCTCTTGCGCTGCCCGAGATTTTCAAACGACGTGTCGAAACCTTCAATCCACTTGATGGCGTCGAGCCCCAAATTCGCGAGCCCGTCGAGGCTCGTCTTCCCTGACTCTGCGCCATTATCGGACAGCACCATGACGATAGTGTTCTCAAGCCTGCCCGTCGCTTCCAGATGATCGAGAAGGCGCCCGATATGATGGTCGGCGGCCTCCATCATTCCCGCATTCACCTGCATTTCGCGCGCCGATACCGCGCGTTCCTTTTCGGTCAGATCGTTCCAGGCGCGATGGACCGCCGGAACGGGCGCAAGGGTCGTCGTCGGCGGCACGAGGCCGCGATCGATCGTGCGCTGAAGGAGTTCCTTACGCATCACGTCCCAACCTTCGTCGAATGCGCCGTTGTAGCGATCGACATATTCGGCAGGCGCCTGGATCGGCATGTGCGCGGCCTGAAGCGAGAGATAGGCGAAGAACGGACGGTCTCGATCCCCGGAATCGACATACTCAATCATTTTGTCGACGAGCGTTCGAGACGAATAGAAATCTTCCGGAAGCGCGACTGGCTTTCCGTCCTCGAACCATTCTACCGAATGCGACCCCGGCAAATACGGTTTGGCGTCGTAGTTGCCGCCGCCTGTGGCGTCCATGACGTAAGACCGGTCGAACCCGAATTGATGCGGCAGGTTCGCGCCGACTTCGCCGATTCCCCATTTGCCGGTCACATAGGTCTGATAGCCGGCCCGCGATAGGGCCGTGCCGACAGTCTCTTGATCGGCGTCCCATCGCATGGAGTAGCCGGGAAAAGAGCGCATCTCTTTCGTGACGGTTTCGACAAGCGTGCCCATGCCGACTTGATGGCTGTCCATGCCGGTCATCAGCATGGCGCGGGTCGGGCCGCAAAACGGCGATGTATAATAGCGCGAAAGGATAACGCCCCTTTCTGCCAGAGCATCGATTCTAGGCGTGCGCGCGTCGCCGCCATAGACGCTAAAGCCGGAAAAGCCGACGTCGTCGAAAAGCACGAGCAGAATGTTGGGCCTTTGGTCTTGAGCCGCGGCCGGCGTTCCGGACAGGAACAAGGACGTCAACACGCATACGGACAAATGTAAGATTTTCTGCATGACTTTGACCTCGCTAACGGTGCAAACGATTGGCGAAAGAGCAGCAAAGCGCTTCAGATTTGTGTCTGTAGTCTTTTAATGATTTTTTCAGCGTCGGAGACGATCCGGGCCACAAGATCCGCGCAACTCGGAACATCTGTCACGAATGCGCCGGACATGCCGGCCGTGATCATGCCGGCTTCGATATCGCCTGTGCTCCACGCCTTTTCCTGATTGGCGCCAGAAACATATTGATGGACCTGTGAAAAATCGCCGCCTGCGGCCTCAATCTCGGCGACCTTCTCCGCGACTGAATTCCGATAAACGCGCGCGGTGTTGCGATAGCTTCGGAAGATCAGTTGCGTTTTGTTTTCATCCATCTCGACAATCTTCTGCTTGATGTTGTCATGGATGGGCGCTTCCTTGGTCGCCATGAAGCGCGTGCCCATGTTGACGCCGTCGCAGCCGAGCGCGAGCGCCGCCGCCAGACCACGCCCGTCCGCGATGCCGCCGGACGCGACGACGGGAATTTTCAAGGCCTGAGCCGTCGCTGGAAACAATACCAGCCCGCCGACGTCCTGCTCGCCGGGATGGCCGGCGCATTCAAAGCCGTCAATGCTGACGACATCGACCCCAAGGCGCTCTGCGGCGAGGGAATGGCGCACGGTGACACATTTGTGGATCACCTTGATCCCGGCGCCCTTGAGGCGATCCATGAAGGGTTCAGGGCTGCGACCAGCGGTTTCGACGATCTTGACGCCGCTCTTGATGATGACGTCGATATACTGATTGTAGTCGATCGGCGTCGATACCACGCCGACGGTTAAATTGACCCCGAAAGGCTTGTCGGTCAGCGATCGGCAACGCGCGATTTCCCTTTCCAATCCGTCGGCCGTCGGCTGGGTAAGCGCGGTCATGACGCCTAGCGCGCCTGCGTTCGACGCAGCCGCCGCAAGATCGGCTGTCCCGACCCGCATCATGCCGCCGCAGATAATCGGCGCGTCGATGCCCAAGAGCTCCGTCAATCTCGTTTTCATCGCTGAACGACCTCGCTCGCCTTCTTTGCAAAATCGTCGGCCGCCTTCTTGTCGCCTGCCGCCGCCGAAACGAAAGGCACTTCGACGCCCCGACGGCAAGCGGGCCGTTCTTTCATCGCATCTTTCCAGCGCGCCAGATGTTCGAGACCATCAACGCTGACGCCGGACCATCGATGCGTCCGCACCCAGCACCAGTTCGCGATATCGGCGATCGAGTAGTCGCCCGCCAGCCATTCATGTTTTGCAAGCTGCCCGTCGAGAACTTCAAAGAGCCGCCGGCTTTCATTCTGGTAGCGGTCGATCGCCGGCTGAATCTTTTCTGGGAAGTAACGAAAGAAGACGTTTGCCTGGCCCATCATCGGACCGACGCCGCCCATCTGAAACATCAGCCATTGAATTACACGAGAGCGGCCCTTCACATCGGTCGGCAGCAACCGGCCGGCTTTCTCCGCCAGATAGATCATGATCGCGCCGGATTCGAAAACGGCGAAGTTTTCTGCCTCGCGATCGACAATCGCGGGGATGCGGCCGTTCGGATTGATCGTGAGGTACTCCGGCTTTCTCTGTTCGCCTGCGGAAATATCGATGGCGATCGTATTATAGGGCAGCGCGAGTTCCTCGAGCGTAACAGAGGCCTTATGGCCATTCGGCGTCGGCGCGGTGTAGAGGTCGATCATGCGTGTTCTCCAACGTTCAAGACGGCGAGGCAGCCAGTTTCATCCAACAAAGTAGTCAGTGTCCGATTATGCGAAACCGCCTGAAACTTCCGGCGCAGTTCGTCGAGCGTGACCGCCTGATATTTGAAAGTCTTTTGCTGGAAGAGCGCGCCGTTCATGGTGAGCTTCGTCTCCTTTTCTCCGGCGTGAAACGCACGATGGTTGGCTACCATCCATGGGAGGAACCGCGCCGCCACCTCGCGTTCGAGGATTGGTTTCAGCGTCGGCAGCAAGGTTTCCAGAGGTTCAAAAGCGCTTTCGACGGAGGGCGCGAGCATGCGCTTGATATAGGCGACCAAAGCCGGCGCATGCGCTTCCAGATGAGCTTTCGCCGTGGGGTCGGTCCACGCCTGATAGAAATTGCACCACAAACCGAAGTCGCCAAAAGCCGGACGCCCGCCCAATAGGTAGGGACGACGTTGGAAATGCCGATCGAGCAGCGCGGAAAGGTCGACGAAGGACTGCTTCAGTTGCGGAATATTGGTTTCGTTGCCGCCGGAATAAACGAGGCGCGGCACCATCCGCCGCACCATGAATCGCGCAAAGAACGGCTGCGCAATCGGACCCCACCATTGATCGCTCAAGATCTCGGCAGCGAGGCGTTTTCCTGTGGCTTTCGCGTCGGCTTCATAAAACCAGCGCTGGAAAAACATCAGCTTGTTGCACCATTCGTCGCCGAATTCTTCGAACAGGCACGACAGAAACCAGAGCGTTTCATCCTCCGGATGGATGGCGGGATCAGAATACTCCTTGTCGAGCCGCTCAATGATCGGTGTTGAATCCTGCATGGTTTCGCCTGTCGGGAAAAACAGGAGCGGAATGAGCTGAACTTTCGCGTGCTCCTGAAAGAGCTTCTCGACCTTGCGGCTTCGGCTCAACCATTCATAGGGAATTTTCTTGAATTCGAGGAACGAGCGAACCTTCACCGTGTATGGCGAAGGTTCGAGCCCCATCAGTCGGAATTTTGTCGATGATCCGGTCACGATCTTTCTTTCTTGCCGTTTAGTTGACGTTGCGCTCGCGGCCGGACCAATAGGGCTCTCTCAAGATCCGCTTCAGGACTTTTCCGGATGCGTTGCGCGGCAAGACATCGACGAAATCGACCGATTTCGGCGCCTTGAATGCCGCAATGCGCGACCTGGCAAATTCTAGAATGCTTGCGGCGTCGGCCTTTGCGCCGGGCCTCACGACGACGATCGCTTTGACCGCCTCGCCCCATTTATCATCCGGCACGCCGATGACCGCGACCTCGGCCACATCCGGATGACCGAAGATCGCGCTCTCTACCTCGGCCGGGTAGATATTCTCGGCGCCGGAGATGATCATGTCTTTGACGCGATCCTGGATGTAGAGATAGCCTTCGGCGTCGCGGTAGCCGGCGTCGCCGGTATGAAGCCAACCATCGGCGTCAATCGCTTCGCGTGTCGCGCCTTCGTTCTTCCAGTAACCCGCCATGTTTGCTGTTGATCGCACGACGATCTCTCCGACCGCGCCCGGCGGAGCCGCTTTCCCTTCGCCGTCGATGATCTTGATCTCCACGCCAGGCATAGCGAGGCCAGCGGACCGCATCCGCGGATTGCCTTCCGCGTGATGATCGCTCGGCGGCAGGTAAACAATGGTGCCGCAGGTCTCGGTCATGCCGTATTGCTGGGCGAAGTCGCAACCGAACGTTTCAATGCACTGCTTCAACAGGTCGAGGGGGATGGGCGAGGCGCCGTAAAAGATCGTCTTCAGGCGGCTGAAGTCCGCTTCTTTGACGCCAGGCGCTCGAACGAGGAAATTCAGCGCGGCCGGCACCAGCAGCATCTTCGAAATGCGCTCCGATGTGATCAGCGTGAGAACGCTTTGCGGATCGAACTCCCGCAGGATCACATTGCTGGCGCCGTTCAAGAGACCCGAAACGCCCCAGCTCGTTCCGGCGATATGCGCGGCCGGCATCGCTGCCAGGCAAACATCGTCATCCGTCCAGCGATACCAGTCGAGATCAGCGTCATGCGCGGCAATCCAGATATCAAGGAGATTGGCGTGGGTAAGCATCACGCCCTTGGGACGCCCCGTCGTGCCCGACGTGTAGAGCTGCAGCGTCGTGTCCGAAGAGTTGACCGCAACGCCCGGGTCGTCTTCGCTCTGACGATCGCGCCAAGCTGCGAAGCCGTCGACGGAACTGTCCTCAAGGCCTATCACGCGAATGGCACGCCCCGTCAGTCCGATCGCCTTTGCTGCGAGCTCCCTGAACTCGGCCCCGACAAAAAGCAACGCCACATCGCCGTCATTGAGAATATGAGCAATCTCGGCGGCGGCGAGGCGCCAACCGATCGGCAGGGTGACGGCGTCCATCTTTGCAGCGCCGAACAGGATTTCGAAATAGAGGTCGGAGTTTTTGCCGAGATAACCAATCCGGTCGTTCTTTTTGATTTCAGCGGCAAGCAACGCACGTGCAACCTTGTTCGTATGCGCATCGAACGTCGCGTAGGTCGTTGTGCGCCCCTCGAACTTCGCAGCAACGGCGTTCGGGCGCCCTGCCGCGTGAACCCGCGCAATGTCGCCGAGAGTGCGAACGCGCTTGATGTAGGCAGCGCCTCTTGTGCTCATTGACGTTTCCTCTGTCTTCGACGCCTCGATCACATCTCGTTTGACGCAGGATCGAATGGCGGCCTATCCGCGATACCAGCTTGAAATGGGACCCGTATCCCCGGCGGGGTCGCGCTGCGGAACGCCCGCTTTGTCAAGACGCCAACGAAGCGTGTCGATCCTGTCTTGGCCGAAAAAGGGCTCGCCCTTAAAGACCATCGTCGGAACGCCCCAGCCGCCGGCAGCTTCCAGCGCGGCCTGGTTCTCCGCAATCTCCGCTGACGGATTATTTGTTGCGATGGCGGCGTCGAGGCCTGAAAGATCGAGGCCGGCTTTCGCTGTCGCTTCCGCCAGTTTGCCGCCCTCGTTCCATCCCGGCCCGCCGCCCCAGATGAGATGGGAAACATGATAGGCGAAGTCGACGCCTTTGCCGCGTCGTTCTGCTTCAACGCCGAGGCCGGTCAGGCGGTGAATATAGGGCTGCTCCGCTGCTACCTCGAAGGTTTCCATGTTCTGGACGATCGGGTCGGGCGACGGGAACCCAATTTTCATGCCCAGAAGTTCTGCGCGTCGCACGGAATCGATAATGATGTAGCGCACACGGCTTTTGTCGCTCGTGAAGAGCGTTTCCTTGCTGCGCACTGCGATCGGCAAGACCGGGCGAAGCCGCACCTCGATGTCGTAGTCGTCCCTGAGGCGCAGAAGGTCCGGCGTCACGAGATAGGAATAGGGGCTTCGAAAGGACCAGAAGACGTCAACGAATGCACTCATCTTGACAACTCCTTAGCTCGACGGCGACGAGAGCACGCTCATCGTCGTCGCTGGATTCAAATCATCGCGCGGATCGACGAGATGACCGGCCGGAAAGGACACCGCGACAGCGGGGTCAGTCGTATCGAGACAAAGCAGGTGGTTGTTGTCGCCGTCGTTCAAGTCCGCCAGAGCGAAGGGTGTGACGTCCGCAGTTGATTGATCAGGCCGCAGAACGGTCAGCTTGTAGAGCGCGCGTTCGACATCGTCCGCCGAACCGCCGCTGGGTTTGGTGACGCCGCCGCCCCAAGTTGCACGCACGACTTGCTGCGCGCCGACCGGACACCGGCTGCCGCCGCCCCACGGCAAGGATGTCGCCTTCTTGCCAAGCTCCCACTGGGATTGGGGCACAATCTCCGCCCGGACAATGGTCGGCCCAACTTCGAGCGGCGTCACGCCGACGCTCGCGCCCTTGAAATTGACGGCGCCGTCGAGCGACAGGACATTGCCGACTATTTCGACGGTAACCGGCTGGTCGCCAATGCTTCCATAGTCGCCAGCAAGCAACGCGGTGCGCAGCTCGCCCGGGTCGTCCGCCGGCGCAAGGGTGAGGCACAAGACTTTTCCAATGGCGCCGGAGGCCGTGGTCACCCTGAAATCGCCGGGCTCAAGCGATTTGATGTCGACCTCATGAGAGAAGATGACCGGCATGCCGTCCTTGCCGGCGGCCCCTTTGCAGACAACGCGGTTCGTCGCGCGCTGAGGCAACGCATTGTCGAGGCCGAAGAAGGCAGATATCAGCCCGGCATCGCGTCCATCGGGATGCGTTGAATTCGTGACATCCGTCTCGGTCGTATCGGTCTGCGAGTAGGCATCAAGCGTGCGCTTGTAGGTCGCGACATCGAAAGCTCGTCTTATCGAACTGTCCTGGCATCCCGCGACAAGCACGGCGCCGACCATCGCGAATGCAGCGGTTGACTTGATCGAAATCGACATCGCTTCAGCCTTTCACATTGGATGATGCGTCAACGGGCCCGATCAAAAGGTCCGCGAGCTTCCTGCGCTGATGAACGCCGTCTCCGTAAAGCGCCTGATTATGAAGATTGCGCTTGAAATAGATGTGCAGCGCGTATTCCCAGGTGAAGCCGATGCCGCCGTGGAGCTGGATCGATCGGTCGGACATGAAGGCTGCAGCATCAGCGGCGGCGCTCTTCGCCATACGCGCCGCGATCTCGGCGTCAGTCGAACCCGCATCAATCTCCGCACACGCATGATAGAGAAGCGAACGGGCGCGATCGATCGCTACCATCGCGTCAACGAGCGGATGCTTGACCGCCTGAAAAAAGCCGATCGGCCGATCGAACTGGACCCGGTCCCTCGCGTATTGGACCGTCGTCTGAAGGAGGTGCTCGCTCGCGCCGCACAGATCCGCCGCAACGAGTACAAGGAGGCGCGGCCAGGCAGCCCTGAGGGCCTCGGCTGCGTCTTGCCGAATGATCGAATCGGGTCGCACGCGCACATTGTCAAAATAGGCGCTCGCCTGATCGCGCGTCAGATCATGGATGTGATCCTGTTCGAGCGTCAGGCCGTCACTCGCGCGATCAACCGCGCACAATGCGATCTTCTCGCCGAGCCGCGCGCTGGCGATCAAGAAATCCGACTTGAAGGCGTCCTGCACGAACCTCGCCGCTCCGTTGAGAACAAGGTCCTCACCGGCCTCGCGCGCGAGGAGCGGCGCATCGTCCGGCGCCCAGCTTCCGCGCTCATCTGTAATTGCAAGGCTCGCTGCGGCGCCGCCAGCGATCCGCGCCATGAATGTTTTCGCGACCTCGCCGCCAGCGGCGCGTAAAATCATGCTCGCCGACAGCGTCGGTATCAGCGGTGAGGGCAGCGCGTGCCGTCCGACCTCCTCAATCATGCCGGCGATGCCGACGAGCGAAATATCGGAGCCGCCCTCGTCTTCGGGGACGGCGAGCCCGGTCCAGCCCAGCCCGACGATTTCCGCCCACAGTTTCTCGTCCCAAGGCGCGCGTTCGCCGGCGTCGTAAACAGGCTCCGGCGCTTCGGCCACAAGCTTGCGCAAGCGGTCCATCGGCAACCGCTCGTCGAGCAGTTTTCGCGCAACATCGCGCAACAAGGCTTCGTCCTCGCCGTAGCCGAAGTCCTTTGGGGCGCTCGCTATGCCGGCCATAGTCGCACTCCTCGATCGAGGTCGATCATTTGGTCTTAGGAAGGCCAAGCACACGCTCGCCCAGAATGTTCCGCTGGATTTCGTTTGTTCCCGCAGCAATCGTGTTGCCGTAGGAATTGAGATAGGCGAGCGGCCAGTGGCCCGCATGCGGCGCGCGCGGGTCGCGCTTGTAGAGCGTCGAATGCGCGCCCGCGATCTCGGCGCCGAGCCGCGCGATCGCCTGATCGGACTCGGTGATCGTTAGTTTTTGCTGCAGCGGCAGCCGCATGGGATGGTCGCTAAGCGCGGCGACTTGCGCGCGTCTCGCATTCTGACGAATGCCCTCCGTAACGATCAGGCGCTGCATGATGGCGTCGCGCGTCACCGGGTCGTCCGCGGCGAGGACGCCGTCCCGCCAGGAATTGCGGGCGAGATCGATCAGTTCTTTGATTGCATTTTCGCGGTCGCCGTGGCCGCCGCCGGCGCCTTCGGCGGCGCCGCGCTCAGCGGTCAGCGTCGTCATCGCGACCGTCCAGCCATTGCCGACTTCGTCCAGCCGATTGTCGTCGGGGATGCGTACATCTTCAAAAAAGACTTCATTGAAGCCGGTCTCGCCGGTGATCTTGACGAGCGGACGCACCGTCACGCCGGGGTGGCCGGCGATCGGACACAGGAAATAGGTCAGCCCTTCATATTTGCTGTCCTTGCTCGTCCGCGTGACCAGGATCATCCATTTCGCGAAGTGACCAAGGCTCGTCCAAACCTTGTGCCCGTTGACGATCCAGTCGTCACCGTCGCGCACGGCCGACGTCCGCTGATTGGCGAGATCGGAACCGGCGCCAGGCTCGGAGAACCCTTGGCACCAGATTTCCTCGCCCGATAGGCAACCGGGAATGAATTTCCGCTTCTGGGCTTCGGTTCCGTGTTTCAGAATCGTCGGCGCCGCCATGCTGAGGCCGATGATGTTGATAAGAAATGGAACTCGCGCCCGCGCCAGTTCATGATTGGCGATTCGCTGAAACCCGGTATGTCCGTGCCCGCCGTATTCTTTAGGGTAGTCAGCGCCGACGAGCCCGGCTTCATAACA
This sequence comes from uncultured Caulobacterales bacterium, assembly GCA_964507915.1. Lineage (GTDB taxonomy): Bacteria > Pseudomonadota > Alphaproteobacteria > Caulobacterales > Parvularculaceae > Amphiplicatus. Next base: position 238,009 of record CAZDRH010000001.1, read on the forward strand.
TTTGTACTGCCAGGCTTGCAGATAGTCCCTCTGGCCTGGCGTCATAACCTCGATCGGCGTAATCGGCAGGCGTTCGGGCGGCGGCGGCGGCGCGTTTTCCGACAGCCAGTTTCGGGCATAATCCCGAAACGCCTGCTGCTCTGAGCTTTGCTCGTTTGCGCTCACGGCACCTTCCTCCTGTCCGATCCGATCGCGGTCGCCGCCATCAGTCGGGCGTTTCCCAAGGACTGCGGGAAGCGTAGCGCTGACGCTCCGGAAAAAAGACAAAGTACTTGGGAATTGGAAAAAGTTGGCGCGGCTGCCGCGGCGCTCTTCACCGTCGGCGCGATTGGCCGGCTGTCAGGCCGCGCCCGTACTGCGCAGCCAGGCTTTCAGCTTCGCCTTGTTAGGGACCTTCACGCAGCGATAGCCAGGCTCAACGAGCTCTGCGTCTGATAGTTCCTTGAGCGCATTGCCAATCGAAACCTCGGAGACGCCGATGAGTTCGGCAAGGTCGCGCTGACGACAGGCGACGCCGTCTTTGAGCTTGCCTCGTCCCGTGTGGACATAAATGACTTTGGCGAGCCGCGCCGTTACGTCAAGCGTACGTGCGTCATCGTAGAGTTCCAGCAGAGCATTAAGCCTTGCCGTATTGCACTTCCACAGCCCAAGAGCGAAGCCGGGAAGATTTCTGAGGAGATCTTCTAGCAGGGCGGCGTTGACGACGAAGACCTCGCAGTCTCCGGCGGCATAGCCGTCATGCGTGTAAACGGCGCGCTGCAAGCTGACGTCGCCAAAGTGGCCGCCCACGCCAAGGACGCTAACAAGATTGAACGACCCGTCAGGCCTAACGCGTCCGAGGCGTACAGCGCCTTCCGCGACGATGCACAATCGAGGTGATGCGTCTCCTCTAGCATGCAGCGACTGCCCATCCTTGTAATTTTTGAGTTGCGCGCGATCGCAGGCCTCCCGATAGGTCTTATCGGGCAAATAGTCGCGAAGAGGAGCGATTCGAAAATCGAGAACGTCCATCGGTTCTACGCTAATTCCAAAAAGTTTTGGTTTCCATCCGCCAGATTGAAATCGGACCGCGCTTTGCGGCCGTCTCGCTCGCGCTGGCGCATTTCGGCGACCGGAAATTTGCTCCGGCAGCCCGCTCATGACGGATGGGTCCGCATTGGCAGGCTGCAGTTGGGCTTGGATCGTGGGCGACTGAACTCCCGGCTGGATCGCGAAGAAAACAACCCGGGACGTGCGCACGAACTTCAGCGAAATATCTTCCCGCCGCAATGAAGACTGCGCCGCTTAATCCGCCCGCAACTTCCCGGGTAAACCGGCATGTTCCCATCCAGCTGGATGCTATTTGGATGCTGGCGCGGGTTTTGGGGCGGCTTCGCTCGCCGATTGACATCTAATGCGAGGTTGCGCTGAGCTTGACTCATTGACTGGCGGACAGAGCCCGCAAACGGCTGCCGACTTTCGCGTGGAATCGGTCGAAGTCGGCGCAACTTGGCATAAGTCATTGATTTTATGGTGGGCGCGGCAGGGTTCGAACCTGCGACCCCTACGGTGTGAACGTAGTGCTCTACCGCTGAGCTACGCGCCCCCGGGCTGCGCCGGTAGGACGGGTTGTCATAGCGGGGTCCGCAGTACGGTCAAGCGCGGCTTGATCACGCGGGCCGCCTCCCGGAAGGATCGTCCGGCGCAGGCCGATCGAGGATCAGTCTCGCAAGTAGACTTCAGCACCCACTGGCCCGACGCCAGACGGCACTGGAACATCCGTCAGATGATAATTAGAATTGATAACTAAGGTCGGCTTGCCCTTCATTTCCAGGCGACGAACGACGAGCGCGGTATAGGCCGAAGCGTCGGCGACCGGCTTTTGCGTATCTATGAGCAGGTTGCCGCGCGGCAGATAAAAAGTGCCAAGCAGCTTTCGGGCATTTTCGCTAAAAATCGAAAAATTTCGATCAAGCGGCGCCGCCCTGTCTTCATAGAACAAGATCCCGGCGAGCGGGCCCTCCTTCGGGGCCGAGAGGTCGATTTCGGCGCTCTTTTCAAATGTGAAAGTGGCGTCGGCTCCTGTGAAATAAAACCCGACATTCTCCCCCCGGAGAATAGAATGCATTCCGACAAAAAGCGGACCGTCTTTGATGACATAAACCCCCGGATCGAAGTCGATTGCTGCGAGATCGTGGATCTTGATCCCGCCGCAATAGACGCCAGGACTCAACGTCTGTTTGACTAGGGGTGCGGCCGCGACTGATATCGCCGCATTGACAAGGCCGACTTCAAAGTCGTCATAGTCGCAGGCGCCCACCGGCGGCGGCGGGCGGGCGGCGAGCGGATCCGGGTACGCCGGACAATCCGTCAACGGAGGTTGCGGCGCAAAATTCTTCGCGGCGCCCTCGTAACCCCCGACGCTGCACAACAATCTCGCCGTCAACTGCGATCTATCTTTGGCTGTTATGGACGCGCTCTGGTCGGAATTGGACAGCACCGCGCAATCGGCCGCCTGCAGTGCCGCCGCATCTTCGGCATTGACGGCGTCGCCTGTCTCCTTGAGGGCGATAACGCAGATCGTGTCGCCGCCGCGGGTCGCCGCTGTCGACTTGACAGCAAGATCGTCGCCATAAGGCGAGACATGCGCGAGAAGCAGCGCCTTGGGCGAAGGCTGTGACAAGGTCACGACGACAGTCGATTCCTGGGTATTGACATCGACCTCGATAGAGAAAGTTCCGACCTCAAGTTTCTTTGCGAGACTGCTCTTGGCCGCGTCCAGCACCGTGCTGCGCACATAGCTGGGGTTAATGCCTGCGATTGCAAGCTCTTTGGCGCCCCGCAGAGCCAGCGTGTCGGCGAATTCCTGGAGGTTTGACCGGGCGCTATTATAGCGTTGGAAATCGACGCCCGCGCCGGCGAACAACAACGCCAATGGCAGGACGAGCGCGGTCGTCAGCGCGATATTGCCGCTGCTCTCGCGCCACAGACCCATGGATCGCCCCGGATTCGCTTTCATCCCGGAAGCGTAGTCCGGCAAATATGAACAATTTTCCGAACCAGGATGATTAATTCAGGTAGGTTCAGCCAGCGTTTACCTAATAACCGCTTTTCGGCGCGGCCTTGTCGCTAAAACTCGGGACGGCGGAATAAAGATCGCCGCGCGTGTGCCGCCGTCTGCGCCGCGCGCCAGCTTGAAAGCTGCGCCATGCGCCTTGGCGATCGCCTGTGCGAGCGGCAGACCGAGGCCGAGGCCTTCTTTGGAGCGCTTGAGCGACATGTCCGCCTGCGCAAACGGCTGCGCCAATTGACCCAGTCGCTCTTCGGCGATCCCCGGGCCATTATCCTCGACGACGAGCGCGAGGCCTCCTGCCCGGGTATTCGCCGCGCCGACGATGATGCGCACACGGCGGGGTGAAAACTTGATGGCGTTGTCGATCAGCTTGGTGAGAGCCCGGGTCATCAAGATGCGGTCGCAGCAAACTTCGACGTGTTGGTCTTCGATTGCGGTCACGAGCTTGGCTTCAGCGAGCGCCGCCGTCTTGGCGACCGCCGAAAGCGCATAACCGACAATTTCGCCGATTGTGCAGTCCACCTCGTTAATGGCGATCGGCCCCGACCGCGCGTCGGATGCGAGCAGCATGTCGGATACGGAATTGAGCAGCCTCTTGCCGCCGTCGACGACGTAATCGGCGTATTCGCGCCGGAGGTGGTCGTGCTCGCGTTCAAACTGTTCGCTGAGGATCTGGCCGAAGCCAATAATGGCGTTAAGCGGCGTTCTGAGCTCGTGGCTCATCACCGACATCAGGCTGTCCTTGAAGCGCGCGCCGGCTTCCGCCTGGTCGCGAGCCGCCTTGAGCGCAATCTGGTCGAAGCTCGCCTTCAGCACGAAGCGCACGGAATGCGTGAACAGAGTCCAATTGATGGGCTTGGCGAGAAACGAGGTCGCGCCCGCCCCGAACGCGTGCTCCACAGCGTCGGCGTGGTCGCTTCCTGTGATGACAATCACCGGCGTGTCGGCGGCGGACGGCGTCGCGCGGATCTTCCGCGTAAAGTCGAGCCCGTTCATCACAGGCATTTCAAGGTCAGAAATGACGAGATCGACGCCGCCGGCAAGAACGCGGGCAAATGCTTCCGCGCCGTCGACCGCGGTTAAGGTCGCATAACCTGCGTCCGCGAGGCGCGCGGCGGCGAGCTCACGCATCACCGGATCATCGTCTGCGATGAGAATGCGCGCTCGCGGCGAATAGTCTGCGCCGGCCTCGGCCACGCTGTACCCCCTTTTGCGGCGGCTCGGGCTCTGATCATGCCGACCAACGCTTAACTTAGGGTTGCATGGACGCCTCAAGCAATTCGCAATCAATTGATCGTTAAGGTCGGCGATTATTTCGGGGCGAGGTTGTGCCGGCGACGCGCAAAACGCGGACATTGCGAGGAAGGCTGACGATCTTCGTCCTCGTCGCCGTATTCGGCGCCGTCGGCGTCGTCGCACTCGGTTCCATGAACCGCGAGATCGAGACTTTCAGCGAGTCGAAGACCGTGGAGCTGCGCGCCAATGCGGCCGTGTTTGCGACATCGGTCGCCGAACATGTGCGCGAAGGCGACCGCATGGCGACCCTGGAGACATTGCGCGCCATCAAGAACATCCGCGACCTTCAATATGTCGAAGTACGCACGGCCGACGGCGCGAAATTCGCCGAACTCGGCCAAATTGTCCTGGTCGGCGCAAAGGGCGGCGTGCGTTCCGCTGAAGACCTGCTCAAGAGTCATTGGATGATCCTCGGCGCGCGCGTCGCGGTCGCTTCAGCGCCCATCGTCGAATCGGGCGAGCGCATCGGCGTATTGTCGATCTATTCCAACACCTCGTCGCTCGGCGCGCGCCTTGCCGCCGTCGTCTGGGACTCGCTTGTCGCCGCCATGTTCGCAGCCGGCGTCGGCACGCTCGTCGCGCTTCGTCTGCAGCGCGGCGTCACGCGGCCGCTATACGCCCTCGCCGGCGTCATGTCCGCTGTGCGTGAGACCGGCGATTTCGGCGTGCGCGCGCGGCGCGAGAGCGACGACGAGGTCGGCTCGCTCGTCGACGCTTTCAACGACATGCTGAACCAGATCCAGGAACGCGACGCAAAACTGCTCGCGCATCAGCAAAACCTCAAGAAAACCGTCGAAAGACGCACCAAGGAACTAGAGACCGCGAAAGAGGTCGCGGAAGCGGCGAACCTCGCCAAATCCGAATTCCTCGCCACCATGAGCCACGAAATCCGAACACCGATGAACGGCATGTTGGTGATGGCCGAACTCCTTAGCAACGCCGAACTCGCGCCGCGGCAGAAGCGCTACGCCGACGTGATCGTAAAGTCCGGACAGAGTCTTCTTGCGATCATCAACGACATTCTCGACTTCTCGAAGATCGAGGCCGGCAAGCTTGAGCTTGAGCGCATTCCGACGTCGCCTGGCGAAATCATCAATGACGCGATCGGCCTGTTCTGGGAGCGCGCGGCGAGCAAAGGCGTCGATCTTGCCGCCTATGTCGAGCCTACGGTTCCGGAGGTCATCAAGGGCGATCCCGTCCGCATCAATCAGATCATTTCGAACCTTCTCAACAACGCGCTGAAGTTCACCAATTCGGGCGCGGTCGTCGTAACCGCGCGGCGCCTTGCCGGCGCGGCGGGCGAGTGCAGGATTGAATTTTCAGTCTCGGATACGGGCGTCGGCATCCCGAAGGAAAAGCAAGCGGACATTTTCGAGGCGTTCAGCCAGGCCGATCAGTCGACCTCCCGCCGGTTTGGCGGCACGGGCCTTGGCCTCGCCATCTGTCGCCGTCTCGTCGAATCGATGGGCGGCGAGATCGCCGTGGCGAGCGCCGAAGGCAAGGGATCTCGGTTCTATTTCACCGTGCCGGCGGAGATCGTCGAAACCGCGCGCCCGATGCGCGAGGCGCCGGGCGGCAAGCGCGCGATCATCGCCATCAGCGGCTCTGCCTCCGCCAAGTCGCTTGAGCGTTATTTGCAGGAAGCCGGCGTCACGAGCCACGTCGTCGCCGACGACGCCGCGGCGGCGCAAATGGCGTATGCGGACATTATCTTCGCATCGCCCGCCTTCCTCGAAGCCTATTTCCGCGCGCTGCAGGGACGCGACCAATGGGTGCCCGTCCGCGTCTGCGTCAGCGAGCTTGGCGATGCGGCGTCCGACCGGCTGCTTGAGTCAGGCGTCGCAGAAGACCTCCTCATCCGGCCGCTGTCGCGCCGCGACGTCGCCGCCCAGATCGAGCGCATAGTCGACGGAACGCTGCGCCGGCGCGCGGCGGTGCGCGTGACGAATGCCGCGCGGCCGTCTCTGCCGAATTTCAAGGGGCGGCGCATCCTCGCGGCCGACGACAGCGCGGTCAATCGCGAGGTCGTGCAGGAGGCGCTGGCGCGTCTCGGCGTCGACGCCACGATCGTCTCCGGCGGCAGGGCGGCGGTCTCGGCGATTAATGCGGAGCGTTTCGACCTTGTGCTGATGGATTGCTCCATGCCGGAGATGGACGGCTTCGCCGCAACGCGCGCGATCCGCGCGCAAGAGACCGCCAAAGGCCGCAAGCCCGTGCCCGTCATCGCGCTCACCGCCCATGTGCAGGGCGAGGACGAGGAATGGCGCGACGCCGGGATGAACCACTATCTGACGAAGCCCTTCACGTTGAATGCGCTTGCGTCCGCCATCAGCCTCTTCCTCAAGCCCAACGAAGACGAGGCGCCCGCCGCGCCGCGGACCAAGACTGAGGCGCCGGCGCGTCGTGCATCGCCGCGAAAGTCGGAAGCCGCGCCTTCTCCGACGCGGATGGAACGGCCGGTCGCTCAACCTGATCTGCCGCCGCCGCCGGCCGCCGAAAAATCGGCCTTCGATCCGGCAGTGCTGAAGGAATTGTCTGCAATGGGCGGTGGAACCGGCGATCTCGTCGTGCGCGCGCTTTCTTTGTTCGGCACGCATTCCCGCAGCGCCATGCTCGAACTGGTGACGGCGGTCCAGTCTGGAGACAGCGACACCATCAGACGCGCGGCCCATTCGCTAAAGTCGATGAGTGTCAACGTGGGCGCCACGGCGCTTGGCGCGGCTTGCGGCAAGATCGAGACCAAGGCCCGTGAAGGCGCGACGCTCGCCGAACTCCGCCTCATGATGGCGGAAGCGCGCGCCGCCTTTGTCGCCGCCCATGAAGGCCTCGAAGCGGCGAAATCGCGCTACGGACCGAAGGCCGCCTAAGCCGGGTAATGCGCCGGCTCTTCAGTGGAAGCGAATGGAGACGCGCGTGCAGCCGATGATGCGTGGATCGCCCTCGATGGCGATCGGGAGGTGCCTGGCGTTGCTCGAATGCGGCTCGAGCCGCGCTGGATTATCTCGCCAACGGCGCAGGATAGGGAATTTGAACGGAGCGGCGAGACAAAATGCGCCGTCGATCGGCCGACGGTCTGCATAGTCGATGACGACAAGAGAATCTTTTGGGAAGGCAAGATCGACTGCTTCGTCTGACAGAAATAGCCCAAAGACGCGCTCGGCGTTTGTCGACACCGGGATGTAGTCTTCGGCAAAGTCATGCGGGTCGGGCGCGTCGTCGTCCAGAAACCGCACCGCGTCGCGATAGCGGATGATCGGTGCGTGGCGCAGCGCGCGGCGCAGATAGGCCGCAGCCGGATGTTTGTCGCGCTCTGCGATCGAACGCGCGCCATCGGCGAGCCAATCGAGCGACGTGCCGAGTGCATCGGCGAGCTTGGCGAGCACGACACGCCGGGGATCATGAACCCCGCTCTCCCAATTGGCGACGGCAGGCTGGGTGACACCCAGTCTTTCAGCCAGCGCCGCCTGGTTGAGGCCAGCCCGTTTGCGCGCCAGGCGAATGCGTTCGCCAATGGTCGGGATGTCTGTCGGCTCGATGAGTTCGTCCATGCATCTGGATTATAAGATCAGCTTATATTTTTCAATCGGAAACAACTCTCACTTTTGTGCGCTGCAGCAGAAACGCCGAAACTACGGGCGCTTCCGGTAAACTTCTGAGTATCAAATTTTCGTGCGTGGCCTTGAAAAAATTAGCCGGGCTTATATTTTGCTGTGTAACTCACTTGCTCAAAGGGGTTCTTGATGTCCGACCTTTGCACAGATGATGGCGCGCATAGGCTCGCGGCGACGATCCGGGAGTTCTGGCGCAAGCGCGGCTTCGACGTCAGCGTGGAAATGCGCGAGGAAGGCTTTGTGTCGACCATGCGCTCGGCGCGAACGGACGTCCGCAGCGACATGGTGAACGGTATGCCGCGCAGGATCATTCCGGCGGAATAGGGCGTAGTCTTCGATCCAACGTACGGCGCACGAGCCCAGGCAAGGCCCTGAAATCGCCAAAGAGGTGCGCGGCGCTGCCGGCCCGCGTGATCGGGCCATAGCCGAGCGTCGAAACAAGGCAAGGAAGTCCGGCATTCGCCGCCGCCGCCAGATCGGTATCGCTGTCGCCGATGAAGACGCCGGTTGTCGCGCGGCAAGCATCGAGACATCGGAGAACCGGCCGCGCGTCAGGTTTGGCCGCCGCGGTCGTGTCCATGCCGACGATCGCACCGAAGCGTCCTGCGAGCCCCAGTGTCTCCAACAGCAGGCGGGCTGGGGCCTCCCGCTTATTGGTGCAGATGGCGAGCTTTGCGCCTTCCGCAGCCAGCGTGTCGGCGGCTTCAAGGGCGTAAGGGAAGGCGCGCGAGGCGTCCGCAATATGGGCAAGGTAGTAGTCGAGAAAGACGGCGACGTGGCCGTCGAGCGCCGCCTCGTCCGTCAGCGCCGCCCCGCTCGTTGCAAAGCCGCGCTTCAGCATGGCGCGGGCCCCATGACCGACGAGATGGCGCACGGCTTTCAATGGAACGGGGCCCCGGCCTGCGGCCAGCAGCGCGTGATTCATCGCGGCGCCGAGATCGGCGGCGGTGTCGATCAGCGTGCCGTCGAGATCGAAGATCACGGCGACGCCGGAAAGCGCGGCGCGCATTTACAACTCCCTCCGGCGCGGTGAAAACGTCTGATGACCGCCGAAGCCGCTTCCTAAGCTGCGCCGCCGCGGGCCGCGAGCCCTATCCGCGCCCGAAGAGGTGCGCCGACCATTGACAGGACGACCATGCACTCTGCCGACATCGCCGTCATCATCCTTGCCGCCGGCCACGGCACGCGCATGAAGTCGAACCTTTCCAAAGTCCTGCATGAAGTCGGCGGACGATCCATGCTCGGCCACGCCATGGCGACGGCCGCGGGGCTTGCGCCGTCGCGCATGGCTGTTGTGATCGGCGACCACGCGCCCGAAGTTGGAGACGCCGCGCGCAAAATCCGCGACAGCGTCGCCGTCGCCGTTCAGGCGCCGCCGCGCGGCACGGGCGACGCCGTCGCAAAAGCCCTGCCGCATCTCGAAGGGTTTTCGGGGACGGCCCTTATTCTCTACGCCGACACGCCGTTGATCCGTATCGAGACCTTACGCGCGCTCGCCGCCGCCGCGTCCGGCCGCGCCGGCGCCGTTCTTGGCTTCCGCCCCGAAGAGCCCGGCGCCTATGGCAGGCTCGTGCTTGATGCGTCAGGCGCCCTCGAAGCGATCGTCGAGGCGAAGGACGCCAACGAAGACCAGCGCCGGATCGGTCTTTGCAATTCCGGCGTCATGGCTGTCGACGCGGCGTTCTTGCGCCGCTCCATTCCGCGCCTTGAGCCCAACAACGCCAAGGGCGAGTACTATCTTACAGACATCGTCGCCATGGCGCGCCGCGAGGGGCTTTCCTTCGCTGTCGTCGAAGGCGCGGCGGAGGAAGTGCTCGGCGTCAATTCCCGCGTGGAGCTCGCGGAGGCGGAAGCCGTTTTCCAGGCGAGCGCGCGACGCGCCGCCATGGAGGCCGGCGCAACGCTCATTGATCCGACTTCGGTTTATTTCACCTATGACACGGCGCTCGGCCGCGACGTCGTCATCGAGCCCGGCGTGTTTTTCGGGCCCGGCGTCGTCGTCGACGACGGTGCGACGATCAGAGCCTACAGCCATCTTGAAGGCGCACGAATCCGCAAAAACGCCGTCGTCGGTCCTTTCGCGCGGCTCCGGCCCGGCGCCGATCTCGGCGAGGACAGCCGCGTCGGCAACTTCGTCGAAGTGAAAAAATCGGTGCTCGGCGCCGGCGCCAAAGCCAATCATCTCGCCTATCTCGGCGACACGACCGTCGGCGCGGGCGCCAATATCGGCGCGGGCACAATCACCTGCAATTATGACGGCTTCAACAAGCACAAGACGGAAATCGGCGCCGGCGCCTTCATCGGGTCGAATTCGTCGCTGGTCGCGCCGGTGAAGATCGGCGCGGGCGCCTATGTCGGCTCAGGCTCGGTCATCACCAAGACCGTCGAACCGGACGATCTTGCGGTGGCGCGGGGCAGGCAAGCGGAAATCAAGGGCTGGGCCGCGAAATTCCGCAAGGCCAACGCCGGCAAGAAACACGAATAGGTCCACTATGACGAGCGCGGACGACTACAAGAAACAGGCGGCGGCGGAAGCGGCCCGCCTCGTCGAGAACGGCATGACGCTCGGCCTCGGCACGGGTTCGACGGCGGCCCATCTCATCGCGCTGCTCGGGGAACATGTAAAGGCAGGCCTTCGCATCAAGGCGGCGCCGACCTCCGAAGACACGCGCGCCAAGGCGCAAGCGGCGGGCATCGCGCTTGTCGAGCCCGATGAGACGACCGTGATCGACCTCGCCATCGACGGCGCGGACGAAATCGATCCGCGCGGCGATCTCATCAAGGGCGGCGGCGGGGCGCTGCTCCGTGAGAAAATCATCGCGCATGCGGCGCGCCGCTTCGTCGTCATCGCCGACAGCAGCAAGCGCGTCGCGCAGCTCGGCGCCTTTCCGCTGCCGGTCGAAATTGTGCGTTTTGCTTATGGCGCCACGGTGCGCGCGCTGCGGGAAAAGCTCAGCGCGCTCGGCATGACGCCCTCGCTGATCTTGCGCTTCAAGGGCGGCGCACCTTTCGTCACAGACGGCGGAAACTACGTCGTCGATTGCGCGTTGACGCGCATTCCGGACGCTGCGGCGCTCGATCGTGCGTTGAAGGATATCCCCGGCGTGATCGAAACGGGGCTCTTCGCCGGCCTCTGCGATGAAGCGATTCTCGCGGGGCCCGCCGGGATCGAGCGCGTCGCCTTTGCGCGGCGCTCCGTATCATGAGCGCTTTTGATTACGACCTGTTCGTTATCGGCGCCGGGTCCGCGGGCGTCAGGGCCTCGCGCCTCGCCGCCAAATATGGCGCCAAGGTCGCTGTCGCCGAAGAGTATCGCGTCGGCGGCACCTGCGTCATCCGCGGCTGCGTGCCGAAAAAACTCTTAGTCTATGCGAGCGAGTTCGGTCACGCTCTCGATGAAATGCGCGGCTATGGTTGGTCTACGGAGAATGCCCGCTTCGACTGGAAGACGCTCATCGCCAACAAGGACAAGGAGATCGACCGCCTAAACGCCGCCTACGTCAAAAATCTGAAAGGCGCGGGCGCGGAGATTTTGAACACGCGCGCTGTCGTGACGGGGCCGCAGGCCGTGCATCTCGTCGCCGAGAAGCGGAGCGTGACCGCGCGGCGCATATTGATTGCGACCGGCGGCCATCCCGTGGTCGACAAATCCGTTCCCGGATGGGACCTCGGCGCGACCTCCAACGAGGCGTTTCATCTTGAGACCTTCCCGGATCGCGTCGTCATCGCCGGCGGCGGCTATATCGCGATCGAGTTCGCCGGCATTTTTCGCGGCCTCGGCGCTGAGGTCACGCTCGTCTATCGCGGCGACACGCTCTTGCGTCATTTCGATCACGACGTGTCGCGCGAGGTTTTGGCGGGGCTGGAGCGCGCCGGCGTCAAAGTCTTGCTCGGCCGGAAATTCGAACGGATCGACGCGGATGGAAAGATCCGCCGCGTGCACCTCACGGATGGCGGCGTGATTGACGCAGATTTCGTTCTCTGGGCTATCGGGCGCGCGCCGAACACAGGCGGTCTCGGGCTTGAGACGGCCGGCGTCAAACTCAACGCCCATGGGGCTGTCGAAGTCGATGCGCGGTCGCAATCCTCCGCACTGGGTATTTTCGCCGTCGGCGACGTGACCGACCGCATGCAGTTGACGCCGATTGCGATTCGCGAGGGCCATGCTTTCGCCGAAACCGAATTCAACAACAATCCGCAGACGGTCGATTACGAGGGCGTGCCGCATGCGGTCTTCGCGCAGCCTCCTGTGGGCGTCGTCGGCCTCAGCGAACGCGATGCGCGAGCGCGCTTCGGCGCGGCCGACATCTACAAGACGGATTTCCGTCCGATGAAGAACACGCTGTCCGGCAGCGCGCACCGCACCTTCATGAAGCTTGTCGTTGAACCCGGAACGCAGCGCGTCGCCGGCGTTCATATCGTCGGGGAAGGCGCGGCGGAAATGGCGCAATGCCTTGCGATCGCGGTGAAGGCGGGGCTGACAAAGCGCCAGTTCGACGAGACGGTCGCCCTGCATCCGACGTCGGCGGAAGAACTCGTGCTTATGCGCGAAAAGAGCGCCTGATCATCTGTTGACGGACGGGTAACGTTTCCGCCCGTTAAGGTTGCGCACAGTGTGCTTGTGCGCGTGTAAAGCCAATTTCAACAATTTGAGCTTACGCCGTGGCCAAAGGACGCGGGGACCAGGGGCTCCGTGTTGCGAGCGGACCCTGGCGCCCGCGCGGGCCCCGGGCCGGTGAACGAAAGTGCGCCCATGACGGACGAAGCGGCATTCTACAAGGCGGAAGCGGCGCGCGAGAAAGCGGCGCGCGAGGCGGCCGAACGTCTTCTTGAAGCGAAGAATCGCGAACTCGTCGAGCGCGAACAGGAAGCGCACACGATCGCGAAGAAACTGCAGAACACGAATTCGCTGCTTTCCGAAATCATGTCCGCCGTGCCGGACGTCATTCTCACCTGCTCGGCGGAATTCGAGATTCGCAGCTGCAACGATTCAACGCTTGACCTTCTCGGCGCCGATCCGCGGGCGCTGCGTGGCAAGCGCCTGAATGACATATTGCCCGGGCTTGAGGAACGGCTTTCCGAAATGCCCGAAGGCGTCTTCCTGCCGCGCCCCTTCGAAGCGGCGCGTGCGGACGGATCGCGGCTGCCTGTCGATCTTCGCGGCCATATCGGTCCGATCGGTCGCAAAATACAGTATCTGCTGGTCTTTCATGACATCAGCGAGCGGCTCAGCGAAGAAGCCGAACGCAAGAGCATGGAGCGGCAGCTCGACGAAATGCGCCGGCTTGAAGCGATCGGGTCGCTCTCGGCCGGCATCGCGCATGAGATCAACACGCCGATCCAGTTCATCGGCGACAATCTCGATTACCTGCGCGACGCCTTGCGCACCATTCACGCCTCCTATGAGCGCTACGAGGCTTTCGCCCGCGCAGTGGAGCGCGACGGCCGTTACGCCGAAGAGATCGCCGCCGTGCGCGGCTTCAACAATGAAATCAAGCTCTCGGCCCTCATCGCCGAAATCGTGGCGGCGCTCACAGAGTCGCGCGAGGGCATCAGCCAGGTGCGCGACATCGTGCTGCTGATGAAGGAATTCGCGCATCCCGGCACCGGCGGCAAAGATCCGACCGATCTCAATGCCGTCCTGAAAAACGTCGTCGAAATCTGCCGCAATCGCCGGAAGGGCGTCGCAGAGATCGAGTTTGATCTCGACCCGGCGCTGCCGCAGACGCCGTGCCGCAAGGGCCAGCTCCAGCAGGTGCTCCTCAACGTCGTCATCAACGCCATCGACGCGATCGACGAGGCCAAGCCCGCCAAAGGCGTCATCCGTATCAAGACGGTCGCGGAAAGCGGCTTCGCCCGCATCTTCATCAGCGACAATGGCTGCGGCGTGCCGCAGTCGCTGCGCGAGAAAATCTACGATCCGTTCTTCACGACCAAGCCCGTCGGCAAGGGCACGGGGCAGGGCTTGGCGCTCGCAAAAGACTGCGTGATCAAGGGCCACCAGGGCCGGCTTGGCCTTGCGGAAACGCCGGGTTTTGCAACGACATTCCTGATCGAATTGCCGCTGAAGGCGCCCGACGGCGCCGCCTCAAAGGAGCCGAGCCATGCCCGAGCCGCTTAGCAAAGTTCTCCTCGTCGATGACGAACCAAAGCTCCTGGCCGCGCTCCGGCGCCGGCTTTCGACCTGGTTCGAGATTGCGACGGCGCAAAGCGGCCCCGAGGCGCTGCGCCTGATCGAGACCGACCCGACGGTCGCCGTCGTCATCGCCGACATGCAGATGCCGGAAATGAACGGCGTCGAGTTTCTGAAGCGCGTGCGCGATAAGGCGCCGCATATCCGCCGCATGATGCTGACCGGCAACGCCGATCAGGAGACGGCGATCGCGGCGGTCAATGAAGGCCAGGTGATGCGCTTCCTGCGCAAGCCGTGCGAAGCCGAAACGCTGAAGGATGCCATCCAGCACGCGTTTGACGATATCCGCTTCGAGAACGCCGACGCCGCCGTGCCGGCCTCTTCAGACGCCGAGCACGGCGTCAATGAAGCGCGCGAGGCGTTTCTCTCCATGATGAATCACGAGCTGCGCACCCCGCTCAACCACATCATCGGTCTCGCCAATCTTATAGATTCAGATCGGCCTATCGGCGCTGATCCCGCTTCACATGAATATCTCCGTCAGATCAGCGCGAGCGGCGAGCACTTGCTCCATATCGTCAACCGCGTGCTCGAGTATTCGAAGCTGCGTTCGGATTCGCGCGAAGACCGTCAGCCGGGGCCCGTCGATCTCGTCGCCCTCGTGCACAAGGAAGTCGATCGCCTGCGCGGCTTCGCAGCCAAGAAGCTTGTGACGATGTCAGTCGATTCCTTGCGCAAGCGCGTCGAGGTGACGGCGCATGAAGGCGAACTGCGCATGGCGGTAAAAGAGCTCCTCTCCAACGCGATCAAGTTCAATCGCGCCGAAGGCCATGTCAGCGTGATCGTGAAGTGCGATCCCGAATGGGCGGCGGTCCGCGTCTCCGACACGGGTTCAGGGATGCCGAAAGACTTTGTCGCGAGAGCCGGCGCGCCGTTTTCGCAAGCGGAAGCGGGCCTTTCGCGCAAACAGGAAGGCGTGGGTCTCGGCCTTGCGCTCGTCTCGACGATCGCGCAATCGAACAATGGCGTCCTCAAGATCGAATCCGAGGAAGGCCGCGGCGTTACGGCGACATTGGCGTTGCGGCGCGGCCTTGCGGCGGCGGCATCCGCCGCAGCCTGAGGCCGTCAATCCCGCAACAATTCGTTGACGGATGTTTTGGCGCGCGTCTTCTCGTCGACGCGCTTGACGATGACAGCGCAATAGAGGCTAGGGCCCCCTGCGGCCGACGGCAGAGCGCCTGGCACGACGACCGAATAGGGCGGCACCTCGCCATAAAGGACGGCGCCTGTGGCGCGGTCGACGATTTTGGTCGAGGCGCCAAGATAAACGCCCATCGACAGGACAGCGCCGGTGCGAACGATCACGCCTTCGGCGACTTCAGAGCGCGCGCCGATGAAGACGTCGTCTTCGATGATCACCGGGTTCGCCTGCAGCGGCTCCAGCACCCCGCCGATTCCGGCGCCGCCCGAGATGTGGCAGCGCGCGCCGATCTGCGCGCAGGAGCCGACCGTCGCCCAGGTGTCGATCATCGTGCCTTCGCCGACATAGGCGCCGATATTGACGAAGGAAGGGAGAATGACGGCCGATGGCGCGATATAGGACCCGCGCCGGACGATGGCGCCCGGAATGGCCCTGAAGCCGGCTTTCGCGAATTCCTCCGCACCCCAATTCTGGAACTTCGGCGCGACCTTGTCCCACCAGGAAGAGCCGCCGGGCCCCCCGGGGATCAGCGCATTGGGGTTGAGCCGGAACGACAGGAGCACGGCCTTTTTCAGCCATTGATGGACGCGCCAGACCGGCGCGTTTGAACCTGGCTCGGGCTCAGCGACGCGCGCCTTGCCGCTGTCGAGCAGCGAAAGCGCCGTTTCGACGGCTTCGCGCGCGGGCCCTTGGGTGTCGTGGCCGATCAAGAGCCGGTCTTCCCAGGCGGCGTCGATGGCGCGCTCCAGCACGGCGGTCATGGCCTCTCTCCCGAAGCATGAATGGAAAGCCGCGCGCCATGGAGAAACGCCGCGAGGTCGTCAGTGACGAAATGCACATGCGCGTGCCGGTCGCCGGGCGCAGCGGGCCGCTTTTCGGGCGGCTCATCGTCGATCCACGGCGCGTCGGAACTGACGAGCACGGTCGTCATGCCAAGCGCGTGCGCGGCTTCGAGATTGTGGGCGAGATCTTCAAACATCGCCGACTGGCCGCCTTCTATTCCATGACGCAGCAGGAAGCGCTGATACGTCTCGCGATGGGGCTTCGGCGTGAACGCGGCGGCGCGGATATCGAAGATATCGTTGAACTGGCCTGCGAGACCGATCTTTTCGATCACGCGCTCTGCATGGGCCGTCGAGCCGTTTGTGAAAATGTAGCGTTCGCCGGGCAGGGTCGCGATGGCGGCCGCAAGCGCTGGATCCGCCGAGAGATCGGCAAGGTCGATGTCATGCACATAGTCGAGGAAGGCGTCGGGATCGACACCGTGCTCGACCATCAGGCCGGACAGCGTCGTGCCGTAACGAACGTAATAGTCTTTCTGGAGACGGCGGGCGTCCTCCGGCGGAAGCGTCAGGACATGTTCGATAAAGGCGCGCATGCGCGCGTCGATCTGGCCGAAGAGATTGGTCGCCGCCGGATACAGCGTGTTGTCGAGATCAAAGACCCAGCGCGTGACGTGGCTGAGGTCGGCTGCCGCGCCCGACTGAAGCGATGCCTGCATGCGCCTAGCGCGCGGGCGTTGCTGCGGCGGCCGCTGCCGGCGCTGCGAACATGTCTGACGTGAAATCGACAGACGCGCTGCCGTTCACAATGGAGAAGCGCCGGTAGGCGGCTTCGTCGACTTCCTGATCGGCGCAGCTCGCATCATTGGCGATGCTGAATTTCACCGCGTTGACGCAGAACCTCTTGTCGCCGCCGAGCAGGCGGCGCTCTGCCGCGCCTTCTTCGATCACGCCATAGGCGTAGATATGGTCGGACGAGACGGCACCCTTCACGACTTTGGCGCATTCTCCGGGCTCAAGCTTCCACCAGCCGCGCGAGGTGTAAAGCTGGCTGGCGTCGGGCTGGGCGAGCGCGCTCCAGACCGGCGCATCGGCCTTGTTGCAGAAAACGAGGCCGAGCTTTTCCTCGCGCTTGTTCGCGTCTTCGACGAGGGCGTCGATCAGCTCTTCGGGCGCTGCATTCTCGCGCAGATTCCGTTCCTGCCGGTATTGCGCGATGAGGCGCTGGGTCTCGCGATCGTTCGAGCCGTCAATGGCGCGGATCGGTTTGCCGATGTCCTGCAGCAGGCGCTGGATGCCCGCGATTTCGGCGGTGTAGACGGAATAGACAGTCGCTTCAGCAAAATCCGTCTGCCATTTGCCGTTGGCCGCTTGCGTGACCTGCACGTCGAAGAAACTGCGCTGGCGCGCGGGATCGTCGCGGCAGACTTCCTGATTGCGCAGATTGAAGAAGCCGCCATTCTCAACGCAGAGCGGCGTTTCGCCTGACCAGGAGCGCAAGGCGCCGCGATGGCCGGGGATCGATTCGGCGTAGACGAAATAGAGGCCTGGATTGGTGTTCTCGGTGAGCACGATCTTGCATTGTCCGGACCGCAAACGCCACCAGCCGCGGGTCGCGAGCCGGTCGCCGTCGACATAACCGATGGCCGCGTTCAGCGTGTAGCTCGTCTTGTTGCAGAGGCTGTATTCCGCATGGGCGGCGCCGCCGAACAGACTGAGGGCGAGCGTCGCCAGGACCAGAGTCGAAATACGCATTGCGCGGGGGCTGCCCTTCAGCGACAAGAACCAGATTGCCGCGTAATTCACCCGAAACCGTTGGCCGGATCAAGCTGAACCATGCCGGATGAGGCGGGTCTCGCTCCGCAATCTGAGATTGACGAGGATAAAAGCGCCGCCCCGGATCGCGCCGGCCATCGGGTCAGCGTGCTTTTGCCCATGCCGCTCGGCAAGGCCTATGACTATCTTGCCCCGGCGCCGCTACGGCGCGGCACTTTCGTGCTGGCGCCGTTCGGTCCGCAACGCGTGCCGGGCGTCGTCTGGGGCGAGGGCGAGGCGAACGCAGACTTCGAACCGGCAAAGCTCAAAAGCCTCGCACACATATTTGCCGCGCCACCCGCGCCGCCGGATGTGCTCGATTTCATCGCCTGGACGGCGGCCTATACGGCGACGCCGCTCGGCCAGGTCTTGCGCCTCATGATGCGGGCGGGCGATGCGCTGTCGCCGCCCGCGGGCGGGGTCGTCCTGACGCGCGGCGGCGCGGAAGTCCGGCTGACGCCGCAGCGCGAGGCTGTCTTCAACGCCTTGCGAGCGGACGCGCTGCCGCCCGCAGAGCTTGCGACGCGCGCCGGCGTCAGCGCGGGCGTCGTGCGCGCGCTTGTTGGGGCCGGGGCTCTTGTCGAAACCCTGGTCGATCCCGATCCGCCCTTCGCCCCACCCGACCTTGCCCGGGCCGGCCGGTCCTTGTCGCCGGAACAGTCGGCGGCGCTCGCGGAGATGCGCACACTTGTTGAGCGGCCCTGCCCGCCGCCGGTGCTGCTCGACGGCGTCACGGGGTCCGGCAAGACCGAAGTTTATCTTGAGGCGATCGCCGATGCGCTCGCGCGCGACGAAGACGCCCAAGCGCTCATTCTCCTGCCGGAAATTGCACTGACCATTCCGTTTCTTTCGCGCGTCGAGGAGCGATTCGGCACGGCGCCCGCCGCCTGGCATTCCGACATGACGCAGGCGGCGCGCCGGCGCGTCTGGCGGCGCACGCTTGAAGGCAATGCCCGGCTCGTCGTCGGCGCGCGCTCGGCCCTGTTTCTGCCGTTCAGGCGACTGCGCATGATCGTCGTCGATGAAGAACATGACGGCGCCTACAAGCAGGAAGACGGCGTCATCTATCAGGCGCGCGACCTTGCCGTTGCTCGCGGCGCCCGCGGGGGATTTCCCGTCGTGCTGGCTTCGGCGACGCCGTCGCTTGAGACCGTCGTCAATGTCGATCAGGGCCGCTACGACATCGTGCGTCTCTCGTCGCGCTTTGGCGGCGCGCGCCTGCCCGCGATCCGCACGGCGGACATGCGCCTTGAGCCGCCGGCGCCGGGTTCCTGGCTGTCGCCGCCCTTGATCGAAGGCGTTGAAGAGGCGCTCGCGGCGGGGTCTCAAGCGCTCCTCTTTCTCAATCGTCGCGGCTATGCGCCGCTCACCATCTGCCGGCGCTGCGGATGGCGCATGAAGGCGCCCGATAGCGACACCTGGCTCGTCGAGCACCGTTTCGAGAACCGGCTCGTCTGCCATCACACCGGCTTTTCGATGCAAAAGCCCAGCGCTTGCCCCAATTGCGGGGCCGTCGGCGGATTGTCCGCCTGCGGACCGGGCGTCGAGCGCGTCGCCGAAGAGGCCGCGCAGCTTTGGCCTGAAGCGCGGCGGGCGATCCTGTCGTCAGACCTTGCGGGCGCGCTGCAAATCCGCGCGACGCTCGACGCCATGAAAGCCGGCGAGATCGATATTCTCATCGCGACGCAAATCGTCGCCAAGGGCCACACCTTTCCGAAGCTCACTTTTGTCGGCGTGGTCGACGCCGATCTTGGTCTTTCGGGCGGCGATTTGAGGGCGGCCGAACGCACCTATCAGCTGCTCAGCCAGGTCGCGGGACGCGCGGGCCGAGCCGACAGGCCCGGGCGCGCCGTTCTCCAGACCTATCAGCCCGAAGCGCCGGTACTCGCCGCGCTCGCGGGCGGGGATCGCGACGACTTTCTCGCCGCCGAGGCGGATGGGCGTCGCGCGCTCCAGTTTCCGCCTTACGGGCGGCTCGCCGCGGTCATCCTGAAGTCAAAGAACGAAAAACTGCTGCAGGAGACGGCGCGCGCGCATCGCGCGGCGGCGCCGCAGGCTGAAGGCGCGGAGCTTTGGGGTCCCGCGCCGGCCCCAATCTATCGTCTGCGCGGCGAGGCGCGCATGCGCTTTCTCCTCCGTGCACGGCGCGATTTCAACATCCAGGCCTATCTCGACTGCTGGCTGCAAACCCTGAAGGTTCCTGGCGCGGTGCGGCGGATTATCGATGTTGATCCTTACTCTTTCCTGTGACGCTGATGACCGAGGATGAAGCCGCGCCATCCTTCAATGCTCACCGCGCCGTCCGCAACGCCGGCGGCGCGCTCCTCGACCTACTGCTCCCGCCGCTCTGTCCGCTGACGGAGGAGAGAGTCTCTAGCGCCGGCGCGCTCTCCGTAGGCGGATGGTCAAGTCTCTCCTTCATCGACGATCCCGTCTGCGCCCGATGCGGCGCGCCTTTCGAGTTCGATCACGGCGCGGGCGCAGAATGCGCAGGCTGCATCGCCGAGCCGCCGGTTTTCGACGCTGCGCGGGCGGGCGTTCTCTACAGCGAAGCCGCCCACGATCTGATCGTCGCTTACAAACATGCCGACCGCACCGACCTTGCGCCGATGCTCGCCGGCTGGCTCGCCCGCGCCGGCGCGCCCTGGTTTGGACCGGAAGCGGCGGGGCAGCGCGCGCTCATCGCGCCCGTGCCGCTCCATTGGCGCAGACTCTGGAAGCGCCGCTACAACCAGTCGGCGCTCCTGGCGCAGCGGCTTGGCGCGCTCACCGGCGCGCCCGTTCTTGCCGATGCGCTGGAGAGACGCCGCGCGACGCCGGCGCAGCAGGGGCTTTCCGCCGATGCCCGCAAGCGCAATCTCCAGGGGGCGATCGGCGTGCCGGAGCGACGGCGCGAGGCGATCGCCGGCCGGCGGATCATTGTCGTCGACGACGTCCTGACGACCGGCGCGACCCTGTCCGCTTGCGCACGCGCCCTCAAAGGGGCGGGCGCCGCGAACGTGTTTGGCCTCGTGCTGGCGAGGGTTGCGCGCGGCGGCGTAATCGCCATCTAGTAGGCGCTGAACGAGGCGCAGCCATGAAACCCGTTGAGATGTACACCAAGGACTTCTGTCCCTATTGCGAACGGGCCGCGATGCTCCTTCGCAAGAAGTCTGTGCCGTTCACGGAAATTCCGGCGGCCTTTGATCGCGAGCGGCGCGCCGAAATGGTCGCGCGCGCCAATGGGCGCAACACATTCCCCCAGATCTTCATCGGCGGCGCGCATGTCGGCGGTTGCGACGATCTCCACGCCCTCGAAGCGGCGGGCAAGCTGGATGGGCTTCTCCGTGACTGAGCGCGCGCCATTCCTGGCGGCTTGCGTGCAGCTGCGCGCCGGCATTGATCGCGCGGCCAATCTGGCGGCGGCGCTGAGACTGATCGGCAAGGCGGCAGACAAGGGCGCGCGATTCATCGCGACGCCCGAGATGACCAATGTGCTGGATCGCAACGCGGATCGTCTCTTTTCGACATTGCCGGACGAAGCCGGACTGTCCGAGATCGGCGCATTTTCAGACGTGGCGGCGCGCCGGCGCATTCACCTTCTCATCGGCTCCATGGCGGTCAAGACGGGGCCGCGGCGCGCGGCGAACCGCGCCTTTCTCTTCGGGCCGGACGGCCGCATCGTTGCGCGTTACGACAAGATTCACCGTTTCGACGTCGACCTGCCGGGCGGCGAGAGCTGGCGCGAGTCGAATGTCTACGACGCCGGCGAAAAGGCGGTCGTCGTCGAAACGCCGCTCGCCCGCTTTGGGCTCAGCATTTGTTACGATGTGCGCTTCCCGGGCCTCTACCGGCGGCTTGCGCAGGCCGGCGCGGACGTCCTTCTCGTCCCCGCCGCCTTCACCCGCCAGACCGGGATCGCGCATTGGCGGACCTTGCTTCTCGCCCGGGCGATCGAGACCGGCTCTTTCGTGGTGGCGCCCGCGCAAGGCGGCGACCATGAGGACGGGCGGGCGACCTATGGGCACAGCCTCATCATCGGCCCCTGGGGCGATCCGCTTGCGGAAAGTCCGCATGACGATCCCGGCGTCATTCTTGCAGAGATCGACCTTTCGAAATCCGCCGAAGCGCGGCGCAGAATCCCCAATCTTGCCCTTGAAACATCGCCCGAAGTCATCACTATAAAGACATGATCAAGTACCAATTGCGTTGCGACCACGGCCACGGTTTCGAGGGCTGGTTCAATTCGATCGCTGATTACGACCGCCAGGCGGCCGATAGCGCGCTCGAATGCCCGTCCTGCGGCACATCCGCTGTCCACAAGGCGATCATGGCGCCGGCGATCGCGACCAGCGAAAGCCGCGCGGTCCGGCTCGAAAACATCCGCGCGACGATGGCGGAAGCCGCCGCCCGGGCGCGCGATTATGTCGAGAAAAACTACGACTATGTCGGCGCAAAGTTCCCCGAAGAGGCGCGGGCGATCCATTACGGGGAGAAGCCTGAGCGCCTGATTTATGGCGAGGCGAGCGGCGGCGAGGTGAAGAGCCTCGTCGACGAAGGGGTGCCAATTGCGCCCCTTCCGGCGCCGACGCCGGACGCTGCGCCTGATGCGGCAGGCCCCGCGACACCGAAATTGCGCGGCAAGCCCTCCCTCAATTGACGGCGCTTGCGTCCGCGCGCGGCGCACCCTTAGTTCCAGAAGCATGAGCGCGCTTTTCGACCGCCTGCGCGGACTGACCTTTTTTCACCAGCTCGACGCGTCTGTCATTCAGGCGATCGCGGAGCGGGCAGAATGGTTCTCGCTTCCCGGCGGCCGGGAATTGTTTGTCCAGAATGCGCGCTCGGAAGCGTTCTACGTTGTCCTGTCGGGGCGCCTCATCGTCGTGCGCGAAAGCGGCGAGCGGGACGACGTAGTCGGCTACATACGCGCAGGCGAGCCTGTCGGCGAAATGTCGCTCCTCTCGGGCGATCCACATTCGGCCTCGGTCTTTGCGTTGCGCGATACAGAGCTCATTGCGGTCCCGCGGGAGGCCTTCGACGCGCTCCTCCATACTCACGCCGACTTCGCCAGCGCTCTGGCGCGCCAGGTTCTTGCGCGTGCGCGTCATCCCAGGGCGAGCTTTCAGAAGTCGGCGCCGCGCGTTTTCGCGCTGATCTCGACCTCGCCCGCCGTCGAGATTGAGCGCATCACTCGCTCGCTCGCTCGCGAAACCGCGCGCCACGGTTTGATCGTCCGCTGTCTGACGGAAGACGACGAAGACCATGTGTTCCACTCTTTCGACGCGCAGGAGACTGCGGCGGACGTCATTCTTCTCGCGGCGCGGGTTGGGGATTCGGGTTGGTACCGGTTCGTGTTGCGGCATGCCGACAGGTTCATGGTCTTTGCAAGGCGCGACGCGCGTCCGCCGCGGCCATTCCCGATGAGCCCTTCGGAGGACTCGCCGGCGCGCCGGTTTCGCCTCGTTGATCTTGTCGTCCTGCATGAAGGAGCGCCTTCGGCGACGCCGCGGGACTGGGCGATGGCGGTCGATGCGCACCGCATTTTTCATTGGTCGTCGGAAGCGGCGCTCCGGCGTCTTGCGCGGGTGATCGCTGGCCGTTCTGTCGGCCTCGTGCTTTCCGGCGGGGGCGCGCGCGCCTATGCCCATGTCGGCGCGATCAAGGCGCTGCGCGAGCGTTCCGTGCCGATCGATTTCGTCGCCGGCGCCTCGATGGGCGCCATCGTCGGCGCTTGCGTCGGGATGGGATGGGACGACGCGGAGATCGAACGCCGCGTCCGTGACGCCTTTGTCGTCTCCAATCCGCTCGGCGATCATGTCTTGCCCGTGGTTGCGCTGACCAAGGGGGGCATCGTCAAAGAGCGCCTCGCCCGGCATTTCGGCGAGGCTCTGATCGAAGAACTCGAGACGCCATTCCTGTGCGTCTCTTCGGAGCTGACCCACGGCGTCCTGCGCATTCACAAAATGGGGCTATTGCGCGCGGCGCTCCGTGCCTCGATCTCCTTGCCCGGCATTCTGCCGCCGGTCGTCGACGACAGCGCGCTGCTCGTCGACGGCGCCGTCATCAACAATTTCCCGACCGACCTTATGGGCGCGTTCCACCGTGGTCTGACGATCGGTGTCGATGTCGCCGAAGAAGGCACGATTCGGGTCGAGGACTTCATCGATCCCCCCGGATTCTTGGGCTGGATTCGGCGGCACGGCCTAAAAGCAGCGCCGCCGATTGTGAGCTTGCTCATGCGCGCGGCGACGGCGCGGGAAGAGGGGTCCAAGCGCGTTCACCCCGCCGACATTCTGGTGACGCCGCGCGTGCCTGGCGTCGAACTCCGCGACTGGAAGAAATACGACCTTGCCGTCGCCGACGGGTATCGCGCCATGAGCGCGGCGCTTGAAGCGCGCTGGACCGATATTGCGCCCATCGCCGACCTTGCGCGGCAGGATGAGGGATAGTTGCAGCGCAGGTCCCGCGCCGCGGAAACCGCGCCCAAACGGCGGGCTCAAATCGCTTGCATCGGCGCGGCGCCGCCGCTAGGTTCCGCCCCCTCGCCCGGGGCCCCAACCCCGGCCGCTTTGGTTTCGGGGCTATAGCTCAGCTGGGAGAGCGCTTGAATGGCATTCAAGAGGTCAGCGGTTCGATCCCGCTTAGCTCCACCACTTCTTCAAGGACGTAGAAAACTTCGGTAGGGACGGCCCTCTCACCGCGCTGCTACGGTGCTACCAGGGGGGCGGTTTCACGGCCTGTGCACCGCCTGCGGTGCGCGCTTCCCTCGCGAAAACAAATCCAGCCACCGGGAGGGCATCAGATTAGCGTGGCGGCGCTTACCCTGCGTCAACCGCCTTGAGGGATCATGCCCGGCATTCGAGGGGAGGATCGCAACCCATGGGCATGAACCTTTATATCAAGAGCGGCGAAGAGCCGGCTCTCAAAAAACTCGCGCGCGATCCTGATGCATTGATGGCCGCGTCCGTGCCGAACCTCGCAAATGCACTATCTGCAGCCGAATTTCCGGGCGACTTCGATTTCTCGGAAGCGCTCGAGCAGCACATGGCGTCGGTCGATGCGATGTTCAAAGGGAAGGGCCTGCGCGGCTGGATCATGAAGTTCTTCCTCAAGCGCCAGATGCGCACGGCGCAGACGCAGCTTGCAGAGCAGATGCGCCGCATGAAGGACGGCGGGTCAATGCGCCTCGACGACGACGACAGAGCCCTCGACCTCCACAAATCCTGGCACGCGCTGCATTTCCTTCTGTCGGGTTCAGCGTGGGAGGGCGCAGGCCCCGCGGGCACGCTGCTGGCCGGCGGCAAGCCGGTCGGCGAGGATCTTGGATACGGTCCCGCGCGCGTCGTCAGCGCCGCGGATACGGCTGCGTTCAGCCAGTTCCTCGCCGACAAGACGCAGGACGAATTGACCAGCCGTATCGACATGGAGGCCATGTCAAAGCAGCAAATCTACTGCGCGGACGGCGACAACGAAGACCCCGAGGAACTCGCCGAATTCGTCGGCCACTATTTCGAGCAGCTCAAGGGCTATGTCGCCGCGGCCGCCGGCCGGGGCCACGGCCTCGCCATCTGGATGGCGTGACACGGTCCTCGCCCTGCTTCGACAGGTCAGCTTTCAATCACGCCGTCGCATTAGCGTGAGGCCTCATCATGTTTTGCGACTGCCGATCAGCGAAAACAGCGCGCCCTGCGGGTCAATCGCGGTGAACACATAGTCGCCGCCCGGAATCTGCATTGGACCGACGATAATCGTGCCGCCCTTGTCTTTCACATAAGCGGCGGCGACGTCGATATCGGGCGCGCGAAAATAATAGAACCATAGCGGCGCGGGCATTTCTGCGGGCTTTTTCATCATCGCCCCGAACATGAAGTCGCGACCGGCGCCGTTCCTCAGCATACGGTATTCGCCGAGCGGCCCCATATCCATGCTCCCGGCTTTTTCCCAACCAAAGAGGTCGCCATAGAAAGTCTGCGCGGCGTCCATATCGGGCGTCATGAGTTCGTTCCAGGCGCAATGGCCATTGCGCGGGGCGTAGGCGGAGAAACTCTCGCTCGTCTGCCCGGAGGTGTCGGTCATGATGTAGAACGGGGCGCCTGCCGGATCTGCAACAAAGGCGAAGCGGCCAATGCCGGGAATGTCGCGCGGCTCAAGAAACACGTGCCCGCCCTTCTCACGGAGCTTTGTCGCGGCGGCATCGACGTCCTCGACGCCGACATAGCCCGCCCACATGGAGCGCGCGCCCCCGCTTACCATATCCTCAGTCAACGCCATCAAGCCGCCGACCTTCACGTCGTTCGCCGAAAACAAGAGATAGGTCATTTCCGGCATGCCGGAGTTGGCAAAACGCCAGCCGAAAAGACCGCCGTAAAACGCCTTCGCAGCCTGCGTGTCTGTGGTCATCAGTTCGTACCAGATGAAGTCGCCACGGGCGTTTGGCATGGGAGTCTTCTCCTTTGTCGCCATGATCTCTGACCAACATACGATGCGATGCAGGTCTTTTCGACTCGATCATGCGCGGCGATCAAGCGGTCAGCACGCTCCCGCGCAATTCCATAAATGTGTTCGGATGATTTCCGAGGCCTGGCCCATAATCTTCATCCCATGCGGTCGAGGACACACGTTCAGTCGTGGCGACGCCTCCCGTTCTCGCCGCGGCAACCGACTGAAGCCTGACCTGGGACCAGACTTATACGAGGTTGCGCTGACCTTGACTCATTGACCGGCGGACAGAGCCCGCAAACGGCAACCGACTTTCGTGTGGAATCGGTCGAAGTCAGCGCAACTTGGTATTGGACGGCAGCGTCACGACGACGCACGCCGTTCGAGCGGCGATGTTCGCAGATTGCTATTGATCGAATTCCGGTGGAACCCCCGGATGGAACTGCGCCGCGCTCTGATTTTCATTATCGGCAAACCGCTGTTTCAGCAGGTGTTCTGGCGCCAGCGCGGGCGCAATTTGTCAAGAATAGCGATCACACGGACGAATAGTTGTTTTTGCAATCGCGGCGCGTGTCGCGGGCTGCCTCCGACTGTCACATGCCGCCATCGCGCGAACGCCGTGGCGCCAATTGCTACTGCGCGATCTTGAGCAACAATCGTGATTTGTCGAAACGATAAAGCCGCGCTATGAATAAGACGTGTGCGCATAATTGATCCAAGACAACATCCGACTTGATTTGACGCCGTGTTCTCAGCAGGGCCAAGATCTGGCGCACGGCGGTTCGTGGCTTGTAGGGAGCTGAACAAGCATGAAAGTCGAAATGAAGTCCGGCGCCACACGGCGCGCCGGCAAGGCGCATCCGCGCAGCATTTTCGGAGAATTCTTCCGCATAGTGAATAATCGCGGGGCAATCCATTTTGCGGTGGCGGCCTGCGTCATCGTGCTCGGCGGCGTCGCCTATGCCGCGGCCGGCGCAGACGCGGCGAGGACCCGCAGTCTGATCGATACGCAGGTCGGCGGACTTCGCAAATTGGTTGTGCCGCAAGATGACAATTGGATTCCGCTCCCGCGCAACGCCGACGGCACGGTCAACGCGCGTTACAAGATGACGGAGGCCAAGCGCTATCTCGGAAAGATGTTGTTCCATGATCCGATTCGCACAGCGCGGATCGATCCTGCCTTTGGCGGCCTTGTCTCCACCCGTCAGACCGCCTCTTGCGGCAGTTGCCATCTCGGCGAGGCGGCGGGCAAAGCCGGCGCCGTTTTCAATTTCGCCGTCGGCGGAGAAGGCCGTGGGTATACGGACAAAGACGGAAACTACGTCATCCGCCGGCGCGCGCGTTCGGATCTCCCGCTAATGCGCACCCGACCGCTCTTCCCGGGCGACGCGATGGTCGATTCGCTCCCGACGCTGACGGACATTTACCGCGTGCCGCCCGCCCCTGGAACGCTTGAATACGCGACGCCCGCGCGCAGCCGGCGTTCGCCAGAGCCGTTGGGGCTCGTGGCGACGGGCCGACTCGACGCCGTCGACAGCGTCGGGCGCCAGTCGCCTGGGATGATCGGATTTGCGTTCAACAACCGGCTTTTGTTCGGTGGATTCGCCGGCGAACCGGACACCGAGCGCGGCGCGCTGAACCCCTTCGGCGACCCGGCGCAGGAGAACCTGACGCTGCTGCTGCTCGACGCGCACCGGATGCTCGGCGCCCAGTCGGCCGAACTGCAAAAAATCCCCGCCTTCGTGAAGCTGTTCCGCGACGCATTTCCCGAAGAAGCCGCGATGGCCGACGCCAAGCGCGACATGAACCTGCTGATCAATGACGAAACGGTCCTGCGCGCGACTGCGACGTACCTTCGCACCATTGTAACGCGCGACACGCCGTTCGACCGCTTTTTGGGGGGCAGCGACAAAGCGCTGACGAACCGCCAGCTGCGCGGCGCGCAGCTCTTCTTCACGCCGGCGAGGGGAGGCGGCGCCGGATGTTTCTCTTGTCACAGCGGGCCCATGCTCAACAAGCAGCCGAACGATCCCGATGTCGTCGGCGTGGGCGCGTTCGTGGAAGAGAATTTCATCAATGTCGGCATTGGCGACCATCCGCTGCAGGCGTTAAACCGGCAAGCGCGCAACGATCCAGACTTTCACGATACGGGACGCGAGGAGATTACCGGCAAGCATGAAGATCTGTTCAAGTTCCGTTCGCTCACCCTCCGGCAGTTGAAAGAAGCGCGGACGTTTTTTCACAATGGTTCGTTTACAGATCTTCGCGCTGTCGTCGAGTACTTCAACGCCGGGGTTCCGCAGGATGCGGCGGCGGGCGCGGCGGCGACTCTCGACAAAAGGTTCACGCACCCGCGTGGTCCAAGATCGCCGCGCGGTCTCGGCCTTAGCAAGCATGACGTCGACGCATTGACCGATTTCATCGAAAACGGGCTCTATGATCCGGCGTTTTCGAAATACGACGCGAAGTCGCCGACGCCGTTCTTCCAGCCGAGCCCGAAAGATCTCGCCTATTCCGTTCATCGCCCCGATCTCGCCGCGCTCGGCGCGAAAGATGGTTTCGTGTTGAGCGGCCTTGCGACCGACAACAACGATCCCTTATCCCGCCGCGATCTTGGCCTTGAATTCCTCGAAGTAACGACGCGGCTGCAGATGACGAAGGTCGCCTCAAATTCCGGCGCCGGCGGCCGCGTAGAGTCCTACAAGATCACGAACAAGAGCGGCGCGGTTGTGGACACGCATCTGCTTTTGATCGTGCGCGGTCTCGCTGTCGGCGTGCGTCTTGCCAACGCAAGCGGAACGACCCGCAAGGGTGAGCCGTACATTCGGATTTTCTTGCCGAAGGATGGGGTCCTCGCGCCCGGAGACAGCATCGCCCAGGACTTCAACTTCGTGCTGCCGGCCGGTCAAGCGACCCCCCAATACATGCTGGTTGCGATGTCTGGGCAGGGGAACCCCTAGGACCGCTCTAGGGGTCGAGATACGGAAAGAGGCCAAGAGCCCCATTACTTACCTACTTCTGTGGTCCTCCCCCACAGGATTTAGATTCCGGCCCCAATGAAGGGACGCAAGAGAAAACGATCGCGGTTTGCGGAAGCGCTGTTTGTCGACGTACATGGAGGCATGTTGCCGGGGCGAGCCGAGAGGACATTGGGCCCAAGCGCGGCGTCAGCTGAGCGACGCCTAACGGTACGCTGTGCGCTGACCGTGATTCATTGGCCGGCGGGTAGGGCCCGAAAGCAGCAACAGATTTTCGCGCAGAATCGGTCGAGGTCCGCGCATCATAGTATGAAGGCTGTCATGGTCTGGAATGCCTTATGATGATGTCCTCGTCATCCGAAGCAGCTCAAATTTGGGCGCAAACACCAGGCCATCCAGTTCTTGCGGTTCGGACTTATGTCGCTCCTCCGATCATGCGCTGCGGATTACAGCCGACAGCGCACCCTCAAAGGTCGCAGACGCTGGCCTTGCGCGCAGCAGGGCGCTTACCGCCCCGCATGCGCGGCGATCGTTTGCGCCACGACCTCGGTCACGCGCTGGCCGCTGGGGATGTGCAAGAATTCGTTCGGGCCATGCGCGTTTGAGTTCGGGCCGAGCACCCCGGTGATCACGAATTGAGATTTCGGGAAGACGCGGCCGAGCATGCCCATGAACGGAATGGTGCCGCCTTCGCCCATCATCGCCATGGGAGCGCCCCAGGATTTTTTGGAGGCGGCTTTCAGTGCGGAGAGGAGCCAGGGCGCCGTCGCGGGCGCATTCCAGCCGCCTCCGGGTTCTTCGACCGTGAATTGCACGCGAGCGCCATAAGGCGGGTCGCGCTCGAGTTCCCGTTTCATCGCGTCGGCAGCGGCGACGGGATCGACCGTCGGCGGCAAGCGCATGCTGAGCTTGGCGACGGTCATCGGCCGCAGCACATTGCCGGCATTGGCGGGCGCCGGCGCGCCTTCAAAGCCTGTGACGCTCAGCGCCGGCCGCCAGGTGCGGTTGAGGATAAGCTCGACGAGATCGTCGTCAGCGGGCTGCATGCCGCGCACGAAGGGGAACTTCGTGTAGACTTCCCTGCCGAGCGCCTTGGCCGCCTCGCGCGCCTCGGCGATGCGGTGCTTCGGGATGGCGGCTTTCAATTCCTTGAGGCGCACGGCGCCCGTCTTCGCAGTGTCGAGCCGGTCGAGAAGAAGGCGCAGAATGCGGAAACTCGAGGGCACGACGCCGCTCGCATCGCCCGAATGGACGCCCTCGCGCAGCACTTCGACTCGCAGCACGCCGCCGGCAAGGCCGCGCAGCGAAGTCGTGAGCCAAAGCCGGTCATAGTCGCCGCAGCCGCTGTCGAGACAGATGACGAGTGCGACATCGCCGAGCTTCTTGGCGATCTTGCTCATGTAATGCGGGAGGTCAGGCGAGCCCGATTCCTCAGAGGCTTCGATCAGCACGACGCAGCGCGCATGCGCGACGCCCTGCTTCTTCAGGGCAAGGAGCGCGGCGAGCGACCCGAAGATTGCATAACCGTCATCGGCGCCGCCGCGGCCGTATAGCTTGTCGCCTTCCAGAATCGGCGTCCACGGACCTTTCCCTGGCGACCAGCCCGTCATCTCCGGTTGCTTGTCGAGATGGCCGTAGAGGACGATCGTCTCGGAGCCTTGTCCCGGCACATCGATGACGATAAGCGGCGTGCGGCCCTTCTCACGCAAGACCTCCAGCGTTGCGCCCGGCAGCGCAGGGAGTTTCGACTTCGCCCAGGACGACAGAAGCTCGACCGCGCGCTCCATATGGCCGGTTTTTTCCCACTCCGGCTCAAACGCAGGCGATTTGTTGGGGATGCGGATGTAGTCCGTCAGCGTTCGTGTGATCTCGCCGGTCCACATTGGCTCGACAAAAGTGCGGAGCGCCAGAAAATTGAGGTCGGTCATGAAAATCTCCCTGGAGCGCGGATTCAGGATGTGCGGGCATTTTTCGGCGAGAATTCGCGGCGACCATAACGCATTTTCGCGGCCGGTAGGCGCGTCATTCCGACCGAAGGAACGCCGATCCCACCCGCTTATGCCGGCGCGCCGCAGCGGATGCCCGGCGCGCGGGCTTTCCCAGGCCATTCTTCATTGCGAAGCGCCCGCAGGAAGGCGCCGATCGCCGGCGCGTGGGGGCGGCCCCGCATGGTGACGAGCAGTACGGTGCGCTCGAACGCCGGCTGCGCCAAAGGCCGTAGAATGAGGTTTTCCCGGTTCTCTACAGAATGCTCAGGGAATATACCTACTCCAAGCCCCGCCCTGACCATCGCCAACACCCAGTCGTCACGCTCGCTGGAAAAAATCTGACGCATACGGATGTTGCGTTCGTGGAAAGCCGCGCTGATTGTTTCGAAAGACTCGCAATTGGCGCGGCTAGCATAGGGCATGCCGTCCAAAAGCGCGCACGGGACCTCTTCAAGCGCGGCAAAGCGGTGATCGGTGGGCGCAACAGCGACAAACCGCTCATTGAAGAGGGGCACGCTGTGGAACCGCTCGTCTATTGGCCCCGGTTCGGCGATCAGGCCGACGTCCGCTGCGCCCTCAAGAAGCCGCCGCTTCACCGTCTCGCCTGGGGCATCGGCGACGACCGTCTCGATCTGGGGATAGCCGCGGCAGAATTCAGCGAGGAACGCCGCGATGAGCGACGGACCGATTGTGCACATGACGCCGATGTGCAGCCGCGCCCGTTCAAGCCGTGCAAGCGCGCTGGCAGCGGAACGAGCCCGATCCGCTTCTGCGAGAATTGCTTCGAAATAAGGCTTCATCATCCGTCCGAGCTCGGAGAGATGCGTACGCTGCCGCTCGCGATGGAAAAGCCGGCCGCCGAGCTCAGCTTCGAGCTGCTGCATGGCCCGGGTCATCGCCGGTTGCGAAATCGCGCAGCGCTCCGCCGCTTGCGTGAAATTCAGCGTCTCCGCAAGCGCCAAAAAGTAGCGGACTTGATGCATTTCCATAGCGGCTGTCTGCCTCGATTTGCGCGGTTTGTCCCATAAGTCCGCGCACCTTCCTGAGCTGCGAGATGGTGATTGGGGCGCCTCCGTTCTATTCACGACTGCGGCGCCTTGCCGAAGGGCGGCAGCCAAACCGATTGTCCGCTTGAGGATAGGATTGCGAGCATGGCCAAGCTCTATTTCAACTATGCGGCGATGAACGCCGGGAAGTCGACGGCGCTCCTGCAGTCGAGCTTTAACTATCGCGAACGCGGCATGCGGACGCTGCTTTTCACGGCGGCAATCGACACGCGGGCGGGCGCCGGGGTCGTGGGATCGCGAATCGGCCTTACGGCGGAAGGCGCGGCGTTCGGTCCTGAAACGGACCTCTTCGGGGCAGTCTCGGCCGAATGCGCCCGAGAGAGCGTCGCTTGCGTTTTTGTGGATGAGGCCCAGTTCCTTTCGCTCGCGCAGGTTGATGAGCTGGCGCGCGTCGTCGACGAGCTCGGCCTGCCCGTCCTTTGCTATGGTTTGCGCACGGACTTCACGGGCGCTTTATTTCCGGGCGCGGCGCGGCTTTTTGCCCTGGCCGACGAAATCCGGGAGCTGAAGACCATTTGTTATTGCGGGCGAAAAGCGACAATGAATCTACGCATCGACGCTGCCGGCCGCGCCGTCGCCGCTGGCGAAAGCGTCGAGATCGGCGGCAATGAGCGCTACACGTCGTTGTGCCGCAAGCATTTCTTCGAGCGTCTGACGGAAGCGCGCAGCTAGATCTCGCGTTCGCGTCTGCCGCGGATGTGGAACACGACATCCTGCCGCATCTTGAGATGCGGCACGCGCGCCGGCCGCGCCCCAGTAAGGTACCCGCGCAAGAGCCGTCCGGTCGCGCCATGGCCGACGATCACGGCGGGGCCCTTAAGGTCCGTCAGGAAATCGCGCACGCGTGCGGCCGCCTCGCGATAGGTCTCGCCTTCGGGGATGCGGAAGTCCCACTTTTCGGCGTTGCGGCGCTCATGCACGCCTGGGTCTTCGGCGGCGACCTCGTCATAAGTTTTGCCGTTCCACCGGCCGAGGTCGATCTCGATGATCCGGTCGTCAATGGCGTAGCGCCGCTTCGGCAGCCCCATGGCGGCGCGGGCGATCTCCAGCGTCTCGACGCAGCGCGCGAGGGGGCTTGCGACAAAAACCGGGCGGCGCGCGCCGCCAAGCGCCTCTTTCAGCGCCGCGCCGTTGCGGCGCGCCTGCTCGCGGCCCCGCGCGTTGAGCGGAACATCAGTATGCCCCTGATAGCGCCGCTCGCGATTCCAATCCGTCTCGCCATGGCGCAAGAACCAGACCTCGTGCTGGAGACGCACGCGCCCGCCCGGCATTCTTATGGTGTCGATGAGGCCCCGCATGGGCGCCATGCTAGCCTGCGATGCGGCGCCCGCAATCGCCCAAATGCAACAGGACGGACCCGATCAGCGCTGCAGCGCCGATTTGATGAGAGCGGCCGTCTTTTCGGCGCCCAGAATCTTGGCGAATGGCCCCATGCGCGGCCCGTCCGCCTGGCCGAAGACGATCTCATAGATCGCCTGGAACCAGTTGCGCATGGCGGTTTCATAGCCATGCGCCTTGCCCGCATCGAAAGCGGCGGTCTGAAACGCGTCTTCGGCCGCGCCGTCGCCAATGGCCCGGATGCGACCGGCAAGATCTTCGAGCGCGGCGCGCTCGGCGTCCGTCGGCGCCCGGAAGGCGAGTTTCGGCTGCACAAAGTCCCTGAAATAGCGCGCAGCGTAGTCGACCATGCCTTCGGCAAGCGCGCGCTCCTTTTCGGACGCATTCGGACGATATTTCGCGATAAAGCCCTTGAGGAGCGCAGGATCGCCCGAGCCCGTCGCGCTGACGAGATTGAGGAGCAGCGCGAATGTCACCGGCGGCGCGTCGTCAGGCGGACGGCCGTCGTGAATGTGCCAGACGGGGTTGTCGAGCGCCGCGGCGCCGGTCTGCGAGGGGTATTTGTGCAGCCAGGCAAGATACTCATCCGCCGTCTTCGGGATGATATCGAAGTAGAGCTTCTTCGCCGTCTTCGGGTTGTGGAACATGAAGAGCGACAGGCTCTCCGGCGAGGCGTAGGTCAGCCATTGCTGGATCGTGATGCCATTGCCCTTGGTCTTCGAGATTTTCTTTCCCTCTTCATCGACGAAGAGCTGGAAATTGAAGCCCGCAGGCGGCTCGCCGCCGAGCGCCTTGACGATGCGGTTCGACAGCCGCACCGATTCCGTCAGGTCCTCGCCCGCCATTTCATAATCGACGCCGAGCGCGAACCATCGGCCGGCCCAGTCGGCTTTCCACTGCAGCTTTGCGCGCCCGCCGGTGACGGGCATTTTCACTTTCTCGCCGTCCTCGTCCTCGAAGACGATTTCGCCGGTCTTCGCGTCGCGTTCGAGCAAAGGCACATAAAGAACGCGGCCCGTTTTCGGCGAGATCGGCAGGATCGGCGAATAGGATTCCTTGCGCTCGTCGCCGAGCGAGGGGAGCATGATCTCCATCACGGCGTCATAGCGTTCGAGCACGCGGATCAGCGTCGCGTCGAACTTACCGGATGTGTAGCACTCGGTCGCTGACAGGAATTCATAGTCGAAGCCGAACTGGTCGAGAAAAGCGCGCAATGTCGCGTTGTTGTGGTGTGCAAAGCTCGGGTGCTCCGTGCCGAAGGGATTGGGCACGCGCGTCAGCGGGCGTTGCAGATGCTCCGCCAGCAGCGCCTGATTGGGAAGGTGCGGCGGCACTTTGCGCATGCCGTCCATGTCGTCGGAAAAGGAGATGAGCCGCGTCTTGCGGCCGGTCATCAGTTCAAACGCGCGGCGCACCATTGTGGTGCGCGCGACCTCGCCGAAAGTGCCGATATGCGGCGGACCCGACGGCCCGTAGCCGGTCTCGAACAGGACGACGCCGTCATGCTTCATTTTCTCCAGCCGTTTGACGAGGGCGCGCGCTTCCTGAAACGGCCAGGATTTGGCGGCGTCGATATCGGCAGGCGAAAAGGCGCGGGAGTCGGCCATGGCGGGTCCAATGCGGCGTGGGAAAGAAAAACTCTAGGCCGCCCCGGGCCTGGATGAAAGGCGCCCGTCGGCTTGCCCCGGCGCGCGGCGGCGCCTAGAGCTTGGCTTGTTTTAGAGGCCGCCGCCTGAGGAGACCGCCATGTCCGCCGAATCCGTCGCCTTTCTGACGCCGCAAGAGGCTGTGGTCTATCTTATGGTCATGGCGTCGGCTTCCGACGGCAAGATCAACGAACGCGAGCTGCGCACGATCGGCCGCGTCGTCCGGTCCTTTCCTTTGTTTTCAGAAGCGGACGAAGAGCGGCTGGTGGCGACGGCCGAAGAGTGCGGCAAGCTGATGGCGTCGAAGGACGGCCTGCACAAAGTGCTCGACGCCGCGGCCGCGGCGCTGCCGAAGCGCCTCGCCGAGACTGCCTATGCCGCTGTCGTCGATGTCGTCGCGGCTGATGAGAGTCTCGATATGACCGAAATCCGCGTGCTGGAGCTCGTGCGCAACGCGCTCAAAGTTTCAGACAAAGGCGCCGAGGCGATCGAACACGCCGCCAAAGCCCGGCACACGACGATGGAAGACGAAGAGTGAGCTTCGTCTACAAGCTCGCGCCGTCCGCCGCCTGGGCGCGCGCGCAAGAGACCGGCGTCGTGGAGCCTGCTGAGGTCGACCGCCGGGACGGATTTATCCATTTGTCGACCGCGAACCAGGCGCTGGAGACGGCGCGTCTTTATTTTGCGCATGTGCCGGACGTCGTCGCGCTTGAGATCGATCCTGCGCGTTTGTCGGACCCGCTCCGTTACGAAATGGCGCCGAAGCGCGGCGAAGCCTTCCCGCATCTTTATGGCGCATTGCCGACCAGCGCTGTTGTGCGCGCACGCGCCCTGGAACGAGCCGGAGACGGCTTTGTTTTTGCGGACGCCGCCCCGTGACGCGCGTGCCGCTGTTTGTCGCCGACGCCGGCGCCCGCTTCATTCGATTCGCCGATCCTGAGCGGGCCCATCGTGCGACGGTGCGCGCGCTTGCGACGGGATTTGGACCGCGCGTCCGGATTGCGCCCGATCCGCGTTTGCAAACGCGCCTTGCGGGTCTTGCATTCGCCAATCCGCTCGGGCTTGCGGCCGGTTTCGACAAGAATGCCGAATGTCCCGACGCGATGCTCGCGCTCGGTTTCGGTTTCGTTGAAGTCGGCGCCGTCACGCCGCGGCCGCAGCCCGGCAATGACCGGCCGCGCGTCTTCCGCCTCGAACAGGACCTCGCCGTCATCAACCGCTACGGATTCAACAATGATGGCTTGCCGCGCATCACCGCGCGCCTGCGGGCGCGACGCAAACGGGGCGGCATTGTCGGCGCCAATCTCGGCGCCAACAAGGACAGCGAGGACCGCATCGAGGATTTCGTCGCCGGCGTGCGCGCGCTCGACGGGCTCGTTGATTTCTACACGGTGAATATCTCTTCGCCGAACACGCCGGGCCTGCGCGCCTTGCAGGGCAAGGACTCGCTTGACGGGCTGCTGGTGCGCGTCCTCGCCGCACGCGCGGCGACGGCGCAGAAAGCGCCCGTCTTTCTGAAGATTGCGCCCGACCTGACGGACGAAGACAAGGCAGACATCGCCGCCGCCGCGCAGGAGGCGCGCCTTGACGCGCTGATCGTTTCCAACACGACCGTCGCCCGGTCGGACGGTTTGCGCAGCCGATTCGCGGCCGAAAAAGGCGGGCTTTCCGGCGCGCCGTTGATGGCGCCTTCAACGAAATTGCTCGCCGAGTTCCACGCGGCGCTCAAAGGCGCCGTCCCCCTGATCGGCGTCGGCGGCGTTTTTTCCGCGCGCGACGCTTACAAGAAAATCCTTGCGGGCGCATCGCTCGTGCAGCTTTACACGGCGCTTGTTTACGAAGGCCCGAGCCTTCCGTCACGCATCGTGCGCGCGCTGCCGGACTATCTGTCGGCGGATGGATTCCAGAACGTCGCGGACGCCGTCGGCAAAGGCTGAAGAGGCCTCCGGTTACTCTTCCGAGATTTCGAGCCGCCGCGCGCCGTCGCCCGCAGTCACAACCCGATAAAAGCACCGCCTTCGACCCGTGTGGCAGGCGGGCCCTGTCTGGCGGACGACGAGTTCAATTGCGTCCTGATCGCAGTCGAGCCTGACCTCGACGACGGATTGTGTGTGCCCGGAGGTTTCACCCTTGCGCCACAAAGCCTTGCGCGTCCGCGACCAATACCAGGCCTCGCCCGTAGTGAGGGTCCGGTCCAGCGCTTCAGCGTTCATGTAGGCGAGCATGAGAAGCGCGTGCGAACGCGACTCCGTCACCGCGACTGGAATAAGTCCGTCCGCGCCGAAACGCGGACGGAAGTCTAACGTCTCTTCAGGAGAAGTCTCCGCCATGCCTTCTTTTGAAGCAGGACTAAGCCTTAATCAACCGCAGGAACCTTTCTTCAAGTTTTGGATCTTCGCGGAAGGCGCCCGTGAAGCGGGTCGTCACCGTGTCGACCCCATGCCGGTGCACGCCGCGCGTCGACATGCACTGGTGTTCCGCCGAGATGAGAACTGCTACGCCTTTCGGCTGCAGCACTTCATCAAGCGTGGAGGCGATCTGCGCGGTCAGTTTTTCCTGAACTTGCAAGCGTTTGGCGTAGACGTCGACAAGCCGAGCCAATTTGGAAATGCCGACGACCTTGTCAGAGGGCATATAGGCGATATGCGCAACGCCGATGATGGGCGCCATGTGGTGCTCGCAGTAGGATTCTAAGCGAATGCCTTTCAGCAGGACGATATCGTCATAACCTTCGACCTCTTCAAAGGTCCGGGCAAGGACGGACTCCGGGTCGAGGTCATAGCCTGAAAACCATTCTTCAAACGCCTTGACCACGCGCTTGGGTGTGTCGATCAAGCCTTCGCGCGCGGGATCGTCGCCGGTCCAGCGGATGAGCGTGCGCACCGCGGCCTCGGCTTCGGCGCGCGTGGGTCTTAGGGAGTAAATCGGGGCGTCGGCCTCGCGGTCAAGCGCGGCTGCGTCGTAGGCAATGGCTGTCATGGCCTGTCCTATCGTTCATGAGCGATTACAGTTTCGCGGGTTCTCGGGGGGAGAGCGGCGCGGCGGGCGTCTACGCAATCAGTACGGCGCAAAACTAGCCGCAGATCAGTCGTCGCCCAAGCGGCATTCGCGCGAGCAGCGATCATGTTTTCGCGAGCGGCCGTGATTGGACCGGTCAGGCCGCCCTTTCGGAGACTTAATTCCAGCTTGCGCCGCGCTAAGCTCGCGACTAGCACGCTCGCCATGCCTTTAGAACTTTACGACACCATGGCGCGCGCCAAGCGCGTGTTCGAGCCCGCCGACCCGCATCGCGTGACGATGTATGTCTGCGGGCCGACCGTCTACAACCACGCCCATATCGGCAATTTCCGCGCGGCAGCGGTTTTTGATCTCCTCTACCGGGTTTTGCGTCTGCGTTACGGCGCAGAGCACGTCGTCTATGCGCGCAATTTTACCGATATCGACGACAAGATCATCAAGGCCGCGCGCGACGCGGGTGCGCCGATCGACGAGATCACCGCCAAATATGCGCAGATCTACGAAGCCGAAACGGCGGCGTTCAACATTCTGCCGCCGACTCTGACGCCGAGAGCGACGGGTCATATCGCAGAGATGATCGCGCTCATCGAGATGCTGGTGAGAGAGAGCTACGCCTATACCGCGCAGGGCCATGTGCTTTTTAGAGTGTCGCGCTACGCCGATTACGGCCAGCTCTCGGGCGCCGATCAGGACGAAATGCTCGCGGGCGCGCGCGTCGAAATTGCGCCGTATAAGGAGCATGCGGGTGACTTCGTGTTGTGGAAGCCGGCCCTTGAGGACGAGCCCGGGTGGGAATCGCCCTGGGGCCGCGGCCGGCCCGGCTGGCATGTCGAATGCTCGGCGATGATCGAGAAGAATCTCGGGCTCACCATCGACATACACGGCGGCGGGCAGGATCTGCGCTTCCCGCACCATGAAAACGAGATCGCCCAGTCGGCCTGCGCCCATGGCGGGGCGCCGCTCGCGCGCTATTGGCTGCATAATGGTTATTTGCGTATGGGTGCCGACAAAATGTCAAAGTCGCTCGGCAATGTCGTGCTGCCGCGTGATCTCCTGCTCGAATGGCCGGGCGAGGCCCTCCGTTTCGCCTTGCTTTCTGCGCAGTACCGGCAGCCGTTGGAATGGACGACGGAATTGATCGAACAATCGAAACGCCAGCTCGACCGCTTCTACCGCCTTCTGGCAGACTCCCCAGGACAGGAAGCGTTCAACCTGTCTGCGCCGCAAAGCGTCGTGCTCGCGCTTGAGGACGACCTTAACACGCCGGACGCGATCGCCGGGCTTCATGAGTTGCGCGATATTGCAGCGCAAATGCAGGGCGAGGCGCGGGCGCGCGCCGCGGCGTCGTTGCGGGCGGCGGGGCAGTTGATGGGCTTACTGACGATCGCGCCTGAGCAATGGTTCAAATGGTCGCCGCGCGCCGATGCGCTGCCGGCGGAAGCGATTGAGGCGCTGATCGCGGAACGGGCCGCCGCGCGCAAGGCGAAGGACTTTGCTCGCGCCGATCGCATTCGCGACGACCTTCTCGCCAAGGGCGTCATTCTGGAGGACGGCGCCGCCGGCGCGACCTGGCGGCGAACATAAGGCGGCTTAATGGCCGGTCATCCGGCGAACGCTGAGGAGGCTTCCTTGCTGTTGCGCGCACTATCGCTAGCCGTCACGCTCATCTTCGCGGCAATGCCCGCCCGCGCTGACGACTTTGAGAAGTTCTCGCGCTTTGGCGCGGTGAGCGAGGCGCCGGTCTCCGACACCAAATGGGCGGCCTTTCTCGAGAACCACGTCCACCCGCAGCCGAATGGCGCGCCATCGCTCGTTTCCTACGGCGCTGTGACGGCGGCGGAACGTCAGGCGCTTGAGGCCTATGTCGCCGACCTTGCGGCGGCCCGCCCGACGACATTTTCCAAGCCCGCGGCCTTCGCCTATTGGGCAAATCTTTACAACGCGCTGACCGTCGCCCTCATCCTCGACAATTATCCGGTCACCAGCATCATGAAAATTAAATCGGGCCCGATCTCGATCGGTCCGTGGGACAAAAAGGTGCTGACGATCGAAGGCGTTACACTCTCTTTCAACGACATCGAGCACAAGATTCTGCGGCGCTATTTCGGCGACAATCGCGTGCACTACGCCTTGAACTGCGCCTCCATCGGCTGCCCGAATTTGGGCGTTGCGCCGTGGCGCGCGGCGAGCCTTGACGCCGACCTCGATGCGGCGGCGCGCGTTTACATCAACAGTCCGCGCGGCGCTGCGTTCGAGAACGGAAAGCTGCGCCTGTCGTCTATCTACAAATGGTTTGGTAAAGATTTCGGCGGGACGGACGCGTCCAAAATCGCTCATCTCATGCTTTACGCCGAGCCCGCTCTGAAGGCGAAGCTCGCTGCCGCAAAAAAGATTGACGGCTACGGTTATGATTGGAGCCTCAACGCCAAGCCCTGAACGGGGGCGTCGGGTCTCGCGAGAATGTGAGTTTAGGGCGTCTCGTCGGGTCGCCTCGCCCACACCACATCCGGCGTCAATCGCGGCGCTCTGGCGCTGCTCCCCCAAAAGCGAGAACCGTCATGATCACGATTCGTAAGAGTATCGACCGCGGCCATGCGAACCATGGCTGGCTGC
Organism: uncultured Caulobacterales bacterium; assembly: GCA_964507915.1. GTDB lineage: Bacteria > Pseudomonadota > Alphaproteobacteria > Caulobacterales > Parvularculaceae > Amphiplicatus. The sequence continues at coordinate 278,965 of CAZDRH010000001.1, forward strand.
AGGCGAGGCACACTTTCTCCTTCGCCAACTACCATCACCCGGACCACATGGGATTTCGCGCGCTGCGCGTCATCAACGAAGACACGGTGGCGCCCGGCGCAGGATTCCCGCCGCACTCGCACGCCGACATGGAGATCATCACCTATGTCGTCGAAGGCGCCGTCGCACATAAGGACTCGACCGGCGGCGGCGGCGTCATTCGTCCCGGCGAGGTGCAGTATATGGCGGCCGGGACGGGCGTCACTCATTCGGAATATAATCCGTCCACGACTGAACCGCTGCATCTCTTGCAGATATGGATCACGCCGCGGGCGCGCGGTTTGAAGCCGCGCTATGAGCAGCGCGACATTTCGGCTTCGCGCGAAGCGGGGCTCGGCCTTGTTGCGTCCGGCGACGGGCGCGATGGGTCCATGGCGATTAACCAAGACGCCTCGCTCTACGCCGGCAAGTTCGGCGAAGGCGCGACGGTGCGCCACACCTTCGCGCCGGGGCGTTTCGGTTGGCTCCAGCTCGTCAAGGGCGGGCTTGAGGTCGGCGGCCTTATCATGCAGCCCGGCGACGGCGCGCGCATCGCGGATGAAACAGAGTTTACGGCGCTCGCGCTCGCGCCGGAAACCGAATTGCTCTTATTCGATCTCAATTGAGCGGTATGCGGCGCGGGGGCTTGTCCTGCGCCGCATGCCCGCCGATATCTCGGGCGTGCTGAGCGATCTCTACAGCGACAAGATCCTGGCGGCGGCGGCGGCGATCCCGCCTGCGCGCCGTCTTGAGCGCCCCCATGCAACAGCGACGAAAATGAGCCGCGTGTGCGGATCGGAAGTCACAGTCGATCTGGCGCTCGAAAACAGCCGCGTCGCCGACATCGGACTTGAGGCCCGCGCTTGCGCGCTCGGGCAAGCGTCTTCTTCCATTGTCGCGCGCAACATCGTCGGCGCTGACGCTGCGGAATTGCGCCAGCTCCGCGACGAGATGCGCGCGATGTTGAGAGAGGACGGCCCGCCGCCGTCACGCGCACGATGGGCGGAGCTCGCCGCACTTCGTCCGATTAAGGACTATCCCCAGCGTCACGCGTCGACCCTGCTGGTCTTTGAGGCCGTCGTCGCCTGTCTCGATGCGGTCGATAAAGCGCCGCAATGACGCGTTCTTCGCAAATCGCCAGCGTCACAAGGCGGTGAAAACGGCCGTGATCTGCCGCTTGTCGCTTGAACATCGGAGTCGCCGACGGCATCTGATGAGGGCGACGCCGGTCTGGCTCTCCCCCTCAGGCCGTTCGCAAAAGGTCCCCCGCGCGGATGTCTCTCCCTCCGCTGCGGGGGGCCGATGCGGCCAGATGTGCGTCAACCTCTCGCAACTCTTTGCCCTGCTGACGGCGCCTCAGACAGAGCGGAGGCTTCGCTGCGCAACCAGGCTTTGAAAGCTTTGACCTGAGGCAGCGCCGCCCGCGATTGCGGATGGACGACGTAGTAGGCGAACGCGCTCGGCGTCGAGAGGTCGAACGGCACGACCAGGCGGGCGGCTTCAAGATCAGCGAGCGCAAGCTGCGACTTGGCGAGGGCCACGCCCTTTCCGGCGACCGCCGCTTCGATCACGAGGCTGGACTGGTTGAATTTTGGGCCGCGTGCGCCGTCGACGCCTTTGACGCCGGCCGCTTTTAGCCACATCGGCCACGTCGGACAGCTTTCGTCATTGTCAGGGCTGCCGTCATGCAGGAGCACATGGTGGGCAAGGTCTTGCGGCGTCTTTAACGGTTTGCCGCCTGTCAAAAGCCGCGGGCTGCAAACCGGCACGATTGTTTCCGCCATCAGGTGCTCGACGACGACTCCAGGGTAGCGGCCGCCGCCATAGCGGATGGCGAGGTCGATATCGTCCTGTGCGAAATCGACAACCTCCATATCGGCCGAAATCCAGACATCGGTTTCGGGACGGGCTTCTCGGAACCGGTCGAGACGGGGCACCAGCCATTTGGCGGCGAGCGAAGGCGCGACCGACACCGTGAGGCGCCCGCCATCTGCACGTGCGGTCAAGAGGCTCGCCGCTTCCGCCAAGCGATCGAACCCCTCGCGCAGGATGGGCAAGCTCGCCTGCGCTTCGTCCGTCAGGAGCAAGGTGCGCTTGTGCCGCCTGAAAACCGGGGCGCCGATGAAGTCTTCAAGCGCCTTGATCTGCTGACTGACCGCGCCTGGCGTCACGTTCAATTCGTCAGCCGCCTTAGTAAAACTCAAATGCCTCGCGGCGGCCTCGAAGACCTTCAAGGAGTTTAGCGGAGGTAATCGTTTCATGGCCTCACCTATAGGCTCCAGGCGCCGGCCTGTCGAGGACCCGGACCCGCAACTTGACGGGCGGCATCACAGATTCGTCAGCAATTAGGCCCATTTCCGCAATCAGGCGAGCAATTTCAACAGCTTGATCGGGTGCTGCCAGAATTTCTGATGTCTGTTAGAAATTTTATGATTTTGCGGCGCCGAAGAGCGCAGCTAGTTTAAGGGTCCGTGGGCCGCTGCGCCGATCCGCGCGGGATCTTCGCGATAGGAAATCTGAATTATGCGTCAACTCCCGGCCTTTTTGAATATCCGTGGCGTACGAGCCGTCGTCGCCGGCGGGGGTGAGGAAGCAGCGCGCAAGGCGCGTCTCCTCCTTGCTGCTGGCGCGGAAGTCCAGCTGTTCGCGCCACGCTTTGGCGCTGACGTCCGCGCGGAATTCGAAGGCCGCGCGGCGTTGATCGAAGACCGGCCCGCGCCGGCCGATTTTGCGGGCGCGCGGCTTGTCGTGATTGCGGAAGAGAACGCAGCCCTTGCTGAGCGCCTCGCGGCGGAAGCGCGGCGGGCCGGGGCGCTCGTCAACGCCGTCGATCGGCCGGCGCTCTGCGATTTCACCTTCCCCTCGATCATCGATCGCGGGGAGGTCGTCGTCGCGGTCGGCACGGATGGCGGCGCGCCGGTTCTTGCCCGTCGCTTGCGCGAAAAGATCGAGGCGCTTCTGCCCGCGCGGCTCGGCGCTCTTGCCGGCTTTGCCCGGCGGCTGCGCGATCGCGCGGCGTCGCGGCTTGCGCCGGAGGCCCGGCGCGCCTTCTGGGAGCGCGTTTTCGATGGTCCCATTGCGGCGAAAGTGCTCGCGGGCGACGAAAGCGGCGCCGAGGCCGATTTCCAGGCGGCACTGACCGGTGACCGCCCGCGCGGCGTCGTCCATATCGTCGGCGCGGGCCCCGGCGATCCCGAACTTCTGACCTTGCGGGCGCTCCGTTTGCTGAGCGACGCGGATGTCATTCTTTATGACCGCCTCGTATCCGATGACATTCTCGCTTTCGCGCGGCGCGACGCAACGCGCATCTATGTCGGCAAGGAACAGTCGAACCATTCGACGCCGCAACGCGAGATCGAGGCGCAGATGATCGCCTTGGCGCGCGCAGGCAAACGCGTCGTGCGCCTCAAGGGCGGCGACCCGTTCATCTTCGGCCGCGGCGGCGAAGAGCTTGAGAGTCTGCGCACGGCGGGCGTCGACGTCTATGTCACGCCCGGTATTACAGCCGCGCTCGGCTGCGCAGCCGCCGCGGGGCTGCCGCTCACCCATCGCGATGTTTCGCAAGCGGTGACGCTGGTCACGGGCCACGCGCGCGACGATGGCGCGCCCGATATCGACTGGAAAGCCGCCGCCGCGCTAAAACACACACTCGTCGTCTATATGGGCGTCGGCCGTGCAGGCGAGATCGAGCGCGCCTTACTGGATGGGGGACGCGCGCCTGAAACGCCTGTCGCCGTCATCGAGAACGGCACGCGCGCGGACGAGAAGATTGTGACAGGCACGCTGTCAGGCCTTGCCGCGCTTGTCGAGGCGAACGCTGTAACCGGACCCGCTCTGCTGATCATCGGCGAAACCGCGGCTTTTGCCGCGATCGATAAGGCGCCGGCTTCCGAAAGGATCGCCGCATGAAGGCCGTCACTGGAAACCTTCTCGCCGACGGCGCGGTTGTCTATCTTTCTTCGGACAATCAGTGGACGGCGGATTTGCGCGCCGCGCGCCGCATTCTGCCAGCCGAGGCGGACTCGGCGCTCGCCGCAGCCAGGGCCAGGCGCACTGAAATTGCGTCGGCCTATCTCATCGATATCGCCGAAACAGGCGCGCCTGCCGGGCGTGAGGCGCTCCGCGAAACCATCCGGAGCCGCGGACCGACCGTGCGGGCCGACCTCAACCGCATCGCGGAGACGCGCTGATGTACGCTTATGACGGTTTCGACCGGACCATTGTGCGCGAGCGCGTGGATCAGTTCCGCGGCCAGGTCGCACGCCGCCTTTCAGGCGACCTCACTGAGGAGGAATTCAAGCCGCTGCGCTTGATGAACGGGCTTTACCTGCAGCTTCACGCTTACATGCTGCGTGTCGCCATTCCCTACGGCACGCTGTCGTCGCGTCAGATGCGCCGTCTGGCTTTTGTCGCGCAGCGCTGGGACAAGGGTTACGGCCATTTTACGACGCGCCAGAACATCCAGTATAATTGGCCGGCGCTCGTCGACACGCCGGACATTCTCGACTCACTCGCCGAAGTCGAGATGCACGCGATCCAGACCTCCGGCAATTGCATCCGCAATATCACGACCGATCATTATGCGGGCGCGACGGCGGACGAAGTCGAGGACCCGCGGCCCTGGTGCGAGGTCATTCGTCAGTGGTCGACGTTTCACCCGGAGTTCTCGTTCCTGCCGCGCAAGTTCAAGATCGCGGTGACTGCGTCTCAGCGCGACCGCGCGGCCGTCAAGGCCCATGACATCGGGCTTATTCTCAAGCGGAACGCGGCGGGCGAAACGGGCTTTGAGGTGCTCGTCGGCGGCGGCCTCGGGCGGACGCCCTATATCGCGCGCACCATCCGCGATTTTCTGCCGGCGGAGCACCTTTTGTCTTATCTCGAGGCGATCATGCGGATCTACAACCTCGAGGGCCGGCGCGACAACGCCTACAAGGCGCGCATCAAGATCCTTGTCGCCAGCGAAGGTGCGGCCTTCGCCGAAGCGGTCGAGGCCGAATGGACAGCGAGCGCACGCGACACTGTCGATGTTCCGCAAACGGAAATATTGCGCATCAAGCGGCATTTCGCGCCGCCGCCCTTCGACCGGAATGCGGGCGAGAGCGGCGCATTTGAAGCGGCGCGCAATCGCGACGCGGCGTTCGATCGCTGGGCGCGAGTCAATCTCGCGCCGCACAAGGCGAAAGGCTACGCCATCGTCAATATCTCCTTGAAGCCGCATGGCGCGCCGCCGGGCGATATCGCGTCTGAACAGATGGAGGCGGTCGCCGACCTCGCCGAACGCTATTCCTTCGACGAAGTCCGGGCGACCCACGAGCAGAACCTGTGTCTGCCGCATGTGCGCGTTGATGATCTTTATACGGTCTATGAAGGTCTTCGCGACGCAGGGCTTGCGACCGCCAATATCGGCCTCGTCTCGGACATCATCGCGTGTCCAGGGCTTGATTACTGCGATCTCGCCAACGCCCGCTCGATCCCGATCGCCGAACGGATCGCCGAGCGATTCAAAGCGCTCGGCGGCGAAGAAGAAATCGGCGAGCTGAAGATCAAGATTTCAGGCTGCATCAACGCCTGCGGCCACCACCATGTCGGCCATATCGGCATTCTCGGCGTCGATAAGAAGGGCGAGGAGTATTACCAGCTCATGCTCGGCGGATCGGGCGCTGAAGATGCGAGCCTCGGCGAGATCGTCGGGCGGGCCCTGTCTTCCGGCGAAGTCGTCGACGCCGTCGAGCGGCTCGTAGGCTTTTATCTGAGTGTCCGGACGCCGGGCGAGCGCTTCCTCGACAGCTATCGCAGGCTAGGCATCGAAGCTTTCAAGGGAGCTATCCATGGTCATGCTTGATGTGAGAAGCGGCCGCGTCCGCGCGCCTGACGCGTTAGCGCCCGTTGAGATAAGCCTAGAGGACTGGCGCGCAGGCGCGCGTCCCGCGGGGCCGACGGCGCTCGTTCTTCCGAACACGGCGGATGTCGGAGAGATCGCTCCTGTCCTTGCGCATTTCAGTGCGGTCATTCTTGAATTTCCATCGTTCCGAGATGGGCGCGCCTATAGTCAGGCGCGGCTTTTGCGCGAACGATGCGGCTATGCGGGCGAGATCCGCGCGCGCGGGGAAATCCTTCGCGATCAGGCGCTGTTCATGGCGCGCGCCGGATTTGACGCCGTCGAGATCGCGGAGGAGCGCGCCTCCGGGGCCGTAGCAGCGCTCCGCGAGTTTTCGGCGTTTTATCAGCAGGGCGCAGATGGCAGCGCGCCGGTGTGGCGAAGGCGATTCCCTGGCGCCCAGGCCGCCTGAGAACCGCGCCGACATCGCGAGGTCCGCGGCGCGCCTCCTGCAGGCTCGGCACGGAGCAGATCATGCATCGGCGATCATCGCGGCTGCGGTGCGCGCCTTTCCAGGGCGGCTTGCGCTTGTTTCGTCATTCGGCGCCGAGTCTGCGGTTCTCTTGAAACTCGTCGCTCAAGCGGCGCCCGAAACACCGGTGCTGTTCCTTGATACCGGAAAGCACTTTGCGCAGACCTTGTCGTACCGCCGCCGCCTCGCGCTGGAGCTTGGGCTGAAAGACGTGCGCGACATCCCTCCGGATACGGACGAGGTCGCGGCGGAGGACCCCCGCGGCGATCTCTGGCGGCGCGAGGCCGATCGCTGCTGTACGCTGCGCAAAGTCCGCCCGCTCGAGAAAGCCCTTGCAGGCTTCGACGCGTGGATCACCGGCCGCAAACAGTTTCACGGTGGCGCGCGCACGCAGCTGCCCGCGTTCGAGGCCGCCGGCGCTATGGTCAAAGTCAATCCGATCGCGCGCTGGAGTCCTGACGATCTGACGGCCTATGCGGCGGAACACGCGTTGCCGCCGCATCCCCTTGTCGAACAGGGCTATCTCTCAATCGGCTGCTGGCCGTGCACGCATCCGGTTGCGCCGGGCGAGGGTGCGCGCGACGGCCGCTGGCGCGGCAGCGCCAAGACGGAGTGCGGCATCCACCGTCAGGACAGTCAATCGAGAGACTGAAGAAACGCGTCGATTGCCGCAGCGGCGTCGGGCTCTTCCAGTGTCGGCGCATGACCGACGCGCGAAACTTCCGCGACTCGCAAAGCGGGGTGCAGAGCACGCATTTCTTCGACGATGGGCGGCGTCACCAGGTCGCTAAGTGCGCCGCGCAGCAACAAGGTCGGCGTGCCGGCGAGCGATGTGAAGGCCGTTACAAGGCCAGGGGCAGGCGGGGCTTTGATCAGCGCCTCGCCAATGGCCGGATCATAGTCGAGCCGCCAGCGGCCTTCGGGGGTGCGCCGGTAGGTGCGCTCGGCGAAAAGCGCCCAGAACGCCGCGTCACGGCCCGGGAAGGCGACTTCGTTGACAGCGCGCATCTGCGCCGCCGCTTCGGCGAGGTCGGCGGCGTCAGGTCTTGGGCCTGCAGCATAGGAAAGAATGCGCGCAACGCCTTCGGGCGCAAGCCGCACCCCGACATCATTCAAAATTGCGGCGGCGACGCGACTTCGCGCGGCGGCGTTTGTCAGCATCGTGACGATGCCGCCGAGGGAAGTTCCCATGAAGACGGCGCGGTCGATAGACAGCGCATCCATGACCGCGAGCACGTCGTCGCGATATGTCAGCGGATGATAGTTGAGAAGGTTCGGATCGTAATCAGACTCGCCGCGTCCACGGAGGGAGACAGTGAAGACGCGCCGTCCGCCGTCCGCAAGCCGCTCTGCGACCGCCTCAAAGTCTTTCAGATTGCGCGTAAGGCCGGGAATGCAAAGGACAGGGGTCTTTGCGCCCGCGCCGAACGCGCGTATATCGAGAGCGACATTCCGGGCGACACTCGGCCTCAGAACCTCTATCCGCATCACAGCCGAGGGTCAGCTGATGCGCCGGACGCGGATCGTGCGCTTTAGCTCCTTGATCGTCATGAGGTAGTTCCCAAGCGCGCCGCGCTTGACGACGGCCGTGTAAAGCTTGCCCTTGCGCAAGGGAAGGATGAAATCGTCTGAGTCAAGTTGGCGCCAGGTCTGGCCGTTCGCCAAGGTCAAGGTCGCGCGCTTGTAGGAATTCACTCTCACCTCGACGACCTTTTCCTCAATCTTCTTGAGCCGGCGGTCGTCCTCATCGCGGCGGGCGGATTTCATTTGCTCGGCGCCGAATTCCTCAGGCGTTTCCGTCATACGACGGCTCTTCTTCGGCCGCTGGGGCTTGGTTACCGGCGCGCCGAATCCTGACAATTGATCTTGCGGCGTTTCGGCTGTCGGGGCGTCGTCGTCGCGTATAATGCGCGTCTCCGCGATTGCGGCGGCGGCCTTGTCGAGACAATCAAGGCGCGCTGTGGGGTCCGCGATGGACCGGCAGCCGAGCGCCGCGTCGATCGCCGCGTCCTGACCTCCCGGCTGCGCGAGGGCAGGCCAGGAGATAACGGCCAAAAATACTGCAATGCAAGCGCCCAAAACACGCATAGTCTTCTCCGCATCAAGTTTTGAGGGACTAGATACGGCTTGGTACGGAGCCGTCAAGTAAGGTGCCCCAACTAGGTCTGGCCGCCGCGCTGAGGCATCTACATGACACTGGCTCGCGGAGCGTGATCGAATGGAACAAGCGCTTCGACGCCGCGGACGCCCTGGAAATCGCCGAATAGATTTCGGCGCGCGATCCCATGGAGGTCGAGGCCTTGAACCTTTGGGCGATGTTTCTTGGCGCTCGGTCGGGCGGACGACTCCTGGGACGCATTTGAAGCCGCAGGGAAGCGCCACTCGAACGCTGCAGCCGTGCTCCGCAACTACAGGAACATGCTGTGGAAAGCGGGCCGTCGGGCGCAGGCGGAGGCGGATGCGGCATACTTTTCAGCCGTCGCGGACGGTCCACGGCTCGCCAATGCAAGACTCAATCTAGGACTCATTCCGCTCGAGCAAGGCTCCCATAACGACGCTGAAGACGCGTTGACGGCGGCACACAGCCTCGATCCGCGTCATGTCGGAGCGTGGAGCACGCTCGGCGCGGTCCGCATCGAGCGCGATTTGCTGGAAGACGCGCTTCAATGTTTAGACCGTGAGCTTTCGATAGATCCGCGCCATCTGCGGTCGCAGGCGCGGCGCGGCAAGGCCATCGGCTTATTGGGCAGGTTCGGAGAAGCGCTGGGGGCCTTGTCGCCGCTGGACTCCGGCCCTCACGCGACTGCTCTGGGAGATGTCGCCTCCTTGCTGCAGGAAGCCGATCCGTTCACTAAGGATTCAGCGCCATTGCTCGAGGCCAAGGGCGACCTTGCTTTCCGTTCGGCGCGCCCGAATGTCGCCGCACGGGCGGCCAGAAATTGTTCTGGCTAAGGCCCCGACCAGCTTTTCGGACTGCTTCTGTCGTCCAAGTTGAGGCGCGCGGAAGGCGACGGCGGCGCCATGAATTACGCCGCGCGCGCCCATGCCGCGGCGCCGGATGACTTCTCAATACGGCATCAGTATACGGAATGCCTTTTGTCGCAAAGTCGTTTTGGGCAGGCTGCGGGATTGTTGCAGAGATCCGCGCCGCATTCGCCGCTGCAAATCCAGATCGGATTGAGGGCGCCGGCGCTGCGAGGACTGGGCGATCCAGACTATTGCCGCCTCTATGACTATAATCGGTTCACGGCGCAAATTCTGATCGATCTCCCCCGAGGGGCTTTGCGAGGGTGGAGTGTTTCAACGCGGTGTTCAGCGCGTTCATCGCGTCCTTGCACACGACAGTGGCGCAGCCGATCGACCAGACTCTGTTCGGGGGAACGCAGTCCTTCGGGAGACTATGGGCGCGTACGGAACCTGTCGTCGCGGCCTTCCAAGATGCAATGCTTTCCCCCGCGAAACGGTTCGTCGAAGCGCTGCCAGATGATCCAGGTCATGAATTCCTGTCGCAAAAATCTACGGCGCTTGCCTGCGCCGGCGCATGGTCCGTCATGCTCTCGTCCGGGGGCGGCTAGTCGACCAGATTCATCCGGCAGGCTGGATCAGCGCCTCTCATTTTGTCGCGGCGCCCGAGGAGGCGCTCCGGCACAGTCGCCAAGGTCATCTACGACCTGGTAGGTGAGGCGTTGCGGGCCTCGCCATGCCGGCAGAGCGCTATTTCGCGCCGGTTCCTGGGTCTGTGGTCTTGTTCCTATCCCGCATCTGGCACGGCGTTGGGGCATTCCACGCGAATGCGCCGCCCATCACCGCGCGATTTGAACTCGCGCCTGCGAAATCCTCCACAAGGCCATGATGCAAGAGGGCAACACATAACAGCGGTTTTCGCTTGAGAGTGCTGCATTAACGAGCCGTTAAGGATGAGCACATGATGGTTCACCCGATTGTTGCCGAAATGCGACGGTCAGTGATGCGGTGTGATTGGCCGGGTGTTCTTTGTTGACGAAATCTTGAAGCCCGCCGTACGGTCTGGCCCACCTACGCGGGATGGCTCTGGCGTAGACTCGGCCGTTTCACGATGGCCGAAATCAAGATCCAAGCTGCGCATTAGTTCGTGTCAGCGCTGTTCAAAATCGGAGGGATATCAATGAGGAAGTCCACACTTGCGTCGCAGTTGCTGCGAACGACCATTCTGGCGGGTGCGATGCTTGCGGTAGCATCCCCCACCATCGCTCAAGAACGGGATGCGGAGATCGAGGAAGTTTACGTAACGGGCTCTAGGATTAAGAAGACCGAATTGGAAGCGTCGACGGCGACGACGGTCGTTGATTCTGCAATCATCGACCTTTCCGGGGCCGTTAACACTGCCGATTTGCTTCGTCAGCTGCCGGCGTTCGGCGTATCGGGGCTCACCGGGACAAACTCCAACTTCGCCGTCGCAAATAGCGGCATCAACACGCTCGAATTGCGGAATATCGGCGAAGATAGAACGCTTGTTCTCGTCAATGGCCGCCGCTTCGTGGGCGGCGTGCCGGGCACGGCTCAAGTTGACTTCAACCAGATCCCGACCGAACTCATTGAGCGGATCGAAGTCATCACCGGCGGCGCCTCGGCGGTCTACGGATCCGACGCACTCGCGGGCGTCGTCAACGTCATTTTGAAGGACGACTTCCAGGGCGTCGCGGCGAGCTTCCAGGGCGGCTCTTCTTTTGAGGGCGGGGCAACGGAATCGCGCGCGAATTTAACGATCGGTGGAAACTTCGCAGAAGGCCGCGGCAACGCCGTTGTGAACCTGTCTTATAGCAACGACGAAGGCCTGCTCTCGCGGCAGCGTCAAAACACGCAGGTCGACGACATTGCTGAGTGTCTTTTCAGCGGCAATCTCGCGGATTGCGAAACAGAGCGCAGACCCGTCTTCTCATCATTTGGCGAAAGCGGCCGGTTCTTCCCGACCGGCGCGAATGGCGGGCCTAGTTCCATTACGCTCCGGAACGGCCAAACTGTCGGATTCGTGACAGCAACGGATGGTTTCAATCGCCAAGCGTTCCGCACGATCAGCGTGCCGACGCAGCGTTTTCTTTTCAATGCTGGCGCGCATTACGACATCAGCGAGTCTATCCGGGTGGTATTTGAAGGATCTTATGCGAACTCCTCAACAGTAAGCGCGCTTGAGCCCTTCCCGCTATCATCGGCCGACCTGTTTAACGACGATCCGACCCGGGGTATTCCGTTCGGCAATCCGTTCGTCCAAAGCACGCCCGGTTTCGCTGCCGCAGTGATTTCAAGAAATGGAGGCGTTGCTCCTGCCGAAATTCCTTTCACGCGTCGTTTGACAGAGATCGATGCGCGTGGCGCGACGGCAAACCGTGACACCTTCCGCTTTGTGATCGGCCTCGAGGGCAAACTTGGCGAAGAGTGGGATTGGCAGGTGCACTACAACCGCGGCCGCACAACCTCCTCGCAGCTTTCGACGGGTCAGGTGAACGTTGCGAACTTCCGCGAGGCGCTGAACGCGGTCGTTGACGGCGCGGGCAATATTGTTTGCGCTAACCCAATCGCCGTCGGCGAGGGGTGCGTGCCGATCAATCTCATCGGCCGAGGGTCAATTTCGCCGGAAGCGGCTGATTATGTTCGCGCGGATTCGACGCGGATTGCGGAAAACTTCCAGCAGATCATCCAGGGAACGATTTCGGGTCCGCTGTTTGAGCTTCCGGCAGGTGACGTTTCCGTCGCTCTTGGCGCGGAGTATCGCGAGGAGTCGAGCTCCGACATACCTGACGCTCTGTCCCAGTCGGGCCAGAATGGTGGGAACGTGTCGCCGATTACAGAGGGCTCTTTCGATGTTTACGAACTCTTTGGCGAGGTCAACATCCCGCTGTTCAAGGATCAGCCCTTCGCGAAAGAATTGTCGGTCGGCGGCGCTTACCGTTATTCCGACTATAGTCTTTCCGGTACGACCCATGCCTACTCTGGAAATGCACGATGGGCGCCGATTGACGGTGTCGCTTTCCGCTTCCAATACGCTCGCGCGGTTCGTGCGCCGAACATCGGCGAATTGTTCCAGCCTGAAGCAGAAACATTTGCCACGGTTGCGGATCCTTGCAATGGCGTGACAGCTGCGACAACGGGTGTTGTCGCCACCAATTGCCGGTTGGTTCCGCAGATTGCGGCACGTATCGCCGCGACAGGCTCGTTTACGCTGAGCCAGCCGGAGATCCAGGGCACGGGAGGCTTCGTGAGCGGCAACCCGGATTTGGGTGTCGAGTCCTCTGACACCTTCCAGGCCGGCATCATTTTGAATCCGGAGTTCGGCCTTGGTGAATTCGTCTTTACGGCCGATTACTTCAATATTGCGATTGACGGCGTTATCACAGCGCCTGGACGCCAGTTCGTGCTCGATACCTGTTTCAACTCGCCGAACCTTTCGAGCCCGTTCTGCAGCGGCGCCTTCCAGGTCCGTCAGGCGCAAGGGCCTACGTCGCTTCAGGGCGCTTTGTTGGAAGTCAATACCCCGCTCGTCAATGCCGGCACTCTGGATACGTCAGGGATCGACTTCTTCGTGAGCTGGGCGGTGCCACTGGCTGATCTGGGCGTCGGCAAGCTGTTCGGCCAGGATCCGGGTGCGGTGGCCATTCGCGGCAACTACACCCGCCTCTTCAAATACGAGTCGGTCATTCTCGGCGAATTCACTGAAGGCAAGGGAACGCTTGGAACGGCCGTCAACGAGTTCCAGACTTCGTTCCTGTATCAGAATGGTCCCGTTGACTTCCTTTGGGAGACATCATATTTCGGCTCGACCGTGAACGACGCTGATCCCTCGTCGTTCTTCTTCGGACTCCCGCATCGGGCTGGCACCTATCACGACGCCCAAATTCGGTACGCTTTGTTTGACAAAACAGCGTCCCTTGTGTTCGGTGTGGATAACATCTTCGATCGCGCCCCGGCGACTATTCTGACAGGCGTGCCGGGCAACACGACGGGCCTCGACACAAACGGCGCCGTTTATGATCCGATCGGCCGCCGCTACTACGCAGGCCTCCGGGTTCAGTTCTAATTGAACTTGTAGACTAGGAATATGGAGAGACGGCGGGCCGCGGCCCGCCGTTTTTTTGTCGTGCGTTCAGTAGCGGCATTTTCGGTTGTCATCGCCGGCCATTCAAGAAACGCATTGAACAAGCTGTTCCGTCGCAAGTCACCGAGCCGATCTACAAGCGCGCTTCGGGGCGCTGGCTGCGTTATCGGCGCCACCTTCAACCGACGTTTGAAACGCTTGCTCCGTGGGCGCTGAGGTTCGGTTACCCCGACCCGCGCGATGCGTGACCGTGCTTCGACGTTGATGCGCCTGTTGCGCGAGGCGTCACGTCCTTGGGTCTGGAGCGCCGCCTGTTGCAAAGCTGCCCTGAACACTCGACCGTTTCCACACGACAGCCGGTTACGACTTGCCAGCTCTATCTGCAGGTCAATGAGCCAAGGTCAGCGCGACTGTGCGTCAATTCCTGAGCGCCTCCTCGCCTTCGATGACAGCGGCGGCGGCGTGTACGGACGATGCGATCCGCAGAGCCGCCTGTATTTGCTCCGCCGTAAGGCCGGCTTTGCGCACGACTTTCTCATGGCTGTCGAGGCACATGCCGCATCCATTGACCGCGGAGACGGCAAGCGACCATAGCTCGAAATCGACTTTCTCGACCCCGGGATTGGCGATGACGTTCATGCGCAGCTTCGCCGGCATCTTTGCGTATTCTTTCGACTCCATGAGGTGGGTGGCGCGGTAAAAGACATTGTTCATCGCCATGATCGCCGCCGCCGCGCGCGTCGCGTTAGCCGCCTCAGCAGAAAGTTTGTCCCGTGTTTCGGCCTCGATAGCGCGCAGAACCGTCGCGCTGCGCGCGGCGAAGGCGGACGCGAGGAAGCAGCCCCATTTCTGCTGGTCGTTCAGCGTCGTTTCCGAAGCGAGCGTTCCGAGATTGAGGCGAATATCCTTGGCGTAGTCCGGGAGGCGTTCGCGCAAGCTTTCGATCGACATGATGGAGACTCCTTTAGGACCGGCTGGTTAGAGGGGCGCAGTTCAGTTGCGCGAATGCGTCTTGCTCGCCGCCATCCGCCGGCGGCTGGCCGTTGGGCGGGCTCACGTGGAAGCTGCCGCAAGCAACTCTTTCGGCGTAGCCGGCATTATGAAAAAACGAGGCGGCGCGACGACACCAAATTCATTCCGTTGCATCGACGCCGCCCAAAGCGCCGCCGCCGACCGTGTCGGCGGCGGGCTTGGCGTTCTATAGAGTATCGCCGCCGACGGCGCGGTTACAGGGGCAGAGTTCGTCCGTCTGCAGACCGTCGAGGATGCGCAGCGTCTCGCCGGGGTTGCGTCCAACGCTGAGGTTGTTGACGGAGACGTGCTGGATGACGTTGTGCGGATCAACGATGAACGTCGCGCGCAAGGCGACGCCGGCGCTCGAGCGCACGCCGAGGCCGTCGATCAGCGAGCCGTTGGTGTCGGCGAACATCCACGCCGGATGGCTCTTCAGGTCTTTATGGTCGCGGCGCCAGGCGAGCTTGCAGAATTCATTGTCCGAACTCCCGCCAAGCACGACCGCGTCGCGCTCTTCGAATTCCTTGGCGAGGCGGCCGAATTCGGCGATCTCGGTCGGGCAAACAAAGGTGAAGTCTTTCGGATAGAAATAGATGATCTTCCACTTGCCGGGGAAGCTCGCCTGGGTCAGCGCTTCAAACGCGGACACGCCTTTTTCTTCGTGTTCATTGAATTTCGGCTTGACGCCGGTGACCGAGAAATCGGGAAGCTTATCGCCGACTCCGAGCATGGGATTCTCCTCGCAAATGCGCTGGTGACTGGCGGCGCACCCCGAGCGGGTGTCGCCTGGCGCTGTTCTTAGCGGCCCTTGCGGATTTGGCAAATAGATAATAACTGACCCATCTATCGATTTTTCCGATTTGAAGCATGATCCTCCCGACCTTCCGCCAGCTCCAGTTCTTCGGCGCGCTCGCGCGCCGCCGCTCGTTTTCGAAAGCGGCGGAAGACTGCCTCGTCTCGCAGTCGACCCTTTCCTCTGCCATCAAGGAACTCGAAGGGCTTCTCGGCGCAGCGCTTGTCGATCGGTCGACGCGGGCCTTCGCTCTGACGCCCGCAGGCGAGGACGTCGCGCGACGCGCGGGACCTATTCTCGCGATGACGGAAGACCTCGTGCGCGCCGTCGGAGAGCGGCGCCCGCTCGAAGGACCGTTTGCGCTGGGGGTCATCCCTACGATCGCGCCGTTTCTCCTGCCGGCGGCCTCGGCGCGTCTCAAGACGGCCTATCCCAAACTCGAACTCTACTTGCGCGAGGACCTGACGGCCCATCTGGTCGAAAGGCTGACGACAGGTCTTCTCGACGCGGCGATCCTCGCTTTTCCCTACGATGCGCCCGCGCTCGAGCATGTGGAAATCGGGGAAGACCGGTTCTGGTTCGCCGCCACGCCGGCGCACAGACTGGCCAAGCGCGCGGCGCTTCATCCCGATGATCTCGACGGCGAGCCCTTGCTGCTTCTTGAGGACGGCCATTGCCTGCGCGACCATGCGATTGACGCCTGCCGCCTGCAGCCGCCGGAGACAGCCGCCGCCTTCGGCGCGACCAGCCTCTTCACGCTGGTGCAGATGGCCCAATCCGGCCTCGGCCCGACTTTGCTGCCGGAAATGGCGGTGAAAGCCGGCCTTGCGAAAGCCGCAGGTCTTGCTGCCGTGCCCTTTGCGGCGCCCGCGCCCGCGCGGCGCATCGGCCTTGCCTGGCGCAAAGGATCAGGACGCCGCGAAGAGGCCGAATTGCTCGCGAGCGCGCTGAAGGAGTGTCTCGCCGCCTGAGTCGATTACGCTACGTCGCCAAGCGCGCGATGGCGGATCGGCGCGATATCGCCGCTGTCTGATAGAAGCACGGCGATCGGCCGCGTCGAGCGGAACTGGGTCAGGATAATCATCACCGTGACGGTCATCGGCACGGCGAGCAGCATGCCGGCGAAGCCCCAGAGCGAGCCCCACACGCCGAGAGACACGAGAATGACCAGCGGGCTGAGATTGAGGCTCTTGCCGATCAGGCGCGGTTCGATGACGGAACTCATGACCTGCTCGGCAGCGATCAGGAGAACGAGCGTCAGCAGCGCAGTTTTGACGCCGCCGCCTTCCGGCTGGACGAGACAGAGCAGCACCGGCCCTGAAATCGCGATGATCGAACCGACGATGGGCACGAAGTTAAGGAGGAAGATCAGCAACGCCCAGAATCCGGCGAAGTCGACGCCGACCACTGTCATGATCGCGAAACTGACGGCGGCGACCACGAAATTGCTGAGCGTCTTGACGCTGATATATTGCCGCACCATGCGGCCGATTTCGCCGATTGTCTCGTTGACCGCCTGCCGCCGGCTTTCGCCGCCGCTGAGGATGTCAATCTTGCGGAAGATGCGGCCGCGCTCGACGAGCATGAACACCGTATACAGAAATATCGTCACGGAATTGGCGGCGACCGAGCGCAAGGCCGCGCCGACATTGCGCAGGATCGGCGTGATCATGCCGATGGCGTTGCTCTGGAGTTCCTGCACGAGCGTCATGAGATCCGTCGGCAAAAAGCCCAGGCCGCCAATAAAGGTTGCGGCTTCCGCCGCTATCTCTTTGAGGCGGCGTTCGTAATCGGGCGCAGCTTTCGTCACGGCTTCGACATTGTCGCGGATGACGTCGAGAAGGAGCAAAAAAACGGCGGCGATGACAGCGAAAGCTGCGACATAGCGCAGCCAGTTCGGCAAGCGGCGGCCAAGAAAGGGTATGCGCCCGACCGACTCCTTCAGCGTAAAGATCAAGAAGCACAGGAAGCACGCCACGATCAGCGGAATGATCACGCCGCGCCCGATATAGGCGATGAAGCCGATAAGAACAGCCGTTGCGAGGCTGAGAAAGACGCGCGTCTGCCCCCCGGGGAGGCGCTGTGCTGCGGCGCGCGGTTCTGGCATGGCTCGGTTTCCGGTCTTGTTGGTGCGACCTTGCGCATAGGGCAGTTTACCGGGCTGCGCCAGAACGCGTACGGCCGCTGGAGCCTTGCGGCCGCGGCTGCTAAGTACCCCGTCATGGAGATGACCGAGATCAGCTGGCGCGCGCCGCTTGACGCCTTCGCGCCGCTGGCGGGCGAGCCCTTCGCCGCGCTCCTTCACGCGGGCGAGGGCGCGCTCGATCCCGGCTGGTCGATCCTCGCAGCCTTCCCAGCGACAACGCTGACAGCGACAGGAGGGCAGGCGCACATCGACGGGACGTCCTCGTCCCTTTCGCCCTTTGCGGCGCTCCGCGCCATCCTCGCCTCCCGCAAAGTCTCGGCGCTCACGCGCGGGCATTTTTCATCCGGACTTATCGGATTTGCGGGTTATGAGCTGGGCGCGCGGCTCGAACCCGCCGCGGCGGGTCCGCGCTCGCCCTATGCGCTGCCGGATATGGCGTTCGGCGCGTATGACGCTGTCGCTCTTTTTGACCTGAGGCAAAAGCGCGCCTTTATCGCGGCGCGTTCGACGCGCGCGCGCGACCGGCTCGCCGAAGCCCTGGGCGATATGGCGACTGATGATAGGCCGCAAAGCCCGCCGCCGCGGCACACCTTGCGGTCTGACGCGGCGCCCGCCCATGTCGGCCGCGTCGCCGCGGCGATCGAGCGCATCCGCGATGGTGATTTCTTCCAGGCCAATCTCGCCCAGGTTCTGCGTGTCGAAAGCGACGGCGATATCGACGCATTCGCCGTGTTTCGTGCGCTGTCGGAGGGCGACGCGCCCTTCGGCGCGTATCTCAACTTTGACGAAGGCGTGCTCGTTTCGGCTTCGCCGGAACGGTTCTTCAAGATCGCGCCCGTAGACGGCGGACTTCGCATTGTCGCCGAGCCCATCAAAGGCACGCGGCCGCGCGGCAAGACGGCGGCAGACGATATGGCGCTCGCCCGCGCCTTGCGCGAAAGCGCCAAGGACCGCGCCGAAAACACGATGATCGTCGACCTCATTCGCAATGACCTGGCGCGCGTCTGTCAGGACGGATCGATCCGCGAAGACGCGCTTTGCGCGCTGAAAAGCTTTTCGTCCGTCCACCATCTTGTTTCGACCGTCAGCGGCGCGCTCGCCGCGGGCAAGAACGCCGTCGACGCTCTTGAGGCGCTGTTTCCGTGCGGGTCGGTCACGGGCGCGCCGAAAATCGAGGCGATGAAGGCGATCGGCGCGCTTGAGGGGCAGGGGCGGGGACCCTATTGCGGCGCGATCGGCTGGTTTGACGACGCCGGCGCGGCCGACCTTTCGGTGGCGATCCGTGTCGTGATGATCGAGGGCCGCCGCGCCTTCATTCCGGTCGGCGGCGGCGTCACGCTGCGTTCAGAACCGCGCGCCGAATTCGAGGAGACGCTCGACAAGGCGGCGGCGCAGCTCGCGGCGCTGGGGATCAGGCGATGATCCTGATCATCGACAACTACGATTCCTTCGTCCACACGCTTGCCCGCTATATGCGGGAAGCAGGGGCGGAGACGCGCGTTTTGCGCAATGACGCCATGTCCGCGCGCGCTTTCGCGGGGCTCGGCGCGCGCGGCGTCGTCTTGTCGCCGGGTCCGCGTACGCCGCGCGAGGCGGGCGTTTGCCTTGAACTGCTGTCGATTCTTCCAAAGTCGACGCCGGTCCTGGGCGTGTGTCTCGGCCATCAGGCGCTCGCCGAGGCTTTTGGCGGGCGAACCTTGCGCGCGCGGCGTCCTTTGCACGGCGAAGCGAGCCTCATCCGCCACGACGGGACGGGCGTTCTGGCCGGGCTCGGTTCGCCCTTCGAGGCGGGCCGGTACCATTCGCTGATCGCAGAAATCGACCGGGACAGTCCGCTCGTCGCGAACGCCTGGAGCGAGGAAGGCGAAATCATGGGCCTGCGCCATCGAGAGGCGCCCTGGCATGGCGTGCAGTTTCATCCGGAGTCGGTGCTGACGCCCGAAGGCCGCCGCATCGTCGCGCGGTTTCTAGAAATCTGCAGAGACGCGTCGTGATCGTCTCGGTCAATGGGACGCTGACGGACGGTTCAACGGCGATTTCGGCGGCCGATCGCTCCTTTCTCCTAGGCGACGGCGTGTTCGAGACCGTGCTCATTCGGCGTGGCGCGCCGATTTTCCTGAGCGCCCATGTTGAGCGACTCCGCCGCGGCCTCGCGGCGCTCATCATCCCCGAGCCGGCGGCGCTGAGTGAGGTCAAAGACGGCATCAGGACCGTCGCTGCGCGCAATGACTGCGGAGCCGGCGACGCGTCGGCGCGCATCACGGTCTCTCGCGGCGCCGGGCCGCGCGGTCTGAAGCCGCCTTCCGAGGCCCGGCCGACGCTTGTCATTTCCGTGGAACCCCAGTTGCCGTTGCCGGCCGCGCCCCTGAGGCTGATCCTGACCAGGCGACGGCGCCTCGCCGCGTCGTCGTTCGCCGAATTCAAGGCGACCGGCGGCTATCTCGAGAACATGCTCGCCCGTGCGGACGCGGCTGCGGCCGGCGCGGATGACGGACTGCTCTGCAATGAATTCGGACGCCTGGTGAGCGCGTCGGCAGCCAATCTCTTCGTGCTTGACGCCGAGGGCGCCCTGCGCACGCCAAGCGCCACGGAAGGCGCTTTGCCGGGCATAACGCGCGCCATCGTCCTTGAGGAAGCGGCGCGGTTGGGCCTTGGCGTTTCTGAGGAACCGCTGACGGAAGCGGCGTTGCAGGCCTGCGAGATCTTTCTCACCAACAGCCTCATCGGCATCCGGCGCGCGGTGCTGTCCGGCGCGCCGGATCATCCGCCTTCAGACATATTCCGAAAGCTCGAAGTGTGCTATGCGCGCCGCATTGATGCAGCGGCGGGATCTGGCGCATGAAGGCTTTCTCGATTGCCGAAGAGCAAATCGCCTCCGTCATCAGCGGTCTCGTCGCCGACGAGCTCTCGTGGCGGTTCAAGCGGCATGTCGATTTTCTCACGGTAGCATCCTGGACGGGCGCGACGCCGATCGGCGCAAACGGGCTCGGCATCGCAGAAGAAGACGAGCGCGCCGCCTGCGAGGCGCGCATCCGGAGGTTCTTCGGCATCGAAGCGTCAGCCTTCCTCGCGCAGGACGCCGAGACCGTAGCGGACTGGGCGCGCGCGACATCGTCAGCGATAATCCGGCGCTTGACGTCATTCTCCTTCACGGCGGCAGGTCGCGACAGCGAGACGGAATCCTCGACACATTCTGCGGACGATGTCTATGCCGATGCGGCGGCGACAGCGAATTTGCTCTATGGGCGGCGGCGTCTTGTGTCATTCGTCTCGCCGCACAGCCTCATGGGGTTTGTCGCAACCACGCTGACCGCCAACCTCCAGGGCGTCCCATCGCTCGATGCGCGCCTCATCGCGCCAGATGCGCTCGCCGGCCATCTTGCTTTCGGCGATGTCGTCGTCGCCACGCCGACCTTGTGGCGCTATCTGATGCAAGAGGGCGTCGCCGCGCCGGACAATGCGATGGCTGTCAGTTTCGGCGAGCCGCTCGCGCCAGAGCTTGCGGCGGACCTTCGCAAGGCGGGCTTCGGCGCGCTGCGCGAGCTCTACGGATCAACGGAGACCGGCGTTCTTGCCTGGCGGGATTCGCCTGCCGAGCCTTTCGTGCTGTTCGATCATTGGAAGCGGACCAAGACAGGCCTCGTGCGCTTGCGTGCCGACGGTGCAGCGCGCGAAGTTGCGGCGATGGACAACATAGAGTGGGCGGGCGAGCGCTTGTTCAAACTCGGGGGAAGACGCGACGGCGCCGTGCAGATCGGCGCGGTCAATGTGTTTCCTGAACGCATAGCGGCCGTCATCGCCGCCCATCGCGCGGTCGCAAGCTGCGCGGTCGAGGTGATGCGTCAGAAGGGCGGCGTCAATCGCCTCGTGGCGCGCATTGTGCTGCATGCCGGTCTCGCGCCGACCGAACCGGCCGCGCGCGATCTCGATCAATGGTGTCGCGCACAGTTGCGGCCGCAGGAGCGGCCGAGAATCTATAACTT
The DNA here is from genome assembly GCA_964507915.1 of uncultured Caulobacterales bacterium. Classification (GTDB taxonomy): domain Bacteria; phylum Pseudomonadota; class Alphaproteobacteria; order Caulobacterales; family Parvularculaceae; genus Amphiplicatus. The sequence goes on from CAZDRH010000001.1 coordinate 300,338, forward strand.
TGAAGCCGGGCTCTAGCCCTATTGTTTGGACGCCGCCGCAGCGCCTTGCGCTTGCGAATACTTCTGGTCGATCTGTTGCGACGTTTCGCCGAAGACGGCGTTGGAATCGCCGACCGTCACGGTCGTTTCGCAATTCGACGAGCAATTGAGCGACAGGCGCTGCAAGCCGCGCTGAAACGTCAGCATCGAAACGTTATTCGAGCGCACGCGCACGATGAGATTGTCGATCTCTTTGCCTTCGGCGTCGAGGATGAACATGTTGGTCATGCCAGGCGCTTTGCCGAAAAGGAGCACGCGCGAATTGTTTTGCACTTTGACGTCTGCGATTGCCGGATTGCCGATGATGATCTGGCCCGCCGGACGGCTGATGTCGTAGGGACGAACCTGGTCCATCGTGAGCCAAAGCTGATCGGCGCGTGCCGGTGCGGCGGCAAGCGTCATCAGAGCGGCGGCGGCGAATAAGCGCATGGCGGCGTCCCCTGTAGCGGCGCTGAGAGACTAGAGCGGCGCTGGTCAAGGAAGGTTTAAGGCGGACGAAGAGGCCCCTCTACAATCAATTTTACGTTTTACTCACTTTTAAGCGGGGACCGGAGATAGTGCTCCGCATGGAGAACGTCCTGCACGCCGCACGCGAGGAGGCGCCGCCGGAAAGCGTGGCGCTTAGCGCGCTCGCCTCGGCGCCGTTATTCGCCGATCTGCCTGAACCGGTATTGACGGCGATCGCGTCGGCGTCTGTCGGCCGCCGCGTGCGCGAGGGTGAGGCCTTGTTCACCGTCGGCCAGTATGACGGACAGGAATTCTATTATGTCGCCGCCGGACGGCTGAAGGTCTCGCGCGCTTCAGTCAAAGGCGCGATGCTTTTCGAGCACGTCGCCAAGGGCGACTTTTTCGGAATCGCCGCCGCGGTCGCCGGCGCCGCCGAAGATTCGGCGCAAGGGGCGACAATGACGGCTGAGACCGAGGCGCAGGTCGTCTGCATCGAATCGGCGGCGTTCCGCGCCGTCGTTGCGCAGCGCCCGTCGCTCGTGAAATCCCTGATGCTGCATTTCGCCGCCGCCCTCGTCGCCGCGCCGAAATGGCGCGAAGAGGACGCAGCGCCCGAACGCCGCATCTTTGCGGCGTTGATGGCGCATGTCGAACGTGATGCTGAGACAGGCGAATGGCGCATTGCGCGTATGCCCAAGCACAGGGAGCTTGCAGAAAAGGCGGGTACGGAAGAAGCCGGAGTCGCCGCCGCTGTCGCGCGTCTCATCCAGGACGGAACAGCGCGGCGCGACTATCCGGGACTCGTCATCGTCGATATTCAAAGCCTCTCGCGACTTGCAAGCTGAAGTTAACCATCATTTCTGTCGAAATGGGGCAAAATGCGGGCAAATAGGCCGGACTTTCTCGCATCGGGTTCAGCGCTTGTTTACGTGACTTGGCGATTATGGCCCCAGTCGATCGGGCGTGCTGCGCTCTTTCGGCGGTGCAAGCAAGTGTGAGTATCGGATGCCTGCAATGCATTCTTTGTCTCGCGCCTTCGTCGATGACGAAGCGGAAAGGGTCGCCAGTCCAAACGGCGAAGTCTTCCCGTTGCGCTCTGTCGCTTCCAAGGCGCTCAGGGCCTCCGCCGGCACTAACCTGTCGGCCACGTTCAGCGCGATTGAGAGCGCGCTGCCGTTATCGATCGAAGTCCAGCAAACCCGAGTGGAGGCGTAAATGAAGACTCTTATTGAACGTTTCATCAAGGACGAAGACGGCGCGACGGCCATTGAATACGGCCTGATCGCCGCTCTTATCGGCGTCGCGGTCATCGCGGCGGTTCGCGCCGTCGGCACGAACCTCGAGGCGACCTTCTCGTCGATCGAGAGCGCCCTTCCGGGCTAGGCTCTTGTCGGTCGCCTCACAGGGGCGACGCGCCGGTTCGACGGCGCCGCAGGTATCGCGGCGCCGTCGATCTCACGACACACCCGGCGAAGACGAGCTACATCAGTTTTAGCGGCGAGGCTGTCATGGAAAAGATAATCACGGACTTTCTGTCCGACGAGGAAGGCGCAACCGCCATCGAATACGGCTTGATTGCCGCTCTCATCGGCGTTGCGATCATCGCGGCCGTCCGCGCGGTTGGGACAAACCTCGGGGCGACCTTCTCATCGATCGAGAGTGCGTTGCCGGGCTAATCCCCGGCCGATCAAACCGACGTCGAAAAAGGGGGCTCTTTGCCTCCTTTTTCTTTTGTCTCGCCGTAAGAAGGCCGCCTTAACAAAGAATCGGTAACGTCGCTCCGACACACGCGGAGGCTTCGCCGTGCTGACGTTGCTGCTCATGTCCGTTTTCCCGGCCGCGCTGCTGATCGCCGCGGCAAACGACCTTTATGAATTCAAGATTCCGAACTGGATTTCGGCCGCCCTTATCGTCGCCTATGCGGCGGCAGGCGCCGCGCTCGGCGCGTCTGCAAGCCTTTTGATCAACGGGCTGCTCGCCGGCGCGGCGGCGCTTGCGGCGGGATTTGCGCTCTTCGCATTTCGCATTATCGGCGGCGGCGACGCCAAGCTCCTCGCCGCTATCGCACCTTGGATCGGCGTCTCCGCCGCGGCGTCCGCGCTTTTCAATATCGCCTTCGCCGGCGCAGCCCTCGCAATAGCGCTGTTGGCCTTCCGAAAGGCGCCGCCGCTCGCAGCCTATGCCGACGCGCCCTGGATCATGCGGCTTTATGAGCGCAAGGGCGACATTCCGTATGCGGTCGCTATCGCAGCCGGCGGGCTTATGACCTTCCAAGAAACGCCCTACTTCCAATTGGCGTTCGGCGGTTAATGAGTTCAGTTAACCGAGTATTCGGAGATTAGTCGGATTATTGCAGACGGCGCGCAGTCTGGGCGAGAGCGCCGTCAAGAAGGACACGGTTCGGCATGAACGTCTCACGTATCGCAATCATCGCGGTCGCGCTCTTTGCAGGCGGCGCCTTATTCGTCATCAACATGACGAGCAAGCCGAAATCGCAGGCAGTGCAGGTCGTATCGCCCGCCTCTGAGAAGACGATCCGCGTCCTCGTCGCTGCGCGCGACTTCCAGCGCGGCGAACGATTTACGGCGGAGGACACGAAATACATTGATTGGCCCGAACGGGCATTGGCGCCGGCATTCCTCACGGAAGCGGCGGGCGCCACGCAAGAGAGCCTCGTCGGGGCTGTCGCGCGCTCAGCGATGGTCGCCGGCGAGCCCGTGACGGAGACAAAAATCGTGCGCGCCGATGGCGCCGGCTTGATGGCAGCCGTGCTGACGCCGGGCAAGCGCGCCGTTTCGATGCGCATAGCGCCCGAGACCGGGGTCGCAGGCTTCATTCTGCCTGGCGATAAAGTCGATGTGTACTACTCCGAACCAGACGATCAGGGTACGACACAAACCGTCGTCTTGTTCGAAGAAGTGCGCGTGTTGGCGATCAACACCATCTTCGCGGAAACGGCTGAGACGCCGACGATCGAGGGCGTCAACGCCACGGTCGAGCTGTCGCCGGGCGAAGCGATGCGATTCGTCAATGCGCGCTCGTCAAAGGGGCAGCTCAGCTTCGCTCTGCGCAGCATCTTCGAGGCTGCCGACGAGAACGCCCAAAAGTCCGATCCAGACACAAGCACAATTGAAGTCATCCGTTACGGCCGTTCGTAGAGCCATGAAGCGCGGGAAGGGGATTGACATGACGCGGCACAGAGATGGGCGCTTTTCGGCGCGTCTCGCAATAGCGCTCCTGGCCGCGGCGTCCGCTGCGACGGCGCCGGCCGCCGCGCAGCGAAGCGCCGGCGCGCCCAAGATTGACTTCGGCGGCGAGAGCGCCGTCTCTAAGAGCATCGTCCTGCCGCTGAACAAGGCGGCGATCGTCGAGCTTCCGCAGGCGGCCGCCGACGTGCTCGTGTCGCAACCGACCGTCGTCGACGCTGTTATCCGCTCGCCGCAGCGGGTCTACCTGCTCGGCCTCGCGGTTGGGCAGACCAACGCCTTCTTCTTTGACGGCAACGGGCGGCAGATTCTCAATCTCGAAATCCGCGTCGAGCGAGATGTCGACGCCCTGACCGAACTCGTCCGCCGGCTGATGCCGAACACGCGCATCACAGCCGAGGCCGTCAATGACAATGTTGTCCTCAGGGGCTCGGCAGACTCGAGTTCGGAAGCGGCGAACGCAGCAGACATCGCCGGACGGTTCATCGGCGATCCGACCAAGGTCGTCAGCCTTGTGTCGATCCGCCAGAGCGAACAAGTCATGCTGAAAGTGCGCATCGTCGAGATGCAGCGCCAGATCATGAAACAGCTCGGCTTCTCGCACGAAGGAACGATCACGCTACAGAACGCCGCCCTGACTTTTTCTTCCCTGAATGCTGTCAATGCGGCGGCGGGCCTCGCCGGAACATCGCAGCTCACCAATCTCGGCGGCAACGGACAGGGCGCGCTTGATCTGTCGATCCAGGCGCTTGAGTCGACCGGCCTCGTGCGCATCCTTGCTGAGCCCAACCTGACGGCGGTGTCGGGCGAATCTGCAAAGTTTCTCGCAGGCGGCGAATTCCCTGTGCCCGTCGGCCAGGACGACGAGGGCACCACGATCGAATTCAAGGAGTTCGGCGTCGGCCTCGGCTTCACACCCGTCGTGCTCGACAAAGGCCGCATCAGCCTCAAGGTTTCCACTGAAGTCAGCGAAGTGACGACGGACAATTCCTTCATCGTACCGGGTTCGACCTTCGTCGATCCGACGACCGGAAGATTGACGACCGTCGGCAGCTTGACGATCCCGGGCCTTTCTGTCCGGCGCGCCAACACGACGGTGGAACTGCCGTCGGGCGGCAGCCTTGTCATGGCGGGCATGCTTCAAGAAGACCTGCGCGCGACGATCGAGGGCGTGCCCGGCCTCAAGGATACCCCTGTGCTCGGACAATTGTTCCGCAGCCGCGACTTCCAGAACAATGAGACCGAGCTCGTAATCATGGTGACGCCCTATCTCGTCAACGGCACCCATGAAAGCAAGTTGACCGATCCTATCCGCGGATCCGTCCCGGCGTCAGACGCGCAAGCTGTATTCCTCGGCCGCATGCTCTCGACCTACGGCCTCGCCGGCTCAGGCGTCAATGAGAAGACGCTGCAGGGCCCCCTCGGTTTCATCCTCGATTAAAGGCCGCCGCCATGAAAACATTCGCCGCCATTTGCTTCGCCGCCGTTTCGGTCCTCACGCTCGCGGGCTGCTCGACGCTCTCTAACGGAGCTAGCGACGCAAAAACCGTCGCTGAAGAGCATCCGATCGCTGTTGACACGCAAGTCGTGACGTTGACGATCCCGGTCGAAAACGCTGCCGCAGGGCTCTCAACGACGGACCGCGCCCGCGTGCGCGCGTTTGCAGACCATTACCTGCGCATCGGGCACGGGCCTGTCTCCGTGACGGCGCCGACAGGTTCTCGCGGCGATGCGGCTGCGCGCGACGCCGCCGCCGACGCACGCACCGTGCTCGACGCCACAGGCGTCGATCCCGCGGACGTAGAGTTCGCATCCTATCGCAGCGCCGAAGACAAGCGCGAGCTTGTCTTGTCCTTCACGCGCTATGTCGCGACGCCGCCGGCTTGCGGCGACTGGTCGCCGACTTTCAAGCGCGACTTCAAAAATCTCTCGTCGCCCAATTACGGCTGCGCGACGCAAAGCAACCTCGCCGCGATGATCGCGGATCCGCGCGATCTTTCGCAGCCGGCGGATGGGACGCCGCCCGACGCCAACGCCCGCGCCCGCATGATCGGCGCCTATCGCCGCGGCGAAAAGACAGCGAGCGAGACAGATACGGAAATCCAGGCCGAGATTTCAGAGTAAACCGTATACGGAACGCCGTAAGAGTTTCAGGGAGACGATCATGACTAAGGCCCTTGAGAAAGCCGATGCGCCCGACGACGAGCAAGGCGTCGCCGAGGCGGCCGCGCGGCTTGGGCCGGACGGCGGCCCGATGCTGCCTGCAAAGGTCGAGAAAAAGTCCGTCGCCGGGTTCGACGATTTCGAGGAAGCGTTTGAGGACGATTCCTGGCTCGAGGAAGAGCTGACCGACGCAGAGCTCGCCGCGCTCGACGAGGAGCAGGCGGAAGGCGGCGGCCTCGCCGTTTCCGACTCAGACGCGAGCGATGACGACTTCGACATGGATTTCGAGGACGAAGAGCCTATCGTCGCGCACGATCTTCGTTATCTTAACGAAACTCAGGGCGTAGAAAAATCCGAGGCGCCGACAAGCGGGGACGATTTCTTCGGGCCCGCGCCGGCGGCGGACGCCGTCAAGCCCAAGGCCGCGCGCGGCGCGATGACGAACCGCAAGGATCAGCTTCCGGAAGACACGGAAACCTACGAATTCGAGGACGAGAACGCCGAGGCCGGCGCGCCTGTCGAAGACGATAAGGACTTGCGCCCAGTTCCGCGCATCTCGATCCACGCTTTCTGCGAGACGGCGCAAATCTCAAGTCTGCTCGAACAAACGGCCGCTGACCGGCGGCTCGCCAAGACCCATGTCACGATTCACATGGGCGGCCTGCCCAAGGCTGTCGATCATTTCCAGTCGGCTGCGACGCCCAACCTCGTCATCGTCGAGGCGCTCGAAGGCGGCCCTTCGCTTTTTGGACAGCTCGGCGAACTCGCGCAAGTGTGCGATCCGTCGACCAAGGTCATTATCATCGGCCGGATCAACGATATCGCGCTCTATCGCGAACTCATCCGCCAGGGCGTCAGCGAATACCTCGTCAAGCCCCGCACGCCGCTGCAGGTGATCAAGTCGATCGCCTCGCTCTATATTGATCCGACCGCCACGCCGATCGGCAAAACGATCTGTTTCGTCGGCGCGCGCGGCGGCGTCGGCTCTTCGACGATCGCACATAACGTCGCCTGGTGCGTCTCAGAGGAGCACAAGTCCGACACGGTCATTCTCGACCTCGACCTGCCGTTCGGCACGGCCAGCCTCGACTTCGAACAGGACCCGACTTCCGGTCTCATCGAAGCTTTGACTTCGCCAGAGCGACTGGACGACGTTCTGCTCGACCGCCTCTTACAAAAGCACACGGATCATTTGAGCCTTTTCACGGCGCCGAATCTCCTCGATCGGGACTATGATCTCGATGAGCGCGCGTTTGAGACGGTTGTCGATGTCGTCCGCGGCGCTGCGCCGACCATCATCATCGACGTGCCGCATATCTGGACCGCATGGTCAAAACGCCTGCTGCAGACGGCGGATGAAATCGTGATCACGGCCTGCCCGGATCTCGCTTCGTTCCGCAACACGAAAAACCTCGTCGACGTGATCGCCGGCGCACGCCCGAACGATAATCCACCGAAGCTCGTGCTCAACCAGTTCGACGCCAAGGTGTCCTCGGTCCAGTCCGAACAGTTTGTCGAGCATGTTGGGCTTACGCCGTCTGTAATCATCGGCTGGGAGCCGCAGCTTTTCCACACGGCGGCGACCAATGCTTCGCCGATCGTCCAGATCGGCGCGAAGTCGAAGACCGCGGCGCAGATTCGCGAGCTTTCCGCGCTCGTGCTTGGACGGCAGGAATCAGCCGCATTGAAAGCCAAGTTTTCTCTCGCCGGATTGTTCAAAAAGTCCAAGAAGTAAGCGCCCGCCATGTTCGGACGGAAAACAAACTCGGCCCCGGAGGTCAAAGAACCGCCAAAGCCAAAGGCGGCGACGGCCGGCGCGACGCCGCAGCCTGCGAAGAAGCCGGCGTCTTCGGCGGCGCCCCCGCGCGTCGCAACACCCACAGCGCAGCCGCATAAGGCCGCCCAGCCCATTGAGATTGGCGGCCGTTCGGACGAGTATTTCCAGACGAAGACGACGATCTTCAATGCGCTCATCGACACGATCGACCTGTCGCAACTTGCCCAGCTCGACGCCGAGTCCGCCGCTGAAGAGATTCGCGACATCGTCAACGAGATCATCTCTATCAAGAACGTCCAGATGTCGATTGCTGAGCAGGAAGCGCTGCTGCAGGACATCTGCAACGACGTTCTTGGCTACGGCCCGCTTGAGCCTCTGCTTGCGCGCGACGATATCGCGGACATCATGGTCAATGGCGCAAACCGCGTGTTCATCGAAGTCGGCGGCAAGATTCAGCTGACCAATGTCCGCTTCCGCGACAACTCCCAGCTGATGAATATCTGCCAGCGGATCGTCAGTCAGATCGGCCGCCGCGTCGATGAAGCCTCGCCGATCTGCGACGCGCGACTGCCGGACGGAAGCCGCGTCAACGTCATTGCGCCGCCGTTGTCGATCGACGGCGCCGCACTCACCATTCGTAAGTTTAAGAAGGACAAGCTGAAAATCGCGGACCTCGTCCGATTCGGCTCAATTTCTCCTGAAGGGGCGAAGGTTCTCGAAGTCATCGGACACTGCCGCATCAACACGCTGATCTCGGGCGGCACGGGTTCGGGGAAGACGACGCTGCTGAACTGCATGACCGGCTTCATCGAGCTCGACGAGCGCGTCATCACTTGCGAGGACGCCGCAGAACTCCAGCTGCAGCAGCCCCATGTCGTGCGCCTCGAAACCCGTCCGCCCAACCTCGAAGGTCAGGGCGAAGTGACGATGCGGGACCTCGTCAAGAACTGCCTGCGCATGCGTCCTGAACGTATCATCGTCGGCGAAGTCCGCGGCCCTGAAGCATTTGACCTGCTCCAGGCCATGAACACGGGTCACGACGGCTCAATGGGCACGCTCCACGCCAACAGCCCGCGCGAGGCCCTGCAGCGGGTCGAATCGATGATCACCATGGGCGGCTACGGCCTGCCGTCAAAAACCATCCGTGAAATGATGGTCGGTTCGATCGACATCGTCATCCAGGCTGCACGCCTGCGCGACGGCTCCCGCCGCATTACGCACATCACTGAGGTGCTCGGCACGGAAGGTGACACCATCATCACGCAGGATCTCATCGTTTACGAAGTGACCGGCGAGGATGACAACGGCAAACTGATAGGCAAACACAAGTCGACGGGCATTGCGCGCCCAGCGTTCTGGGATCGCGCCAAATACTACGGCAAGGAAGAAGAACTGGCTGCGGCGCTCGACGCCGCCTCGGAGTGACGGACAGGATGGATCAGCAGACGATCATCTCCGGCGTCCTTGGGCTCCTCTTCTTCGGGGCGCTTGCTTTCGCTTTTATTCAGCCGACGAACAAAGACAAAGCGAAGAAGCGCGCTGCGGCGATCGAGCAGGCGCGGCCCGGGCGCAAGTCGACCGCTGCGGCCGGCGCCGCCGGCGCCGAGGCAAGTACGAAGGACCGGCGCCGTAAGCTCACCGAAGCGCTCGCCAAGGTCGACGACAGAACTAAGAAGCATAAAAAGAAAAAGCGTCTATCGCTCCAGCAACAGATAGAACAGGCGGGACTTTCATTTTCGCCGCGCCACTTCTACATCGGCTCGGTCGTGTCTGCTATCGCCTGCGTATTTATTGGGTTCATCTCTGGACAGAAGCTCCCTATCATCGGGCTTCTTTTCGTGATCGGCGGCCTCGGACTGCCGCGCTGGTTCATTCTCTTCTCCAAGGCGCGGCGGCAGAAGAAATTCGCTAATGAATTCTCAAACGCCATCGACGTCATTGTGCGCGGCGTGAAATCGGGGCTTCCGGTCAATGAGTGTTTGAAGATCATCGCCTCGGAAGCGCCCAAGCCCGTCAACGAAGAATTCCACATGATGAATGAGGGGCTTCGCGTCGGCCTCAGCCTTGAACAGACGCTTGATCGCATGTTCGACCGCATGCCGCTGCAGGAAGTCCGCTTTTTCGGCATCGTGCTGATGATCCAGCAGAAGACGGGCGGCAACCTCGCAGAAGCGCTCGGCAACCTCGCCAACGTGCTGCGCGGCCGAAAGCTGATGGAAGGCAAAATCAAGGCGCTTTCCTCCGAAGCCAAAGCTTCGGCGATGATCATCGGCTCACTGCCGTTCCTCGTCATGGGTTCGGTGCAACTCGCCTCGCCGGACTATCTGACGCCCCTCTTCTCAACGCCGACTGGCAATATGATTCTGCTGGGCGCCGGATTGTGGATGGGCACCGGCGTCTTCGTGATGAACCGCATGATCAAGATCAAGGTCTAGCACCATGGCCGGATTCGTCGAAACCGTCACGGATCGTCAGTTCCAGATCGCCGTTCTCGCTTCGCTCGCGGCTGCGGCGTCGATCTACGCTGTGGCCGAGCCCTTTTTTGTCCAAGACCGCTTGAAGGAGCGGATGAAGTCGGTTGCGGAATACCGCGATCGTCTGAAGCGCGAGCAGAAAGAATCATTCGCTGCGCGGCGCAACCAAAAGGGTCTGCGCGCAAACAGCGCCCAAGGCGCGCTCAAAGGCATCGTCGACAATCTGAAGCTTTTCGAGGTCTTTGACGCCGCCGAAGCGCGCAAGAAACTGTTGATGGCGGGCTTCCGCGGCGAGCGGCCGGTCTTCATCTTCATGGCGGCGCGCATCGGCATGCCTTTCGTGATGGCGATCGCGGTCGGCATCTATGTATATGTTCTGAAGGGCCTCGAACTCGACAGCTTCGGGAAGCTGTTGACGGTCGTCGGCGGCTTCTTCTCGGGATTCTACGTTCCAAACGTTTATATCAACAACGCTGTTTCGAAACGGCAGCAGAAAGTGCAATCGGCCTGGCCGGACGCTCTGGATTTGCTGCTTATCTGCGTTGAATCCGGGATGTCGATCGAAGCAGCCATGCAAAAAGTGAGCGAAGAGATCGGCTCAGGCTCAACCGAACTCGCCGAAGAGCTCGGCCTTACCGTGGCCGAACTCTCCTACCTTCAGGAACGAAAGCAGGCCTACGTGAATCTCGCCGAGCGTACAGGTCTTGACGGCGTCAAAGGCGTGACCACGGCGCTAATCCAATCTGAGAAATACGGCACGCCGCTTGGTCAATCTCTGCGCGTGATGGCGCAAGAAAGCCGCGATCTCCGCATGCAAGAAGCCGAGAAGAAGGCCGCCGCGCTTCCACCCAAACTCACTGTGCCGATGATCGGATTCTTCCTGCCGGTGTTGTTCGCCGTCATTCTGGGACCGGCCATCATGCAGATCATGGAAGTCCAGTAGAGCCGGCGGTCAGCGGTCCGATCGCGCGGCGCGGCCCTCGCGGAAGGACTGCACGAAAACCCGCACGACTTCTGACCAGTGCGCAATGCGCCGCGCCAGGTGATCTTGCGAAACGCCTCCGTCGAGCTCGATCACATAATCGACGCCGACCTGGTCCGCTCCGTTCGGGCCTGCGCCTTTCAACACATAGGCGCGGCCCGAGAGTTTGGCCTCGTTATAGTCATTGACGATTTCGTAGTGCGTCGCCGACGCGACGCCTTCCTGCAGCGTGTAATTGCGGAAAAATACCAACGTCGAGCACGCTGGCGGGGCGCCCTTGCAGTCGAGGGTGCGCACCCAGAACTCGCCGCCATCTTCGGTCGCGACCTTGAAAACGGGCGTGCGAGTCTTGCTGTCGAGCAAGGTTTGCGGCGATAGGCCGGCGGCCGTCAGAACCGCCTCGATCTCTTCGCTCGTCAGAGCGGATTGCACCTGGGCAGTTGCGGGAGACAGCACGAGCGTTGCTGCAACGGCGAGGAGAGTCGACATTCTAAGCACGCTGGACCCCATTAAGATCAGGAAGACGGCGATTGCGCGCGCAATCGGGCCAGGAATTCCGCCACGACCTTGCGCCAACGCGACACATTTTTCGACAAGTGCTCGTCGGTGACGCCCCCGTCGAGTTCGACGACGTAGTCGACGCCGATGGCGTTTGCGGCAGGGCGCACATAAGCGCGGCCGAAGACGACGCCGTCGTTGAACCGATTGACGGCGTCAAAGTCCTTCGGCGCGGGCGCCCGGCCGAGATCGAAATCGGCAAAGAACATCAACGTCGAACAGGAACGCGGCGCGCCCTGACAGTTGAGCGCTCGGACGGTGAACTTGATGTCGCCGTCGCTGGCGACAGCGCCTACACCGCGAGCCTGGTCATCAATGATTTCGGCAGGGAGGCCCGCTGTTTCGAGAAGTCGGCCAAGTTCGGCGGCGGTGACTCCAGACTTGAGGCCCGCCGCCTCCAGCGGCCCGGGCAGCGCCGCGCCCGCAAGACCAATTGTGGCTGAAAGCCCCAAAGCAAGTCCACGCATGCAGCGCCCCTCAGCCATCCCCAGAGTCGTAATCCTGCGACAAAATCTCTACGCTTGGCAATCAAAACCGGCCGGACCAGGCAGGGCCCAGACGTTGCGCCGCGTTGACAGGGGAGGTGGCGCGCCTAAATTCCGCCGCACATTCAATGACGAATCTCGAAAAGGTTCTTATGGCGGCTGGCCCAAACGCCTCACGGCCCCTATCTCCACACCTTCAGGTCTGGCGCTGGACAGCGACGATGGCTGCCTCCATCGTCCACCGCGGCACGGGGCTCGCCCTCTATTCGGGCGCTTTTTTGCTCGCGTTATGGGTGTTTTTGGCGGCGCTCGGGCGCGACGCCTTTGCGCCTTTCGGCCGGCTCCTCTCCTCCCCCATCGGCCAGGCCGCGCTGTTTGTGTATGTGTGGGCGCTCTCCTTCCATCTTCTTGCCGGACTTCGTTATCTCTACTTCGACACCGGGCGGGGGCTTGCGCCGAAGACGGCGGCTAGGACATCGATGGCGATCTTTCTTGGTTCGACGATCCTCGCGGCGGCGATCGCTTTCGCCGCCGTCTCAATCCGCGCCTGAAAGGTAGACCATGTCCCACAAAGGCTCGTCAAACTTCGTCGTGCAACGCGCAAGCGCCGTCATTTTGGCGCCGTTGGCGATCTGGTTTCTGGTCGGCCTCGTATCGATGTCCGGGGCGGATTTCGACGTCATGGCGGCCTGGCTTGCACGACCTGCGAACGCTTTTCTCCTGGCTGCCGTCATTGGCGCTTCGGCGCTTCATATGCGGGTCGGCATGGCTGACGTCATACTGGATTATTTCGACGGAACGGCGCGCAGCGTCCTCCTTTTGCTCAACACGATCGCTGCGATCGGCGTCACGGCCGTCGCCTGGTGGTCCTTATACAGACTAGTCTTCTAGGGCGGTGTATGGCCAAAGCATACGAGATCATCGACCACGCCTATGACGTCGTCGTCGTCGGGGCCGGCGGCGCAGGGCTTCGCGCGACGCTCGGCGCGGCGCAAGCGGGCCTCAAGACCGCCTGCGTCACCAAGGTCTTTCCAACGCGCTCGCACACGGTCGCCGCGCAAGGCGGCATTTCGGCGTCGCTCGGCAACATGGGGCCGGACGACTGGCGCTGGCACATGTATGATACAGTCAAAGGTTCCGACTGGCTCGGCGATCAGGATTCGATCGAATATCTTTGCCGCAACGCGCCTGCCGCCGTTTACGAATTGGAGCATTGGGGCGTTCCCTTCAGCCGCACGGAAGACGGCAAGATCTATCAGCGCGCCTTCGGCGGGATGACGCGAAACTTCGGCGAAGGGCCGGTGCAGCGCACCTGCGCCGCCGCCGACCGTACGGGCCACGCGATCCTCCACACGCTTTACGGCCAGTCGGTGAAGGAGAAGGCTGAGTTCTTCATCGAGTATTTCGCCCTTGATCTCATCATGGATGAGGCCGGGGAATGCCGCGGCGTGATGGCGTGGAAGCTCGACGACGGCACGATCCACCGTTTCAACGCCAAAATGGTCGTGCTGGCGACCGGCGGCTATGGCCGCGTCTATTTCTCCTGCACTTCTGCGCACACCTGCACGGGCGACGGCAACGCGATGGCGCTCCGGGCCGGCGTGCCGCTGCAGGACATGGAGTTCGTGCAGTTCCATCCGACCGGAATCTATGTCGCGGGCTGCCTCATCACGGAGGGCGCGCGCGGGGAGGGCGGCTACCTTACAAACAGCGCGGGCGAGCGCTTCATGGAGCGCTATGCGCCCTCGGCCAAGGACCTTGCGTCACGCGATGTCGTCAGCCGCGCCATGACCATCGAGATCCGCGAGGGGCGGGGCGTTGGTCCGCAGAAGGACCATATCCACCTTAACCTCAACCATCTCGATCCGAAAGTGTTGCATGAACGGCTGCCCGGCATTTCGGAATCGGCGAAGATTTTCGCCGGCGTCGACGTGACGAAGGAGCCGATCCCGGTGCTGCCGACCGTGCACTACAATATGGGCGGCATACCGACGAATTATCACGGCGAGGTCGTGACCAAGCGCGCCGGCGACAATGACTTTGTCGTCCCCGGCTTGATGGCGATCGGCGAGGCGGCCTGCGTTTCCGTGCACGGCGCCAATCGTCTCGGCTCGAATTCGCTCATCGACCTTGTCGTTTTCGGGCGCGCCGCTGGCCTTCGCTGCGGCGAAGTCCTCAAGCCGAATGGCGCCGCGGTCGCGCCGCAGAAGGGCGCGGGCGATGAAGCGCTCGCGCGCCTCGACCGTTTCCGGCACGCCAAGGGCGGAACGCCGACCGCCGCGCTGCGCCTCAAGATGCAGCGGGTCATGCAGAACAATTGCGCGGTATTTCGCACCGGCGAAGTGCTCGAAGAGGGTCGGCGTCTCATTGCGGATGTTTACGCCGGCGGCGCCGATATCAATGTCACCGACCGCTCGATGATCTGGAACACCGACCTCGTCGAGACGCTCGAATATGACAACCTCATCGCGCAGGCGGTCGTCACGGTCGAATCGGCGGCGAACCGCAAGGAAAGCCGCGGCGCCCATGCGCGCGAAGACTTCCCCGATCGCGACGACGCGCACTGGATGAAGCACACGATTTCCTGGTTCCAGAACGGCCGTGCGTCGATCGACTATCGTCCGGTGCATGAATACACGATGACCAAGGACATCGAATACATCGCGCCGAAAAAGCGCGTGTACTGAGTATCAGTGCGGCGTTTCTGCCTAGCGTGCGCGCTGATTCTGGTCGTCAATCGTAAAGCGCCGGCCCTGCAGCCCGCGCGCACCAAGAAAGACGCGCCGCGCTAGTCGCGGGCCAGAGCGCGGCAAGCCGCCGTCACGTTGAAGCACAGCCCCGCACAATCTCCGCCGATTGTGATCGCTCCACCTACGCGGAACCGCAGGACTTTCGACGCCTGTTGCGATAATCCGAGGGCCGCAGGAAAACACCCAATGCGAGGGCTCGCCCATGATTGATCTCTACACGGCGTCA
The DNA here is from genome assembly GCA_964507915.1 of uncultured Caulobacterales bacterium. Taxonomy (GTDB): domain Bacteria; phylum Pseudomonadota; class Alphaproteobacteria; order Caulobacterales; family Parvularculaceae; genus Amphiplicatus. Next base: position 315,445 of record CAZDRH010000001.1, read on the forward strand.
ACGCCAAACGGCTACAAGGTGTCGATCGCCCTGGAGGAGCTTGGCCTCCCGTACAAGGTCCATGCGCTGTCGCTGACCAATCTTGATCAGAAGCAGGACTGGTTCCTGAAGATCAATCCCAACGGACGCATACCGGCCATCATCGACCGAGCCAACGACGATTTCGTGGTTTTCGAGTCGGGCGCCATCCTCATTTATCTTGCCGAACAAACCGGTAAGCTGTTGCCCTCCGATCCAAAGGGTCGCTCGCTTGTCCTGCAGTGGCTCATGTTTCAGATGGGCGGCGTCGGCCCGATGATGGGGCAGGCCAATGTGTTCTTCCGCTATTTCCCCGAAAAAATTCCGGCCGCGATCGAACGCTATCAGCGCGAATCGCGGCGGCTTTTTGAAGTGCTCGAGCGTCGTCTTGGCGAAGCGGAATACTTGGCCGGCGCCTATTCGATCGCCGACATCGCGACCTGGCCCTGGGTGCGCATTTACGATTGGTCGGGCGTCAGCATCGAAGGCTTGCCCAATCTTGAACGCTGGCTGAAGGCGGTCGGGGGCCGCCCCGCCGTTCAGCGCGGCGCCGCCGTGCCCGATGCCGGCCGCTTCGCCGACAAATCCAAAGCAGAAGAACTCGCGGCGAGCGCGCGCAAAATCCTTTCGTAAGGTCCGGCATCTATCCTTCTACGGAGCAAAGCCGCTTTCTGGTTTGCTTTGTTGACGGAGGGTGAACCGGCATGTCGCAATTGAAAATGTCCTGCGCCGCTGCGGCGGCGACATTGTTTCTCGGGGCCTGTAGCGCCGGTGCGCCTAACGCCATCGCCAAGTCGGCCCGTGACGGTGATGAGCATGGCGGCACTGCTCACGGCGCAGGTCATGGCGACGCCCATGCCGACGCAGCCTCCGGCCACGCTGAGGCCAAACACGGCGATAAAGGTCGTGGCGATTCTGGCCACAACAATTCAAGGCAGGGCGGCGCGCATCCTGATGCGTCTAAACAGGAAGGCCACGCGGCGCACTGGGACTATGCGAGCCAGCATGCCTGGCGCGACCTGTCGAAAGACGCAGCAGCCTGCGCTGTCGGCGGCCGCCAGTCGCCGATCAACCTCTACGACCAGCCGGTCGTCGAGGCGCCGAACCTCGATTTCGCCTATGCGGGCGTTGAGGCGGACTTCTTCAACAACGGCCATACGCTGCAGGTCGCTGCGCCCCAAGGGCTTGCGCTCAATGCCGGCGGAAAGGTCTATTCGCTCCTGCAGGCCCATTTTCACAGCCCAAGCGAACACAAGCTCGACGGCGAGAGTTTTGGCCTTGAAGTCCACTTCGTGCACAAGACGCCGGAAGGAAAACTCGGAGTCGTCGGCGTCCTCTTCCGTGAGGGGCGCGAGAATCCGGCGCTCGCCGCGCTTTTTTCCAAGATTCCAGCGCGCATCGGCGAGAGCGAGGCTGTCAAAGTCTATTTTGACCCGAGCGCGTTTCTGCCGGCGTCGCGCGCCTATTATCAATATGACGGCTCTCTGACGACGCCGCCTTGCACGGAAGGCGTGCTCTGGCGCGTTATGCGCACGCCCATCGAAGCCTCGACGGCGCAGATCGCCGCCTTCAAGGAGGCAGTCGGGGACAACGCCCGCGACCTGCAGCCGATCAACGGCCGCCTCGTCAGCCTCGGCGAATAGGGCTTCGCGGCGGAAGCCCGCGGCGCTAAACAGCGTTCTATGGAAGCGCTTCGTCCCGCGTTGATGGGGATCGTCAACGTCACGCCGGATTCATTCTCCGATGGCGGACAATTCCTGCGTCCAGACGCGGCGATCGAGCACGGGTTGCGCCTCGTGCAGGAAGGCGCCGCAATTCTCGATATTGGCGGTGAGTCGACGCGGCCTGGCGCCGAAGAGACGCCGGCGGCGGAAGAACTCGCCCGCGTTCTGCCCGTGATCCGGGGCCTTGCAGGAAAGACGCCGGCGCGCCTATCGATCGATACGCGCAAGCCGGAGGTCGCGCGCGCCGCCATCGCCGCCGGCGCGGCGATCTGGAACGACGTTTCCGCTCTGACCTTTACGGCGGATAGCCTTACGGTCGCTGCGGGGCTCGACTGCGACATCGTCCTGATGCATGCGCAGGGCGCCCCCAAGTCGATGCAGAATGATCCGCGCTATGACGATGTCGTCGCAGACGTCTTCGCTTTTCTTGCGGCGCGCATCGAAGCCTGCGAGAGAGCGGGCGTCGCCCGCCCAAGGCTTATCGCTGACCCCGGCATCGGCTTTGGCAAAGCGCTCGCCCATAATCTGGCGCTGTTGCGTGGACTTGAGCGCTTTTCCGCGCTCGGCGTTCCGATACTCGTCGGCGCATCGCGAAAGAGCTTTATCGCCAGACTGGATGCTGGCGCCTCTGCACAAGACAGACTCGGCGGCTCGATCGCCGCGGCGCTGGAAGCGGCGCGCCAGGGCGCGTCCATTCTACGGGTGCATGATGTTGCGGCGACGCGTCAGGCGCTTGCGGTCATGGACGCTGTCAGCGGTCCATCCGCCGACACCGAAGCGCGCTGAGACCCATAACACTAAGTTGCGCTGACCTTGCTTATTGACCGGCGGACAGAGCCCGCAAACGGCAACCGACTTTCGCGTGGAATCGGTCGAAGTCAGCGCAACCTCGCCTAAGTCCGCCCGCCAGCGACAAGCACGCGCCGGTTCCATACTGACGCGCATGTCCCCGGCGCAGTTACAAAAATCGGCGCATCGATCCCGGACTGTGCCGATTTCGGCTTCGATAGAGTCGAAATGTTTGATTGTGGCGCCCGGCGGCCCATGGAGCGTTGGACGCTATCGGCCCGATAAACCCCGCTTTCGCCAAGATCGTTCGGCGCCCTCGTCGGTTGAAAATTGTCCCAGTCTCTGCTCGGGCACAGCCGCTTCTTGGAGGCGGCGTTCATGTTCTGTTTCCAGGATGTTGGTCCAGCGCGCGCCTCTTCAATCGAGGACTTAAAGCATTCGCAGCGGGCCCATGTTAGTCTATAGGCGCTGGCACGGCCGGGAGAAGCTTGTGGCGCCCCGCATCCGCCGACAATCGTGGCGGGAACCCGGATTGGGGCGCGGACTGTGCAAGGAGCCGCCGATGCGCGGGGATGACGAAGCCGGCGCCAAGAGCGCCGCCAAAGAGCGAAAGATTTTCGGGACGGACGGCGTCCGCGGCCTCGCTAACGCCGGGGCCATGACCCCGGACCAAATCCTGCGCCTCGGCATGGCGGTCGGCCGCGTCTTTCGTAACGGCGCCCATCGCCATAGGGTTGTAATCGGCAAGGATACACGCCTTTCCGGCTATATGATCGAGCCGGCGCTGACGGCGGGATTCGCCGCGTCCGGCATGGACGTATTCCTTCTTGGACCGCTGCCGACGCCGGCGATGGCCATGCTGACGCGCTCGCTCCGTGCCGATCTCGGCGTGATGATCTCGGCCTCACATAATCCGTATCACGACAATGGCGTCAAATTCTTCGGGCCGGACGGTTACAAGCTGTCGGACGAAACCGAACTCCTCATCGAGCGTCTGATGGCGGACGGGCCCGATCAGGGCCTCGCCGCGCCTGCCGATCTCGGCCGCGTCAAGCGGGTCGACGATGCGGGCGCGCGCTACATCGAGTTCGCCAAAAATGCGCTTCCGCGCGGGCTTTCGCTGGAGGGGCTGCGCGTCGTCGTCGATTGTGCGAATGGCGCAGCTTACAAGGTCGCGCCGACCGTGCTCTGGGAGCTCGGCGCCGAAGTCAAAGCCATCGGGGACGACCCGAACGGCTTCAACATCAACTCCGACTGCGGATCAACCGCGCCGAAGAAGATGCGCGAAGCCGTGAAGGAATACCGCGCCGACATCGGCGTCGCGCTCGACGGCGATGCGGACCGCGTCATCATCTGCGACGAGAAGGGCGAGATCGTCGACGGCGACCAAATCCTCGCGGCGATCGCCACATCCTGGCAGAGGCGCGGCCTGCTCAAGGGCGGCGGCGTCGTGTCGACCATCATGTCGAATATGGGCCTTGAGCGGTATCTCTCCGGCAAGGGCCTCACGCTGGAGCGCACCAAGGTCGGCGACCGCTATGTCGTCGAAGCGATGCGCGCCAAGGCCATGAATGTCGGCGGCGAGCCGTCCGGACACGTCATTCTGAGCGACTTCTCAACGACCGGCGACGGCCTCGTCACGGCGTTGCAGGTGCTCGCTGTCGTCGCTGCAGAGGGCCGCAAGACAAGCGAAGTGTGCCGCTGCTACGCCCCGTTTCCGCAAGTGCTCCAGAACGTCAGCGCGAGCCCCGCAACGCTCTCTGAGCCCAGCGTCAAGGCCGCGATCGCCTCGGGCGAGGCGCGCTTTGCGGGGCGCGGGCGGCTCGTCATCCGTCCTTCCGGCACGGAACCGGTCGTCCGCGTGATGGGCGAGGCGGACGACGGCGCTTTGGTGAAGTCGGTGGTCGCCGAGATCGTGGAAGCGATCCGCGCGGCGGCGCGCTGACGCCTTCGGCCGCTCGGCCTCGCGCCGGCTACCGGCGAGCACGATCCGAAACAATTCGTGACCGGAAAATCTATCCCCGCTCTCTGCAGCGCGGTTACCGTTCTGCGCATGATCATTGTGCTCTTCAGAATGCAAGGACAGCGGCGCACCGCGCCGGCGCCCGCCGCCGAAAGGCGCCTTAACGCGCGCAACGCCAGGAAATCCGCGGGCTTGCGATTGCCTTTGTGCGCCAAGGTCCGCCGCACCCGGCGGGCGCGGAGGCGGCGCTCATGAAAGGCCGCGTGCTCCTCATTGCGGGCTCCGACCCGTCAGGCGGCGCAGGCCTCCAGGCGGACATCAAAACGGTGACGGCGCTCGGCGGCTATGCAGCGGCGGCGGTGACGGCGCTCACGGTGCAGAACACTCTGGGCGTTTCCGGCGTCATGTCCGTCCCGCCCGCATTCATCCGCGACCAGATCATGGCTGTTCTCGATGACATCGGGGCGGACGCAATCAAGATCGGGATGATCGGGGAAAAGGCCGCCGCAGAGATGATTGCGGCTGTTCTGCACGAACACGCTGCGGGCATACCGGTCGTGCTTGATCCCGTCCTCATCGCAACGAGCGGCGACGCGCTCGCCGGGGAGGGCGTCGCGGGGGTCATCCGGCGTGATCTCATGCCGCTTGCGGCGATCACGACGCCTAACAGCGACGAACTCGCCGCGCTTTCGGGCATGCCGGTGCGCACGGCGCAAGACGCCGAGGCTGCCGCGATGGCGCTCTTGCGCGTTGATGCGCCGGGGGCTGTGCTCGCTAAAGGCGGCCATATTCCCGGGGCCGATGTCGTCGATCTCCTTTTCCTGAAAGACAGCGCGCGGCCCACCGCCGTGTTTTCCAACCCCCGCATCGCGACAAAAGCGGGTCACGGAACCGGCTGCACGCTCGCCTCCGCGATAGCGACGGGTCTTGCTCAAGGGCTCGCGCTCGAGCCAGCGGTCTTGCGCGGCATTGCCTATGTGCGCGAAGCGCTCGCGGCGGCGCCCGGTTTCGGCGCGGGCGCAGGGCCGCTGGGTCATGCCTGCCGCGTGAAGCCGGGCTGATCTCTTGATCAAAAGAACTCCGTTGCGCGCCGCCTGCGTCCGCGCCTATAGCGGCGTCGGGTAAAGGAATTAGCCAAATGACGAAATACGCTTTTGAGACGTTCGACGTCTTCACGGATCGGCGCTTCGCCGGCAATCAGCTCGCCGTGCTGACGGATGCGCGCGGCCTCTCCTCCGAGGCGATGCAGACCATCACGCGCGAATTCAATGTCGCCGAGTCGACGTTTGTTTTTCCGCCCGACGACCCTGCGCACGACGCCAAAGTGCGCATCTTCACGATCGGCTATGAAATGCCGTTTGCGGGACATCCGACCGTCGGCACGGCGATATCGATCGCGCGGGCGCGCGGTTTTGAGGGCGTGCTGAAGCTCGAACTCAGGGCCGGCCTATTCCCCGTGCGCGTCGCCAGGGACGGGGATGTCTGGCGCGCGGAGTTCACCAACCCCAATCTGCCGAAAGAGGCCGGGAAAGCCCCCGCGCCCGAAGCGCTGGAGGCGGCGCTTTCCTTGCCTCAGGGGTCGGTCGATCGCGGCGCGCACAAGCCGCGGCGCGTCGGCGCGGGCGTCCATTATGTCTATGTGAAAGCACCGCTCGAGGCGGTGAAAGGCGCGCGCGTCAATTCCGCCGCGTTCGAAGCGCTCGATCTTCACGACACGATCGGCGTTCTTCTTTATGCGGAGGGCGGCGAGGCGACGGACGCCGCCTATCATGTGCGCATGTTCGCACCGGGCGCCGGTGTGCTGGAGGATCCGGCGACGGGCTCTGCCGCCGCAGCGCTTCCCGGGCAGATCGCCTTGTCCCAGCGGCTTGCCGACGGCGCGCATCGCTGGATTATCGAGCAGGGATTTGAGATCGGCAGGCCCTCGCGCATTGAAGTCGGCGTCGACAGCGCCGGCGGCGCCGTGACGGCTGTGCGTGTCGGCGGCGCAGCCGTTCCTGTGACGACAGGCGTCATCGAAGTTTAGCGCCGAGACCCGCTGTTCGGGCGCCTCTGGCTAATGAAGACACCGGCGAGAATGACCGCGAGCGCCGCAAGAACATTGAAGCCGAGGCGCTCGTGGAAAAGTACCGCGCCGAGCACCACGGCAAAGAGGGGCGTCACATAATTCGACAGCGCCATGAAGCCCGCGCCGACGCGTTTGATAAGAATGATGATGATGAAGCCGGCAAGGCCAGTCGGGCCGATCCCGAGCGCGACCAGCGCAGCGAGACTCTCAAGGCTCGCTGGCGCGCTGACGTCAGCGAAGAGCAACGCAGGGGTCACGAGCAGCGCGCCGCCGAGCGTCGTTCCTGCCGCAAACACGCGGGGCCGCAGTCGTGGCGCGCGGCGCGACAGGACGGCAGATGCCGCATAACAGAAGGTCGCGACCAACAAGCCGGCCTGGGCGAGCAAGTTTGAATGGGCGACCCCGGCGATCACTTCTGGGCCGAGCAAGATGAAAACGCCGGATGCGCCGAGAGCGAATCCGCCGATCTTTTGCGGCGTCAGCCGTTCGCCGGCAAAGAGCGACGCAAGCAGCAGCGTCCAGAGCGGCATGAAGGCCATGTAGACGCCGGCAAGGCCGCTCGCGATGAATTGCTGCGCCCACGGAAAGATGAGGAACGGTATCGCATAGCCGACAGCCGAGACGCCGAGCATCCACGCCCAGGCCCGGTGGAGACGCGGCCCTTTTTCCGTCCGCACAAGGAGCGCCGGGAATCGCCGCCGCCCGATCCGCATGACGGCGTACATGACACATGCGCCGATCCACATGCGCCCGACCGTTACGACCGCCGGCGAAAGCGTTTCGAGCGCGGTATGTATGAACGCGAAAGACGAGCCGCCGATCGCAACCTGCATGGCGAAGAGGGCCCAATCGCGCGGCTCTGGGGATCGGGCGGCGGTCATATCGTGGGGACAAGTGCGCAGCTGAAACGCCGAGCTACGGCTGCGGAGGCTCCGCGGTCAAGCTGGGAGCAGATTCCGCCAAAAGAGGAGTTTGTTGCGGCGCAACAAATTTGTTGACCCGTTAACCGAATGGGTCGCAGAGTGACGATGGGCCACGCCTTCCCAACGAGGCGCAGCCCATCTGTAAGGATGGGAGACATCGATGACTGACAAGCCGGCGACGCGCCCTGCGCGTCCGCATTTTTCATCCGGACCTTGCGCCAAGCGCCCCGGGTGGTCCGCCGAAAACCTCAGTACTCAGACGCTCGGCCGTTCGCATCGCTCGAAGATCGGCAAAGCGCGCCTCAAAGAGGCGATCGACCGCACGCGCGCGCTTCTCGAAGTGCCGGCCGATTACCGCATCGGCATCGTGCCGGCCTCGGATACGGGCGCCGTCGAAATGGCGATGTGGTCGCTCCTCGGACCAAGGCCTGTTGATATCGTCGCCTTTGAGAGCTTCGGCGAAGGCTGGGTGACCGACGCCGTCAAGCAGCTGAAGCTGAAAGCCAATGTCCTCAAGGCGGACTACGGCAAGTTGCCTGACCTCTCTTCGGTCAATCCGGCGAACGACCTCATCTTCACCTGGAACGGCACGACCTCCGGCGTGAAAGTTCCGAACGCGGACTTTATCGCCAAGGATCGCGAGGGCGTCGTCATTTGCGACGCGACTTCCGCCGCTTTCGCCCAGAAGCTCGACTGGGAAAAGCTCGACGCCGTCACTTTCTCCTGGCAGAAGGCGCTCGGCGGCGAGGCCGCCCACGGCGTGCTGATCCTCAGCCCGCGTGCGGTCGCAAGGCTTGAAAGCTACACGCCGCCCTGGCCGATGCCCAAGCTCTTCCGCATGACCAAGGGCGGAAAGATCCTGGATGAGATCTTCGAAGGCTCGACCATCAACACGCCGTCCATGCTGTGCGTCGAAGACTATATAGATGCGCTGAAATGGGGCGTTGGCGCCGGCGGGCTCAAGGCGCTCATCGCGCGCGCTGACGCTAACCTTGCGGCGATTGAGGCATGGACGGCGCAGTCGCACTGGGCCGCCTTCCTCTGCGAGGACAAGACGATCCGGTCCAACACGTCCGTCTGCCTCAAGATCGTCGATCCCGCCTTCGCGCGCGCCGATGAGGAAAAGCAGCGTGCGGTGTTGAAGAAAATGGAGCAAGTGCTCGAAGCCGAAAGCGCGGCCTTCGACGCGGGCGGCTATCGCGACGCCCCGCCGGGCTTGCGGATCTGGTGCGGCGCGACGGTCGAGCGTGCCGATGTCGAGGCGCTTTTGCCCTGGCTCGACTGGTCGTTCGCAGAAGCCAAAGCGGCGCTTCTCTAGGTTCATCGCGCGGCCGGCGCCGGGCGCCGCTGCGCTCAGCATAAGGATAGACCATGCCCAAAGTTCTGATCTCGGACGAACTCTCTGAAACCGCCGTCGGCATTTTTCGCGAGCGCGGCGTCGATGTCGATTACATGCCCGATCTCGGCAAGGACAAAGCAAAGCTCGCCGAAATCATCGGCGGCTATGACGGCCTTGCCGTGCGGTCGGCGACGAAGGCGACGGCGGACATCATCGCCAAAGGCGTGAAGCTCAAGGTGATCGGCCGCGCGGGGATCGGCGTCGATAATATCGACATTCCGGCCGCGACCGCTGCCGGCGTCGTCGTCATGAACACGCCCTACGGCAACGCGATCACGACGGCCGAACACGCCCTCGCCATGATGTTCGCGCTCGCGCGGCAGATTCCGCAAGCCAACCAATCAACCCACGCCGGCAAATGGGAAAAGTCACGGTTTATGGGCGTCGAACTCTTCGGCAAGACGCTCGGCATCATCGGCTGCGGCAATATCGGCTCCATCGTCGCTTCGCGCGCCAATGGACTCAAGATGCGGGTCATCGCTTTCGATCCGTTCCTGACGGATGCGCGCGCTGTCGAGCTTGGCGTCGAAAAGGTCGACCTTCCGGCGCTGCTCGCGCGGGCCGACTTCATCACTTTGCACACGCCGCTCACGGAACAGACGAAAAACATTCTCTCGGCGGAGGCGATCGCGAAGGCCAAGCGCGGCGTCTATATTGTCAATTGCGCGCGCGGCGGATTGCTTGACGAAACAGCTTTGAAAGAGGCCCTCGACAGCGGCCATGTCGCCGGCGCCGCGCTCGACGTCTTCGCCGAGGAGCCCGCCAAGACCCACATTTTGTTCGGGCATGAACGCGTCGTCGCAACGCCCCATCTCGGCGCGTCGACTCTGGAGGCGCAGGAGAATGTGGCGCTGCAGGTCGCCGAGCAAATGGCGGAGTATCTCATGCGCGGCGCCGTTTCGAATGCACTGAACATGCCGTCGATCACGGCGGAAGAAGCCCCGCGCCTCAAGCCTTTCCTGCGCCTCGTTGAGCATCTCGGCGCCTTCGCGGGACAGCTCACCGAAACGAGCGTCAAGGCGATCGAAGTTTCCTATGCGGGCGGCGTCGCGCGCCTCAACACCAAGCCGCTGACGGCTGCGGCGGTCGCGGGGGTCTTGAAGCCCATGCTCGCCGGCGTCAATCTCGTCAATGCGCCGATGCTCGCCAAACAGCGCGGCGTCGCGATCGCAGAGACCTATCGCGACGACGCCGAGAATTATGAGAGCGTCGTCCGCCTGCGGATCGTGACCGAACGCCAGGACCGCACCGTGTCCGGCGCGCTCTTCGGCGGCCAGCCGCGGATTGTCGAGATCAAGGGCGTCGAAATGGAGGCGGTCTTCGCGCCGAACATGCTCTACGTAACGAATGAAGACAAACCGGGCTTCATCGGCGCCCTCGGCCAGACCTTGGGCGCGGCCGGCGTCAATATCGCCACTTTCAACTTGGGCCGTTCAGCGCCGGGGGCCGACGCCATCGCGCTTGTCGCGGTTGACGATCCCATCACGGACGAAGTGCTCGCCCGCGTGCGGGCCCTGCCGCATGTGAAACAGGCGAAGGCCCTGCGCTTCTGAAGGCTGCAATAGCCAGGACGTAAAAACGGAACGGGGCCCCTCAAGGGCCCCGTTCACATTTCGGCGTCCGGCCGAAACTTCAGTGCGTGTAAGTGTTGCGGTTCTGGCGGCGCGCGAAGAACGACTTCAGGAAAGAGCCGGCATGATGTTTGTGATGGTCGTCGTCATCGTCGTCATGATGACCGCCTGAATGTGATGCATGGTGCTTATGATGATCGTCGTCGTCATCGTGCCCGCTGGCTTTCACAGCGTGATGCCCATGGTGATCGTCGTCATCGTCGTCGTGATGGCCGCCCTTCAAGCTCGCCTTGGCACCGTTTGAAGCTTTATGGTGTCCGTGATGGTCGTCATCATCATCGTCATGATGGCCGCCCTTGAGAAAAGCCTTCGCGCCATGTGACGCCTTGTGGTGGCCGTGATGGTCATCATCGTCATCATGATGGCCGCCCTTCAGGGCCGGCGTGGCGGCGTGATGTTTGTGATGGTCGTCATCGTCGTCATGAGGTTTGTAGGCGGCTGCAGAAGCCCGCGCGCGCGTCGCGGTGCAGGCGTCGTTGTGCATCAGGAACGCATTGGCGACGGCGCTGTTGTGATGCAACACCGCCTCTTCGACCTGAGACCGCAAATTCTTCACTTCGCTCGCAAGGTCCCGAGCCGCATCAAGTTTGGCGTCTGCTTCCGCGCGGGCGAGGCGTGAAACGCTCGACGCGCGCATGCCTTGTACCGCAAAAGCGCCCGCGGCAAGGAATAGAATGACAGAAACCCCTGTAAGGCCCAGCGCCACCGCTGGCGACATGCCTCCGCTGAAAAGCCCCAGCAATCCCGAAAAATCCATAGGTGCCCACCCGTTATCTGTACGCCCAGAGAGTCAGCGGATTTCTTACCCTGTCGGTTAACGTCGGTCCAGCGCGCGGACCGGGAGCAACGCAAAAAAAGGCGTTGGGGTTGTTTAGGATTGCGGCCGGAGTGCTCAATTGTGATCGTCGCCGCAGGACCCGGCGCGGCGGAGCGCCAGGCTCATGGCGCGCGCGTTAGGACGGCCGCTGCAGCGGTGACCAAGTAATTCACCTCACAATCCCGGGTGATTTTCCATTGATCCAGCAGTGGAAAATAAGACACGCCGGCTGAGCCTGTCACGTCAAGTCCAGCTTTGCGCAAAAGCTCTGTCAGTTCCCCCAGGCGTAGAAACTTGCGCGGATCATGCGCGCCGCGCGGCAGCCAGCCTAGAATGTATTCTGCGCCGATCTTGGCGAGAACAATGGCCTTCAATGTTCGGGAAATCGTCGCGACGACCATGATCCCGTCAGGCTTCAACAGTGCGGCTGACGATTTCAGGAATAAGTCAGGGTCGGCGACATGCTCGATCACCTCAAGATTGAGCACGACGTCGAAGGGGCGCTCCCCGGCGGCGAACAGCGCTTCTACCGTAGAGGCACGATAGTCGATGCCAATGCCTTGGCTTTGCGCATGGAGTGATGCGACGGCGATATTGCGCTCCGATGCGTCGATCCCGGTGACCGTCGCGCCGAGCCGCGCCATAGGTTCGCAAACGAGCCCTCCGCCGCAGCCGACATCGAGGATGCGGAGGCCAAGAAGCGGCCGAGCCGATCTTGCGTCGCGTTTGAAATGAGCGATCAGAGCGTCTCGGATATAGCCAAGCCGGGCAGGGTTGAACTTGTGCAGAGGTCGAAACTTGCCACGCGGATCCCACCATTCGGCAGCGATCCGGCTGAATTTCTCGACTTCCGCGGGATCGATCGTCGATTCTTTACGGGCGGCTTCGGCGCTCATCTAGGGTCCCTCAGCTGGAATGCGCGAAAGATTACCAATTCTGCCTTGCCTTCCCGTGGGAATGCCGCTTTCTGCATTTGAAGTCCTAGCATGAGCGCGGCCCTGCGCATGTCCAAAGCGGCTGCGTCACGCCGTCCCCCCTAGTCTCATGGGATGCGGGACTGAGGCCGCGAAAGATTAGGCGGTGGCGAAACGATTAGGTCGTGAGGTCTGCCCATGCGTTTGGTGATGAAGTTCGGCGGGACCTCCGTCGCCGACATCCCCCGCATCCGCAATGTGGCGCGCTTTGTGCGCCGCGAAGTCGATGCCGGACACAGCGTCATTGTCGTCGTCTCGGCGATGGCAGGCGAGACCAATAAGCTTGTCGCTTGGTGCCAGGAAGCCGGGCCGCCCGCGCCGGCTCTTGATGTGCGAGGCCGAGAATACGACGTCGTGGTGGCGACTGGCGAGCAGGTCGTCTCTGGCCTTTTAGCTTTGGTGCTCCAGAACATCGGCTATCGCGCGCGTTCCTGGCAGGGCTGGCAGATCCCGCTTCTGACCGATGGCGCACACGGCAAAGCGCGGATCGCCGATTTTGACGCCACGGAACTTGCCGAGGCTGCGGACGAGGGCGAAATCGCCGTCGTCTCTGGATTCCAGGGCCTTGGGCCCGAGAACCGGATCGCGACGCTCGGCCGCGGCGGGTCGGACACGACCGCCGTCGCGCTCGCGGCGGCCGTCAAGGCGGACCGTTGCGATATCTATACGGATGTCGATGGCGTCTACACAACTGACCCCCGCATCCACAAACAGGCCCGCCGCATCGACAAGATCTCCTTCGAGGAAATGCTCGAAATGGCGTCGGTCGGCGCCAAGGTGCTGCAGACCCGCTCGGTCGAGCTCGCCATGGCCTATAAGGTACCGGTGCGCGTCGTTTCGAGTTTCGATCCGCCGGATGCGCCCGGCCCCGGCACCAGCATCGTCGATGAGGATGACATCGTGGAAAAGAAGATCGTATCCGGCATCACGCTTTCGCGCGACGAAGCGGGCGTGAGCCTCCTGCAGGTCCCCGATGAACCGGGCAAGGCCGCGACCATTTTCGTGTTGCTCGCCGACGCTAACATCAATGTCGACATGATCGTGCAAAGCCCTGCCCGGCAGCCGGGCGCGGCCAACATTTCCTTCACGATTCCGGATTCTGAGCTGCAGCGGGCCGTGACGCTCCTGTCGGACGCCAAGGCGGGGATCGGCTTCTCCGAACTGCAGAGCGAGCGCGATATCGTGAAAGTGTCAGTCGTCGGCGTCGGCATGAAGAGCCATGCGGGCGTCGCTGCGACCATGTTCAAGGCGCTCGCTGGGCGCGGCATCAATATCAAGAACATTTCGACATCCGAAATCAAGATCAGCGTGCTGATAGAATCCCAATTCGCCGAACTTGCCGTGCGCGCGCTGCACCAGGCCTATGGCCTCGACCGCGCCCCGGGCACGGCGGCGTAAGGCGCGGCGATGGAGGAGTCGCGGGGAGGACCGGGCGGAGCCCCCGGGTCGCGGGGAAGACCAGGACTCGCCGCACTCCTGCGCCGCATGCAGGAAGCCGTCGCCGCCGAGGCGACGGTGCAGGAGCGCCTCGATAACCTCACGCGCATTATCGCCCTGCACATCGTCGCCGACGTTTGCTCGATCTACCTTCTTCGGCCGGACGACGAACTCGAGCTCTACTCAACTGAAGGCCTCAACCGCGCCGCTGTCCACAAGACGCGCCTGAAGCTCGGCGAGGGCCTTGTCGGCACGGTCGCGGCGACGCGGCAATACCTCTCCACGGCGGATGCGCCGCTGCACCCGGCCTTCGTCTACAAGGCGGAGACCGGCGAGGACCCTCTGCATTCGTTTCTTGGCGTGCCGCTCCTGCGCTCCGGCAAGGTGCTTGGCGTCCTCGTTCTCCAGAACAAGGCGAGCCGGCGCTACACGGATGATGAGATTGAGGCCGCCGAGGCGCTCGCAACCTTACTCGCCGAAGTCGCCGCCTCCGGAGAACTTCTCGGCCAGGAAGAGACGGCCGCGGTCGGCGAGATGCTGCACCGGCCGGAGAAGCTTGCCGGCCAAGGCGTCGTGTCGGGCGTCGCCATCGGCAAGATCGTCTTTCACGACACGCCTGCAACGGCGCACAAGGTGTTTTCGGGCGATGTCGCTGAAGAGGCGCAGCGTCTCGAAGCGGCGATCGGCTCCTTGCGCGCCTCAGTCGATGACATGCTCGCAGACGAAGAACTCGCCGGCGTCAGCCGTGAAGTGCTCGAGGCCTATCGGCTGTTTGCCTATGATCGCGGTTGGAAGGAAAAGTTACGGGCTGCGGTGTTTTCCGGACTCACTGCCGAGACCGCGGTGGAAAAGGTGCGCGCCGAGAACCGGGCGCGCCTTAGCCAGGCGCGTGATCCCTACCTCCGGGAGCGTCTGCACGATCTAGACGATCTCGCACATAGATTGCAGCGGCACCTCGCGGGCGAGGGAGCTGAGAGGCCCAAGAAACTGCCAGACCATGCGATCCTTTTCGCGCGCTCCATGGGCCCCGCAGACCTTCTCGAATATGACCGCGCGCGGCTGAAGGGGCTCGTCCTCGGCGAAGCCTCGTCGACGTCACATGTCGCGATTGTCGCGCGCGCCCTTCAAATTCCGCTCGTCGGCGGGCTTGACGATGCGCTGGATCGTGCCTTCGAGGGCGATGATGCGATCATCGACGGCGGGGCAGGTGAAGTCCATATCCGGCCGACGCCAGAAATCATTGCGAGTTACGTCGAGAAGCGCGAGCTCCAATCCTCGCGGCAGCTCGCTTTCGCCAAAGAAAAAGACCTGCCCGCCGTCACGAAAGACGGCGTCGCCATCGAAATTCTGATGAACGCCGGTCTTGCGCTCGACATGCCGCATCTTTCCGCAACAGGTGCGGCGGGCGTCGGCCTCTTTCGCACCGAATTGCAATTTCTCATCGGCGCGGCGCTGCCGCGCGTGACCGCCCAGGAACGGCTCTATCGCGAAGTGCTCGACAAGGCGGACGGCAAGCCCGTCGTGTTTCGCACCGCCGATCTCGGCGGCGACAAGGCGGCCGCCTATATGAACGTCGAGCGTGAGGGCAATCCGGCCATGGGCTGGCGCGGTCTTCGCCTCGCCATCGACAGGCCAGGGATCATCCGGCCGCAATTGCGCGCGTTGCTTGGCGCGGCGGAAGGGCGCAATCTTTGCCTCATGTTCCCGATGGTGACCTTGCCGGCGGAAGTCGACGCGGCCAAGGCGCTCCTCGATCTTGAAATTGCGCTTCGCGAGCGGCGCGGCCGCGCCTTGCCGCGCAGCATCAAGCTCGGCGCCATGATTGAAATTCCGGCCGCAGTCTGGCAGCTTGAGGCAATTGCATCGCGGACGGATTTTCTCTCCGTCGGCGGCAATGACCTTGCCCAGTTCTTCTTCGCCGCGGATCGGGAATCCGAGCGCGTCCAGCGCCGCTATGATCCGCTGGAGCCCGTTTTCCTCGATTTCGTCCGTCTGCTCGTCAGCAAAGCTTCGGCTGCAGGCAAACCCCTGTCCTATTGCGGCGAGCAGACCGCCGACCCTTTGATCGCCGCCGCGTTGATCGGCCTTGGCCTCAGACGGCTCTCGGTTCCTGCATCGGCGGTCGGCCCATTCCGCCGGCTGATCCGCTCGCTCGACGCCGGCGCCCTCGAGAACTGGCTCAAGACAGCGCTCGTCGCCTCCCCGGGATCGCTACGCGCGCCGCTCAGTGCCCACCTCGCCGGGCAGGGCGCGGTTTTTGAGGCGTGGCGGTGACTCTTCGCTGCAATTTAACCTCGTTTTCGAACTCCTGATTCTACTTTGGCGCCCAGGCTGCTATGTTCGGAACATCGCAAGGCTGGCGCGCCGTCCTGGGACGGTTCCGGCCATTGTCGCGCCTCCTGGCGGACTCGTAAGGCGCGACGAATCCGGTAGCGTTGAGTGGCGTCTGGGGTATTGGGCACGTGGCGACCAACAGTTCGGCCGAAATCGTTCAGATGGAAGACGCGCGCGCGCGCCGCCGCCAGGCCGATATTGATGCGCGCGAATTCCCCACTGTCGGGTCCCTCCTTAGGGCGTCGCGTGAAAGCGCTGGCCTCAGCCTCGCCGAGGTCGCCGAACGCACGCACATCAAACAGAATTTTCTAGATGCGATCGAGCAGATGGCGACAAACGCCTTACCGTCGCGTCCTTTCGCTGTCGGGTTCGTGAATGTCTACGCCCGCCAGCTTGGTCTCAACTCGGAAGAAGTCGCTCGCCGCTGGAAGGAAGAAACTGGCGCCGCACGCCCAATTGAGATCGAACCAGAAAAGTATGAGGCGATTAAGCGCGACGAGACCGAACTCGAGCGGCAGGACATGCCGCTATGGTTCGCGCTCGCTATCATCGTCTTCATCTTGTGGTGCGTAATCAAAGTGGTGACGACGGCGCATGAGCGTTCGACGCCGTTCAGCTTTGCGCCCGATCGACCCGCCGATACCGCGCCGGTTTCAGTGCCAGCGTCGGCCGAGCCTCTCCCAGATGGGCCGGAGGCGCCGGCCATTGTCGGTCTCCCGGGTAACGAGCCCCGCGCAGATACGCCGGCGAAAGCTGTCGAACGCATCGACCCAGTATATCCCAAGCGCTGCGAGTCACTCGCTAGCCCGAGGGAGACGGTTGAAGTCGCCTTTAACGTTACGCGCCGCGGGATCGTAACCAGCGCGCGTGTGGCGGCTTCGTCGAACCAGTGTTTCAATGAAGCGGCGCTGAACGCAATTCGTCGCTGGTCGTTTGAGCCTAAGGTCCAAAACGGCGCCGCAAAAGCGGCTTATGACCTGCGCTACACATTCCGGTTCGACCGGCCGCAATAGAGCCGCAGCGCAGATTGGCGGGGTAGGGCGAGCCCAGGCCCTTGACATCCCGGCGGCGTGCGTAAACTTGGGTGCAGCGCAGAAGGGTTTTTCGCATGTCGTCCGTTCGTCCGTGGCGCGATATCGCCCGCCGGAAGTGCCGCCAGATCAAAGTCGGCAAAGTGCCCGTCGGGGGCGACGCCCCGATAGCGGTGCAGTCCATGACCAATACTCTGACGTCGGACGCCCAGGCGACTATCCGTCAGGTCAATGAGATTGCCGAGGCGGGCGCGGATATCGTCCGCGTTTCCTGTCCCGACGTTGAATCGACGGAAGCGCTCGGGACCATTTGCAAAAATGTGCCGGTCCCGATCGTCGCGGACATCCACTTCCACTACAAGCGCGGCATTGAGGCGGCGAAAGCGGGCGCGGCCTGCCTCCGGATCAACCCCGGCAACATCGGCTCCGAAGAGCGCGTGCGCGAGGTCATCAAGGCGGCCAAGGACTATGGCTGTTCGATGCGCATCGGCGTCAATGGCGGCTCGCTCGAAAAGGACCTCCTTGAGAAATACGGCGAGCCCTGTCCCGAAGCGATGGTCGAAAGCGCGCTCGACCATGCGCGCATTCTTCAGGACAATGACTTTCACGAGTTCAAGATTTCGGTGAAGGCGTCGGACGTCTTCCTCACCGTCGCCGCCTATCAGATGCTCGCCGACGCGATCGACTGTCCCTTGCATCTTGGCGTCACCGAAGCGGGTGGCCTGCGCATCGGGTCCGTCAAGACCGCGATCGGCATGGGCTCGCTCCTGTGGGCCGGCATCGGCGACACCATCCGTGTATCGCTGTCCGCCGATCCGGTCGAAGAGATCAAAGTCGGCTTCGATATTCTGAAGTCCCTGGGCCTCCGCCATCGCGGCGTCAATGTTGTCTCCTGCCCGTCCTGTGCGCGGCAGGGCTTCAACGTCATCGATACGGTGGAGAAGCTTGAAAAGCGCTTGGCGCATGTGACGACGCCCTTGTCGCTCTCGGTGATCGGCTGCGTTGTCAACGGCCCCGGCGAAGCGCGCGAGACGGATATCGGCTTCACCGGCGGCGGCGCCGGCAAGGAACACGGGCAGATATATCTCGACGGCGAGCCGTCCTATCGCATCGACAACGACAAGATCGTCGATCACCTCGTGGAGCTCGTGGAGAAGAAGGCGACAGAGATCCGGGCGCGGGAAGAAAAAGAAGCCGTACCGGCCGCATAACGAAGAACGCGTCGTAAGGCCCGCCGCAAGGCGAAGCCGCGGAGCGGATAATTCCGACATGTTGATCAATTTGATCTTAGGCACGCGAACATCGCGCTGTGCGAGGTTTGGTTGCCTATGGACGATACTTGAACCGGCGCACCTGAAAGGATATCATCTTTATGATATACATTGGTGCGTGCATGCAAGTCTCAAAATGGGGCAATAGCCTCGGCGTCCGTCTGCCGAAGACATTGGTGGAAAAGCTTGGCCTCAAGGCTGGGGACGAGCTGACCGTCGTCGAAGCGGAAGACCGGCGGATCACGGTTGAAAAGTGCGACCGGCGCAAGGCGGCTCTCGCGCGCATGGCGGCGCGCAAATGGTTGCGGCCCAAGGGGTATCGATTCGATCGCGACGAAGCGAACAAGCGTTGAGCGCCTTTTTCGATACGAACATCCTTCTTTACGCCCAGGAGGAAGGTAAGAAAGCCGACATTGCGCGGGCGCTGCTGCAAGTCGGCGGCAAGCTCAGCGTGCAAGTGCTGAATGAATTCGTCGCTGTGTCAGTGCGCAAGATTGGAAGGCCCTGGTCCGAGGTCGACGCCGCAGTCGAGGACGCGCTCGATCTTGTGGATTCGCCCATTCCTATGACGCTCAAGACGCATGCGGCGGCCCGGGCAATCGCATCAGCCCATCGCCTTGCTTTCTTCGACGCCCTCATCGTCGCCGCCGCCCTCGAAAGTGAGTGCGAAACACTCTACAGTGAAGACATGCAGTCCGGCCGGAGCTTCAGCCGGCTGACGATCATCAACCCATTCTTGAGCGCGGGTCGTCCTGGCCCAAAGCGCAGGAAAACGCCAGCTTGATCCCCCAGCAGAAGCTCGACGCTCTGATCGCCCGGTTTGAAAAGGTCGAGGCCCAGATGGCCTCCGCGACCAAAGGCGAGGATATCGTCCGCCTTTCGAAAGAGCATGGCGAACTCAAAGCCGTCGCAGAAAAGGCCAAGGAGCTGGCGTCGATCCGCAAGCAACTTGTGGATCTGAAAGAGCTTGCCGCAGGCGGCGACGCCGAGATGGCCTCGATCGCTGCCGAAGAATTGCAGACGCTCAAGGGGCGCGAGCCTGAAGTCGAGTTTGACCTTCAGATCATGCTCCTGCCGAAAGACAAGGCTGACGACTCGTCAGTGATTCTTGAAGTCCGGGCCGGCACGGGCGGCGACGAGGCGGCGCTCTTCGCCGGCGATCTTTTCAAAATGTATCAGCGCTACGCCGCGCTCCAGGGGTGGCGCGTCGAGGTTCTTTCCCTCTCCGAATCCGAGATGGGCGGCTACAAGGAAATCCAGGCGAACATCTCCGGGGAAAGCGTCTACGCCAAGCTCAAATTCGAGGGCGGCGTTCACCGCGTGCAGCGTGTGCCGGCGACCGAAACGCAAGGCCGCGTGCACACCTCGGCGGCGACGGTCGCCGTTCTTCCGGAGCCGGAGGAAGTCGATATCGTCATCAATGAGTCCGATTTGCGGATCGACGTGTTCCGCGCCTCCGGCCCCGGAGGGCAATCGGTGAACACGACGGACAGCGCCGTGCGCATCACGCACATTCCAACGGGCGTCGTCGTCAGCCAGCAAGATGAGAAATCGCAGCACAAGAACAAGGCCAAGGCCCTGAAAGTGCTCCGTGCACGCCTCTATGAAGCGGAGCGCGCCAGAGCCGACGCCGAGCGCGCTGCGCAACGAAAGGGCATGGTCGGCTCCGGCGACCGCTCGGAACGCATCCGCACCTATAATTTTCCGCAGAGTCGAGTCACCGACCACCGCATCAATCTGACTCTGTATAATCTCGAAGATGTCGTGCGCGGCGACGCGCTCAGCCAGGTCGTGGACGCGCTCGTCTCTCAGGACCGCGCCGATAGGCTCGCCGAAATGCAGGCGGTGGCGTGAGCCTGGCAACGATCAGCGCCTGGATCACTAACGCCGCATCCAAGATCCGCCGATCGCAATCGCCCCGTCTCGATGCGCGTGTCCTCGCCAAATGGGCGCTCAAGCTCGATGACGCCGGCCTCATCGCGGAGGAGTGCCGCAAGCTCAACCCAGAAGAACTCGAAATACTCGAAGGCGCGCTCGCCCGACGCGTCGCTGGAGAACCCGTCGCCTACATTACTGGCGAAAAGGAATTCTGGGGGCTGACGATCCAGTGCCGTCCGCCCATGCTCTTGCCACGTCCGGATTCCGAAACGCTGATCGCGGCCGCCGTGAAACGCCGAGCAAAAACGGCGCCCTTGCGCATCCTCGACCTCGGGACCGGAACGGGCTGTCTGCTCGTCGCCGCCCTAAAAGAATTCCCCACGGCGCATGGCATTGGCGTCGACTATTTGCCCGAATCCGTCGCATTGGCGCGCACCAATGTGGACGCGCTCGGCCTCGCGGCGCGTGCGGAGATTCGGCAGGGATCCTGGACCGAAGGGTTGGAAGGCGCTTTCGATCTCATTCTGTCCAACCCGCCCTATATCCCTGAAGCCGAAAGCGAAACGCTCGATCCAGGAATCCGAGAGTATGAGGATCCCCGCGCCCTTTTCGCCGGGGCAGACGGACTGTCCGCCTACCGTACGATTTTTGCTGGCGCCCTGCCGCTCATGGCGCAACGAGGGCTCATTATTGTCGAACTCGGGTTCGGGCAAGCGGAGACGGTCACAGCCCTTGCCGCTGCGGCCTTTCCAGACGCAGCGATCGCTGTTGACCCAGATCTGGGCGGCCGTCCGCGCGCCCTGGTCGCCGATTGCGCGGAAAAAACTGTTTGAATCGTCACAAAGCCCGGCTATGCTCTCCCGGACTCTCGATCAGAAGCGCTTTCGGCGAGAAAACTTTAGCGCCGCTTCAGATCGATGTCTCACTCCTTGATGGCGATAGGGGCTGCAAACGGCGGAAAAGTCCGCGCGTAACGGCGATGCGAGGGGACGGACTAGAAATCAATTGCGGCGGCCGGTTTATGAAGGGCTCAAGGAACAGCGCTGATACCTAAGGTCTAATCGATATCCTCAAGGCGCGGCAGGACACCGCCGGAGCAGCGTAACCGGTTAATTCGGCCGCTGGAGCGCAAGGGATGTTGGTACGGCGCCGCTAAGACGAGCGCGAGAACAACGCAGGAATAGACTCAATTTTTCGAACGCAACGACAGGACGCATCTATGAAGCGCGGGCGCAATCAACGCCGCCGCCAGGGCATGAATGTTAATCGCGCCCTCGATTCGAACGGACCAGACGTGCGCATCAGGGGCACGGCCAATCAGATTTATGACAAGTATCTTGCGCTTGCGCGCGACGCGAATTCGTCCGGCGACCGCGTCAAGGCGGAGAACTACCTTCAGCACGCCGAACATTATTTCCGTGTCATCCGTGCGATGCAGCCGCAAGCGCCGTCGCAGCTACCGAACGGCGACCAGCAGGATGCTGAAAGCGACCAGCCCGGTATGAGCGACAATGACCGCCGCTTCCATCGCGATCCGCAGCGCTTCGACCAGCCGCAAGCTGGCTTTGGCGGCGAAGACGGCGAGTTCGACGCCGACCAGCCCGAGTCGCGGTTCGAGCCGCATCCCTTCGCCGAAGATCGATCCGGCGATCGCCAGAACGACAGGCAAAACGACGAAGGCCGCCGTCCGGACTTTCAGGGCCGGCAGGATCACCGTTCCGACCGTGGGCATCAACGCCATGACAATCGGAACGATTTCCGAAACGGCCATCGCAATGACCAGCGGCGCGACCAACAGCGAAATGAGCCGCGCGACCGTCCGCCCGAACCGCGCGGTGATGATGCGCCGGAAGGCGACCGCGAACCGCGGCCGGATCCAGCGCGCGCCGAGGGCAATGCCGAAGGCCGTTTTGACAATGATCGGCGCGGCCGGCGCCGGCGCAGGCCCCGCCCACCGATGAGCGGCGACGCGAACGCAGAAGGCGGCGCAGACCAGCCGGCCGCTGGCGAGCCGGGCGATGTGACCCCGGAAACCGTGTAGCGCGGCGCGCGAGCCAGTCCGGGCGTGCTTTCGTAAAGCGCCGCTCGGCGACAAACGCGTGAATTCATAGGAGCAAAGCCTGTCAGGCGCCGGGCGCTCGAAACGGCGCTCTATTCATTTCAGCGCAAATCTTGTTACGGCTGAAACGGCGCTCTTTCGCTCGATCTGTCCGTGAGAAAAGCGCGAAATGACGACGGCGCGTTTGGGCCGTACGCGCAAACCCTGTGTGTGTGATGCAGCCGACCGAACCCCCGTCTCATGAAGCGGCCATTGAAGCGCTCTGGATTTCCGCAGTCATTCTCGGCCTCGTCGAAGGGCTGACCGAGTTCATCCCCGTATCGTCGACCGGGCACATGATCCTCGTGCGCGATTTCTTCCATCTCCCGACGCCGCCGGGCAATGTGTTCGAGATTGTCATCCAGCTTGGCGCCATTCTCGCAGTCGTCGTCGCTTATTGGAGCCGGCTCTGGGGCAAGGCGATCGGCGTTTTCTCCGACGCAGGCGCGCGCCGCTTCGCGCTCGGCATATTCCTCGCCTTTCTCCCGGCGGTCGTGCTCGGCCTCGCCTTTGGCGATTTCGTTGAAACCAATCTCTTCCGGGCCGATGTCGTGGCCGCGACGCTGATCCTCGGCGGCGTCGTCATGATTCTTGTCGAGCGCGCCAAGCCGGCCGTGCGCTTCACGGACGCCGAATCGATCAGTCCGCTGACGGCTCTGAAGATCGGCATCGTGCAATGCCTTGCGCTAGTGCCGGGCGTGTCGCGTTCCGGCGCGACGATCGTCGGCGCACGGCTGATGGGCGTAGAAAAGACGGCGGCCGCGGAATTCTCGTTCTTCGTGGCGATCCCGACGATGATCGGCGCCACTGCCTACAGCCTCTTCAAAGCTCGGGAAACGCTCAATGCGGATGGTCTTTCGACCATCGCCATCGGCTTCGTCGTCGCCTTTGTGTCCGCCCTGTTCATCATCAAGGCGTTTATCGGCTTTGTGTCGCGGCGGGGTCTCCTGCCTTTCGCCTATTACCGGATCGGCCTCGGCATCATTATATTCGCGCTTTTGGCGATGGGTTTGGGTGCACATTCATAGGAAGATCTGCGCCTTGTCGCATTGAAGCCAGAGTGACGGATTCTTCGGTCACGAGCGCCTGACCCGAGCCTTCCGGCGGCTCTGTCGAATTCGGCGGATTTTCAGGGAAAATTTGTATAGACTCCCGGCCGCCGCGCACGAAGGCGGGTGAGGAAAAAACATGCCGTCGCCGATCTACGAGTCTTTGCGCACCGCGATCGGCAAGCTTGGCCGCGACCGCATCTCGGCGGGCGAAGTTCTCGACGCGCTCGGCTCGCGGGCGTTCGGCCTCAGCATCATCGTCGTCATGGCGCCGGTTTGCCTGCCGATGCCGCCGGGCGTGCCGACTGTCGCCGGCGTCATCCTCTCGATGTTCGCGATCCAGATGCTGCTCGGTTATAAGGCGCCCTGGCTGCCGCGTTGGATGCGCGACAAGACGATCGGCCGCAGCAAACTCCTCAAGGGGATAGACGATCTCGAACGCCGGTTGAAATTCGTCGAGCGCATCGCCAAGCCCCGGCTGCACTTCCTCACGGAAGGCGTCTTTGCGCGGCTTTACGGCGTTGTGTTCCTTGTTCTGGGTCTCATTCTCATTCTTCCAATTCCATTCCTCGGCAATATTCCGCCGGCGCTCGCAGCGGGCGTCGTTGCGCTTGCGCTCGCCCAACGCGACGGGCTTCTTGCGTTGATCGGCCTGTTCGTTTCGACCGGCGCCGTCGTGTTCTCTTACTATGCCTGGCATTTCGGCGTAGAGGCGCTCGGTTGGATCCGCGGATTCTTCGGGTAGCGCATAACCGGTTGGGATCGTGATTGAATCGGCAAGGCGACCCGTCGCAACCGGCGCGATCGTTTATCAGACGAATCCCTCGGCGCTGTGCCTGAAGAGCTTAGCTCGTGCCGAAATTCGCGTGTTCGATATGCGCGCCGCGAGTCTCTTTGAGAAAAACAAAGCCGAAGGCGAAGGTCGCGCCGGCGATGACGATCGGATACCAAAGTCCCGCGAGCGCGCTGCCCGTCGCGGCGACGATGGCGAACGCTGTCGTCGGCAGAAAGCCGCCGAACCATCCGTTCCCGATATGATAGGGCAGAGACATCGACGTGTAACGCACGCGCGCCGGAAACATCTCGACCAGCATGGCCGCCATCGGTCCATAGGCCATGGCGGTGATATTCATCAGCATGACGATGATCGCGACGACGAGCGGTCCGTTCACCGCCTTTGGATCCGCTGACGCGGGATAGCCGACCGCCTTCAGCGCGCGCCCGGCTTCGTCATGGAAGGCTGCTTTGGCGGCTGCCCGCTCGCCTTCCGAGAGCCCCGCCGTCTCCGGCGCCGTGATGCGCACATCGCCGATCGAAAGCGCAGTTCCGCCGCCGGGCGGTCCGTCTACGGAGGCGTAAGACACGCCCGCACGCGCGAGATAGGATTTGGCAATATCGCAGGAGCGCTGGTCAAATTTCGTCCGGCCCACAGGATCGAATTGAAAGGAGCATTGCGCAGGGTCCGCCGTCACTGACACAGGCGCCGTCGCGCGGGCATGGGCGAGCGCCGGATTGGCCGCCGCCGTCAGCCAGCTGAAGAGCGGAAAGTACAAGACGATGGCCGCGGCGAGGCCGCCGAGGATGATCGGCCGGCGCCCAACGCGATCGCTGAGCCAACCCCAGAACACATAAAGCGGCGCGCCGAGGACGAGCGCGATCGCGACGAGGGCGTTGGCCTGCTGGCCGTCGACCTTGAGATTGCGCTCGAGAAAATAGAGCGCGTAGAAGGTGCCGGTGTAAAAGGTCACGGCTTGACCCGCGACCGCGCCGAAGAGCGCAATCAGCACGATCTTCAGATTCTTCCAGGCGCCGAAGGCCTCGCGGAACGGCGCGGCGGACGTCGCCGCCTCGTCCTTCATCTTCTGGAACACCGGGCTCTCATTGAGCTTCATCCGTATCCAGAGCGAGATGCCGAGGAGGAAAATCGACAGAAGAAATGGAGCACGCCAGCCGTAAGCCTCGAACGGCTCTTTGCCCATGACCGCGCGGGTCGCCATGATGACAAGCAACGACAGGAGCAGGCCGAAAGCCGCCGTCGTCTGGATCCAGCTTGTCTGAAACCCGCGCTGTCGATCCGGCGCGTGCTCGGCGACATAGATGACGGCGCCGCCATATTCCCCGCCAATGGCGAGGCCCTGCGCAAGCCTCAGCAGCACAAGGATGATCGGCGCAGCGATGCCGATCTCCGCGTAGCCGGGAAGGAGCCCCACGGCGAAGGTCGAGGCGCCCATCAGCGCCATGGTGATCAGAAAGGTGTGCTTGCGCCCCACGACGTCGCCGAGCCGGCCGAAGACGAGCGCACCGAGCGGGCGCACGATAAACCCGGCGGCGAAGGCGGCGAGGGCGAAAATGAAGCCGGTCGTTTCATCGACGCCGGAAAAGAAATGCCGCGCGATATGGGTCGCCAGCGCGCCATAGAGGAAGAAGTCGTACCACTCGAACATCGTGCCGAGCGACGACGCGCCGATGACGAGCACTTCTTTGGATTTTTTCGGCGCGACGGATTCCGCCATGCGGGAAGAGCCTCAGGAGGGGTGAGCCGGCGGCGACGCGACAATCGGCGCGCGGACGATGCCGCGCGCGGCGCCTTCTTTCAAGGCCGGCTGGCTCTTGAGGAACGATCGGCCGCCCTCCCTGAAAGCCTACGGAGCCGGTTGCTCGACGGCGAGGTCGATGCGGAGCAGCTTTTCGGGCGACGTGTAGGCGTTCAGGACCTCGAACGTCATCGCGCGGAAGGTCTCGGGCTTCGGCAAGGCGGTCAGCTGCACGCGGATTTCGGAACGCGCCGGAACGGTGAATGTGCGCGGATTGCCGCCGAACCCCTGGGCGGCGACGCTGCGCAGCGTCAAGGGAATCGGCGCCGCATTCGCGATCATCAACTTCTGGACCTCAGTCGGCTCGCCATACTCGACGACTGGGCCTTCGAGACGCAAGGTCAGCGCGCCGTCGACCACCGGCGCAAGATCGCGCGCGCGGCCGTAAAGGGTCTTTGCCATGACTGCCACAGTGGCGCGATCGAGCAGGGCGCGGCGGACGGCGTCCGGGCTCTTGTCGCGTGCAAGCACCAAGGTCGCCGTGCGGACGCCCGGCGCGCCGGTCTTGTTGGCGCCGTTGAATTCGGTCTCATAATCCCAGGCGATGAGCCCGTGAATGTCCGAGACGCCGAGGATCGCGAGATTATTCTCAAGCGCGATCCGGAACGCGTCTTCGGAGTAGATTTCTCCATTGGCGACTTCGATTCCATCGATAACCTTGTCGGCGACCGCCTTGCGGTGGAAGGCGGTGAAGTTCGCAAGTCCGCTCTTTGATTGTCCAGTCCAGGACGGATGGTTGATGAAGACGAACCCGCCCTGCGCCTTGGCGGCGTCGAGCGACGCGCGGGCCGATGCGAGGTTCTCTGTCGAACCCTCGTTGAATCGTTCGAGCGACTCCTCGCGATTCCGCGCCGAGACTTTCGGCGGCGTCAGCGCGTTCACGTCTTTCAGAAACACCGCATTGATATGACCGACAGGCTGGCCGCGCGTCACTTCTGCGCCGTTGACCACGAGGACGCCCGCCGCTTCCGCCGCGGCGCTTGCGATCATGAAGGAGCGATTGCGGTCCTTATGCGGAATATCGTCGAGCTTGGGCTGCCACTCGATGTGATCCGTCATGGCGATGAGCGCGACGCCGTCCCGGCGGGCTTCCTCGACGCGCACGGTCGGCCACACTTCGCCGTCCGAAAAAACGGTGTGCATGTGGAGGTCGATCGCCAGGACCTGGCGGCCGTCGGGCGCAGCGGGAAACTCCAGAGGCTTGCCGGCGGGGCCCGCTTCGGCGGCTGTCGCGGCGGCGGATGCTGCGATGGCGATGGAAATGAGGCTGCGTTTCATCGTCGGGTCCTGCGAAGCTGCCGGACGATCATGCGCTCTCTTTGCGACAGGCGTGTGAGAAGCATGCGCCGCAGAGGCCGCGCGCTAGATCATCGGGCGCGATTTCTGAATCGCGCCCGATGATCAGTGCTCTATTCTGGCGCGCCTTTTCGCGCAAAACCGGTTCCCACTTGTGCGCCCGGCGCGCTAAAGGCGCCGCGCCAAAGCGTCGCGGTGGATGCGCGCTTCCTCGATATAATGCGCAGCGCCTAACAGCGCCATTTTGTCCTCGCCCTCTTTGAGATCGCGGAACTTGCGTGCCGGCGTCCCCGCCCACATCTCGCCTGTGGGCACGGTCTTGCCGGGCGTCAGGAAAGCGCCGGCGGCGAGAAACCCGCCGGATTTGACGACCGAACCGTCGAGCATGGTCGCGCACATGCCGACAAAGCCGCCGTCCTCGATCGTGCAGCCATGCAACATGACCTTGTGGCCGACCAACACGTTCTCGCCGAGGAGGACCGGCAGGCCGCCCCAGCGCGGGTCGTCCACATGCAGAATGGAGCCGTCCTGGACGTTTGACCCCTTGCCGATGCGGATCTTGTTGGTGTCCGCGCGCAGCACGCAGCCATACCAGATCGACGCATTCTCATGCACTTCGACATCGCCGCAAACGACGGCGCCAGGGGCGATGAAGGCGGACGGATGGATGACAGGCTTCTTGTCGCCAATGGCGAAGATGAGGGGCTGCATGGCTCAGGCTTTGACCGCGTCGGGCTGCGCATCGGGATGAGCGCGCTGGAAGGCGTCCAGCTTTGCGCATTCGGCGTCGACCGCCAAGAGCGTCTCGCAGCTTGCGATATCCACATTGAACCGGCGCGCCGCGTAAAGCTGCGGGACCAGAAAGGCGTCGGCGAGGCCGGGCGTGTCGCCGATGAGAAAGCGTCCGGCCGTTTCCTTCGCGAGCGCCTCGACGGCCTTCAGCGCGCCGCCGGGGAACCGATTGAGAAACGCCGTGCGCTTTGCGTCGTCAAATCCAAGTTCTGACTTCAGATAATTCAGGATACGGAGATTGCCGAAAGGCTGCGCCTCGCAGGCGATCGCCATGGCGATGGCGCGGGCCTTGGCGCGCAGCGCCGGCGTCTTCTGCAGAAGCGGCGGCGTCGGGCGCGTCTCCTCCAGATACGCGATGATCGCGAGCGACTGATTGAGGCGGATGTCGCCGTCGATCAGCGTCGGCACGAGCCCTTGCGGGCTGACGGCCAGATAGGACGGCGCATTCTGCTCGTCCTTCAGCAGATTGATTGGATGATAGTCATAGGCAAGGTTCTTGAGATTCATTGCGATGCGGACGCGATAGGTCGCGCTTGACCGCCAATAGCCGTAGAGTTTCATGGCGTCTTCCTCATGGCGTCCGCCGTCATCGCTGCGAGTGCGTCATTGCCGTCGCGCAGAAGACCCGCTGCGGCGCCCGCGCGGTCTTCTGCGCTTTTGTTCTGACTGAGCTTCCTTGCGCCCTTGAGAGAGGCGACGGCGATCCTGAACCCTACAATGCGTTTCAGCATCGACGAAAGATAGGCTTCCGGCGCATCGGCGATTGACCAGGGCTTCGCGCGCCGCGCTTCCATCAGCTGCGTGAGCGTCTCGACAATGGCGCGGAGGCGAGACTCGTCTTCTACCAACGAGATAAGGCCGCGCGCCTCGATGCGCACATAGTTCCAGGTCGGGACGACCTTGCCGTGTTCGGCTTTCGACGGATAGGAACTCGGCGACACATAGCCGTCGGTTCCGGAGAAAATCGCCAGCGCTTGCGGCGCGCGTTCTACGGCCGACCAAAACGGATTGGCGCGCGCGACATGGCCGACAAGCGCGGCAATCCTTCCGTCTTCGGATAATTCCGGCGCGAGCGGGACATGGGTGGCGACGGGTCCTTCCGCGCCGTTGACGACGAGTGTCGCGAAGGGATGCGCGCGGATGAGGTCCGCGAGGACCGCTGGGTCATGCTCGGCAAAGTGCGGCGGCGCGTACATAGCGTTGACAGCTCAAGGTCGGCGGCGCGATCATCACGAAACCCCGTCGGAGCGCAAGGCGCCTACGGCGCGCTCGTGTTGGCGACCACAGATTTACCGCGCCTTCAGCGCGCCGCGGCGTCGATGAGTCGCGAAAGCTTTATGGGCGCAACGGCGACATAGCTCTGCCGCATCCAATAGCGCAGCGTTTCGACTTCCGCGCGAATGTCGTCCTCGGGGCCGAAATGAGCGATCACCCAGTTGTGCTGTTTGAACCAGCCGCGGCTTTCGCGCACGAAATAGAGGTCGCCGACCATCGGCGCCGAGACCGGGAGTTTGAAGATCAGCGTCAGCGCATCCGCAGGTTCGTCTTTCGCGCCAAAGACGGCGAAGCCGCGCTTTCGCACGTGCATGTATCGCGTCGGCCCCCAGCCTGGGACGACGTCAGTCTCGGGCAGTGAAAGACCGTAAGCGGTGAGATCTGCTTCGACCTTCTGGTGATCCGTCTTCGGCATTGTCCCGAGCCTTCGGCACCCCGCGCCGGCCTGTCGCCTTGTGTTTGATAGTAACAGTCGTTACTAATGCGCGGAACCCCCAAGGGAGGCTGCGATGCCCGATATCTTCGAAAATCCCGTCGGCACGGACGGTTTTGAGTTCGTCGAGTTCACGGGCCCTGATCCGGCTGTTCTCGGCAAGCTGTTTGAAACGCTCGGCTTCGTCGCCGTCGGGCGGCATCGCTCCAAGGATGTCGTCCATTACCGCCAGGGCGACATCAATTTCATCCTGAATCGCGAGCAGGGCGGCCAGCCGAACACGTTCCGCGACATTCACGGCGCCGGCGCCAACGCCATGGCCTTCCGCGTGAAGGATGCGGGCGCGGCGATGAAAGAGGCAGTCCGCCGCGGCGCAAAGCCCGTCGAAGCCAAATCCGGCCCGATGGAGCTCAATATCCCGGCGATCGAAGGGATCGGCGGGCTTAATGTCTATCTTGTCGACCGTTACGGCGCGCGCACCATCTATGACGTCGATTTCGAGCCGATCGCCGGCGCGAATCCGCAAGCGAATGACGCCGGGCTCACCTATATCGACCACCTCACGCACAACCTCCATCGCGGCAATATGGACAAGTGGGCGAGCTATTACGAAAAGATCTTCAACTTCCGGCAGATCCGCTACTTCGACATCGAAGGCAAGCTGACTGGCCTCTTCTCAAAAGCGATGACGAGCCCGTGCGGAAAGATCCGCATACCGCTGAATGAGAGCCAGGACGACAAATCGCAGATCGAAGAGTTCCTGAAGCGCTATAACGGCGAGGGCATCCAGCACATCGCGCTCGGAACCAACGATATCTACGGCACAGTCGAGACCTTGCGCCGCCGCGGCGTGCCGTTCCAGTCGACGCCGGACACCTATTTCGACAAGGTCGATACGCGGGTGCCGGGCCATGGCGAAAATGTCGAGCGCCTGCGCAAGGATTCCATCCTCGTCGACGGCGCCCCGACGCAAGGGCAGGGGCTTCTCCTCCAGATCTTCACGCAGGATGCGATTGGGCCGATCTTCTTCGAGATCATTCAGCGCAAAGGCAATGAGGGCTTCGGCGAGGGCAATTTCAAGGCGCTCTTCGAGTCGATCGAGGAAGACCAGATCCGCCGCGGCGTACTGAAGGCGTGACCATCCGTACCCAGTGAATCAAAGCTCGGCGTCCGCGTTCCGAACCATGCCGCAGCGTTTTATCCTCCAGGAGTTTCTGCCCTACCGCGTCGTCGCACTCGGCGACCGGCTGTCGCGGATGCTCGCGCGCGCCTACGCCGACGAAGGCGTCTCCATCCCGGAATGGCGCGTGCTCGCCGTCATCAGCCAAAAAGACAAAATGGCCGCGCGCGATGTCGTCGCCTTGACTCCGCTCGACAAAATGGCGGTCAGCCGCGCGGTCGCTTCGCTCGAAGACAAGGGGCTCGTCGCGCGCAGCGAAGACAAAGGCGATCGGCGCGTCGCGCTCTTGTCGCTGTCGACAGAGGGGCGCGCTGTCTTCAGCCGCATCGCCAAGCTGGCGCTCGACTTCGAACGCCGCCTGCTTGATGATCTTTCTGCGGAGGAACGGCGTCAGTTCGGCGCGGCGCTTGCCCGGCTCGAACAATTCGCCGGCGGTGCGGTTGATGACGCGGTCCAAACTCGTCCGGGGGGCTGATGATGATGATGTTGAGAGCGTTATCCGCCGCCCTGGTCATCTTCCTTTCAGCGTGCGCATCTTTTCCGGATGCGCCCGCCGCCGTGACGACGCCGCGCATTGAGAACGGCAAGCTCATTGCTGCAGACGGCGCAGCGCTCGGCCTTGAGGTGTGGCGGCCTGATGCGCCCAAGGCCGTCGTCGTCGCAGTCCACGGCATGAACGACCACGCCCACGCTTTCCGCTCGGCCGGAGAAGCCTTCGCGAAAGAAGCCGTCGCGCTCTACGCCTATGACCAGCGCGGTTTTGGGCGTTCTCCCAGGTTCGGCCGTTGGCTGGGGGTGCCCGCGATGACAGCCGATCTTCGCGCTGCTGTCGCCGCCGTGCGTTCGGCGGAACCGGGCCTGCCTGTCGTCGTCGCCGGTCATTCGATGGGCGCCGCGGTCGTGCTCGCTGCGATGAAAGAGGCGCCGCTTGACGCCGACGGCGCGATCCTCGCCGCGCCGGGAGTCTGGGGCGCCTCGCAAATGCCGCTCGCGTACCGGCTTTCCCTCAATGTTGCGGCGACGCTCGCGCCGGGCAAGACGCTCACCGGCGAGCGCGCAGGCCGTCAGTCCACGGATAACATCCCGCTGATCCGCGAGATGATCAAGGACCCGCTCGTGATCAAGGAAACGCGGCTCGACGCAATCCTCGGCGTGGTGCGTCTGATGGGCGAAGGCTGGGACGCGTCAAACGACGTCGGCGGACGCGTCCTCGTTCTCACGGGCGCGAAGGACGAAATCATCCCTGTGAAGACGCAGCAACGCATGGCTGGGCGCCTCTGCGGCGACGTCGAGGTCAAGCTCTATCCGGAGAGCTGGCACCTCATCTTCAGCGATCTTGGCGCCGCCCCCGTCTGGCGCGACGCTGCGGCTTTTGTCCTCGCAACGCCCACGAAAAAGGCCGCGGGTCCGGCGGTCAGGGCCGGACCCGCGGCGTTAAGCTGCAGCGCGGAGGAGGGCGGCATTGAGGGCCGCGGGCGCTGAGGCGCGTTCGCCGGGCCGGGCGCTTTGGAGCTTGCGAACCGGCAGGGTCGACTGGGGGCGATTGGCGTCGCGCGAGTTAACCATAGCGCGCGACGGTTAACTTGAGGTTGCTTCATGGCGCTAGCTCAACCAGAGGTGGCGGTCTGTGTTTGGATCCAATCAAGAAACCCCGCATGCGAGGTCGGCCCATCGATGGCGAGGCCGACAATGGCGGGCGTTGCATAGGGGTGGCGGCTGAGGATGGCCCGGCGCGCTTCCGGCGCGGCCTGCTCAGTGGTCTTGACCAGAAATGCCCATTCCGCGGCGGTCTCAACGGCGCCTTCCCAGCGATAGACGGACTGGATCTCGCCCAGAATATTCACACAGGCGGCGAGACGGCCCTCCACCAGCGCCGCGGCGATCGCGCGCGCCGTTTGCGCATCGGGGGCGGTTGCATAAAGCAGGACGGCGTTCAACATCAGGGGCGCAACTCCTTCGGAAAAGGGCCAGTCTAACATGCGCGCTCTCGATCACGGAAAAGCGCTTGTGCTGTTTTCCGGCGGGCAGGATTCGGCGATCGCACTCGCCTGGGCGCTGGATCGCTACGCGTGGGTCGAAACGATCGGATTTGACTACGGCCAGCGCCATGCCGTCGAACTTGCAGCGCGCGCGACCCTGCGCGCCGAACTTGCGCGCGTCTTCCCCGCTTGGGGCGCCCGCCTCGGCCCCGACACGCTTGCTGACCTCAAGGGACTTGGCGCCCTGAGCGAGACCGCGTTGACGCGCGAAGCGGAAATCGCATTCGGCGACGACGGCCTGCCGACGACCTTCGTACCCGGACGCAACCTCGCATTTCTCGTCCTGGCGGCGGCGCTCGCCTACCGGCGCGGCGCGGGCGTACTTGTCGGCGGCATGTGCGAAGCGGATTTCTCGGGCTATCCAGACTGCCGCGCCGATGCGCTCGACGCTCAGACGAAGGCGCTGAGGCTCGGCATGGACGCCGATTTCGTCTTTGAAGCGCCCTTGATGCGGCTCACCAAGGCGGAGAGCTGGCAGCGCGCCCATGCGCTTGGCGGCGATGCGCTGGTCGATCTCGTCAACGAACATTCGCATACGTGCTATCTTGGCGAGCGGGGCCGCCGTCATGATTGGGGCTATGGCTGCGGCGCCTGCCCCGCTTGCGTGTTGCGGGCCAAGGGCTGGGCCGCCTGGCGCGTGAGGTCGCGAGCTTGAGCGTCTATGCCGTCAAGGAACGGTTCCTGACGCTGCAGGGCGAGGGCGCGCAGGCCGGCCGCGCGGCCGTTTTCTTGCGCTTCGCCGGCTGCAATCTATGGTCGGGTCTTGAGCGCGACCGCGCGGCGGCGGTCTGCCGCTTTTGCGATACGGATTTTGTCGGCGTCGATGGGGCAGGCGGCGGAAAGTTCGCGAGCGCCGAGGCGCTGGCCGACCATGTCTTGGCGGCTTGGCCGCAAGGGCGCGGCGGCAAACCCTATGTCGTCTGCACCGGCGGCGAGCCCTTGCTGCAGCTCGACGCGGCGCTCATCGCTGCGCTCAAGGCGCGCGGCTTCGAGGTCGCCGTCGAAACCAATGGCACGATCAAGGTCCCGCCCGGGCTCGACTGGATCTGCGTCAGCCCCAAAGCGGGCGCGCCGCTCGTCCAGAAATCGGGGCACGAACTAAAGCTCGTGTATCGACAGGAAGGGGCGGCCCCGGAGGATTTTGAGAGCTTCAATTTCGAGAGATTCTATCTCCAGCCTATGGACGGGCCGGACCTTCCCCGCCATACAGCCGACGCCGCCGCGTGGTGCCGGGACAATCCGCGCTGGCGGCTCAGCCTGCAGACCCACAAGCTTATCGGCATCCCGTGACGGGCGGCGGAGGATTGAGCGTTCATCTCTATGCGGATTGTCAAGTCGATCAGTTTCGACGCGGCCCATTTCCTGCCTGACGCCGGGGCGGGAAGCCCATATGCGCGCATGCACGGCCATTCTTTCACGCTGGAGGTCGCGATCGACGGCGAGCCGGACGCGGCCAATGGCTGGGTCCTCGATTTCGCCGCCGTGGCCGATGCGCTCGCGGACCTGCGCGAGCGGCTCGACCACCATCTTCTGAACGCGATCGAGGGCCTTGAGCGCCCGACGCTGGAGACCATGTGCTTGTGGACGGCGCGCGAATTGAAGCCGCGCCTGCCGGGCCTTGCCTATGTCAAGATCGCCCGCCCCTCGATCGGCGAGGCCTGCATCCACTACGTGAAAGCCTAATTCTCTTCGACAAAGTCCTGCAGGCGCCGCGCCCAGGAGGAAAAGGCGCGGTCGGCGTCCTGCCAAGTTGCGACAGGCGGCGCAAAACGGTCGAGCAGTCCGTCATAATCGTCAGCGACTGAAGCAAGATCGCCGGCCGAAGATGACAGGGCGGCCTCAAAACCAGCGCTGCCTGCATAAACTGAGTCCGGCGACAACGCGGGATCATCCTGGTAATCCGCCGCCGTCGGCATATCTGCGACGAGTTTCGTCAACGTTGCAGAAATGGTCAGAACTTCCGGACCGGGACCGGCCTTGATCGTATGCGATCGCACGAATGCGTCGACAATTTCCTCGCGCAGATCAGCCGCCTTGGCTTGCGCGTCACGCGCCGAAACGGATCGCTTGCTGCTCCCAAGGCTGACTTTGACCGGCGCTACATAGACAGAATTGTAGCTGGAAAGCTTTGCCCCGGTGACTACGGAGGCTCGGTCGAACGCGAGAGCGTCGCCTTGAGTCGCGGCAAGCGCAGCCAGCGCTACAACAACGCATGATATCCGATGCTGCATGGATCGAACTCCGGCATTTCCACCTTGCACTCATGCAAAACAGTGTGGCGGATTTTGGGAGCCATATTCGCGTCAGGCGGCCGCTTCGTCTTTCGGCATCCGGGCGATCAGAAACTGGGCATCGCGACAAAACGCGCTGGCGGCCCTGTCAGCCTTCTTCAGTGCAGCGTCAATTTCCGAAACGACCCGCTCGATCTCTTCCCGGGAGGCGAAAGCGTCGCGGGGCGGATCAAGGTTGAACCCCTTGGCTGAAAGGTCGAGCCGGTAGGCCGACACAGAGTAATGGGCCTTCCCGCCGAGCTTCACATCGAGATTATGGGGCGTCTTGCCGATCAGAGCGGCGGCGCGGGGGTCGAGGCTTTCGATGGTCTTGGTGATCGACAGGCGGATGTCGTCATAGCTTTCAGCGAGCAATGCGCGGCCGCCAGGCTCATCGACGTCGCCCGCCGTGTGCACGACGTCGAGCGCTTGCTCAAGAATGTCACGCAAGGCGTCGACAGCGAAGAGCGCGGACTCGATGGTCGCGAGCGCCGCTCGGATGGTGTCGTCTTCATCCTTACGCGGCGCTTCCGCAGTCGTACGTGCGCGTAGCGCGCGCGATACGCCGCCCGCAATGTCCATTGCCGGCATGAGCGGTTCTTCCGCTGCCGGTTTGCGCCCCAAAAGCACTGAAAACCCGCCCTTGCGCATTTTCGACGACGCGTCGCTTGATGATTTGCCCGACGCTTCGCTCATGGCAGGCGCTCCAACGCAACTTGATCCATAGCGCAAAACTAGGCCACGCCGATTTTAGGGCTCGTTAAATGATTGCGTAAATTTTAGGTTTAACCCAGCGACGCGGCCGTGTGTATGCGGATTCCTGCGCCTTTATCGCCGCCGCGCGCTTTCGAGCCCCCAGGCGCCGACGAGCAAGAGCGCCGTCAGAAGAAGCCACGCCCATGGCGGGGCGAGCGGCTCCTGCTCGACCTGCTCTGTCCTGTAGGCATGGCGCAAGACGAGCCCCGCCCAGGCGGCGCCCGCTTTGGGGCCCGCGCCAGCCGAAACGGTTCGCAAGGCTGGCGCTGCCGCGGTATCGCCACGGCGCACGGCGAATACGCCGCCGCCGGACTTCGCTGAAAGCGGGGCAATCTTGCCGCGGTCCGAGACGACAGATTGGAACTCTGGCGGCGCAGCGAGCCCCATTGCGCCCACGGCGAAGAGATCGCCTGATCGCGCGCGATAAAGGCCACGCGGGGCGTTCGCGATGCGGCCCTCGAAGCGGCCCGGCGCGACTTCAACAAGCGGCATCGGCGCTTTCTCTCCGTTTGGCCGTTCGACTTCGACTTCGCCCGGATCATCGCTGAGCGTGCCGCGACGAACGACAAGATCGCGCCCCTCTTCGATGAGGGACAGGCGTTCTTCTTCGAGTTCCGGCTCTTTCATCAGCCAGTGAGACACGCGCCGCAGAAGCTCCGCATGCGGACCGCCGCCATCGAACCCTCGCGCCCAGAGCCAGACATGGTCCGAAAGAAGAAGACCGACGCGGCCTTGGCCGACGCGGTCGACGATGAGCAGAGGCGCGCCGTCCGGTCCCGCCATCAGCGCGCGGCCCGAACGCGCGGCGGCGGGCACGAGCCGCATCCAACGCCCCCAGATGTCTGCGCCGTTGAGGCCCCCGGTCACGGGATGCCGGCGCCCGTCCTCCGTAATTTGCGGCCGGTACGGCGCCTCCCGCGCGCCGCCGAGCGGCGTCGCCGGCAGGACGCTGGCGAAATTCCCCTCGCCGCCAAGCGCCTGCACGCCGGAGAATTCCGGGCCCGTCGCCACCAGAACGGCGCCGCCATCGCGCACATATTGGGCGATATTCATGAAATTGAGGAGGTTGAGGACGCCCGGAAAATCGTATCGGTCGAAGATCACAAGGTCGAACGCCGAGAGTTTTTCGTTGAAGAGCTCGTCCTGCGGGAACGGAATAAGCGCAAGTTCGTCCTGCTGTTCGAAGGGGTCGCTCTTTTCGATCGGC
Organism: uncultured Caulobacterales bacterium; assembly: GCA_964507915.1. GTDB lineage: Bacteria > Pseudomonadota > Alphaproteobacteria > Caulobacterales > Parvularculaceae > Amphiplicatus. Next base: position 352,691 of record CAZDRH010000001.1, read on the forward strand.
CGCAGAATTGTGAAATGCACAAGATCGACCGACGGATCAGATTTCAGGAGATTGCGCCACACGCGCTCGCCAGGATGGGGCGCGCCGGAGATCAGGAGCACGCGGAGACGGTCACGGATCGCCGTAATGTCGAGCACAACGACATTGTTCAGCGTAGTGAGTTCGCCGGCTCGCGTCTCGGCCGAAAGCTCGATGATGAGCCGGCCAGGATGGTCGATGGGCGCGTCGAAAGAAATGGTTTCGCCGATCGGCGCCGGTGCCCGAAACATTTCCTTGCCGTCGACGCTGAGAGAGACGGCCGCGGATCCGCCGGCGCCGAGCGGTTTTTCATCCGCCCCAAGATCATCGACGCGAAAAGAAATCTTCGCGCGTTCGCGCACGACGCCGTAGCGCGGCGCCGAAACAAGCGTGATCTTGCGATCGGTCTCGTCGCGGCGCCCAGTGAGCAAGGCGTGGACGGGAGCGTCCGGCGTGAGGCGCTGCAGCTCAGTGGCGTCGCTCGCCTGTCCGTCAGTGACGACGAAGACTGCGGAGAGCCGGCCGCGCGGCGTGTCTGCAAGCGCCTCTTCGAGCCCGGCGCCGAGGCGCGTCTCGTCTTCGCCGCCGACGGCGGTCTCGACGATTTCCAGATCGCCCGCCACCTTGAGCTTGGCGCGCAAATCGGTGAGCGCGGCAGTGGCTGCGGCGTCGCGGCCGTCTAGCCGCTGGCTCGCGCTGGCGTCAGAAACAATGACGGCGACGTCCGGGAGCGCCGTGCGCTCCTCGCGCCGCCATTGCGGATCGGCGAGCAGGGCCGCGAAGGCGAGCGCCGCCAAGATTCGCAACGGACCACCGCGCGACCCGCGGATTGTCGCGTACATCGCTGCGACGAACGCTGCGCCGCCGAAAAGCGCGATGAGCCAGAGCGGCGCGGCCGGATTGAGGACAGTCGAGCCGGTCATCGTTCGAGCCGCTTCAACAGCGCGGTCGTGTGCACCTGGTCCGACTTGTAGCTTCCCGTGAAGGCGACCATCGCCATGTTGATGCCGGCGCGATAGGCGAGTTCGCGCGCGCGCCCCCCGCCGCGCATCGGCTTTATGGGATCGCCGAAATCGCCTGCCGCCCAGGCGCTGGCCCAGTCGCGCCCACCGATGATGAGCGGCGTCACGCCGTCATTGGCGCCGGAAAGATCCTGCACCCAAACGGGATTGCGTTCAGCGCGTCCTGGCAGATCGTCGAGAAGGTAAAACGAGCGCTTCAAGACATGTTCAGCCGGAAGCTCCGTCAGCGGCGGCGTGTCGAGCCGGGACAAGATCGCCCTCAGAGCGTCCTGCTCCGGCGTCGAGACGCCCGGAATCGCGCGTTCGTCATCGGCGGTGTCGAAGATGACAAGCCCTCCGAAGCGCATGAAATTCTCGACATTGGCGAGCGCTGTCTCGCTCGGAGGCTCTGCAGACGGCGTCACGCGCCAGTAGAGAAATGGATAGACGGAGAGGTCATCCGAATCGAGATCGATGCCCGCGGGCGGCCCTGGCTCGAGTGACGTACGGCGCGTGAGCTGGGCGCTGAGGCCCGATAGGCCGCGTTCAAGCAGCGCGTCGAGCCCGGGATCGCCCGTTCGGACGAAGGCGAGGCGCGTGCGCAGTGCGGCCGCCTCCGTCGTCGCCGCAATCGGCGGATCAAGCGGCTGCGCTTCGGCGCTAGTCGGGCGAAATCCTCCGCCGAGGATGAGGGCCATCAAGATGACGGCTGCTGCCGTCGGCCGCAGACGGCCCGCAAGCGCAAGCGTGAGGAGCGCGTCGAGAACGAGCAAGATGAGCGCGGCGGCGAAGAAGGGCGCGGCGAGGCGCACGGGCGCCGCCCCGGCATAGGACCGTGTGTCAAGATCGCCGACATCAAGGGGGACAAGGAGCCCAGAGCCGGCGACGGCGTTGAGGGCGAGCGGTGCATCGGGTGAACCGTAGAAGCCGGGCGGGGCGCCGGGTCGCGCAGCCTTGGCCGTATCTGCGGCCAAAATGCCGGCGGCGGCGGCGGGCGGCGCGCGCAGGCGCCCGAAGCCGTCCAGGAGTCGCACAGGCGCAAGTCTTTCGGCGGCGCCGGTTTCTGCGCGCGCGGGTCCTCTTTGGGCGAGCAGCGTCAGCGCGCGCAACATCTCGACAAATGTGTCCGTCAACGGAAGATCGGACCATTCGGTCGTCGCGGTGACGTGAAAGAGAGCGATCGCGCCTCGCCCTTCGGCCTTGCCGGTGACGAGGGGCGTCCCGTCCTTGAGACTCGCCCAGCTCCGCTCGCTCGCCTCACCGCCGGGCTCTGCGAGCACTTGCCTCCGCACGAAGGCGTCGTCCGGCGCAACAAGACCGGCGAAGGGCCCGTCCGGCGCGTAGGGGCCGAGCGCCTGCGGCGTTTCCCAGGATAGCGCGCCGCCCACCGCCCGCCCGCCGCGCAACCGCACCGGAAGAAGCGGCAGATCGCCGTCGTCGAGAGACCCCGCAAGCGTGTCGCCGGCGAAGCGGATGAGCACGCCGCCTTCCTTAACCCATTGCGTCAGCGCTTCAACGTCGTGTTCGCGCAAGCGGCCGACATCGTCGAGCACGATGACGGACGCGCCCGATTTCAAAATAACGTCGAGCGCGCCTGTCGAGAACTCGGCATACGGAGCAAGAGCCTTGCGCACGTAGTGAGCGCCGGTCAGAAGCGCCTCGCCTGAGGCGTCGCCCTGACCGACGAGTCCGACGAGGGCGCGCCGGTCGCGCGCGTCGGCAAGGTTGACCGCGGCGGCGGACGCGACGCCGTCGATGGAGACGTAAGCGAGGCGATTGCGCAAGGAGAGCGGCAATTCGATCTTCGCTTCCGCCGTCCGCGCCCCCGCGGGCATGGCGACAGGCGCGCCGCCGATTTCACGACCGTCTCGCGCATAGGCCGTAAGGCGTCCGGTCCAGGCGCCGCCGGCCGCGAGCCGCTCGACGGCGTAGACGGGCGCGGCGGCGTTCTGGCCCGGAGAGCGCAACACCATCGGTTCCGCATCAGGATCGACATAGACGGCGGCCGATCCACGCGCTTTCAACGCGGCGACAAAGGCGCGATCCTCAGGCGAGGCGACGGCGTCGGCGAGCCAGATAATCTCAGCGCCGTTCGAGAGCGCGGCTTTCGCAGGCGCGCTTTCGAGGGCCGCCGCGGCGCCCGCGCGGTCGGCGGCGAAAGGTTTGGGTTCGAGCGCGGCGAAAAGCGCGCGCGCTTCTGCGCCGGCGAGAGGGCCTTGCAGTCCCGCGCGCACGGGGTCAGCCGTCGTCAACACAAAGACAGGCCGTCCAGCCTCCGCCGCTCCGCCCGCGATGCGGGCGAGTTCCTTGCGGCGCAATGACCACGAAGCAGCGGCGTGAAACGTGTCGTCGACGACGACGAGAATAGGGCCGCGTCCGTCTGAGGCGGCCGGCGCGTTGAGCATGGGGCCTGAAAGTCCAATGATCGCCGCCGCAGCAATCAGCATACGAATGAGCAGGAGGAGGAGCGGCGTGCGGTCCGGCGTCTCCGCCGTGGACTTGACGCCGCGAAGAATGGCGAAGGCCGGAAATCGCTCGCGCCGCGGCGGCGGCGGCGTCGCTCGGAAGAACAGCCACAACGCCGGCAACAAGGCGAGCGCGCCGAGGATGAGCGGCGCCGAAAAGGAGAGGGAGCCGAAGCCAGGCATCGGCGGTCAGCCTCCGCGCCGCTTTTCGAGCGCCGTGAATAGCGCGAGCAGGCAATGCTGCACCGGCTTGTCCGTCCGGTGCGCGAGAAATGTCCAGCCATAGCGACGGCATGCGTCGGCGAGTGCGGCGCGATGTCCGGCGAATTTTTCCCGATAGGCGGCGCGCGCCGCCGCGGCGTCGCCGAACAAAAGCCACGCCGGACTTTCCATGTCGGCGAATTCAAGCCGCCCGCTGAAGGGAAAGTCTTCTTCTGCGGGATCGACGATCTGCACCAGAGCGCCGCCGGCCCCTGCGGCGGCGCCTGCTGCGACGGTCCGAGCCACGGCTTCGGGTTCCGCGTAAAAGTCGCCGAAATAAACAGCGCGGGCGCCCGGTCCCGCATCAATGGGCGGCGGCTCGGAAAGCGCGCTTGTTTCCGGCGCATGAAGTCCTTCGAGGATCAGCGCCGGCGCACCGCGACCAGAAAAGGCGCGGCGCCGCGCGCCGACGAGACCGACGCGCTCGCCGGCCTCAGCGAGCAAAATCGCCAACGCGACGGCGAGCACATCGGCGCGGCGCCGCTTGTCCGGGACTTTGTCGGAGGATGCATAAAAGAAGGAAAGCGAGGGGTCGCGCCAGATCCAGACTGCCGCCGCCGCCTCCCACTCATTCTGCCGCACATAAAGGCGGTCCGCCGACCGGGCGGACTGGCGCCAGTCGATCGCGCCGACCGGGTCGCCGAAGGCGTAAGGCCGGTGCTGCCAGAAGCTTTCGCCCGCTCCGGCGCGGCGCCGGCCATGGAGGCCGGCAGACGCTGCAAGCGCCGCGCGCTCCGCCTCGATGAGGAGGGCCGGAAACGTCGCCGCGGCGGCTTCCGCCGCTCGGCGCACTTCGACCTTGCGGGCCTCGATGGCGGGCGCTTCAGAGCGTCCTGGCGAGGAGATCGCCGATGAATTCATCCGTACGCATTCCTTCTGCGCGCGCCGAGAAGCTGAGCGCCATGCGATGGCGCAGGACAGGACGCGCGAGCCGCGCGACGTCGTCAAGCGAAGGCGACGGACGTCCTTCGATCAGCGCCAGCGCGCGCGTGGCGAGGGACAGGGCCTGGCTCGCGCGCGGGCCAGGGCCCCAGGCGACCGTGCGGCGGATGTGCTCTGACGCGCCATCTTCCGGCCGCGCGCTGCGCACAAGCTTTAGAACGGCGTCGATGATCTTCTCACCGATCGGCATCTCGCGCACGACAGCGCGGGCCGTCAGCAAATCTTCGGGCGAGAGCGCCAGCGCCGCTGCAGACTGCGCAGCGCCCGTCGTCGCGGCAAGCATTCGCCGTTCCGCCGCCTCATCCGGATACCCGACGTTGATCTGCATCAGAAAGCGGTCGAGCTGGGCTTCCGGCAGAGGGTAGGTGCCCTCGTGCTCGATGGGATTTTGCGTCGCAAGCACGGCGAACGGCGCCGGCAAGTCGTAACGCTGGCCGGCGACGGTGACGTGCAACTCCTGCATCGCTTGCAGCAAGGCGGATTGCGTGCGCGGGCTCGCGCGGTTGATTTCGTCCGCCATGAGGAGTTGGCAGAAAATCGGCCCCTTGATAAAGCGGAAGGCGCGCGCGCCGGAAGCCGCCTCCTCGAGAACCTCCGACCCCAATATGTCGCCGGGCATGAGGTCGGGCGTGAACTGCACCCGCTTGGCCGAAAGGCCCATGACGTCCGCCGTCGAGCTCACCAAGAGCGTCTTGGCGAGGCCAGGCGCGCCGACGAGGAGACCGTGTCCGCCTGCGGCGAGTGTGGCGAGCGTCAGGTCGATCACGTCATCCTGGCCGAAGATCACGGCTTTGAGATTGGTTCTGGCGGCGCCAAGCTTGGCGGAAATGTCGGCAAAAGCGCGCGCGATGTCTGTTGCGGGCATGACGGTCACCAATAGGCCCCATTTTGCGACATTGGCGCGAGCAAGAGGCTGTTTCAGCCCGGAGAATTCGCCCGGAGCTTGCGCCCGCATAGCATGTTCCGAACGCCGCGCCACAGTGATCTGTGCGGCGTTCCGGCAGGGGAATCAAACGTTTTGGCGCGCCCCGACTTGCCTCTTGCCCGGAAGAACCCATTGTCTCTACGATGCAGTCAGCAAGGCGACGCGAGAAGTCTTATCGCGACGTTAAGCGGGGTCTGTCAGTTTGTTTCGGCGGCGCACGCCGCCGAAACCCATGCCCGGCGCTGTGCCCGGGGGCATTGAGAAGGGGTAGCTGTGGCAAGCGATATCGCCAGGGACGACAATAACTTCACGGTTTGGGGCTTCATCAAAGGCTTCGGCAAACTGCTCATTGGCCTGTTGCTGCTTTTGCAGGGACTCGTCGGGCTCGTCGTGTTGCTCTTCGTCGCGACGATTGCGATCGCCATGATGGGCAGCGGCAACAAAACCGGTCCCGGCGCGACCATACCGGCGGATTCAGCCCTCCTCATCAACCCGCAAGGCGCGCTCGTCGAGCAAGCGGAAAAAGTCGATCCGTTTGCAGCGTTCGGCGAACTCTACGGCGCGCAGCGTGAGGATCAGATCGAATCCGGCCAGCTCATCGATACGATCCGCTGGGCGAAAGACGACAAGCGCATCAAGTCGATCGTGCTCGATATTGGCGGTCTCGGCGTTTCGCAGTCCGATGCGTCCAAGCTCCAGGACATCGCCGCCGCGCTGGACGGCTTCAAGGCGGCCGGCAAGGAAATCATCGCGGTCGGCGATTTCTATTCGCAGGAGCAGTATTTCCTCGCGGCACGCGCCAACAAGATCATGCTGAATGATTACGGCAACGTCGTCATGTATGGTTACGGCTCGTATGGGCTGTACCTCAAATCCTTCCTTGAGAAGATAAAAGTGACGACGCACGTGTTTCGTGTCGGCACGTTCAAGGCGGCCGTCGAGCCGTTCCTGCGGGACGACATGTCGCCCGAGGCGAAGACGGCTAATCTCGCTTATCTCAACGTGCTCTGGGATACTTACGCGGCGGGCGTCGAAAAAGCCCGAGGCCTGCCGGCCGGTTCGATCAAAGCTTACGCCGACGGCTTCGGCGCGCTCTTGAACGCCAATGGCGGCGACATGGCGCTTGCGGCCAAGAACGCCAAGCTCGTCGACGAGTTGAAGTCGCGGCGCGACCAGGTCGCTTTCCTCGAAGAGAAATTCGGCAAGAGCGACGACGAAGACAAGCCGTTCAAGTTTGTTTCGTTTACAGACTATCACGACTCGGTAGCGCAGACGAAGCGCAACCAGCGGAACGCCCACGATAAGAAGCGCCCTGATATTGCGGTCGTGACCGCGGCGGGCGAAATCATCGACGGCGAAGCGGACGACGGCGAAGCCGCGGGCGGCGACACCATCGCGTCCTATCTGAAGCGTGCGCGCGAAGACGAAGACGTGAAGGCTGTGGTCCTGCGCGTCGATTCGCCGGGCGGCTCGGCGTTTGCTTCTGAGATTATCCGTCAGGAAGTTCTCGCGCTCAAGAAAGCGGGCAAACCTGTCGTCGTGTCGATGGGTTCGCTGGCCGCGTCAGGCGGCTACTGGATTTCAGCGCCGGCGGACCGCATCTACGCCGCGCCGACGACGATCACCGGGTCGATCGGTATTTTCGGGTTTTTCCCGACCTTCGAAAAGCTTGCAGCCGAGTGGGGCGTCAACACGGATGGCGTCGGCACCTCGACGCTCTCTCCTATCATGGCGACTGGCCTCGGGCCCCTCCAGCCTGAAGCTGCGGAAATCTTCCAGCGGTCTATCGAGAATGGCTATGAGCGCTTCCTCGGCGTTGTCGGCGAAGGCAGGAAACTCGAGCGCAACTATGTCGACTCGATCGGTCAAGGTCGCGTCTGGATCGGTTTGACCGCCAAGGAGATCAAACTCGTCGATCGGCTCGGCAATCTCGACGACGCAATCAAGGGCGCAGCCGAACTCGCCAAGCTGAAGGAAGGCGAATACGACGTGAAGCCTTTCGAATCCGAAGAGTCTGGTTTTGCGAGCCTGTTTGGCAATGCTTCCGCGAAGGTTGCGGCGATGACTGGCCTCACCGAAGACCTGGCGCGGCTGAAGTCCACGCCGACGGGCAAGGCCGTCATGCAAGCGACGGACGCGCTTGCATTCACGGCCTCGTTCAACGACCCTGCCGGCGCCTATGCGCGCTGCATCGCCTGCGAGTTCTGATCGGAACGACGTAAGGGATTCCAGCCGGCGCCGCGGGCAACTGCGGCGCCGGTTTTGTTTATGAGCGATTTCTTTCGATACGCGGCTGAGCTTGCGAGCCTCTCGACGGGCAAAGGCCTGCCGCCGGTAGAGCGCTGGAATCCGGCCTATTGCGGCGAACTCGATCTTGTCATCCGCCGCGACGGCGTTTGGATCCATGAGGGTACGCCGATCGGCCGCCCGAGCCTGGTGCGGCTCTTCTCGACGGTCCTCAAGCGCGAAGGCGAGCGCTATTTCCTCGTTACGCCTGTCGAAAAACTCGAGATCAAGGTCGAAGACGCGCCATTCGTGGCTGTGTTAATGCGGCAGGAAGGCGAGGGGGCCGGGCAAAGCCTCGTCTTCACGACCAATGTCGGCGACGAGATCGCCGCCGGCCCCGACCACGCCATTGAATACCGCACTGTGAATGGCGGCCGGGCGCCCTACCTCCATGTGCGCGCCGGATTATGGGCGCGGATCGCAAGGTCCGTCTTCTACGAGCTTGTCGGTCTTGCAGAAACGCGGGATGAGAACGGCGCGGCGCAATTCGGCGTCGCCTCGGGCGGCGCCTTTTTTCCTTTCGGCCTCGCTTCGGACGTCTTCGACCCAGAGTGACGGCGATGCCGGCGGACCGGACAGCGGACGAGATCGACTTCGACTGGCGCCGGCGCATTGCAGCCAATCTCGCCTCGCCCCGCGCTCAACGGATTCGCGCGCTTTTTTCGGAGATCAACCCCGATCTGGTCGGCGACAAGCTGTTTGAGGACCGCTGGAGCGATATCCGCAAGGACGCGGCCGTCCTGGTGCCGATCATTGACCGGCCGTCCGGCCCGAGCGTGCTCCTGACCGTGCGCTCCGCGGACATGCCGTCCCATGCCGGGCAAATTAGTTTTCCGGGCGGGCGGGTGTCGCCGTCGGATCGCGATGCGGTCGCCGCCGCGCTCCGCGAGGCTGAAGAAGAAGTCGGGATAGCCGAAAGTCATATCGAGGTCCTGGGCCAGCTCGGCATTCATCAAGGCGGCCTCGGCTTTTCCGTGACGCCCGTTGTCGGCGTCGTCGATCCGCGCGCGGCGGTGAAAGCCGACCCCCGCGAGGTCGCCGAGATTTTCGAAGCCCCGCTCGCCTTTTTCGCCGACCTTGCCAATCACGGCACGGAGGAGCGCGAGCACCAGGGCGTGCGCTACCGCATGTTCGCGGCGCCCTACGGCCGCTATCACATCTGGGGCCTCACCGCCGGCATTCTGCGAACGCTCGCCGAGACGCTGCAGGACGACGGGCTTGGAGCATTCCGGTGACGCCGCGTCCCCTCGATCCCACGGAGGCGGCGCGTTTCGCCTGGACGCGGACGGGTCCGGCGGCGACCGTGATGGCGGCGCTCAACGCCTATCGTCCGGATGCGTCGCGCTTCGTCGGCGGCTGCGTGCGTGATGGACTTGCCGGCGCGGTTCCGAAGGATGTCGACATCGCGACGCAGCTGACGCCGGATGCGGCGGCGGCGGCGTTGAAGGCCGCGGGGCTTGGCGTTGCGCCGACCGGCCTTGCCCACGGCACGGTCACGGCGATCGCCGACCATGTCGGCGTCGAAGTCACGACCTTGCGGGCGGATGTCTCGACCGACGGGCGGCGCGCGACCGTGGCGTATACGGAAGATTGGGAAACGGACGCGCGCCGGCGCGATTTCACCGTCAACGCCCTTTATCTGACGCCGGCTCTTGAGCTTTTCGATTATGTCGGCGGCGCTGCGGACCTTGCGGCGTCGCGCGTGCGATTCATCGGCGCCGCTGAAGACCGCATTCGGGAAGACTATCTGCGAATCCTGCGCTTCTTCCGCTTTTCGGCGCGCCTCGCGCGTGCGTTCGATGCAGAGGGCCTCGCCGCATCGGCGGCGATGAGGGGCGGGATCGAGAAGCTCTCCGCCGAACGCGTCGGCGACGAGATGCGGAAGATCCTCTCCCTCGAACGCGCGGCTTTCGCGATTGAGGGCATGGCCGGTTCAGGCGTTCTCGGCGCCGTATGGGCGCCCGAACCGGCGCTCGACGTTTTTGCGCGACTGAAGGCGCGCCGCGCCGATGCGCCGCCTGCGCTCGGCCTTGCCGCGCTGTGGGGCGTTTCGGGAGAAGGCGTCGACGCCCGATTGCGTTTGCCGAACGCACTCGCGTTGCGCCGGAAGGCTGCGCTTGCCGCGGCAGCGGCGATTGACCTCTCCATGTCCGCTAAGGCCGCGCGGGCCGCGCAGTATCGCGCCGGCGCCGAGGCGTTCGCCGACGGGCTCGCCCTTGCGGAAGCCCGTGCGGGCGCGCTTGCACCGCCGGTCCTCGAAACGCTCGCGGCCACGCCGCCGCCAGCGTTTCCCTATTCCGGGCGCGATATCCTCGCGGCGGGCGTGCCCGCGGGACCGCCTGTCGCTGCGGTTTTGAAGACCGTCGAAGAGCTATGGATATCAGAGGATTTCCCCGACGATACGCGTCTGCGCGCGATCCTCAGGCAAGCCTTGTCCGGTCAGTTCTGAGGTTGGGTATCCACGGGCTCGGTGCTCAACGTCACGCCCGGAACAGGCGGCGTCGGGCCCTGGTCCGCGAGCGCGTCGTAAAGCGGTGCGACGAGCCTTTGGGTGATCGCTTCGCCCTGTTCCGCTGATGCGGCCGCGCGGTCGCGCGCATCGCGGTCGCAATAGGGGAATTGGGCTTCCATTTCGCGAAAGCCGGTATTGAACGCCTCGACCATGGCGGCGCGCAATTCAGCGCCAGGTTCTTCAAGTTCAACAAGGCGGCGCATCCGATTGCGCCAGGCATCGGCCTCGCGCTCCGGCTCGCAGGTGCGGCGAATATGGTGGAGTTCCCCGAAAATCCGCGAAAGGGTCTTGAGGTCGCTCGATCGCTGACCGGACTGCGCCGCCGCCGGAAGCGCAAGTGCGGCCAGAGCCGCGACGATGAGGAGGGATCGGATCATGCAAAGCCCCGTTACCAAGAGAATTTAGCGGAATTCGGGCGCGCCTGTCACGGAAATCCCCTCAACCCGGATCTTGCGCAACGCTGCGGCGCGCCGGATCGCCGCGCGCGTTTCGTCCCAATGGGTCATTTTCAGGGCGGAATCGAGCGGAAAAAAGCCAGCCGCCGCGGCGTCATCGCCAGCGACGGGCTCGCCTGAGAGCCACTCGCCCCAATGATCGACAATAACGACATGACCGAACCAGTCTTTGTCAGGCGTGCGTTTCGGCAGGAATTCATAGACCCCAAGGAAGCCGTCAAGCCGCGCCTCAATCGCCGTTTCCTCGCGGATTTCGCGCAAGATGGCCGCTTCGATCGCTTCTCCGAAGTGAGGACGTCCGCCGGGAATGGACCAGGCGCCAAGGAAGGGCGGCTTTCCGCGCTTGATGAGGAGCACGTCCGCGTCTTTGAAGATCACGGCGCCGACGCCGAGCTGGATGGTCTGCGCTTTATCGTTCATGGGCCGCGCTATAGGCTCGTTTCATGTGCGGACGCTATCATCTTGCGGCGGCGCCGGAGCGCCTGGGTCAGGAATTCGACCTCGACGTCCGCGACAATTTTCCGCCGCGCTACAATATCGCCCCGACCCAGCCGATCCATGTCGTCGCGCTCGACGAGCAACGCGCGCGCCGCCTGCGCCTGATGCGCTGGGGATTCATCCCGAGCTGGGCGAAGCAGGACTATTTCGAGCGCGTGGGCTCGCGGCCGCTGATCAACGCCAGGGCGGAAACCGCCGCTGAGAAACCGACGTTCCGCAACGCCCTCAAGCGGCGGCGCTGTCTTATTCCCGCAGACGGCTTCTATGAATGGAAGGGCGAGGCGGGCGCGCGGACGCCCTACTGCATCCGCCGACACGATGACGGGCTATTCGCCTTCGGCGGTCTTTGGGAGACGGCGGTCGATCCCGACGGCGGCGAGATCGACACAACAGCGATCCTGACGCTCGCCGCCGGCGAAGACATTCGCCCGCTTCACGAGCGGGAGCCGCTGGTTATTCCGAAGGCGGCCTATCGGTTCTGGCTCGAAGCCGATGAACGGGACATGGGCGCTATCGCCGCCTTGCTCGCGCCGCAACCCAAGGGCTTCTGGCGCTTCTATGCCGTTTCCAAGGCCGTGAACAACGCCAGGTGCGAAGGGGCAAAGCTCGCTGAGCCTGTCGAAGCCTAAAGCGACAGGCGCCGATCGCGTTATTCCTCGGACTTTGTCCCTTTGAGCGGCGGCTGCGGCCGCGTGAACACGAAGAGTTCCTCTGAGGACAGATCGTTCCGGAAGCAATAACCAGCCGCGTCGAATTCCTTGAGGTCAGCGCGTCGCTCGGCGCGCTTTTCGACGATCCATCGCGCCATCATGCCGCGCGCGCGTTTGGCGAAGAACTGCAGCGTGCGGAGCGCGCCGTTCTTCTCTTCCTTGAAGGCGGCTGCGATGACGGGCGCCTTCAAGGCGCTGCGATCGACGGCGGAGAAGTATTCTTCCGAAGCGAGATTGACGACGGCGCGATCCGCATGAGCCGCGGCAGACTTGTCAATTTCCTTGGCGATGCGCGCGCCCCAGAAGTCGTAGAGCGATCCGCCGCGCGCGTTCTTGAGCTTGGCGCCCATTTCAAGCCTGTAGGGCTGGATCGCATCGAGCGGACGCAACACGCCGTAAAGGCCGGAGAGAATCCTCAGATGTTCTTGCGCAAATGCAAGATCGTCTGCCTGCAGCGTTTTGGCGCTGAGACCTTGATAGACGTCGCCATTGAACGCGAAGACCGCCGGCCGCGCACGCTCCGCCTTGCCGGATGTCTTGAAGCTCGCGAACCGGTCGCGATTGAGTTCGGCAAGTTTCTGCGACACGCCCATGAGCCGCGCGATCTGCGACGCGGTGAGTTCCCGCGCGGTTTCGATGAGTTCGCCGGCTTCCTTGGCGAAGACCGGCTTCGTCGCCGCGGTCTCCGGGACGGGCGCGTCAAAGTCGAGGTTTTTGGCGGGCGAAAGTAGAACGAGCATGTCCCTGCACACTGCCGAAGCTCCGCCGGGCTTATCCGCCTTTCGTCGAGTTTGACCAGACAAATAGCATGCGAAACGCACTCTTTGCGCATTCCGCCCGGTCGGCGTCAGCGGCTGCGGCCGCGCTACAACATCTTACCCGGATTCATGATACCCTGCGGATCGAGCGCAGCCTTCACCGCGCGCATCATCGCCATCTCAGCGGGCTGCTTGCGGCGCGCAATGTCGTCGCGCCGCGCAAGGCCGACGCCATGTTCGGCGGAGATCGACCCTTCGAAACGATCGATGCAGTCATAGACCGCGCGTTCAATCGCATCGGCTCTCGCTGCGAACGCCGCTTGGTCGCCGCCTTCGGGCTGGAGCACGTCGTAGTGAATATTGCCGTCGCCCATGTGACCGAAGGCGACGACACGCGCCTGCGGCGCTGCGATGGCGACCGCTGCGGAAGCAGCGTCAAGAAAGGCCGGGACACAAGCGACAGGCACGGAGACGTCGTATTTGGCCTGCCCGCCCTCCGGCTTCATCGCCTCGGACATCGAATGCCGGATGCGCCAGAACTGTGCGGCTTGCGCCTCGTTCGACGCAATCGTCGCATCTGATACGTCTCCTGATTCCACGGCGCGCGCGAAAATCGCTTCGACAGCGGCGCCGAGCGACCCTTCTTGCCCTGACGAAAACTCGCAGAGCAGGGCCCAGGGATGGCGGTCAGCCAACGGATCTCGTGCGCCCGGAATGTGCTTGAAGACGAGTTCAAGACCAAATCTTCCCATGAGTTCGAAACTCGTCACCGCGCCGCCGCTCTCGTCTTGCGCTCGGTTGAGGAATCGCAGCGCGGCCTCCGGCGAGGGGAGGCCTGCGAAAACGGCGAGGCGCTCGCGCGGCCGTGGTAACAGTTTAAGGCTCGCCGCCGTCACAATCCCGAGCGTGCCCTCCCCGCCGATGAAGAGCTGCTTCAGATCGTAGCCGGTATTATCCTTGCGCAGGCGTTTGAGGCCGTTCCAGACCTCTCCGGACGCAAGCACGACTTCAAGGCCGAGAACGAGATCGCGCGTGTTGCCGTAACGGAGCACATTGACCCCGCCCGCATTCGTGGAAATGACGCCGCCAATCTGGCAGCTTCCCTCCGAGCCGATCGACAGGGGAAAGAGCCGGTCTGCAGCGGCGGCGGCTTCCTGCGCGGCGGCGAGCGTGACGCCCGCCTCGAGGATCATCGAATTGTCCAGCGGCGAGACATCCCGCACGCGATTGAGGCGCCGCATTGCGATGAGGATTTCGCCGCCTTGCGGCATTTGCCCGCCGACAAGGCCTGTATTGCCGCCTTGCGGCGTGACGGCGATGCGATGCGCCGCGCAATAGCGCAGGATTTGTGCGATTTCTTCGACCGTTCCGGGCGCAAGCGCTAGCGGCGTCGAACCCGGCCATCGACCGCGCCATTCCTTCAGGAGCGGCGAAGGGTCAGCAATCACGCCTTTGGGTCCGACCAGGGCGGCGAGATCGGCGATGTGCTGCGGCGAAGGACGCATCGGCGCATCTTTCCCGGCTCCCCGCCCCGGTCAAGGGGGCGGGACGCTTGCAGCGGCGTGAGGACGAGGCGCGCCCAGTCGTGGTAGGTACCGAATACAAGGAGATCGGGAGAGGGGCCCCACAATGACCATTCGCCTATGGAGCGTTCTTCCTGCGGCCGCCTGCATTGCGGCGCTCGCCGCATGCGAAAAGCCTGCGAAAGGCCCGGCCACGCCGCCGGCCGAAACCGCCGCCGCGAGCGCAGAAGGAGCGGTGCGCGCGAACGTGGATTTTCACGCCGTCGCTGAGGCCGCAGTCAACGATCCCGCTCGGCCCGAGGCTGACCGACTGAAGGACGCCGTGCGCAAACCGGTCGAAGCGCTTTCCTTCATGCGCGTCGCGCCCGGCATGTCGATCTTCGAACTCGAAGCAGGCGGCGGCTGGTATACGGAGCTTCTGGCGCGCGCCGCGGGGCCAGGGGGCCGCGTGGTCATGCAGAACCCGCAAGGTTTCCTCGAATTCGTCAGCACAGACATTGAGGCGCGTCTCAAGGACGACCGTCTCCCGAATGTGAAGCAGTCGATCTCGAATTTCGACGTCCTGGAAGCGACCGACGGTTCCGTTGATCTCGTCACCTGGGTCCAGGGGCCGCACGAGCTGTTCTTCAAGCCGAGCGACGGCGTCACGCTCGGCGATCCGGATGCGGCGTATTCGGAAATCCACCGTATCCTGAAAGCGGACGGCGAATTCGTCGTCATCGACCATTCTGCGCAAAGCGGCGCGCCCGAAACGACGGGCGACACGCTGCACCGGATCGACAAGGCGATCGTCATCGAAGCGGCGATGAAGGCAGGTTTCCGTCTTGTCGATGAAGCGAGTTTCCTTGCGAACCCCGCCGATGATCGCACAAAGAGCGTCTTCGACCCGGAAATTCGCGGGCACACGGACCAGTTTGTTTTGCGGTTCCGGAAGAAGGATTGAGGATCAGCGGCGCGGCGCTGAAGCGCGCGCAAGGCGATCATTGATCGCTTCGCCGAGACCTTCATTCGGAACCGGCGCGGCAGCAATGCCGGCGAGCCCGAGCGCATCGGCGGTCGCGTCGGCGGCGCGCAATTGTGCGAAAAATTTCGCCGCCGCTTCTCGGAGATCGCGAGCGGCGCTGAGTTGAAACACATGTGCGGCGCCAGCAGGCGCGGCGCCGAAAGCGAGAAAAGCCTCATCGGGAAGCGGCCGCTCGACATTCAGACGCAGCCGCGCCTGCGGCGCATAGTGGCTTTCCATCATGCCAGGCGCTTCGATAAGACCGCGGGCCGGGCGCACCAATGGTGAGCCGGCCAGGCGTTCGATGTCGGCGGCGTCAAGCCCGCCGGGACGCAGCAGCGTCAGCCTGTCGCCCTCGACTTTCACGATGGTCGATTCGAGCCCGACTTGCGCAGGCCCGCCATCGAGAACGAAGTCAATTCGGGATCCAAGTCCCTCGCGCACATGTGCGGCGGTGGTCGGGCTCGGCGCGCCGGATAGATTGGCGCTCGGCGCGGCGAGCGGGCCGCCGAACGCCGCCAGGAGATCGCGCGCAAAGCGGTGCGCAGGGCTGCGGACGCCGACGGTGTCGAGGCCGGCGGTGACGAGATGCGACAGAAGCGCCCCTGCGCGTCGCGGCAGAACGAGAGTGAGCGGCCCCGGCCAGAAAGCGGCGGCAAGACGCTCCGCGAGCGGAGAAAAGTCAGCGAACGCCGAGGCCGAGCGCGTGTCGAGGATGTGGACGATGAGCGGGTTGAACGAAGGCCGGCCTTTGGCCTCGTAGAGGCGCGCAATGGCGCGATCATTCGTCGCGTCGGCCGCCAATCCGTAAACGGTCTCGGTCGGCATGGCGACGAGGCCGCCTGCGGCGAGGATCGCCGCCACCCTCGCGATTTCAGCGTCTCCTGGTTCGGACATGCCTGCGGGCATAGAGCGGGGACGGGCCCTGCGCCAGCCCTGCCGACATCAATGGTCCGTATGGCGCGTAGCAGCGCTGCATGCGATGTTGAAGCATGGCGCGGGCGAGGCGCGGGGTGGGCCAAAAAGGAAAATACATGGCGGGAAGCGCTGAGAAATCCAAGGGAAAGACGGCGAAGGCGGCGGCGCCGGCCATGCGCGAAACGACCTTACGCGGCGTCATTCTCGGCGTGTTTCTGACGCTGATCTTCACCGCGTCTAACGTTTATCTCGGCCTCAAGGTCGGGCTCACGGTCGCGACCTCGATCCCCGCCGCCGTGATCGCCATGGCGGTTCTGTCTGGCTTCAAGACGAATTCGATTCTCGAAAACAATATCGTCCAGACGATTGCGAGTGCGGCGGGCACGCTGTCGGCCGTGATCTTTGTTCTGCCGGGGCTCGTCATTGTCGGCTGGTGGAGCGGATTTCCCTTCCTGCCGACCTTCCTCGTCTGTGCGGCGGGCGGCGTGCTCGGGGTTCTGTTCACGATCCCGCTCCGGCGCGCCATGGTGACGGAGACCGATCTTCCGTATCCGGAGGGGGTCGCCGCCGCGCAATTGCTGGATGTCGGCGACAAGGCGCGTGGCGAGGCGACGGCCGAAGCGCGCGAAGGACTCTTCGCCGTCATCTGGGGCGCCGCCGCTTCGGCGGCGCTCGCCGTGCTGGCGGCGATGCGGCTCGCCGTTTCTGAGGTTTCGACCTTCTTTAAGGTCGGCGCTGCCGCAGCGACCGGCGTCAATATGGGTTTTTCCCTCGCCCTCGTCGGCGCCGGCTATCTTGTCGGTCTTTCCGTCGGCCTCGCTATGCTCTTCGGCGTCGCCATCGCCTGGGGTGCGGCAGTGCCGATCCTCACCGCGCTGATACCGGCCGCGGCCGGCGCCGGTTTTGAGGATCACATCATTTCCATCTGGCGCAATCAGGTGCGGTTTATCGGCGCCGGCGCCATTTCCGTGGCCGCCGTCTGGACGCTGATCAAGCTTGCCCGCCCGGTCATCGGCGGCGTCATCGGCACAATCACAGCGGCGCGCACCGCGCGGTCCGGCGCCGGCGACCGGCGCGACCTCGATATGTCGCCGGTGTCGATCATCCTGCTCGCCGTCGCCTGCTTCGGCGTGTCTGCCTATCTCCTCTACAGCTTCCTCGCAGCGACGCCGCTCGCCTCAACCGCGACGGCGCTGGTGCTTGCCGCTCTGCCGTTCCTCCTCGTGGGCGGGTTTCTGATCGCGGCGGTCTGCGGCTACATGGCCGGGCTCATCGGCGCTTCGAACAGTCCGATTTCCGGCGTCGGCATTCTGGCGATTGTCGCCTCGGCATCGATTTTCGCGGCGGTCGCGGACCCGGCCGTCCATGACAAGGCGAGCCTCGTCGCTTATGCGCTCTTGACGACCGCGATCGTTTTCGCTGTCGCCTGTATTTCCAACAATAACCTCCAGGATCTGAAGACCGGTCAGCTCGTCGGCGCGACGCCGCGCGCCCAGCAATGGGCGCTCATCATCGGCGTCATCGCCGGCGCCGCCGTCATCCCGCCGGTGCTCAATCTTCTGGCGCAAGCCTTCGGGTTTGCCGGTGCGCCCAACGCCAATGTCATCGCCGAAAATCCGCTCGCCGCGCCGCAGGCGACGCTGATCTCGGCGCTCGCCAAGGGCGTCATCGGCGGGGACCTCAACTGGACCATGCTCGGAATCGGCGCTGCGCTCGGCGTCGGGCTGATCCTGCTCGACATGGTCATGTCGGCGTTAAAATGGGTGCGCTTGCCGCCGCTCGCCGTCGGCATCGGCATCTACCTGCCGCAATCGGCGACCTTGCCGGTGGTCGTCGGCGCCGTCGTCGGCTGGATCTACGACAAATGGGCGGACAAGCAGAAAAACGCGGAATATGCCAAGCGCCTCGCCGTGCTCGTCGCATCGGGACTGATCGTCGGCGAAAGCTTGTTCGGCGTCGTTTTGTCCGGCCTTATTGTCGCAACGAACAGCGAGGCGCCGCTCGGCGTCGTCTCGGCGGACTTTGCCGCCGCGCCCCTCGTCGCAAGCGTGGGCTTCGGGCTCCTCATAGCCCTTCTTTACGGCTGGATCATGGGGCTTGCCGGCAAGCGGCGTTGAATCCGGGCATCTCAGCCGAGATTAAGCAATCTGCGGACGAGATCTCTCGGTTGATCTTCGTCCTTTGCGCCATCGCAATCGTCGTCTACGTCGTTGAGAATATCCTGCGCGCGCGGGCCGATTTTCGGATCGCCCTCCGCGCAGTCTGCGCCGCAAATCATTTGGCCGTCGGGCTGCGGATTGCAGGAAGACGTACTGGGTGAGCCGTCGCCGTCGAAATCTTCACCCAATGTTTGTGGGTTGCAGTCTTCGTCAATTGAATTGCCGCTGCGCTCCTGGGCGCCAGGATACTGGTTCGGATTTCGATCGTTGCAGTCGCCACCCTGAATCGCTGGAACGGCGCCGCGCGCACCGTCTCCATCACAGTCGTTCGGCGCCGCGCGCGGAATGCATGCCGCGATATCGCCTGGCTGGCCGCGCGGCGCCGAAGGCGCCACAATTGGAGGAAGGCTGCGTTGCGGCACCGACTGTGGCGATTGCGGTCGGCCGGCGCTCCCTGCGGACGTAGTACGGCAAGCATCAATCGCTTGTCGCCAGTCGATGCGCCGCGAAATCTTCTCCTGGAAGCAGCCGACTCGCTCTTCTGCATTCGTCGCGCCTGCGCAAAGGGCGCGCGCATTGTTTGGATCCCATTGAGTGCCGCCGCCCCAATTTACGCCGCCGGCCATCACACGCTCGAAACAACGACGTGGCTCGGTTGAGGATTCTGCGCCGGTGCATAGGGCGGCAATTTGCTGCGCCGTCCAAATGCCGCCTGGTTTGCCGTCCGGCCCAATCCCTTGCCGCACAGAGTCGGCGCAAGGGCTCTGTGCCAACGCTGCCGAAGTGAACAAAGCCGCCGCAGCAGCGACTGCGGCAGAAACCCAAAAACGCGAATACTGATGGTCCATGGCAGGCTCCTCGATTCTGGCTTCTTGCAGGTAGTCGTCAGACCATTCTTCCCATTGTTTGACGCCAGTAACAATTGACCGCGTGGGTTCAAGCAAGATCAATCTCGTATTGCACATGGGTTTCGATCGGGACGTCGCTTGGGCCCGCCGCATGTGTTGTGGCGAGGACGATCGGGATGACCGTGTCCTCGTCAGTCGCGTGTTTCCGGCCTGCAATGCAAACGCACCAGCTGTCGCCAGGCCGTAAATCCCGAAATCCGAATTCCTGGCGCGGAGCCGACATATCGAAGGCGATCCCGCGCGGGTGAACGAGGAATTCCGCTGTCACCTAGGCCAAGCGACATGCCTCCGCGTGTCGCGTCCGTCCATATCGCAGCAGCCATTACAGAAGGAGCCGGTGAGCGCCTGCGTTGGGCAGATTTCAACCTGTCTGGCCAATTCGTTTCGGGCGTCGAAGGCCCGCTTGCTCAATTATGCCACCGGTGACTGAAAGCGATGGAACAGAGCGCCGCTGCACTGCCAAGCGCGCTACACAATTCGCGCCGGCGCAGACATAAAGGCGCGTCACAGGAGGAGACCGCGCCCATGCCCTTCGCCACACCCGTCCGCGACATGCGTTTCACGCTAAAGTCCATGGCTGGATTTGATGCGCTCAAAGGCGCCTATGCTGACCTTTCCGACGATGTGCTCGACGCGATCCTCGGCGAGGCCGGCAAATTCTGCGACCAGGTGATCGCGCCGCTGAACTGGCCGAGCGACCGCAATCCCGCGCGCCTAGAAAATGGCGTTGTGCGCACAAGCCCCGGCTTCAAGGAAGCCTACAAACATTATGTCGAGGGCGGCTGGAATGCGCTGTCCTTTCCCGAAGAATGGGGCGGGCAGGGCCTGCCGACGACGCTTGCGGTCGCGCTCGTCGATTCGCTCAACGGCGCCTGCATGTCCTTCGCCATCGGCACGACGCTGACGACCGGCGCGATCAAGGCGATCCTCCACGCCGGCACGGATGAGCAGAAGCGGCTCTATCTCCCAAAGCTCGTCTCCGGCGCCTGGACCGGCACGATGAACCTCACGGAGCCGCAATCGGGCTCAGACCTTTCCATGCTGAAGTCAAAGGCGGTTCCTGTCGGCGACGGGCGCTACAAGATCAGCGGGCAGAAGATTTTCATCACCTATGGCGACCACGACCTTTCGGACAATATCGTTCACCTTGTGCTCGCGCGGCTGCCCGATGCGCCCGAAGGCACGCGCGGCATTTCGATGTTTCTCGTTCCGAAGGTCCATGTAAACGCCGACGGCTCGCTCGGCGCGCGCAATGACGTGCAGGCGATCAAGCTCGAGGAGAAGATGGGCCTGCACGGCTCGCCGACCTGCGTCATGGCTTACGGCGAGCGTGGCGAGTGCTACGGCACGCTGCTCGGCGGCGAGCATCAGGGCCTCAAGAACATGTTCGTGATGATGAACGCGGCGCGCCTTGATGTCGGCGTGCAGGGCGTCGGCGTCGCGGAGGCCGCCTTCCAGCGCGCGCTCGCCTATGCGCAGGATCGTCGGCAGGGCCGTGCGCCGGGCGTTCCGAGCCCGGAAATGATCCCGATCTACGAACACGCCGATGTGCGCCGTATGCTCTATTCCATGAAGGCGCTCGTCGAAGCCTCGCGCGCGATCTGTTACGCGAACGCCGTAGCCTACGACCTTGCCCGCCACGCGCCGGATGAAGCCGCCCGCGCGAAAGCCAAGGCGCTTGAGGAATTGCTGACCCCGATCTCCAAAGGTTGGTCCACGGACAGAGCCAATGACGTCGCCTCGCTCGGCGTGCAGGTTCATGGCGGCATGGGTTATGTCGAGGAGACAGGCGCCGCCCAGCATATGCGCGATGCGCGCATCGCCGCGATCTATGAAGGCACCAATGGCATTCAGGCGATGGACCTTGTCGGCCGCAAGCTCCAGGGCGACGGCGGCGCGGCGGTGAAGGCCTTCCTTCAGAATGCCCGCGAGACCGCCGCGATTGCCAAAGCCGGCAAGCGTGAGGATCTGCGCCTCATCGGCGCCCGGCTCGAAGAAGCGGCGGTGGCCGCCGGCGTCTCTGCAGATTGGCTCCTCAAGGCTGCTCGCGGCGACCAGACGGACGTCCTCGCCGGCGCGGCGCCCTTCCTGAAGCAATTCGGCAATGTCGCCGGCGGCTATTATCTTGCGCGCGGCGCGCTTGCCGCGGCGTTGGCGCTGCATGAGCCCGATGCGGACAAGCGTTACCTCGAGGCCCGCACCGGCGTCGCGCGCTTCTACGCGGATACGTTCCTCACTGAGGCGACGGGCCTCACCGCTGCAGTCACGTCCGGCGCTGCGTCCGTCGCGCGGCTCGATCCTGCTGCGTTGACAGGATAGCGACCAGCGCCTGAGCGCTTCGTCGTCCGGAGGCGGAAGATCCGCCGATTCCGCATTTTGACAAAGCTGTGCCTTGTGCGGGCTTACACGTCGCGTACCGCGCCCACCGCGGTTATGGTTGAGCCGCCGCCGTCAACCGATTGTTGACGCTGTTTCTGAGGGCCGCCTTCACCGTCTGACGCTATTCTCGTCCCATGGACGGACTCTACGATTTTCCGGAACGACTGCGCCGCCGCGTGGACGCAACCCTTTTGCCGGGCGAGCGCATCGTCTGGGCCGGGCGGCCGGATCCGCGCCGCTCCATGTTGGGCGCCTTGCCGGCCGTACTCTTTGGTCTGCCCTGGACGGCGATTTCGGGCGGGATGATGGCGGCAGCGCTCGCCGCGGCGCTCGGCGTCGCCGACACGAAAGGCGCATCCGGCTGGCCGGCGTTCGCCCTTTTCCTGTTCACAATTCCTTTTGTCCTGATCGGGCTCGCGCTGCTCGGCGCGCCCTATTGGGCAAGACGCGAGGCCGCGCATTCGGGGGTCATCGTCACTGACCGACGTGTCCTTCAGCTGACGGAGGATGTCGGCAGCAAGGTCAAAGCGCTGTCGGGCGCGTCCTTGCGCGGCGCTGAAACTATTTTGCATAAGGACGGCGCGGGCACGGTGAAAGCGCTCGGCCCCATCGGCCGCGACAGCGACGGCGATCCGAAGACGGATGATCTGACGCTTGTCGGGGTCAAGGACCCGGGCGGCGCCGAGCGCGCGATCTGGAGCCTGATCGCCGCCTCGCGGCGATAATCGTCCTTCAAGCCCAGGTCGCGAGCGGCGGCAGGGACGACAAAATCGCCTCGACATTGCCGCCGGTCCTGAGGCCGAATTGCGTTCCGCGGTCGTAAAGGAGATTGTATTCAGCGTAACGCCCGCGCCGGAAGAGCTGCTCGGCGCGGTCTTCCTCCGTCCACGGCGTATCGCGACGCAGCGCGACGAGCGCCGGATAGACGTCGAGAAAGCGCCGACCAACATCCTGCGTGAAGGCGAAGTCGCGCGCCCAGTCGCCCGTGTTCAGCCGGTCATAGAAGATGCCGCCGACGCCCCGCGCCTCGTTGCGGTGGGGCAGATAGAAATACTCGTCGCACCATTTCTTGAAGTCGGGGTAATACCGCGCGTCATGCGGGTCGCAGGCCGCGCGCATCGCGTCGTGAAAGGCGCGCGTGTCCGCGTGATCGTCGCGGCGATAGCGGTCGAGCATCGGGTTGAGGTCGCCGCCGCCGCCGAACCAGATCTCGGTCGTCACCAGCATGCGCGTATTCATGTGCGCCGCGGGCACATGAGGGTTGCGGGGGTGGGCGATGAATGAGGCGCCCGACGCCCAGAAACGCGGGTCCTTCTCGGCGCCCGGTATTTGCTTTCGGAACTCCGGGCTGAACTCGCCATAGACGGTCGAGACATGGCAGCCGACCTTTTCGAAGACGCGGCCGCGCATGAGCGCCATTGTGCCCCCGCCCTGATCGGCGGAAACGTCGCCTTCGGCTCCAGCGCCCCGCCGCCAAGGCGTCTTTTCGAATCGGCCGGGCCTCATGTCCGCATAGAGAGCGTCGGCCTCGTCTTCGATGCGTTCGAGAGCCGCGATCATCCGGGCCTGCACGTCTTCGAACCAGGCTTTGGCGGCGGCTTTTCTGTCTTCAAGGGAATGCAAGACGGTGCTCCTGACGGCGGTGTTTGGGTTCGGCCCGGTAGGTAATCACTTTGCGGCGCGCCGATAAGACATAGATCAAGCGCTGGGCGATCAAGTGCGGAGCCACCCGGCTTGCCGGCGCGCCTCGCTCAGGGCGACCGCGGCGGCGACCGCGACGTTGAGCGATCGGGCGCCGGCTGCGAGAGGGATGACGAGCCGGGCTTCGGCCGCGGCGTGCACGTCAGCCGGGGCGCCGGCGCTTTCGCGGCCGAGCATCAGGATATCAGTCGGCTCGAAAACGAAATCGTAAAGCGAAGTTGCCCCTCGGGTCGTCAGCAGGACGAGACGGCCCGACCGGCGTTCCGCGCTTTCGAGGAAGGCCGTCCAGCCGCTGTGGAGAACAGGCGGGGCGAGGGCGCCGTAATCCATCGCGGCCCGCCTCAGATCGCGCGAATCGAGCGGAAAGCCGCAGGGGCCGATGATGTCGAGCCCCGCGCCGAAACAGGCGGCGACGCGCATTATGGCGCCGGTGTTCTGGGGAATGTCCGGCTGAAACAGTGCGGCGCGCATCCGGCTGATTTCCCTCCCGTTTCGGGAGCGCCCAGCGTCCCGTCCGATGCGTCCAGAGGACGCTCCCAGTGCGGCGTCCTTGCGCTGGACTTCGGCGATGAAGACATGCGAGACAGCCGCAACTTTCAAGTCGCCCGCCCGATTTTCAAGAGGCCGGGTTCTCATTGACGGGGACAAGAGCGCAATGGCTGGGACACCGCAGGGCCACGCGAATCCTATGGACGGAACCGGCGAGCCGACCCGCCGCGATTTCATCCACATTCTGAGCGCCTCGGTCGCGGCGGCGGGCGTCGCCGGCGTGGTCGTGCCGATGGTCGATCAGATGAACCCGGACGCCTCGGTGCGCGCGCTCTCGACGCGCGAGATCGACATATCCGCGATCCCGGCGGGCCAGGCGATCAAGGTGATGTGGCAGGGCAAGCCCGTCTTCATCCGTCACCGGACGGAGGCCGAAATCAAGGAAGCGGCCGAAACGCCGATTTCGGCCCTCAAAGACAGCGAAGCCCGCAACGACAACGTCGCAGGCAAAGTCGACGCTGAAGACAAGAACCGCGTGATCAAGCCGGCTTACGTCGTGCTTGTCGGCGTCTGCACGCATCTCGGCTGCATTCCGCTCGGCACCGCCCAAGGCGAGACGCGCGGCGATTATCGCGGCTGGTTTTGCCCCTGCCACGGCTCGCATTACGACGTCTCCGGACGCATCCGCAAAGGCCCGGCGCCGGAGAATCTGAAGGTGCCGCCTTACGCCTTTCTCAGCGACGCCGTCATCAAGATCGGGTAGGAGCGCGCATCATGGGCCATCAGTCGACCTACAAACCCGCCTCCGCGGTTGAGCGCTGGCTCGACAAGCGCCTTCCGATCGTTCGCTTCGCCGACGATTTCATGAACTTTCCGACGCCGCGCAACCTCAATTACTGGTGGACCTTCGGCGGCATTCTGGTCGTGTGCCTAGTCATACAGATCGTCAGCGGCGTGATCCTCGCGATGCACTATACGCCGCATGCGGATTACGCTTTCGAGAGCGTCGAACACATCATGCGCGACGTGAATTATGGCTGGCTGATGCGCTATGTGCACGCCAACGGTGCGTCGATGTTCTTCCTCGCCGTCTACATTCACATGTTTCGCGGTCTCTATTACGGATCCTACAAGGATCCGCGCGAAATGAACTGGATCCTCGGCGTCGTGATCTTCCTGCTGATGATGGCGACGGCGTTCATGGGCTATGTGCTGCCCTGGGGTCAAATGAGCTTCTGGGGCGCGACCGTCATCACCAACATTCTCGCGGCGGTTCCGGTTGTCGGGGAGTCGATTCAGCAACTTCTTTGGGGCGGCCCCTCGGTCGCCAATCCGACGCTGAACCGCTTCTTCTCGCTGCACTACCTCCTTCCCTTCGCGATCTTCGGCGTCGTCATCCTGCACATCTGGGCGTTCCACACCTCGGGGAACAACAATCCGGCCGGCGTTGATGTGAAAGATGTGAAAAAAGATACCGTGCCCTTCCACCCCTATTACACCGTGAAAGACGGCTTCGCGATCGGGGTTTTCATGATCCTTTTCGCCGCCTTCGTGTTCTTCAACCCGAACGGCCTCGGCCATCCGGACAATTACATCCCGGCGAACCCGCTTTCGACCCCGGCGCATATCGTGCCGGAATGGTACTTCCTGCCCTTCTACGCGATCTTGCGCGCCGTCACCTTCGACATCGGGCCGATCTCGTCGAAGCTCGGCGGCGTCATCGCCATGTTCGGATCGATCGTCGTGCTCTTCGTCCTGCCCTGGCTCGACACGTCGAAAATCCGCTCGATGCGCTATCGGCCGCAAGCGCAGCTCTGGTTTTGGATTTTCGTCGTCGCATGCATCGGCCTTGGCTATCTCGGCGGTCAGCCGGCGGAAGGCGTTTACGTGATGTGGGCGCAGATTTGCACGGCCTACTACTTTGCCTTCTTCCTCATCATCCTGCCGCTGCTCGGCGTGCTGGAAAAACCCAAGCCCATGCCACGCTCGATCGCTGAGAGCGTCTTGAAACCCCACGCCGCGCCGCGCGGTGCGCAGCCGGCGCCCGCCGAATAATCATCGGAGTACGGAAACATGACCTCCCGCACGCTGATGACCGTTCCGTCAATCCTTGCCGCAGCGCTATTGATCTCGGCAGGGCCCGCACTCGCCGCCGGCGGCAAAGTCGCGCCCTACAAGGAGCATGACTGGCACTTCAACGGCATCTTCGGAACCTACGACAAGGATGCGCTGCAGCGCGGCTGGCAGGTGTATGAGGCGGTCTGCTCGAACTGCCACGCCCTGAAAGAACTCTCGTTCCGCAATCTCGGCCAGTCGGGCGGGCCCTATGACGTTTCCGTTTGCAAAGATGAGCGTTCCGGCAAAGAAACCCTTTGCAAAAACCCCAACGACAACCCGATCGTGAAAGCGATCGCGTCGAAATACAAATACAAGGTCAATGACGGGCCGGACGATGCGGGCGACATGTTCCAGCGGTCCGGAACGCCCGCGGACAAGATTCCAGGTCCTTTCGCCAACGACCAACAGGCGCGAGCCGCCAATGGAGGCGCCTTGCCGGTCGATCTCGCCTTGATCATCAAGGCGCGGCACGACGGGCCAAATTACCTTTACAGCTTGCTTACTGGCTACAAGGCGGCGCCGCCGACCGTGAACCTTGCGCCCGGCCAACACTACAACCTTTATTTCGCCGGCGACATGACGCAGTTGCTAAAGCCAGAGATGATGTCTCCCGAAGGTCACGTCAAAGACGGAGTGGAAGTGCCTTATGGCGGCGTTCTCGCCATGGCGCCGCCGCTTTCGGATGGCATCGTCGATTATGCTGACGAAAAGACCCCCGAGACCGTTGAGCAATACGCCAAGGATGTCGTTGAATTCCTCGCCTGGTCGGCCGAACCCAAAATGGAGCAGCGCAAGAAGCTAGGCGTGATGGTGATGATCTATCTCTTCATTCTCACGGGTCTGCTCTATTGGTCCTACCGTCAGATTTGGTCGAAAGAGCACTGACGGAAGACGTGTCCTAGCCTGCAGGATCCTTGCTTCCTTGCTACAACAGCCTAGGCGCGGTTATCGCGCGCAATGCGCCTGAAATCAGCGATAGAAGCTTCAGTACAAGGAAGGCTGCCGCATGAGGATCGCAATTCCCGTCACCGGCGCCTTTCTCGCGGTCGCCTATGCAGACGGCAAATACGAGCCGTCGGAAGAGAATCGATTCCTCGCGACCATCGCCAATAAGCCGGAACTCGCCGTCGTCAGCACCGTTGCGCTCCAGAGCGCCTACAACGATCTTGTCGAAGATTTCCGGAAGGATTTCTCGGGCACAAAAGCGCGCGTAATCGAAGCCATCGTCGCCGTGAAAGATGACCGCCGCGTCGCGGACGCGATAAAGGCCGCCGCGCGCGGCGCGATCGTCGCCGACCTCAAAATCGCGCCGCAGGAAGAATGTATGCTGAACGAAATCGCCAAGGCGCTAGGACTTGAATCGGGTTCTGTGTGACGCTGGCGTTGGCCGGCAGGCCCAAGGGTCAAGCGTTAAAGCGGAAAAGCATCACATCGCCGTCTTTGACGACATAGTCTTTGCCCTCGAGTCGCATCTTGCCCGCTTCCTTGGCGCCGACCTCGCCTCCGAGCGCGACATAGTCGTCAAATGCGATCGTCTCGGCGCGGATGAAGCCCTTCTCGAAATCGGTGTGGATGACGCCTGCGGCCTGCGGCGCCGTATCGCCTTTGTTGATGGTCCAGGCGCGGGCTTCCTTGGGACCGGCGGTGAAATAGGTCTGTAAGCCGAGGAGAGCGTAGCCTGCGCGGATGAGGCGGTTGAGGCCGGGCTCTTTGAGCCCTAAAGAGTCAAGAAACTCCTTCTGTTCGGCGTCGGCGAGCGGCGCGATCTCGCTCTCGATCTTAGCGGAAATGACCACGGCGACCGCGCCTTCTTTGGACGCCGCCGCTTCAACGCTGCGCGAATAGCCGTTGCCCGTCGCGGCGGCGCTCTCATCGACATTGGCGATGAAAAGAACGGGCTTCGCGGTCAGGAGCTGCAGCGCCTTCCACGCCTTGGCGTCGTCTTGAGCGACGGCGACGCGGCGCGCCGGCTCGCCTTCCTTCAGCTTGGTGAGGGCAAGGTCTATCAGCGTCAACGCCTGCTTGGCTTCCTTATCGCCGCCTTTGGCCTTTTTCTCGACATTGGCGCGGCGTTTTTCAAGGCTCTCAAGATCGGCGAGCATAAGTTCGGTTTCGACGATCTCGAAATCCGCAATGGGATCAATACGATTGGCGACGTGAGTCACGTCGTCGTCGTCGAAGCAGCGCAGGACATAAACGACCGCGTCGACCTCGCGGATATTGGCGAGAAACTGGTTGCCTAGACCCTCTCCTTGCGAGGCGCCTTTGACGAGCCCGGCGATGTCGACGAATTGCATCCGTGCCGGGATGATCTCCTTCGACTTCGCGATTTCCGCGAGCGCCAAAAGCCGCGCCTCGGGCACCGCGACATCGCCGATATTGGGCTCGATGGTGCAGAAGGGATAATTCGCCGCCTGCGCCGCCGCCGTACGCGTCAGGGCGTTGAAGAGGGTCGACTTGCCGACATTAGGCAGGCCGACGATTCCGCATGCGATGGCCATAGTTATCCTTTGCTATCGTCTCGCGCCGCGCGCGACCGCCGGGATTGCGCCGTGCCGCCCGACGCGGGCGCAATCCTTTTGGTGGGGAGTTCCAAATCTGCAAGCCCGGACACCTGAATTATGCAGCCGTCGCGTACGCCTCTGATGCCAAAAATCGACGCAGACATGCGCAAATGCCGGCAAAAGGTCACAGAGCGCTACCCCTCTTCCGTAAGCTTACGCGGGTCCGCCTTCTCAGCCGGCGCAAGTCGCATCACTTCGGCCTGGAAGCGCTCGTCGCCTTCTTTGACGAGCATGGGCGCGGCTTTTGCAAGCGCCTCCAAGAGAGGTACTAGCCATTCTTGCTCGATCTTCGAGAAATTGCCGAGCACATGGCCATGCACGCGATCCTTGTGGCCGGGATGGCCGACGCCGATGCGGGCGCGGCGAAAGCTCTCGCCGATCGGGGACGCGATCATCGACCGGATGCCGTTATGGCCGGCAGCGCCGCCGCCGGACTTCATGCGGAAACGCCCGGGTGCAAGATCGATCTCGTCATAAAAGACGATGATGTCCGATGGCGGAATCTTGTAGAAGGCCGCCGCCTCGCCGACTGACCGGCCGCTTTCGTTCATGAAGGTCTGCGGCTTCAGCGCCAGGGCCTTTTCACCGGCGATTAGTCCTTCGGCGATCTCGCCCTGGAATTTACGCTTCCACGGCCCGAAGCCATGGGCGCGCGCGATCTCATCGACGGCCATGAAGCCTACATTGTGGCGATGGCCGTGATACTCCGTACCAGGATTGCCGAGACCGACGAGGAGAATCATGACGTCAATCCTCGCGCCCTTCGCTTCTGCGCCTGGAGGCGACGCGCCGCTCTTCCACAAGCCAAGCGTTCTGCCGAACCAACCCTTCTTGCGCACCCCGCGAGGGAAAGGGCTGGGAGCCGCACGCTCTAACGCGCGACGCCGGTTCCGGGCTTTTGCTCGGTTCGTAGGCCTTTTCCTGCTTCCATTGGAGCGGCCAAGGCGGCGGCTTCACGAAAGATGGGCGCCAAGCGAAGCCTACTTCTTCTTCTCGTCCTTGGCTGGCGTCGAGGCGGGCGCAGCAGCCGCGCCGTCGGCCGGGGCGGCAGCGTCGGCGGCGGCCGCTTCGTTCTCGTCAGAGCGCAGCGCAGACGGCGCAGCGATCGTCGCTACCGTGAAGTCGCGGTCGCGGATCTTCGGCGTGACGCCTTCGGGCAGATTGATGGCCGAAATATGAATCGAGTCGCCGATGTCGAGGCCGGTCACGTCTGCCACGAGGAATTCTGGAATGGCTGTAGCCGGCGCGAAAAGTTCCACTTCGTGGCGCACGATGTTCAAAACGCCGCCGCGCTTCAGGCCCGGAGAAGATTCCTGGTTCACGAAACGCACGGTGACCGCGACGTCGATGCGCGTATTCTCATCAACGCGCATCAAGTCGACATGGACTGGGAAATCGCGGACGGGATCGACCTGTACGGAGCGAGCGATCACAGGCTGGAGATAGTCCTGGCCCGGCACTTCGATCTTAGCGAGATGAGAGCGCATCCGGCCGGCGAAATGTGCTTTTTCGACTTCAGCCTTGCGGAGGCGGACAGACACAGGGCCTTTATCGCCGCCATACAGCGTGCCGGGGATGAAGCCGTCGCGGCGTGTCGCGCGCGCGCCGCCTTTGCCTGTCCGTTCGCGGACTTCGCAATAGAAGACATCGACCTTTTGCGCCATGGCGGCAGCCCTTCCGTCAAATCCCGAATTTGGGGTCAAATACGCGGATGCTTCCGAAACGGCGGAAAACCGACACGCGAACCCGATCGACCCCGGAAACCCTGAGCGAGGCGGGGTCTATAGAGGAAGAGGAGTGTTGGGGCAAGCAGGCTCTGACAATCGAACGCCATATCCCCGGGGAAAAAATCGGTCGCCTTGATACGCCAAGCCAGGAAACTAGAACATGTGTGTAAGCACATGCTCTGGGGAGGGCCGATAGGCGGCGGCACTCTAACGCGAAGAAGTGTTGTTCATTCGCAACATGAACATGCCCCAATCGTTGGAGGAGAAATCGAGGTGATGCGTCACCTTGACGTCCCATCTGCGGCCGTAACTGGCATGATTTCTGATAAGCCTAAACGTGCCTCTGAGTCCGATCCGTAAACCCGTCCTGGAGCCGTCGCGAAGTGAATCACAACTTGCACGTGGCTATGATCGCGCCGTCTTGGCCTCCTTCGCATTCCTTCAACGGCGTTACCACTTATGTCGACGCGCTAGCGCGCCAGAACGCAGCAATTGGCGTGCGCACCACGATTTTGACCCAGCGCTTGATGCCGTGCAGCTCGGATGACCTCCCAGCAAAGCTCATTTCCAATCGCGACGGAATCTGGGAAAAAATGCGCCATCGTTGGCAATGGTCTGTCGTCCGCAGCAAATGGCCGCGGGCCGACATAATCGCCGAGAGCATTGCTGCTGCGCTCAGGCCCTTGGCGGTTGATATTGTGGAGATTGAAGACGCTTTTGGCGCTTCCGCTATCTTGAAGCAGATTATTAAGCAGCCCGTTGTCGTGCGTCTCCATGGGCCGCATTTCGTCGGCGCTTTCGGGCCCCTCACAGCCGACGATGTAAGGCGCTGCCGGCGGGAAGGCGAGGCCTTTCGTTCAGCTGACGGCGTGACGTCGCCGTCCCCTGGATTGTTGTCGGCGACCATTTCCGAATACGGATCCGTCGGCGAGCCGAACGCCGTGATACCCAATCCTGTCGCGCCAACCACGGAAGGCTCTGTGTGGCGTAGCGGTGAAGCCGACCCGGATCTCATTTTGTTTGTCGGCCGTTTCGATCTGCGCAAGGGCGGCGATATAATGATGGACGCATTCGCCCAACTTGCGGCGCGCCGGAAGGCGCTGCGGCTCCGATTCCTTGGAAGAGACATCGGCGTTCCAACGGCTGAGGGCGGCAACGCTTCGTTGAGCGCGTATCTTGCCGCACCGCGCTTCAATTCCATTCGTGATCGGATTATTTTCGAGGGACCTGCGCCCTTGCCGGAATTGCTCGCGCACCGCCTTCGGGCGGCCGTCACCGTAGTCCCTTCGAGGTTCGAAACTTACGGCTATGCAGCATTTGAGGCGCTTTCCTTGGGATGCCCAGTTGTGGTCACCGACACTTTCGGGCCTGCCGAATACTTCGAAGCGGGCCGCGACGTCGAAGTAGCCGTCAAGGGCGACGCCGACTCGCTCGCCGCCGCAATTGAGCGTCTTCTCGACAATCCGAACCGCGCTGCGGAAATTGGCGCCAATGGGCGGCGTGCGACGCTCGATCTCTGCGATTCGGAGCGCGTGGCTCGACAAACTCTCAGATTCTATTCAGCCGTGCTCGAAAAGGCGCCGCTGTATGAATAAGCACGCGCGTATCATCCGCTACTTCGGAAGTCTTGTGGTCTCCACTACGATCAGCCCGGTCCTTGAGCATCGCTCCACTAAATCCGCAAGGTAAGTCGGTGATGAGCCCACGTTATCACTTGCCTCTGCCGCTTAGAGGATCGTAGCGATGGGACTCGTACCTACGTTCTATACGACCTTTGTCGCCGTCTGCGTATTCCTGTTGTTGCCGCGCGGGCGCCGGGAACTGGCTTTTCGCATCGCAATTGCTTGGTCAGCGGCGGCGGCGACAGCGTTCTTTATTCCTCAAAAGGGATTCGCATTTGGTATCCTCGCGCTCATCTTGATAGCAGTCGCCCCCCCAAAGTCAGTAGACCGCACGCGATTCTATGTCGGCACCTTCTTCGCTTTGCCACAAGGCTACGCTGTGGCGGTGCCATTCCCAGGCCTCAATTTCTTGGCAATGCTGGATTTCGGACTGCTGGCTGGGTTGATTGCGCTGTTACCAGTTTTGGCAAGTCGGCTAGGCAAGCCTCGACCAAAACCGCTTCGAGC
Source organism: uncultured Caulobacterales bacterium (assembly GCA_964507915.1). Lineage (GTDB taxonomy): Bacteria > Pseudomonadota > Alphaproteobacteria > Caulobacterales > Parvularculaceae > Amphiplicatus. The sequence goes on from CAZDRH010000001.1 coordinate 385,140, forward strand.
GCTTGACGCGCTGGTGATCACGTTTTGCGTCATGTCCGGCTTGCTGGCGCTTCGCGATCTCCCTTTCACGAGCGCGATCCGGTTTAGCGTCGTGACATTCGTTTCGATTTGGCTGCCTTACTTCTGTATATCGCGGACGCAGACATCGCGCGACGAACTTGATGGCCTATTGGCGGCGGCGTTACAGGGAATCGCCATGTTGGCAGGAATTGGGCTCATAAGCGCGGCCGACCGTTGGAATTACTACGCGAACATGAATCTAGGCGACTATAAGATCTTTCTTGACTACCGTTCTGGCGTTTTGCGCGTTGCGGCGACCCTCTATACACCCTTGCTCGGGGCGCTCATGGGGGTAGGAGCGGCGACAATTGCCTATTTACGGATGCAAAAGAAAATCCCGTCCGTCGTCGCTATCTTCTTACTCGGCGCGTTCGCTTTCACGGCATTTGCGACCGGATCTCGCGGAGGATGGGCCGGAGCCGTTATTGCGTTCGCAACGTATTTTTTCCTCCCGCGCATGAAGGCTGGCGCTCGGCGGCTTTTGTTGGCCGTTTCGGCGGCGACGATTTCGTTTGTCGTGGTAATGGTCATTCAGGGGAGCATCAGTGTCACCGACTACACCGGAACGTTTGAGTACCGTTCGCGACTGACGCAGATCGGCGTGCGGCAGGTTTTCAATGCGCCCCTATTCGGCGTGCCGTCGCTTTACGCTTTGCCCGAGTTTCAGCCTTTAATTCAGGGCGAAGGAATTATTGATGTAGTCAATCTTTATCTTCAAATTGCGCTGCATTCGGGACTAGTAGGGCTTTTTGTTTTCTTGGCCCCGTTGTTGCACTCGGCCGCAATCGGCTTGCGCTCTCTTGCACTGAGCGACTCCCGAAGGAACGAAGAAGATGTGCGCCGCATGCGCCATATCGTCGGTATCGCCATCGGCATGATGGCAGGACTCCTCGCAATGGCCGCGACAACGAGCGCGCAGGCCTATCTCTATTCCTTCTTTTTTGTGACGGTCGCGTTCGTCGCAGCCGCAGGCGTTGCGTCGAATCGGTATCTTGCAGAGCCGGTCGGGTCAGACGTCCACTTGGATCGGCCGAATGAGCCGCCGCCCGAGGCGGGGAACAAGAAACCATACGGTGCGCGTCTTGTCCGTTTCGGTTGAGTCGGTTCGGAACGGAGCACTAAAGATAAAGTCCCGGCTAGGCGACGGCACCGGCGTATTGATTGTCTTTGGGTTCTTATCGCTGGTTTTGCGCTTTGGTTCAAACCTCGTTTTGACGAGGCTTCTTGATCCGGAAGCGTTCGGCATCGTCGCGATCGCATTTTCGCTGGCAACCATCCTGGCGCTGATTACCGATGTGGGCGTTCGCCCATATTATACGCGTCGTGAAACTGTCGACGACGACGTTCTCCACACCACGTGGACCGTAAAATTCATACGCGACTGCGGTATTGGAGCTGTGATGTTTCTTGCGGCCGGGCCGCTTGCCTCTGCGTTCGGCCATCCGGAAGCTGCAGGAGTCGTGCGCGGATTTTCGCTAACGTTTTTTCTGGAGGCCGCAAAATCGCCCGCCATGTTCGTTCTCCTGCGAGAGCGGCGGCTTTTTCGTCTGACCCTCCTTGAAGTCGCAGGGCAAGTTGCGACAGTCGCGGCGACTTTGGCAAGTGCGGTCATTTTACGAAATTATTGGGCGATCTTGATTGGGTCACTCTTTGGACTGACAGTGCAGCTAGCTGCAACTTATTGGATCAGCAGTTCCTCCTTGCCGAAGTTCAAATTGCACCCGCGGATCGTCGCCGAACTCTACCGCTTCATGCGTATCACGATTCCGTCCAGCATGATTACGCTGGCGCTGACGCAAGCGGACCGGATATATCTCGGCCGTGCGTTTCCGATCATAGAGCTTGGCTTCTACACCCTCGCGCTCGGCATCACAGGCGCCCTTGGCACCCAGATCGGCCGCTATTTTGTGAATGTGTACTATCCGCTCGTCGCTCAAAGGTTCCGCGACTCGCCATCATCGCTTCGACGCGACGCATATGCGTCGCGCTGGCGATTCACGCTGATACTGCTTTTTCTATTGGGCGGCCTTGTTGGCTCCGGGGATCTTGTAGCCCAATTGCTCTTCGACGACTCTTATCTGCGTGTAGGTTTCTATATTGGAATTGTTGCGCTAGCGCCGATCGGCGAGCTTTTGCGCACGCCAGGTGAGCATTTGCTGAGCGCGACTGGTTTCATCCGCGCCACACTGACGGCAAACGTCATACGGCTTGGCTTCGTGTTGATCGCCGGACCTCTCGTTTATTGGGAGCTTGGGGCAATCGCGGTGTTGGGCGTGATTGTGTTGTCCGAATACGCGCCGATCCCCTATTTCTGGTGGCGACTGCAGAAGATTTCATTGTTGGATCTGCGCTGGGAAGCGGCTTATTTCGGCGTTGCGGTCCTCGGATTTGGTCTCGGTTCGGCGGGTGAGTGGTGCGTGTTTGAGCTCGTCAAGATGGGCATTTTGCCCAAATTTTGATTATCCCCGACCCAGCATATTGTGCTTTGTGTCGTGACGTACCCGATATATGGTGTGGGAGTACCCAGCCTAGGGTCGGCAACATTTCTCGGAGTAAGCCCATGGCGATGAATTTGGCCGCGACTGTGAGACCGGGCCTCCTTACACCGTCGCGCGCCTATAAGCCGTTCCGCTACCCCTGGGCCTATGACTATTGGCGCCGGCAGCAGCAGATCCACTGGATGCCTGAAGAGGTGCCGCTCGGCGAGGATTGCAAGGACTGGGCGTCGAAACTGAGCGACGCAGAGCGCAATCTCCTGATGCAGATATTCCGCTTCTTCACCCAGTCCGATGTCGAAGTGAACGACAATTACATGGAGCGCTACGGACGCATCTTCAAACCGACCGAAGTGAAGATGATGCTCGCGGCGTTCTCCAATATGGAGACGATCCACGTCGCCGCTTACGCGCTGCTGCTTGAGACGATCGGCATGCCGGAGGCCGAGTTCTCGGCCTTTCTCGACTATGAAGCGATGAAGGCCAAGCACGACTACATGGGCAATTTCGGGGTTGAGACCGAGGCCGACATTGCCCGCACGCTCGCCATGTTCGGCGCCTTCACTGAAGGGCTGCAGCTCTTTGCATCCTTCGCCATGCTGATGAATTTCCCGCGGTTCAACAAGATGAAGGGCATGGGCCAGATCGTGTCCTGGTCCGTACGCGACGAGTCCCTCCATTGCGAAGGCATGGTGAAACTCTATCACGCCTTTGCGCGAGAGACGGGCTGCGTCACGCCGTCGGTGGCCGACGACATCATCGAGTGCTGTAAAACCGTCGTCAGCCTCGAAGACCGGTTTATCGATCTTGCCTTCGAGATGGGGCCGGTGCAGGGCATGACGGCCGACGACATCAAGAGCTACATCCGTTACATCGCCGACTGGCGCCTGACGCAATTGCAGTTGCCCAAGATCTACGGCGTCGAAAAGCACCCGCTGCCCTGGCTCACCTCGCTCCTCAACGGCGTTGAACACGCCAATTTCTTCGAGGCGCGTGCGACCGAGTATTCCAAGGCGGCGACGCGTGGGGACTGGCACGGCGCAAACGGCGTCTGGGCGGCTTTCGACGCGATGCAGACCAAGCGCCTCGAGGCAGCGCAAACAGACAGCTGAGACGGGCTCTTCCGCCATTCTCATTACAGTCTTGATTCGGCTCTGATCGTCCGCACAATGGCTGTTGCGCAACGACCGGCGGCGCATGCGTGGCCTTGATCCTTCCTGGCGCTCTTGGCTCGATGAAAACCTCGCACGCGGTTGCGATGCGGGCGAGCTTGCCGGCATTCTGCTCCGGAACGGATTTGCATTGCCCGCTATACGCGCCGTAATGGGCGCGCGTTTTCCTGCTCACCTCTTTGAGCTCGAACTCGGCGCGCCGCTCGACATCGATTATGCGGCGCTCGCGGAGCGCCCGGCGGCGCGTCTTGTCGCTCAGGGAGCAGCGGCGGCCGAAACCGAACACGCCCAGATATTCGAGCTCGACGGATTCTTTAGCGCGAGAGAGTGCGCCGGCCTCATCTCCATTCTCGAGCGTCATCTGCGACCCTCCGACCTGACCGTCGAGTCTGCGGACAAAGCATTCCGGACGAGCAGCACCTGCGACCTCGGCCGGTTGAAGCATCGCTCTGTCCATTCGGCGGACCTGAAGATCGCGCGCGCGCTCGGCATCCGCGTCACACATTCCGAAGACATTCAAGCCCAGCGTTATGAGGTTGGGCAGGAGTTCAAGGCGCATACAGATTACTTCGAGCCCGGCACGGAGGAATACCGTGTCTTCGCCGGCGCCCGCGGCAACAGGACTTGGACGGCCATGATTTATCTCGACGACGAAGTCCGAGGCGGGGGCACGGCGTTCGCAACCCTCGGTTTGCGCTTTCTGCCTAAAGCCGGAACAATGATTGCGTGGAACAATCTCTATGCGGACGGAACACCGAACGCCAAGACGCTTCATTGCGGGGAGCCCGTAGAGAACGGCCGCAAGACCATCATCACGAAATGGTTCCGAGAGCGCGGCAAGGGACCGATGTTTTACGACGCTGTCTGATGCTGCATTGCGCTGAGCTTGACTCATTGACCCACAGATGGATTCGGCGATCGGCGACCGGATTTTGCGCGGAATTGGTCGGCGCAGCGCAGCGTAGCGTTATGTGGCGCGCCGCAAGGCGAGGCGAGGGCGGGAAAGCCCCCAGGCGATCAGCATTTGCGCGGGCGCATAAAGCAGCCAGTTAAGCGGGCCGAACGGGCCGAAGCCTTTGTATAGCTCGAGCGCGATCACGGCGTCTGACGCGAGGAAAACGACTGCGCCGGCGCGCGCCGCCAGCGACGCACGCGACAGCAACGCAAATCCCACCATCGCTGTGATGATCAGATGATAGGCGAGGCCAGGAACGAGAAGCGCATCCATGCCAGGCAGGAACCAGGCGAGCGAGCCGACAGAGAAAATCACGGCGACGCCTGCGGCGAGCGGGCCGAACGGCGCGCGTCCCTCCGTATACAGACGATCAATAAAGGCGAGCGCGTAGAAGACATGTGCGACGCCGAACGCAGCCATGCCGCCGATCCAGATCGGCGGATCGAGCTCCAGAAAAAAGTCGCCCGCAGCGGAAACGAACAATCCGAAGGCGGCGAGACGCGCGCCGCGCGTCAGCACAAAAACGCCAAGCAGCGCAATGCCAGACGCTTTCCAGATCGCGCCGATCGGCTGCGGCGTCTCAACGAATCGGGCGACGAGAAAGGAGGCGGCGAGCGCACAGGCCGCCCAGAATAATGCGCGTGTCTGCGCCTTGCCGCCTTCTCTCTCCTCTGCCCGCAGAAAGCGGCTCAAGCCGCGAGGCTCCGCACGACAAACTGCAGAATGCCGCCGTGCCGGAAGTAGGACAGCTCGTCTGCCGTATCGATGCGGCAGCGCACATCGATGTCGCGGGATTTGCCGTCCTTGCCCTTGATCGTCAGCTTCAGGGTCTGACGCGGCTCGACAGTTTCGACGCCGTGGATGGTGATCTCTTCCTCGCCCGTAAGGCCCAGCGATTTCCAGTTGTCGCCGCCGGTGAACTCAAGCGGCAGGACGCCCATGCCGACGAGGTTTGAGCGATGGATTCGCTCGAAGCTCTCGGCGACGACGGCGCGCACGCCGAGGAGGATCGTGCCCTTGGCCGCCCAGTCGCGGGACGAGCCGGTGCCGTATTCCTTGCCGGCGAAGACGACGAGGGGCGTGCCCGCCGCCTTGTATTTCATCGCCGCGTCATAAATCGACATCTGCTCCGATGACGGAACATATTTCGTGACGCCGCCCTCGACGCCCGGCAGCATCTGATTCTTGATGCGGATGTTGGCGAAGGTGCCGCGCATCATCACGTCATGATTGCCGCGGCGCGAGCCGTAGGAGTTGAACTCCGAAACCGGCACCTGGTGATCGCGGAGGAACTGGCCGGCCGGACCCTTCTCCTTGATGTCGCCGGCGGGCGAAATGTGGTCCGTGGTGATCGAATCGCCGAAGAGCGCGAGAATGCGGGCGCTGTTGATCGGCTGCACGGGCTTGGGCGTCTTGGTCATGCCCTCGAAATAGGGGGGCTTGGCGACGTAAGTGGAGGTCGGCCAGGAATAGGTCTGTCCGTCGCCAGAATCGATCTTGCGCCACATCGTGTCGCCCTTGAACACGTCGGCGTAGCGCGTCGCGAACATTTCCGCCGTGACATTGGCGCGCACGACTTCGGCGATTTCGCGGTTCGACGGCCAGATGTCCTTGAGGAAAACCTCCGTACCCTGACTGTCTTTGCCGAGCGGCGCCTTGGTGATGTCGATGGTGATCGAGCCGGCGAGCGCGTAGGCGACGACGAGCGGGGGCGAGGCGAGGTAATTGGCCTTCACGTCCGGCGAAATGCGCCCCTCGAAGTTGCGGTTGCCCGAAAGCACGGAAACAACGGCAAGGTCGTTCTTGTTGACCGCTGCGCTGATCGCTTCGGGAAGCGGGCCTGAATTGCCGATGCAGGTCGTGCAGCCGTAACCGACGAGATTGAAGCCGAGCGCGTCGAGATCGTCGGAGAGGCCCGCCTTGTTGAGATAATCTGTGACGACCTGGCTTCCCGGCGCAAGCGAGGTCTTGACCCAGGGCTTGGTTTTGAGGCCGCGCTTGACCGCATTGCGCGCGAGAAGACCCGCCGCGACGAGCACGAAGGGGTTCGAGGTGTTGGTGCATGACGTAATCGCGGCGATGACGACGTCGCCATGGCCGATGTCGAAGGCCTCGCCCGCAACGGCGGCCCGTTTAATCTCTTCGCCCTTCTTGCCGTATTCGCCTTCGAGCGTTGTCTTGAACGAGGCCGGCGCGTCGGCGAGCGGCACGCGATCTTGCGGGCGCTTGGGCCCGGCGAGCGAAGACGAGACCGTCGAAAGGTCGAGCGACAGCGTGTCCGTGAACACGGGATCAGGCGCGCCAGGCGTCCGCCACATGCCTTGTTCCTTGGCATAGGCCTCGACGAGCGCGGCACGATCCGGCGTGCGGCCTGTGGCCTTCAGATAGCGGATGGTCTCGTCGTCGATCGGGAAGAAGCCGCAGGTCGCGCCATATTCGGGCGCCATGTTGGCGATGGTCGCGCGGTCTTCGAGCGCGAGATGGTCAAGGCCGGGCCCGTAGAATTCGACGAACTTGTTGACGACGCCCTTCTTGCGCAGCATCTGCGTGACCGTCAGCACAAGGTCGGTCGCCGTCGCGCCTTCGGGCAGTTTGCCGGTCATCTTGAAGCCGACGACTTCGGGGATCAACATCGACACCGGCTGGCCGAGCATCGCCGCTTCCGCCTCGATGCCGCCGACGCCCCAGCCGAGCACGGCGAGGCCGTTGACCATCGTCGTGTGGCTGTCCGTGCCGACGAGCGTGTCGGGATAGGCGTAGGTCTCGCCCTTGTAGGCTGCAGTCCAGACGGTCTGCGCGAGATATTCAAGATTGACCTGGTGGCAGATGCCGGTGCCCGGCGGGACGACGCGGAAATTATTGAACGCGCCCTGGCCCCATTTCAGGAATTTGTAGCGCTCGCCATTGCGCTCATATTCACGATCGACGTTCTTTTTGAAGGCGCCAGCGCCGCCGAAATAGTCGACCATCACCGAATGGTCGATGACGAGATCGACGGGCGCGAGCGGATTGATCTTCTCTGGGTCTTCGCCAAGCGCCTTCATGGCGTCGCGCATGGCGGCGAGATCGACGACGGCGGGCACGCCGGTGAAGTCCTGCATCAGCACCCGCGCCGGGCGATAGGCGATTTCACGATCGCTCTTGCCAGCCTTGAGCCAGGCGCCGAAGGCCATAATGTCGTCGGTCGAAACAGACCGGCCGTCTTCGAAGCGCAATAGATTTTCCAGAAGGACCTTCAGCGAGACCGGCAGGCGCGAGAGGTCGCCGAGCTTGGCCTCCGCCGCCTTGAGGCTGTAAATTGCATAAGTCTTGCCCCCCGCGGCGAGGGTCTTTTTCGTTTTCAGCGTGTCATGTCCGGGGATCACCGCGCGGCCTCCGTTGATCGTCTGATGGATGGGTCAATTGATTCTGGCAAAGAATTTGCGCCCTTATGGCGCAGGCTGGAGATGCGTGCAAATCAACAGGGCTGCTGGCTGTGCGGAATGGCGCCGATGTGATCTCCGCCTTGGCGGCGCGGAGAATTGCCGTATTCTGAGCGTGAGTTCCGCCACCTGTTTGATTTGAGGATGACGATGAGGATTGCCGCTTTTGCCGCTGCCGCGCTGTCTTTGCCGGCTCTCGCCGCCGCTGCCGAGCCTCAGTCCGTCGCCAGCTTCCGGGACTGGAGCGTCTTTGTGCGCGACGTCGACGGCGACCGGATCTGCTTTGCAGCGACCGAAGCCAAGGTGAAACAGCCTGCCAAGGTCAACCATGGCGATGTCTTCTTCCTGGTCGCGACGTGGAAATCGGGAGCGGCCGTGAATCAGCCGAGCTTCATGGCTGGCTACAATCTCAAGGATGCGCCTGGCCCGACCGTGCGCATCGGCACACGCAGCTTCGCTATGTATGCCTCGGAGAATGAGGGTTTCGTTGAGGCCGCCAAGGACGAGCAGGCGCTGGTTACAGCCATGCGCACGGGCGCGGACATGCGAATCAGCGCCGTTTCCAGCCGCGGCACGGCGACGAATTACACTATCTCGCTCCAGGGAATCTCCGCCGCCCTCGACAAGGTCAAGGAGGCCTGCAAATAGCCGCCGCTGCTTGCAGCTCGTTTTGAAGGCGGACTTAAATTCCATTTGCGACATTCGTTTGCGCCCAGATTCGACTCTTGTTACGTCACGTATTCGCGTGAAGCCGCACTTGCCGAGCGGCACAGAACAAACAGGGGCGTCTCATGGGCATTATTGACGAGTTCAAACAGTTCGCCATCAAGGGCAACATGGTCGACATGGCGGTCGGCATCATCATGGGCGGCGCGTTCGGGACCATTGTCTCTTCGCTCGTCAATGACGTGATCATGCCCCCGATCGGCCTTCTCATCGGGGGCATCGATTTTTCCAAATTGGCGTTTGTGCTGAAGCCTGGTGAAGGGGATATCGCGGCAGTCGCGATAAACTACGGCAAGTTCATCAACGCCACGATCTCCTTCCTGATCGTCGCCTGGGTTTTGTTCATGCTGATCAAGGCGATGAACCAGCTGAAGAAGAAGGAAGCCGAAAAGCCGGCGCCCCCGCCGGCGCCGACCAAGGATCAGGTTCTCCTCGGCGAAATACGCGACCTCCTCGCCAAGCGCTAAGTCTTGCGCCAATCCACACGCGAAAGGCCCGGCCGCGGCGCCGGGCCTTTTTGCTGACAGGCAGGATATCATTGGGGGACCGGCCGTGGTCAGGCGTATATCCTGTGATTTTCGCACCAAAACCGAAGCCTCCGGCCGCAGCGTCCGTTGTGCGCCGCAGCGGGCCCGTCTATAGCCCGCGGCCATGACGCCCCTCCAAAACATCCGCAATTTCTCGATCATCGCGCATATCGATCACGGGAAGTCGACGCTCGCCGACCGCCTCATCCAGATGACGGGCGCCCTTTCCGACCGTGAAATGGTCGATCAGGTGCTCGATTCCATGGATCTTGAGCGCGAGCGCGGCATCACCATCAAGGCGAACACGGTCCGCCTGAATTACCGGGCCAAGGACGGGCAGATCTACGTCTTGAACCTCATCGACACGCCCGGCCATGTCGATTTCGGCTATGAAGTCTCGCGCTCCCTGTCCGCCTGCGAAGGCTCGCTCCTTGTCGTCGATGCGAGCCAGGGCGTCGAGGCGCAGACGCTCGCCAATGTCTATCAGGCGATCGACGCGAACAACGAGATCGTCCCGATCCTCAATAAGATCGACCTCCCCGCCGCAGAGCCCGAGCGCGTGCGCGCGCAGATCGAGGACATGATCGGCATCGACGCCTCGGGCGCGATCGGCATCTCCGCCAAGACCGGCCTCCATGTCGATCAAGTGCTCGAAGCGATCGTCGAGCGCCTGCCGCCGCCGAAGGGCGACCGCGAGGCGCCCTTGAAGGCGCTCCTCGTCGACAGCTGGTATGACAGCTATCTCGGCGTCGTCGTTCTGGTGCGGATCGTCGACGGGGTGCTCAAAAAGGGCATGCGCATTCGCACGATGGGAACCGGCGCGTCCTATCAGGTCGATCATGTCGGCGTGCAGACGCCCAAGCGCGTGCAGGTGCCCGAACTCGGGCCGGGCGAGATCGGCTACATGACCGCCTCCATCAAGGAGGTCGCGGCCGCGCGCGTCGGCGACACGATCACCGACGAACGCCGCCCGACGGCCGAGCCCTTGCCCGGCTTCAAGCCGTCGCAGCCGGTCGTCTTCTGCGGCATGTTCCCGATTGACGCCGCCGACTTTGAGGACCTCCGCGAGGCGATGGGCAAGCTCCGCCTCAATGACGCGAGTTTCCACTATGAGATGGAAACTTCCGCCGCGCTCGGCTTCGGCTTCCGCTGCGGGTTTCTGGGGCTCCTCCATCTCGAGATCATCCGTGAACGTCTCGAACGCGAGTTCAATCTCGACATCATCACGACGGCGCCGTCGGTCGTCTATCATGTGCACCTCTCCAACGGCGAGATGATGGAGATGCACAACCCGGCCGACATGCCGGACCCCGTGCGCATCGATCACCTCGAAGAGCCCTGGATCAAGGCGACGATCATGTCGCCGGACGATTATCTCGGCGGCATCTTGAAGCTCTGCGAGGAACGCCGCGGCATCCAGCAAGAGCTGACCTATATGGGCAGCCGCGCCATGCTGGTATACGAATTGCCCCTCAACGAAGTCGTCTTCGACTTTTACGACCGGCTGAAGTCGATCTCCTCGGGCTACGCCTCTTTCGATTATCAACTGACGGAGTATCGCCCGGGCGAACTCGTGAAGATGTCGATCCTCGTCAATGACGAGCCGGTCGATGCGCTCTCGATGATCGTCCACCGCGAGAAGGCGGAAGGCCGCGGCCGGCAGATGTGCGAGAAGCTGAAGGATCTGATCCCGCGCCACCTGTTCAAGATCCCGGTCCAGGCGGCGATCGGCGGCAAGGTCATCGCGCGCGAGACGATCGCGGCGCTCCGGAAAGACGTCACGGCCAAATGCTATGGCGGCGATATCACGCGGAAACGCAAACTCCTCGACAAGCAGAAAGAGGGGAAGAAGAAGATGCGCCAGTTCGGCCGCGTCGAGATTCCCCAGGAAGCGTTTATCAAAGCGCTGAAGATGGACAGCTGAGGCGCCGGGCGCCCGCGCAGGATGTTGGACGAAAATCTCCCGGCCCGCCCGAAACGCGGCCTCCAGAGGCGTAAGGCGCCTTTCGCGTACGCAGGCCTGCCCACAGTTTTCGCCCGTTAGGCGAAATCCGTGCGAGACGCACACGGAGCGCTCTGCCGCACGCCGGCGGCGCGCGCCCATTTCGCCGCCGCGCAGGCCGTCAGGGGCTTCGAGCGCAAGGATTTCTCTTCTGGTTACAGTTTTTGTCAGCACGCAAGTCTCCGCACGCCAGCGCCGATGCGCCGGTTACGGACGAAAGGGTACGGGCGGTCCGGAAGGCGGGGATAGATTTCCCGGTCACAAGCCCGTGAGGGCAAGAGCGCAGGGCTGCCGCGCAGGCGCCGAAGAGGCCGTCCTTCTGCACTTCCCTTCGTTTCGTTAGCCCGAGGCCAGGTGGTTGGAGCTCGACCAATGATGTGGTTGATGGCGCCGTCACTTTGCGGGGGTCAGCACACTGAAGAGGCGCCCTTCCGCCGGCATTTCCGGGTCCTGGCCGCTTCTCAAGCCCATCTGTCAGCGGGAAATTAACCGGGCTTTGCGAAGACGGGTTTTCCCGCCCGGGCCTTTCCGCCCGTGCGCAAAGACCCGGAACGCAACGCCCCCGATGCCGGACGCACCGACAGACCGCGAGACCGCCCTTGATCTCTCCGCGATCAGCGTCGCGGTGCTGCTCCCGTGCTACAATGAGGAAGCGGCGATCGGGGCGACGGTCGCCGCCTTCAAGCGCCATCTCCCGCAGGCGCGCATCTATGTCTATGACAATAATTCGCGCGACCGGACTGTCGAGAAAGCGGCTGCCGCCGGTGCGATCGTCCGTTCCGAGACGATGCAGGGCAAGGGCAATGTCGTCCGCCGCATGTTCTCGGACGTCGACGCCGACGTCTATCTCCTCTGCGACGGCGACTGCACCTATGACGCCGCCGCCGCGCCGCGCCTGATCGCAACGCTCCTTGAAGGCCATTACGACATGGTGAGCGCCCGCCGCATCGACACGGGCGCTGAGACCTACCGGCCCGGCCATCGCTTCGGCAACCGGCTGCTCACGGGCCTTGTCGCCGCCTTTTTCGGCGAGCGCACCAAGGACATGCTGACCGGCTATCGTGCCTTTTCGAACCGGTTTGTGAAGAGCTTTCCCGCCCTGTCGCGCGGCTTTGAGATTGAGACCGAGCTCACCGTGCATGCGCTCGAACTCCGCATGCCGATCGTCGATGTTGACACCGCTTACTTCGCGCGCCCTGAAGGATCAGCGAGCAAGCTCAACACCATCCGCGACGGCGTGCGCATCTTGAAGACGATCCTCGCCCTGGTGAAGGAAGAGCGCCCCTTCGAGCTCTTTTCCGCGGTGAGCGCTTTCCTTGCGCTGACGGCGCTCGTCATCGTCGTGCCGGTTATCGCCGAATTCGTCGCGACGGGCCTTGTGCCGCGCCTGCCGACGGCGGTGCTCGCCGCCGCGATCATGATCGTCGCGCTGATGGCGCTGGTCTGCGGGCTGATCCTCGAAACAGTCACCCTCGGCCGGCGTGAGATGAAGCGGCTCGCCTATCTCAACTTCCGCGGGACGGACGCGGCGCTGCAAAAGGCCAAGATTCGCGCGGAGCTGACGGGGCGTTTCGAACGCGCCGCTTCGGCCTGAGGTGGAATGGCCGGGGCATCTCCAAAAAGAAGCCGCCCCGCCTCCGGTGCATACGCCCAAAATCCCGCGCTGATCAGCATTCGGCCGGAGCTGCATGAAGGCCTTTTGCCGATTGCGGACTCCATCCAAAGCCGTGCGTTAAGGACGGCCCAGCACCGTATGCTGCGCAGTCAGCAGCAACATATCGTCAATGATTGAAACGAGAAGCGATTCGTCGACTGACTGTTCTTCCTCATCAAAGAGGCTTTCAGGCGCGATGAGCTTCCAAGCTTCGATTTTTGCCGCGAGGTCATGCAAGGATTGAGAGCGCATCTGCGCCAAAAGCCCTGAAAATCTGGCGATCTCGAGCCAGAGTGCGTCATATGCTTCCTGCTGTCGATTGAGATCGATGCCGGGCTCCGCGTCACCGGGCGATGAGCCCCGAAAGGAAAATCCTTTGCTCTCAGACAATAGCGCGCCGAGCGATTTCGTGAGAGCGAGGAGCGGCGAAGGACAGTAATCGACGTCTGCCGCCGCATCGCGCAGGCCGTCCGGGTTCTCGTTTGATAGTCTTTTTATGTTGAATGCGCTAACAGCATGCCCCGTCATTGTAAACATTCTCCCATCGCTAATTTTGTAGCTCTGGAATCATTTAGAAATGCGTCGTCACATTAGAGTATTACCTAAATAGGTGATGGCGAATTTCGGACGCCACAATCGGACATGAATGTCAATTATCCTTACAGGGAATTGAGGAACTGGACGATCATGGCGCGAGGTACAGAGAATTCGTTACAATGCAACGCCAAGCCAAGGTGCTTGACACGATGCGTGATTGCTTCGCCGGGCGCTCTGGCAAAAGAAAAAACGCAAGGCAAGCCGGCGCATCAGTTTGTACGACTACGTATGGGTGGCAGCCCTGACTATTCAAACTGCGGCGACGCAGAGCCTTTTCTGGTCGACTTTGACTCCATCGGAGGTTTCGATTTCCGCAGAGAAAGTGTTGCTGCGGCATGGATTGATGTGCGGCGGGACGTTTTGGGAAACTGCCTCAGGCGAACAATGCGTCCTCTACGGCGAACACCCGCCGGATCCGCATCTTGCTGAATACGACAAACGACTTCTGGAGTCGCGGCTTCACCCGCTTATCCTGGTCAATCGCTTGCGATTGACGCCCGTTGATCTTTCGCCGCATGCCTTGAGGGCCGCAAGCGGCCGGAGCCTTGCAACTTATGCGCTGGAGCTGAAGAGCGCCGGCCTCAAAGTCGCTTATCTTTTGCCCTTGCGCGATGCCAAAGGGGCTGCCTTCGCGATCCTTGCCTGCGGCACAAACCCCGAATCCTTCCGCCGCGACGCAGTCTTCGTGCAGTCGGAATGTCTCGACGAGCTCACCGCACAATGTGTCGGCGTCGAAGCAGAGTCGGAGCCGACTGTAAGAGACATTCTGACGTTCCGCGAGCGGCAGTGCCTGATCTTCGCCGCGAACGGCTTTACGGAAAAATATACGGCGCGCGTGCTGCAGATCAGCCCGAACACGGTGCACGCGCACATTGAGAGCTGCAAACGCAAGCTTGGCGCCCGCAACAAGCAGCACGCGATCGTTCTGGCGCTTAAGCGATTTGAGATCCGCCTGGCCGAATTGGGCTGATCATCCCTGAGCGTCGATATTGCTCAGCGGACGGCCGAGCCTCCCTGACGGAGGCCCGACGCGTCCGAACATGGTCCTCAATACCGATAGTGATCCGACTTGTACGGACCGTTCAGCGGCACGCCGATGTAATCCGCCTGCGTTTCCGACAGCTTCGTCAGCCTAGCGCCGACCTTGCCGAGATGGAGCGCGGCGACCTTCTCGTCGAGGTGCTTGGGCAGGATATAGACTTCGTTCTTGTACTGCTTGCCCTTCGTCCAGAGCTCGATCTGCGCCAGCGTCTGGTTCGTGAAGGAGGCGGACATGACGAAGGAGGGGTGGCCCGTGCCGTTGCCGAGGTTGAGGAGGCGGCCTTCCGACAGGAGAATCATCCGCTTGCCGTCCGGGAACTGAACGATGTCGACCTGGTCCTTGACGTTGATCCACTTGAAATTGCGCAGCGCCTCGACCTGAATTTCGTTGTCGAAGTGGCCGATATTGCCGACGATCGCCATGTCCTTCAGCTTGCGCATGTGGTCGACGGTCAGGACGTCCTTGTTGCCCGTCGCGGTGATGACGATGTCCGCGCGGTGAATATCTTCGTCGAGCGTGACGACTTCAAAGCCGTCCATCGCCGCCTGCAGCGCGCAGATCGGATCGATTTCCGTCACCATGACGCGCGCGCCCGCGCCCTTCAGCGAGGCCGCCGAGCCCTTGCCGACATCGCCATAGCCCGCGACGATCGCGACTTTGCCCGCGACCATCACGTCCGTGCCGCGGCGGATGCCGTCGACCAGCGATTCCTTGCAGCCATATTTGTTGTCGAATTTCGACTTCGTCACGGAGTCATTGACGTTGATGGCCGGGAAGGGGAGCTGGCCCTTCTTCTGGCGCTGATAGAGGCGCAGAACGCCGGTCGTCGTCTCTTCGGTGACGCCGCGGATGCTGGCTTTCAGCTTCGAATAGAAACCCGGCTGGCGGGCGAGGCGCTGCTTGATCGTCTGGAAGAGGTATTTCTCTTCCTCATTCGACGGGTTGGCGATGAGCGAGGGGTCCTTCTCGGCGTCCGCGCCGAGCAGCACGAGCAAGGTCGCGTCGCCGCCGTCGTCGAGGATCATGTTGGCGATTTCGCCATTCGGCCATTCGAAGATCTTGTCGGCAAGATCCCAGTACTCTTCGAGCGTTTCGCCCTTGAAGGCGAAGACCGGCGTGCCGGCGGCGGCGATCGCCGCGGCGGCGTGGTCTTGCGTTGAGAAGATATTGCACGAAGCCCAGCGCACTTCAGCGCCGAGATGCTGCAGCGTCTCGATCAGAACGGCGGTCTGGATGGTCATATGGAGGGAGCCGGCGATGCGGGCGCCCTTCAGGGGCTTGGATTTCCCGAACTCCTCGCGCGTCGCCATCAGGCCCGGCATTTCGGTCTCGGCGATCTCGATCTCGCGCCGGCCATAATCGGCGAGCTTGATGTCCTTGACGTGGTAGTCGTGATGGGCGGGCGCGGGCATGGGCGGGGTCCTCTCGATGCGTGGATTTGCGGCGGCTTATAGCAACGGCCCCAAGGCGCGCCAAGCGACATATAAAGATTTCTTTATATGATTTTCCGGCCGAACGCCGAAATGGCGTCCCTTCACCGCTCCTTAGTCACGGCCAGTCTAGGCTCGTGCGGTCGCTGCATCGGAACGGGCTCGGGATGCTCGAAACACAAGTCTATGTCAGTTCGGCCGCGCGCCTGCTCGACGCAGACGGACTAGAGGCCATTCTCGTCAAGGCGCGGCGCAATAACCTCCGCGACGGCGTTACGGGCGTGCTCCTCCACCACGACGGCAACTTCTTGCAAGCCCTCGAAGGCGAAAGCGGCAATCTCTCTCGCACTTTTGCGCGCATTGAAGCTGACTCGCGGCATAAGGGCGTCCTGACGCTGCATCGCGGTCCCATCGCCAGTCGCGGTTTTTCCGAGTGGAGCATGGCCTATCGCAGGCCCCCCGCGTCGAAGGGCCTAGACGGTTTCATTGCGCTGACGAATGAGTCTCTTTCGGCCTTGCTTGGCCCGGATGTTGACCGGGTGGTCGCGACCTTGATTGATGTTTTCGACTCCGCCGTGCGCCGCCGCGCCTGACCCCATTTTCGCCTCATTTTCCGCGTTCCTCTCGGCCTGGGCAGACGTTTCGGGGCGCCCGAACGGAGGAACCGATGGCGTGCCTCAAATCAGCGTCGGCCGCCTTGATCGCCGCGTTTGCAGTCTCGGCGGCTGAGGCCGGCGAGCCGGCACAGCCCGATCTGCGTCGCGGCGAGGAAGTCGGCCAGATCTGCTTCGCACGGAGCATCGACAGCTGGCGCACGGTCAAAGGCGTCGATGATGCTGTCCTGCTCGAACGCAGCGTCAACGATTGGTACTTTGTCGAACTAATCGGCCAATGCGACGAGAGCCAGCTGCGCTTTGCGCAAAGCGTTGCGATCATCTCCCGTCCTTCAGGCGGCTGCCTGACGCCGGGCGATACGCTTTTGTTTAGCGATTCTGCTTTCTTCAACGACCGGCCGATCGAGCGAAACCGCTGCACGGTCCGGCGCATCTACAAGTGGGACGAGAAGGCGCCGGCGCCGGATGAAAGCAAGCCCGGCGAGGCGAAACCCGCCGAAGGCGCACCGAAGTCCGAATAGTCCGGTAAGTTTGCGGATTTATTTCTCGTTATCCGCGACCAGCACCGGCCCCTTGGCGCCGGCGCCTTCGACATCGCGCAACACGCCGAGGCGACGCGCAACTTCGCGATAAGCCTCGGTGACGCCGCCGAGGTCTTTGCGGAACCGGTCCTTGTCCATGATGTCGCCGGTCGCCATGTCCCAGAGGCGGCAGGAATCCGGGCTGATTTCGTCAGCGACAACGAGGCGCATCATGTCGCCTTCGTATTGCCGTCCGAACTCGACCTTGAAGTCGACGAGACGGATGCCGACGCCGGCAAAGAGGCCCGCGAGAAAATCATTGATGCGCAACGCGAGCGCCATCATGTCGTCGATCTCCTGCGGCGTCGCCCAGTTGAACGCAGTGATGTGCTCCTCGGCCACCATCGGGTCGCCGAGCGCGTCGTTCTTGTAAAAGAATTCGATGATGGAGCGGGGGAGAGGCGCGCCGTCCTCGAGGCCGAGGCGCTTGGCGATCGAACCGGCGGCGACGTTGCGCACCACGACTTCGAGCGGCACGATCTCGACGTGGCGCACGAGCTGTTCACGCATATTGAGCCGGCGGATGAAGTGGGTCGGCACGCCGATGCGCTCGAGCCCCATCATGACGAATTCGGAGATGCGGTTGTTGAGGACGCCCTTGCCTTCGAGTACGGCGCGCTTCTGGTTGTTGAAGGCGGTCGTATCGTCCTTGAAGTACTGGATCAGCGTGCCGGGCTCTGGACCCTCGAACAGGATCTTTGCCTTGCCTTCGTAGACCTGCTTGCGCCGCGCCATTTTTCTACAATCCTTGTTTGATGCCCGTCTTCAAAGCGCGGCCCCGGGCGATCGCTCGCCCGCGCAGCCGAAAGGCACCATACACCCCTTTGCGAGTGGAAGCGCGGGTCTATAGTCGCTTGAAGACGCCGTGGAAACCCTTATTTACGCACCACACAGCCGGGGCCGATATCCGGTGGCGAAAGCAAGGTTTAACAGGGACTTAGCGGCCGCTCACCAGCGCCCGTGCAATGCAACAAAGGTGTGACGATGAGCGGATTCGACGACCGGGGCGATCAATTCGAGAAGAAATTCGCCCATGACGCGAGCTTGCGCTTCAAGGCCGAAGCGCGCCGCAACAAAATCCTTGGGTCCTGGGCGGCCGGCCTTCTCGGGCTTTCGGGCGACAAGGTCGACGCCTATGTGAAATCGCTCGTCGCGGCCGACCTCAAAGAGAAGGGCGACGAGGATGTCTTCAAGAAGCTCCGCGCCGATTTCGACGCCGCCAAGGTCGAACAGACCGACCACCAGATCCGTCGCCATATGCAAGAGGCGATGGCCAAGGCGATGGACCAGCTGAACAACGAGGGTTGATCCAGATCGTCCCTTGCACTCTGCATGTCGCGATAGGCGCCGCGAACGCGTCTCCTTAACGTGGCGGCGTTTGCAGAGGAGCAACTATGGCGCGCGTCGCCGGCAAAAAGGCATTCATCACCGGCGGGGCGCAAGGCCTCGGCGCTTGTTTCGGGCGCATGCTGGCGGCTGAGGGCGCCAAGGTCTTCCTGACCGACATCAATGCGGAGGGCGCGGCGCAGACCGCCGCCGAGATCAATCGCCTACATCCGGGGTCGGCCTTTTCCGCCGCCCATGATGTGACGAAAGCGGACGACTGGACGCGCGCGCTCGCCGCCGCCGATCGCGCCATGGGCGGGATCAGCGTGCTCATCAACAATGCCGGCATCGGCGTCTTCGGCAATATCGAAACGGAGACGTTCGAAAACTGGCGGCGATGCAATGAGGTCGATGTCGATTCGATCTTCATCGGCACGCAGGCCGCCATGCCCTATCTCAAAGCCGTCCAGCCGGCATCGATCATCAACATCTCCTCGGTCGCAGGGCTGATCGCAAGCGGCGACATGCTCGCCTACAACGCCGCGAAAGCGGCCGTGTGGCTCATGTCGAAGTCGATCGCTCTGCATTGCGCGCGCGCCGGCTACGACATCCGCTGCAATTCCGTACACCCCGTATTTACGCGCACGCCCATCGTGGATCCCTTGATCGCCATGGCCGGCGGCGGCAAGGAAGGCGAAGCAAGGCTCACGCGGCAGATCCCGCTCGGCCGTCTCGGCGAACCGGAAGATGTCGGCTACGCTGTGCTCTATCTTGCGTCCGATGAGAGCCGGTTTGTGACCGCGTCGGAATTCAAGATCGACGGCGGCATCACCGCGATGTGAAGCTTATGGCGGCCGAAGTCTATTTCTACCACCTCGAACGCTCGGGCCTTGAGGCGGTTCTGCCCGATCTTCTCGAAAAGACGCTGGCGCGCGGCTGGCGGGCGCTCGTGCGCACGTCCTCGGCCGAACGCGCCGCCGCGATTGACGAACTCTTGTGGACGGCGCGCGAGGAGTCGTTTCTGCCGCACGCCGCGGGAGGCGAGGCGGACTTTGCGGCGCGTCAGCCGATCTGGATAACCGCAGGCGAGGATCATCCGAACGCGGCCCATGCGCTGTTTCTCGTCGACGGCGCGGAGGCAGAGATCGGCGCGATCACGAGCTTCGCGCGCTGCATCTCCATTTTCGACGGCGCCGATGCGGACGCCGTCGCGCGCGCGCGAGTTTTCTGGAAATCCGCCAGGGACGAGGGTCTCGAGGTCGCCTATTGGAGCCAGACGCAAGGCGGCCGATGGGAGCGCAAGGCGTAGGCGCGACCAGCCGCCGCATTAACGCTCCGTTAGCGGAGTATTCACCTTCCGCTAAGCCGGCCGGATTAACCATTACGCATGGCGCAAGGTCCGGCCGCATATTCTGTCACGCGACGCTTCGGCGCTTTCGGCGCCGGAACCGCAGCGGCGTTCGCCGTCGCCTTTACGGTGTTTATTGCGGCCTCCATTGCAGCTGCGGGCGATCTTGATCGCGCCGGTAGAGCTTCGGGGGGCGAATTTGAACGCGCCGCCGAGGCGGTCGAGTCCGCGAAAGCCGCGCTCCAGGCTTTCGACGCCTGGCGGGCGGGCGCGGCGCGCGGCGCCTCGTCAAGACGCGAAGCTTCCCTTGAAAACCGGTTCCATGTGCTGCTCGATCGCGCAGAAGCGCGCGCCGCCTCGACGCCGACACGCGCCGCGGCGGCGGCCCTGCGGGCCGCGCATGCGCAATGGCGCGCCGCCGAGCCGCTTGATGCGAGATTTGCCGCGCTCGAACCCGCGCTCGATGAGGCGCGCGCCGTCAAGATGCGCCTGCATCTCTCCTTGATGGTCGAGACGGCGGTGACGCAGAGCCTCTATGTGCAGCGTTCCGCCGTCGTCACGGCGAGCCGCGCCAAATGGACGAGCGTCGTCGCCGCGCTCGCCGCCATGATCGCCGCCGGCGCGCTGCTCGTCGGCGCGGCCAAGATGTTCATTGTCCGCTTCGGCGCTGTCAGGGTCAAAGCCCCATCGCCAAGCGCTGCGCCAGTGCCGCGCCGGGAAACGGCCGAAGCTGAAGCGATGCGCCGCAAAGCGACTGCGCGTCTTGCCGCCATTCGCGCCTTTGAGGCGGAACGCCGTGTGCGGACGGATCTGCCTTTTGCGCTCCGCGGCGCGTCCCCTATGTCCATCGAAGGCTGAGGCGCGCCGTTCAGGAAAGCGGCCACAGGCCGCCCTGCTTCAGCGTCGACAGCACGAAATTCGAGGTTGAATCCTTGACGCCCGGCAGGCGCAGGATCTTTTTCAACGCGACCTCCGCGTAGGAATCGACGGTCTCGGCGACGACGACAAGAATGTAGTCGGCAAGGCCGGCGATGGCGTGGCAAGCGACAACCTCGTCGATCCCTTCAACGCCGCGCATGAATCTGTCGACGAGCTCTTCGGAATGGCTTTCGAGCTTGACGAAGACATAGGCCATGACGTTGAGGCCGAGCTTGCGGCGGTCGATGAGCGCGGCATAGCCCATGATGGCGCCGGTCTCCTCAAGCCGCCGGACGCGGCGATGACAGGCCGACTGCGACAGCCCGACCTTCTCGGCAAGCTCGGCATTGGTGAGGCGGCCCTCTTCCTGGAGGAGCGCGGCAAGCTTTCGGTCGGTCGGGTCCAGCATGGGAAATTTCTCCAGTTTTGCGTAGGAATACGCAAGAAGTTTGTGTTTCCGTCGGCAAACAGGCAAGAGTTTGGCGAAAATTCTCGTGACCGCCATGCTAAGGTGTCTCAGAAACCGCGCCAGCGCAGAGCCTGACAATGCCCGCAACCCAGAACCCCTTCGCCGCCCAGACGACCCATGCGCTGCGCGGCGACTATCAGAACATGCGGCCCGACTACACGGTCGATCAGCCCTATGAGATGTATACGGAGGAAGAGCATGCGCGGTGGCGCTTTCTCTATGCGCGCCAGGCGAAGCTGCTTGAGAATTACGCCTCGGAAGAATTCATCGCCGGCCTCTCAAAGCTGAACGCCGGCGACAGAATTCCGCGGCTCGCCGACGCCAATCTCGTGCTTGAGCGCGCGACCGGCTGGACTCTCGTCGCTGTGCCGGGCCTCATTCCGGACGGAGTCTTCTTCGATCATCTCGCCAACCGGCGCTTCCCGGTGTCGTGGTGGATGCGGCGCGCGGACGAGATGGACTATCTTGTGGAGCCCGACATTTTCCACGACTTCTTCGGCCATGTGCCGCTGCTCTCCAATCCGGTGTTTGCGGACTATATGCGCGCTTACGGTCAGGGCGGGCCGAAGGCCATGCGCTATGGCTGCGAGAAGCTCCTTGCGCGTCTCTATTGGTACATCGTTGAGTTCGGGCTGATCGACACAGCGAAGGGCCTGCGCGCTTTCGGCGCCGGCATGCTCTCTTCGCGCGATGAGACGATCTATTCCGTCGAGAGCCCCGTTCCGCATCGCGTGCGTTTCGACCTCGCGCGCGTCCTGCAGACGAATTACATGGTTGATGATTTCCAGAAGACCTATTTCGTCATCGACAGTTTCGAGAGCCTGTTTCAGTCCTCCTATCAGGATTTCACGCCTTTCTATGTGCGCCTGAAGGGCGCGCCGTCGATCGACCCTGCGAACGTCCTCGCTGAAGACCGCCTCTACGCTCGCGGTACGATCGGCTAAGGGCGCAAAAAAGCCGGCGGCACAAGCCGCCGGCTTCATTAGGTGCAATTGGGTCGCCTACGGACGATTGACCACGACCGAGCGCGGCACGCCGGCCGCAGAGCCGTTGCCGTTGAGGCCTGTGACCGTGAAGGTGACGCTGGCGACCGTCACGCGGCGCAGGTTCGAAAGAGACGCCGAGCACTGGCCATTCGCCGCCGTCGTGCAGCTTCCAGTCGCGCCTGTGTTGGTCGAGATGTTCACGACGACGCCCGATTGAGGCGTGCCCGAACCATTATCGACGCTCGCCGTCATCGTGGCGCGCCAGCGGTTGCCGCCCTGGTTTTCGCCGAAGCCGGTAAGGTTGGTGAGGCGCGGTCCTGCGGGCGGCTGGCCGCCGCATTCGGAAGGCAACGCGGTCGACGGCGAGACGGAGCCCGTCGTCGTCATCGTCGCGCCGACGCCCATGCCGCGTCCAGCGAAAGCCCGCCAGACGAAGCAGTCGCGCGCGGCTGGCGTCTGCTGGAGTATGCCGTCGCGCATGTTGATGTAGGTCGGGCCGGAGGGCGTAAAGTTCATGCCGCCGACGAGGTCGTCGAGCAGCGTCGTCACGGCGAGGCCGTTCGCCTGATAGAGTTCCCAAACATCCCAGATGGTCGCCGCATAGAGTTCGCCGTTGCGGTGCACGCCGCGCCCGGTGTTGAAGTTCGCAAGCGTGTCTGGGTGATTGGCATAACGCGCCGAGCGAATGCCGTTGGGGCTGTTGTTGGAATATTCGCCGACGGCGTCGTCATTGTTGAAGAGGATGGCGAGGACGTCCGACATGCCTTCGCCGATCGCGCCCGATACGTTGCCGGACATGCCGCCGATCATACGCCAGGTGAGGCCATGGCCGTATTCGTGATAGACGATGTCGCTGTCGAGATCGCCGTCGCGCTGCGGATTGGTCTGCGACCAGAGATACATCTGCATGCGCGGACGCGATCCGTCCGCAGGCGTTGCAAAATTCGCGTTGTTCGTGCCGCCGCCGTCCTGGCCTTCGGCGTTGACGCTGTCCGCGCCGAGGCCGCCTTTGCCGAAATTGTTCTCCTGGAAGTTCCCGGCGCTTTCCGTGAAGCCGTGCCGGTAAAGCCGGTCATGGGTCACATTGTTAAGGTAGAATAGGTTCTGGATTGCGACGGCTTGGTTGTCGACGGTCGTCGGCGCTTGCGAAAGATTGGCGAAGGCGGCGAAGACGCCGTCTGATATCGTGACGCCGCCGGCGTCGGGCGCGTTATTGTTGTCGCGGTCGAGATAGGCGTTGACGTTGTTGCCGGCGATCTGGATCGACCGCTGCGCGCCGGTCCCGAGCCAGCCCGAGGGCGATTCAGCGTTGCCCGCGCCAGGGCCCGCCGTCAGCGTCTGCGAAGAATTGCCAGGGTGATCTGGAAAGATGCGGTAGCTGTCCTCCGCCGTGCGCAATTCGTTGGAGACGACGGCGCCCGCGCCGTCGACGACGGTGTGGTAGAGGAGGTTGTCCTTTGCGCTCCAGGTTTCGACGAGGAACCCTTCTTCTAGTGTTGCGTCGCCGATGATGACGCGCTCGACCGTAGGCGCCGCGTAGAAAAACGGCGTTTTTGCAAAAGCGGCGACAGCGCCGGTCTTGCGGACAAAAGCCGGTCGCGTGGCGTTGCGAAAGTTGGCGGCGAGCGCAACGGCGAGAGCGTCGGCGTCGCTGATCGACGGGCGCGCGATTGCGCCGCCGGCGTCGACGACCCGCTCAATAATCTGGCGCGGCGTCCCGTCCCGCTCCATCGCGGCTTTGACATAACCGCCGACCACGCGCAGGCCGCCAAGGCGCTGTTCGTAACGCAGGTGCGTGACGCCATTTTTGTCCGTATGCCGCCCGATCTCAATGACCGAATCCGCAGTCGCCGCGCGCCGCCCCCGCGCGGTGAGAAATGCTGCGACCGTTTCTCTCGCCGTTGCGCGTTTGGCTTGTGCGAGTTCCGTCGTGTCGGCGGATATCTCCGCCGCCGTCATTTCGAGCGTCGCCGTCCGCGGCGCTGCTTCCGCCGTTCCGGAAATCATGGCGGCCGCGCTCAAGGCGAGCGCCGTCTTCATCTTGTTCGACATCATGGGTTCCTCAGTGTGCTGCCGTTTGGCGGGATATCTCTGGCCCGCGCGACGGTCCCTTCTCATGCCAGAACGCAACGCGCGAATTGAACGGCGTTTGCCGCCGCAGCACAATTAAACTTTTGGATTATTGGAACGGGCCCGCACCTCGGCTTGGCCGATCCGGTAAAGAAACGACGCGACTGATCACGGCGTGTAGCCATGGGCCGCGGCTTCGTCTCCTTACGCGACACCCCCGCCTTCCGGTCAGACGGCAATCTTGTGCTTGCGGATGATTCCGCGGAGCTGATCGTAAGTGAGCCCCAGTCTATCTGCGGCGCGCGCCTGATGGCCGCCGCTGAGAGCGAGCGCCTCGACGGTCCATCGCCTTTCTGCAAGGTCAAGCGCGGCGCGAAGGTCGGTCGGTGGGCCTTCTTGAACGGTTACGTGGTCAGATTGCGCGGGGGCAATATGTCGCGGCCGCGCCGGCGCTGTCTCCCGGCTTTTGACGAACGGGTCGATCTCCGCGGCGCCGACGGGACCCGTACCGCCTTTCGCCGCCCAGCGGAAAAAGGAACGCTCCGCCGCATTCTTCAGCTCACGGACATTCCCCGGCCAGTCATGGCGCATGAAGGCCGCGAGCGCTGTGGGCTCGAAACCGTCGAAGGCGGCGCCCGTCTCCTGCGCAAAACGCGCGGCGAAATGGGCCGCAAGGATCGGGATGTCTTCTTTGCGCTCCCGCAAGGGCGGCGCCGCGATGATATCGAAGGAGAGCCGGTCGAGGAGGTCAGGGCGGAACTTCGCAGCCGCGGCCGCCGCTTCAAGATCGATATTGGCCGCGGCGACGACGCGCACGTCGGCCGACATGGCCGCTTCGCCGCCGACGCGTTCATATTCGCCATATTCGATCACGCGGAGCAGCTTTTCCTGCACGCGCATCGACGCGCTGGCGATCTCGTCGAGAAAGAGCGTGCCGCCCTCGGCCCGTTCAAACCGGCCGCGATGCCGCTTTTGCGCGCCGGTAAAGGCGCCGGCCTCATGGCCGAAGAGTTCGCTTTCCAGAAGGTCCTCGGACAGGGCCGCGCAGTTCAGCTTGACGAAAGGGCCTTCCCAGCGCCGCGACAGAAAATGGATCCGGCCCGCCAAAAGCTCCTTTCCGGAACCCCGTTCGCCGAGAATGAGCAACGGTCTGTCGATTGCCGCCGCCGCAGAAGCATGGGCGAGCGCGTCGAGAAAGGCGGGCGACTGCCCAATCAGTTCTGTTGGAAGAGTGTCCTGTGACATGGGCGAAAAATACCAAATAGTTGAGGTGCTGTCAGCCGAATAAATGGTGAAAAATACCTAAAGCTTCGCCGCATGCTGCGAGGTTGAGGAAGAAAGTGCTGCAATTTCAATGTGTTAAAAAACCGGCGCCAAAGTGGCACGATCTTGGCAAAGAAGGCGTCAACCAAGTTTTTGGCAGCCTGCGGGCGCGCCCCGCCAGTGGAGAAAAGTGATGAGCTACCGAGCTTACGACGACCCCGACACCCGCTGGGAGCGCCGCCTTGGGCGCGTGATGCGCAGCCGGGAAGGATTTGCCTGGGGGGCTTTCCTCCTTGGTTTCTTCCTCGGCGCTCTTATTTTTTAGGGAGAGAGGGACATGGGCGTTTTTTCGCGACTGACTGACATCGTCAATTCCAACATCAACGCGATGCTCGATAAGGCCGAGGATCCGGAAAAGATCGTGCGCCTGATCATCCAGGAGATGGAGGACACGCTTGTCGAGGTGAGAACGCGCGCCGCACGCGCCATCGCCGACAAGAAGGAAGTTGAACGCAAGCGCGCCGAATTCACCGCGCGCACCCAGGAATGGGAATCGAAGGCCGAACTCGCTATCGCCAAAGGCAGGGACGACCTCGCGCGCGGCGCGATCTCGGCCAAGCGTCAGGCGCAAGAGATGGTCGGCCTCCTCGACAATGAGACGGCCGCGATTGACAAAGCGCTCGCAAAGTCGACCGAGGACCTCGAAAAGCTGCAAATCAAGCTGAAAGAGGCAAAAGCCAAGCAGCGCTCGCTGGAATTGCGCCGGAACACGGCGCAGGACAGCCTTCGGGTCAATCGTCAGATGTATGACGGCCGCATCGACGAAGCGATGGCGAAATATGAGCGCTATGAGCGCCGGATCGATGAGCTCGAAGCCTCTGCAGAAAGCTATGTGCTCGGCCGCCCGCGCTCCCTCGAACAGGAATTCCGCGAACTTGCCGCGGAAGACGACGTCAACGCTGAATTTGAAGCGCTGAAGCGGCGCATCGCGGAACGTGCTTCGCGCGCCTAGCGCTGGAAAGGAAGTCCGATGTCGGGGTCCGAAGGCATGAGCCTCGTCGCAACTGTCGCGATCCTGTTTCTCGCTTTGCCGGCGATGATCTTGCATTACGTGACCGAATGGCGGAAGGCGAAGTCGCCGACGCCGGACGATGAGCGGCTGGTTGAGGATCTCTGGAAGTCAGCGCAACGGCTCGAAAAGCGGGTCGATGCGCTGGAAACCATTCTCGACAAGGAAGCGCCCGCCTGGCGCACGGAATATCGGGATCGTCCGCATGCGTGACCATCACCACCACCATCATTACTGGGGCGACGAGGCGCGGCGGGCGCGTTACGCCTGGCACGCCGGCGAGCCGGGACCGGGACCGAACCGCCATCGGCTGCGCCGCGACATGGCGCGCGCCAAGATCGCGGGCGTCTGCGCCGGCCTCGCGGATTACTTTGACATCAATGTCAAATTCATTCGCGTCGCCTGGATTCTTGCGGCGATCTTCGCCCTTCCTTTTGCGATCATCTCCTATGGAGCGGCGGCAGTCATCCTGAAGCCGCGGCGGGAGGCGGCGCCCATCTATGAGAGTCCCGACGAGGCGCAGTTCTGGCGCAGTTTCTCGGTGCGGCCGAAGGCAACCTATGGCGAGCTCAAACACCGGTTTCGCGCGCTCGATGCCCGCATTGCTGAGATGGAACACGCGGTGACGTCAAACGAATATGCCTTGAGGCGAGAATTCAAGGACTTGGAGCGCGGCGCGAGTTAGGAATAGGGCGGCGCATCGTCGCCTTCAGCGTTGAGACAAACTTTTGCGGCTGGATGCGCTCAAATGCCGGACAGTGGAGAGGGAAATGTCCGCTAAGTCAGTAACAAGAGGGCTTGGGCTTGTATTTGTGCTCGTCGCTTTGAGCGCGCTTTACGTGGTGCTTGGCGCCGAAGGCAGGCAAACTGCGAAGGATGCCCGGAACGACAGGCTGGGCGCAGAGGGAAAAGCCTGCGACGAAGAGTGCTGGCTCCCGTTTTTCTGACAAGAGTCGGGCGGCAGCCGGCCGCCCAGCGCCGCTTTTGGCGGACAGTCTGTTGCCCCCGATTTTCTTAGTCTGGCGCTTCGGCTAGTGTTTCTGCATCGGCTTCTTTCGAAGCCCTAGCGAGGACGCGCACAGTGAGTACGGGGAGCCGCCGCAAACGGTCGCGGCGGCGGCGAACGGGCAGCGCTGCTTTTGGCGGCCTTGCGGCTGATGCCAAGGATGCGGGCATGGCGGCGACCCGCGATGCCGCCGCCGGCAGTTTCAGAACAAATCCCGACGAAACGAACGAAGCGGCCCAACCCGAACCGCCGCGCCGCCCAGCAGAACGGCTCGCGGCGCTGGATCTTGGCACAAACAACTGCCGCCTCCTGATCGCGGGCCTGCGCGGGCGCGACTTCAGGATCGTCGATGCGTTTTCGCGGATCGTTCGACTCGGCGAGGGGGTCGCCGCGACCGGCGTGCTCGCGCCCGCAGCGATGGACCGTGCGGTCGAGGCCCTCAAAATCTGCGCCGGTAAGCTATCGCGCCGCAACGTGACGCGGGGCCGCTATATCGCGACGCAAGCCTGCAGGGCGGCGAAAAACGGCGCGGAATTTCTGGAGCGGGTGCGCGTCGAAACCGGAATCGTCTTTGAAGTGATTTCCCCGGCCGAAGAGGCGCGCCTTTCCGTGCGCGGCTGCGTCGATCTCCTCGATCCGGATGCCGATGCGGGTCTGATCTTCGACATTGGCGGCGGCTCGACGGAAATTTCCTGGATAAAGCGCGAAAACGGCGCGGCGACGGTCGCCGGCTGGGCGTCCTTTCCGATCGGCGTCGTCAATCTTTCGGAGACCTGGGGCGGCCGCGAGATCGGCGCTGCGGCCTATGAGGACATCGTCAATTCCGTGCGCAAATCCTTTGCCGCGTTCGGCGATCCTGCCGGCATGCGCCGCCATTTCGAAGAGGGGCGCGCGCATTATCTCGGCACATCCGGAACCGTGACATCGATCGCGGGCGTGCATCTGCGCTTGCCGCGCTATCGCCGCGACCTCGTCGACGGCTTATGGCTCTCACATGACGACGCCCGCAGCGTGACGGAGCGGCTGCGGGCGATGGATTTTAACGCGCGCGCGGCCGAACCCTGTATCGGCCCCGAACGCGCAGACCTCGTCGTCTGCGGCTGCGCCATTCTCGAAGCGCTCTTGCGCGAATGGCCGGCCTCGCGCATTCGCGTCGCCGACCGCGGCCTGCGCGAAGGCATTCTCGCCGACCTTGCCGAGGCGGCGCACGCAGCATCGGCCGATCGCCGCGGTCGCCCCGAAGGGATCGCGATCAGGCCGTCTTGAGCGGCGGGATGCGCAGCGCCTGGCCGGGATAGATCTTGTCCGGATCCTTCAGCATCGGCTTGTTCGCGTCGAAAATCGCATGGTAGAGCTTGGCGTCGCCGTAATGCGCCTTGGCGATCTTGGAGAGCGTGTCGCCTGACTTGACGGTGTAAAAAGTCGAGGGCGGCTCGGGATTGGCGACCTCGATCTGCGATTCGACTTCCGCGACGCCGATCGTGTTACCGGCCGCGATGATCGCTTTTTCGAGTTCTGCCTGATTGGCCGCCTGGCCCTTCAGAATGACCTTGTCGCCGACCTGCTCGACCTTGAGGTCTTTGACGGCGGTTTTGTGCGTCGTCATGCGGTCCTTGATGCTGTCCGCGGCGTTGGAAAATGACTTCGACACGGCCTCGCCAGCGTCTTTGGCGAATTTGAAAATGTTGATCATGAAAATCTCCTTTGCCGTTTGCCGGCGCGACCCTAAAGCGCTCTTCGGCGAAGTCGAGGGCGGCGGCTTCACGAAGCCGCACGCCGCCGCTATAGAACGCCATGGAACGACGCCAAAAGCCGGAACGCGACGCCCGGCGGCCGCGCAAGCGGCCGAAGCTTGATCTTGCGACGACGGCGCTCGGCGAGACGCCCGCCAAACGTACCTTGAAACCCGAAGCCCTCGCGACGCCGGCCAAAGCCAAGACCGACGCCGGCGCCGGCCAGCGCGAGCTTGCGGTGCGGGTCAAAACCGCCAAGAGCCGCTCGGTGTCTTCGACCCGCTGGCTTGAGCGGCAATTGAACGACCCCTTTGTCGCGCGCGCCAAGGCGGAAGGATGGCGCTCGCGCGCGGCGTTCAAACTCATCGAAATTGACGACAAGTTCCGGCTGCTCGCCCGCGGGGCGCGCGTCGTCGACCTTGGCTGCGCGCCGGGCGGCTGGACACAAGTCGCTGTCGAGCGCGGCGCGGCGTCTGTCGTCGGCGTTGACTATCTGCCGACCGGCGCCATTCCCGGCGCGAAGATTCTGGAACTTGATTTTCTTGATCCGGCCGCGCCCGGCGCGCTCAAAGAGGCGCTCGGCGGCCCCGCCGATGTCGTTCTCTCCGACATGGCCGCGCCGACGACCGGGCACAAGCCGACCGACCATCTGCGCATCATGGGTCTTGCCGAGGCCGCTCTCGATTTTGCTGAGGAAATCCTCGCGCCCGGCGGATCCTTCGTGTGCAAAGTATTTCAGGGCGGGGCCGAAGGCTCTCTGCTCACGCGCCTGAGGAAAAGCTTTGCACACGTCAAACACATGAAGCCTAAATCCTCGCGGGCGGAATCGGCCGAAGTCTACGTAGTGGGAACCGGATTCCGGGGAGAGGCCGCGTGAAGATCTGGGTGTCGTCCCTGGCGCTTGCGCCGCAGATTCTGGGCCGCTCGCGCGCCCAGCGCGCGGTGAGTCTCTTATCGCCCGGCGATGCGTTTCCCGATTTCGAGGGCCTCGACGAAAGCGGACGCCATCGTGTGCATCTGCACGATATCGTCGAGCCGCAGGAGGGCTTCGTCACGCCGGCCGGACGGCACGTCGAGGACCTCATCGGCTTCCTCGATCGCTGGAATCCGGACGATCCGCTTCTGGTGCATTGCTGGGCCGGCATCAGCCGCTCGACGGCGACGGCGTTCATCGCCGCCTGCCTCCATAATCCGGAGGCGGATGAAACGGACATCGCCTGGGAATTGCGCGCCGCCTCGCCGACGGCCTTTCCCAACGCACGGATCGTCGGATTCGCCGACGAAATCCTCGGGCGGAAGGGACGCATGTCGGCGGCCGTCCGCGCCATTGGCCGCGGCGAGATCGCCATGGAGGCCGAACCGTTCCACATTCCGGCGCGATATCAGCGGCGAGCCGGCGCCGCAGGGGAATAGGGGAGAAACGTCATGAAAAACCTCATGCTCATCGCCGCCGCCGCTCTGGCGCTCGGCGCCTGCCAGAAACGCGAGCCGACGCCGCCTGCCGAGCCTGCCGCCGGGGCCGAGGCCAAAGCCGCCGACAGCAAATCGATCAAGCCGCCGACGCCGGCGGATGTGGCGACGCACATCACCGAAACCGACGAAGGCAAGACCGTGAAAGTCCGTGTCGGGACGAAACTCGCCGTCGAGCTTCGCGGCGTGCCGACCGCCGGCTATATCTGGGAAGCGGCGGAGGCGCCGGCCTTTCTTGCGGCCGCAGGCACGGCCGGCGGGCCGACGTCGACAGACCAGCTTCAGCCGGGCTTCGCCGGCGGCAGCCATTGGGAAGTGCTGATTTTCGAGGTGAAATCGGCAGGAACGGGCGTCCTGCGCCTCGTCCAGCGCCAGCCCTGGGCGCCGGCCGATGAGCCGCCCGCGGACGAATTCGCCGTCACGATCGAGGCGAGCGACCAGTAAACGCGCATGAGGAGCGACCGGATATCTCCATGAACATCAGAGAGGCGCTGACCTTCGACGACGTGCTGCTTGAGCCCGGCGCGTCGGAAATACTGCCGTCGCAGGCGTCGACGAAGGCGCGGCTGACGCGCGCCGTCAGCCTCAACATTCCGGTCATGTCATCGGCCATGGACACCGTGACCGAGGCCGCGATGGCGATCGCCATGGCGCAGAACGGCGGGATCGGCGTCCTCCACCGCAACCTGTCGATCGAGGAGCAGGCCGAACAGGTGCGGCGCGTGAAGCGCTACGAAAGCGGCATGGTCGTCAATCCGCTGACGCTGTCGCCGGAAGCGACCCTCGCCGAAGCCTTCAAGATCATGGATGAGCGGAAAATCTCCGGCTTTCCCGTGGTCGAGAAACGCAGCGGCGACGGGCCGGGCAAGCTCGTCGGCATCCTGACCAACCGCGACATCCGCTTCGCGCGCGATCCGCAGCAGAAAGTCAGCGAGCTGATGACCAAGGAGGGGCTCGTCACGGTACGGCCAGGCGCTTCCGGCGACGAGGTGCGCGCGCTCCTCCATCGCCACAAGATCGAGCGCGTCATCGTGGTCGATGAGCAGTATCGCTGCGTCGGGCTCATCACCGTCAAGGACATGGAGAAAGCGCAAAAGCACCCGCTGGCGGCGAAAGACGCCGAAGGGCGTTTGCGCGTTGCGGCGGCGTCCTCGGTCGGCGACGCCGGTTTTGCGCGCGCCGAAGCGCTGATCGACGCCGGCTGCGATGTCGTCGTCATCGATACGGCGCATGGGCATTCCTCGCAGGTCCTCGCCGCCGTCGCGCGCGTCAAACGCGCCTCGAACGCGACGCAAGTCATCGCCGGCAATGTCGCGACCTTTGACGGCGCCAAGGCGCTCGCGGACGCCGGCGCCGACGCGATCAAGGTCGGCATTGGCCCCGGCTCCATCTGCACGACGCGCATCGTCGCCGGCGTCGGCGTGCCGCAATTGACGGCGGTGATGGACGCCGCGCGCGCCGCCCGCGAAGCCGGCGTGCCGGTCATCGCCGACGGCGGGATCAAATATTCCGGCGATCTCGCCAAGGCGCTTGCCGCCGGGGCCGATTGCGTGATGATCGGCTCGCTCCTTGCCGGCACGGACGAGGCGCCGGGCGAGGTCTTCATGTATCAGGGCCGTCCGTACAAGTCCTATCGCGGCATGGGTTCGCTAGGCGCGATGGCGCGCGGCTCTGCCGACCGCTATTTCCAGGCGGACGTCAAAGAGCAGATGAAGCTCGTGCCCGAAGGCATAGAAGGCCAGACGCCCTACAAGGGCCCGGCGTCGTCGATCCTGCATCAGCTCGTCGGCGGCGTCCGCGCGTCCATGGGCTATGTCGGCGCAGCGACGATCGAGGATCTGCAGAAGAAGGCCAGGTTCGTGCGCATCACCAATGCGGGCCTGCGCGAAAGCCATGTGCATGACGTGCAGATCACGCGCGAGGCGCCGAATTATCCGACCACGTCCTGATCGCGCCGATGCCCAAGCTTTCAAAAGCCGACGCCGCCGGCCTTTACGCGACGCTTGAGGCCCGTTTCAAGAAACACGCGGCGCGTCACAAGCGCGTCGTCTGGACCGATGTGCGTGCGCGACTCGAACGCAGCCCGGAGAAACTCTGGTCCCTCGCCGAGATGGAGCGCACGGGCGGCGAGCCCGATGTCATATCGATCGAGACCGCGAGCGGCGACGTCGTCTTCATTGATTGCTCAGCCGAAAGCCCGGCCGGACGGCGCAGCCTCTGCTATGACCGGGCGGGCCTTGAATCGCGGAAGGAGGCCCGCCCCGAAAACAGCGCGATCGATGTCGCCGCCGCGATGGGCGTCGATCTCCTCGACGAGGCGCAATACCGGGGCTTGCAGCAGTCCGGCCCGTTCGACGCCAAGACTTCGAGCTGGCTCAAGACGCCGCCCGCCATCCGCACGCTCGGCGGCGCGTTGTTTGGCGATTTTCGCTACGGCGCGGTCTTCATCTATCATAACGGCGCGCAATCCTATTACGCCGCCCGCGGTTTTCGCGCCGCGCTGAAAGTCTGAATCGCATCGCCGCTGAGGGTTAAGGGCATGAACCAAGCGCTCTGGCTGCCTGTCGTGCTGCTCTTCGCCTCAAACGTCTTCATGACGCTCGCCTGGTACGGCCACCTTAAACACAAATCGTCGCCGCTGCTGCTCGCCATCGTCGCGAGCTGGGCGATCGCCCTTGTCGAATACTGCCTCGCCGTGCCCGCGAACCGGATCGGCCACAGCGTCTATTCGGCCGCGCAGCTGAAGACTATCCAGGAAGTCATTACGCTGATCGTCTTCTGCGGCTTCTCGGTCTTCTATCTCAAGGAACAGCTCGGCTGGAATCATCTGATCGGCTTTGCGCTGATCGCCGCCGGCGCGGCGTTCATCTTCCGCGGCTAATACCAAGTTGCGCTGACTTCGACCGATTCCACGCGAAAGTCGGTTGCCGTTTGCGGGCTCTGTCCGCCGGTCAATGAGTCAAGGTCAGCGCAGCCTCGTATAAGCTCCCCGCCCAATCGGCCTGCAATCTGCAGATTGCCGCCCTCAAGTATCACTTTGGGGCGCAGGCTGATGAAATTGGTTAAGAGCATGACAGGCGCCGCTGCGGCGTCGCTAGTGGCCGCGGCCCCCGCCGCGGCCGAAGGCCGCTGGATGGCGGAGCCCTATGTGGCGGGCCGCATTTCTGTCGAAATCGCCGACGCGAACCAGTTCATCTATGACAAAGGCGTCGGCGGCGTCGCGTCAGGCGGCATAAAGTTCCGCAAGAACTGGCGCGCTGAATATGCGTTCTCGCGCCGTACGACCAACATCTCCGGAATCCCGCCGCTGCCGGCCGAAGGCGCGCACAGCACATGGTAGCATATCGTCAATGTCTTCTATCATCCTCTCGGCGTTGATGCGCCGATCTCGCCCTTTCTCGGACTTGGCGGCGGCTTCAACATCACCAAGCTGCGGGCGCGCGTAATCGATTCCGGGCCGGGCCTCGACGATCTTGGGTTTCCGGCGCAGCGCCATGTGACCAAAGCCGTACAAGGTCAAGCTGGCGTGGCGGTCAAGGTGACGCGCCGCATCGCTATTGAGGCGGCGGCCGTCTACTTCACCAGTGACGACCGCGACTACGTCTCGACCTTCGCCAATAACCGCACGGTCGAAGCGGCCTATCGCACCTATAGCGCGCAGATCGGCGCCCGCTTCACCTTCTGACGCTTGAGGCGGCCCGCCCACTGGCTTAGAGGGAACGCCCCTGCAGCGCGCGCGGGCGCCTGCCTTCACGCGGTCTTCCCATGAAAGACGCCGGACGCATCGCCGCCGCGATCGCCATTCTCGAAGACTTTGACGCGCGCAAAACGCCGCTGAAGACAGCGCTCGCGGATTGGGCGCGCGGCGCGCGCTATGCCGGCGCCAAGGATCGTGCCTGGATTTCGGGGCTCTGTCTCGACGCCTTGCGCAAACGTAGCTCGCTCGGCGCAAGATTCGGCGCGGAGACCCCGCGCGCAGCGGTTCTGGCGGCGTTGCGCAGCCTCTGGGGCATGAGCGCCGAAGCGATCGCCGCCGCCTGCGTCGAGGAGCACGGTCCCGGCGCCCTGACGGAGGCCGAACGCGCGGCCCTTGAAACGGCGCCGCCGCGCTCAAGCGATCCTTCCGTCAACGGAGATTATCCCGCCTGGACCGCGGCGTTCATGGAACGCGCTTTCGGGGCCGATGCGGCGGCGGAAGGCGCAGCGCTTGCAGCCCGCGCCGATGTCGATCTGCGCCTCAACACGCTGAAGACGACGGCGGAGAAGGCGCTCGCGGCGCTCTCCACGGTCGGCGCGACGGCCCATCCCTTTGTGACGACAGCGGCGCGGATTGCAGCGCCCGACGCGTCGTCGCGCGCCCCGGCGGTCACAATCATCCCCGCCTTCAACAAGGGCTGGGTCGAAGTGCAGGACCTCGGCAGCCAGATCGCCGCCGCCTGTGCCGGGGAAGTGGCCGGCCGCCAGGTGCTCGATTACTGCGCCGGGGGCGGGGGCAAGACCCTCGCGCTCGCGGCGCTGATGGAGAACAAGGGCCAGATCTACGCCTATGACCGCGACGCAAGGCGGCTCGCGCCGCTTTATGAGCGGGCGCAGCGCGCGGGCGTGCGCAATCTCCAGATCCGCAACCCGACGGAGGCCGGCGCGCTCGAGGGCCTCCAGAACCGCATGGACATCGTTTTCGTTGATGCGCCCTGCACGGGATCGGGCACCTGGCGGCGCCATCCGGACACCAAATGGCGCCTCACGCCAGAGCAATTTCAGCGCCGCATCGAAGAGCAGGACGCGGTCCTCCGCGAAGCCGCGGCGTTCGTGAAGCCCGGCGGACGGCTCATTTATGTCACTTGCTCGTTCTTCGTTGAAGAGAATGATGACCGGGTCGACGCCTTCATGGCCGGCGCCCCGCATTTCCGGCGCGAAGACCCGATCGCGGGCGCGGCTTTGTCTGGCGTCCTCAGCGCGGAAGGGCTTGCCGCCCTTGAGCGCTGCCGCACGCCGGCGGGCGGCCTTCAGATGACCCCGCGCCGCACCGGCACGGACGCGTTTTTTGTGGCGTCCCTGCGCAGGGATTAGGGCCGATACACGGGCCCGCCGCTGTCGACGGCTGCGGCCGACTCCGCTAAAGGCCCGCCATGACCGCGACCGCTCCAAACCCCGCCGCGCTGCATGAGCGCATTCTCATTGTCGATTTCGGCAGCCAGGTGACGCAGCTGATCGCGCGGCGCCTCCGCGAGGCCGGCGTCTATTGCGAAATCCATCCCTACAACAAGGCGGACGCTGCCTTTGTCGCGCGCTTTGCGCCAAAGGCCGTCATTCTGTCGGGCGGGCCTGCGAGCCTTACGCGCGCCGCAAGCCCGCGTGCGGACGCGGCGCTCTTCGACTGCGGCGCGCCAGTGCTCGGCATCTGCTATGGCGAGCAGGCGATCTGCGCCCAGCTCGGCGGCGCGGTCGAAAGCTCAGCCCACAGAGAATTCGGCCGGGCCGAGATCGAAATCGTCGAGGACAGCCCCCTGTTTGAAGGCGTCTGGACGAAGGGCGGCCGCGCGCCGGTCTGGATGAGCCATGGCGACCGCGTGACCGCCCTGCCGAAAGGCTTCAAGGCGATCGCCCGCTCGGCCGGCGCGCCCTACGCCGCCATCGCCGATGAGGCGCGCCGCATTTACGGCGTTCAGTTCCACCCGGAAGTCGTCCACACGCCGGACGGGGCCAAGCTCTTGCGCAATTTCGCGCGGGCCATCGGCGGCCTCAAGGGCGACTGGACCATGGCCGCGTTCCGCGCCGAGGAGACGGCGCGCATCCGCGCCAAGGTCGGCGCGAAAAAGGTCGTCTGCGGATTGTCCGGCGGTGTTGATTCGGCGGTCGCGGCCGTGCTCATCCATGAGGCGATCGGGGAGCAGCTGACCTGCGTCTTCGTCGACACCGGCCTCATGCGCGAGAACATCGACGGGGTCGGCGAGGGGGAGGAGGTCGTCCGCCTCTTCCGCGAGCGCTACAACATTCCGCTCGTGCATGTGCGCGCCGAAACCTTGTTCATGGACAAGCTCGCGGGCGTCGATGATCCTGAGAAAAAGCGCAAGATCATCGGCGCGACTTTCATCGACGTCTTCGAGGCGGAAGCAAAGAAGATCGGCGACGTCGCGTTTCTGGCGCAAGGCACGCTCTATCCCGACGTGATCGAGAGCGTCTCTTTCGACGGCGGCCCGTCGGTCACCATCAAGTCGCACCACAATGTCGGCGGCCTGCCGGCGCGGATGAATTTGAAACTCGTCGAACCCTTGCGCGAGCTCTTCAAGGATGAGGTCCGCGCGCTTGGCCGCGAGCTTGGCCTGCCCGAACATTTCGTCGGCCGCCATCCCTTCCCAGGCCCCGGCCTTGCGATCCGCATCCCCGGGGAAGTAACCAAGGCCAAGGCCGATCTCCTCCGCCGCGCCGACGCCGTCTATCTCGACGAGATCCGCAAAGCCGGGCTTTACGACGCGATCTGGCAGGCTTTCGCCGTTCTGCTTCCGGTGAGGACCGTCGGTGTCATGGGCGATGAGCGCACCTATGATCATGTGCTCGCCTTACGCGCCGTCACCTCGACCGACGGCATGACGGCGGATTATTATCCGTTCACGCATGACTTCCTCGGCCGCTGCGCGACGCGCATCGTGAACGAAGTCAAGGGCGTCAACCGCGTCGTTTATGACGTGACGTCCAAGCCCCCCGGCACGATTGAGTGGGAGTAGGGGCCGCTCTTGATCCCGCTGCTCGCCTGCGGTTAAGCTGCAGGTCCGGTCGGCAGTTCACCGAGGCGCCGCTGTCCCATTTGGGAAGCTAAACCTGCCATCGAAGTCTCATGGCGAACGCTTGTCCTTGCGCTTTGCCGAAAGTCAGCGGCCGTCGGCTCTCAATCGAGAAAGCGCGATGAGGGATAGGCCATGCCCAAACGAACCTTCGCCTATGCTGTCGGCGATATTTCCGCGCTCGCGCGCTTCCTGACGCGGGAGTTGCGCGCCAGCGCCGCACCGCCTGGGCATGTCGACATGCTCAATCTCCTCGCCCGCGCGGCGGGCTTTCGGAATTTTCAGCATTTCCGGGCGCAGCCGGCGCCGGCGCGAGACGCCATGCCGCCGGCCGCGCAGGAGACAAAGCCGCGTGCGGATAAAGCGAGCGCGGCGCGTCTCGAGCAGGTCTTGCGCTGCTTCGGCGCGGATGGGCGTTTCGAGCGTTGGCCCTCCAAGGTCAGCCATCAGATCCTCTGCCTCTGGGCGCTGTGGACCGCGATCCCCGCACGCCGAAACTTCAGCGAGCGGCAATTCAACGCTTTCCTCAAGGAGCGGCACAGTTTCGGGGATCACGCGCTCTTGCGGCGCATGCTCTGCGACCTCGGCCTCGTCACACGCGCCAAGGATGGTTCCGTCTACAGACGGGTAGAACAGGCGCCGCCTGAAGAGGCCGATGCGTTGATTGCCGCTCTCAACGCACGCGTGCTGCGAACCAGCGATCAGCGTTTGCCGGACCGGCCCGTCGCATCGGACACGCCATAGGCGCGCCAGAACGTGTCGAGCGCATCAGCCGCGACGGCGTCGGGCGTTTTGGGCCCGTCGCCGCCGAGGAGCAACCGGCGCCACAGGGTCGCGTGTTCGATCATGCCCATGAGATGGCCGCCCGGGCGCTGGGGATCGTCTGTCTTGCGAAGCGCCTTGCGCTCGACCGCTGCGGCGACCGCGCCGTGAAAGGCGTCGGCGACGACGAATTTCACATTCTCATAGAAGATCGAGGCGATGGCGGGCGTCGTCGGCGTCGCCGCAAAGGCCGCGCGCAAGACGCCGGCCGTCTGCGGTTCGTCGAGAAGCGCCGCATAGCGCCGCGCGAGGCTCTCGATCCGCGCGCAAGCGTCGCCGCTCCCTTCGCCGCGCAAGATGTCGGCGAATTCCTCTACGCGTGCCGAGAGCACCGCGGCGAAGAGGTCGAGCTTGGAGGGGAATTGCCGGTAGAGCGTCGCCGTTGAAACTGCGGCGGCGGCCGCAATCGCCTCAACGCTCGCCCCGTCGAGTCCGTCGCGCGCAAAGCGCTCGGCGGCGGCCGCGAGAATCGCGGCGCGCTTGGCGGCGGCGCGGTGGGCGATGAACTCGGCGCGGGTCATGGGCGTCAGATCGGCGATTTCGAACAGGGAGGCAACGCGACCCACAGGGCCGCTGCGTCGAGCCATTGCAAAAGAAAACGTTCAGTTTACTTTAGGCTCGCAAACCTGAGGAGCCGCCATGCCAGATTGCCGCACTGTCCAGAAAGGGGCCGCCGCCGCCCTGCTCGCCGCCGCCCTCAGCGCCTGTTCGGGCGGGCCCAAACTGGTCGAACGCGCGCCCGATCCCGGCGCTGCAAGGTTCGACGGCCGTGCGCTGGTGGCGATCTCGGATGTCGACATGCCGGCCGCCGGCTATGTCGACGGGAGGCTGCAGCCGATTGCCGGCGCGACCGATGTCGCGACCATTCTCGCCGCCCCGGTCGGCAAGGGGGGCGCGGCGACGGTCCCGGTGTCGAATTCTGTGATGGCCTGGCCCGGATCGCTCGATCTCTCCGACGACGGACGGTTCGCCTATGTCGCCGAACTGCGCGCCGCGCCGCCCAAAGGCCTCGAGAAGATGGAAGGCGGCGTCTATGAGGGGATGCCCGCGGGGCGGCTCCTCTCCGTCATCGATCTTGCAGACGCCGCCGCGCCGCGCCTTGCAGCGACGATCAATCTTGGCGCTGCGCCGACTTCCGTCCATGTCGCGCCGTCGGGCGCCTTCGCACTCGTGTCGCTTAAGGACAAGGAGGACGGTCTCGCCGCCGTCCTGCTGGAGAACGGGCTGCCGACAAAAGTCGTCCGGTTCGGATTTGCCTCACCCGTCGCCGCGTCGCGTTCGATCGACGACGGGGTGATGTTTGTGCGGCTCGCGCCGAATGGGCGCGATTTCGTCGTCAGCCTCTCCAATACGCATGTCGCTTTCGGTACGCTGGAGTTCGACGCCGCTGGCTTGCCGGCGGGCGCGCGTTTCGTCGGCGCGCCGATGAAGATCGGCCAATGGCTCACGGTCGCCCGCTGGTCGAATGATGGGCGGCACGCGATCCTCGCCGATGTCGCCTGGGGGCCCGGCCGGTTCGACGCCGTGCTAAACGGCCCCGGCGCGCTTTTCTCGATCGCCTTCGATCCCGATGGCGCGCACAAAGTCGCGTCGCGCGCCGAAGTTTCGCTGAGCCCGGAAGGCTTCGACATCAACCGCGCCGGCGATCTTCTGGTCGCGGTCAATATGGAACGCACCTATCTGCCGGACGGCATGCCCTATCAGCTCTTCGGCCGGCGCAAATTGTCGTCGCTGTCTCTCGTTTCTTTCGACGCCGCGACCGGCGCGCTCGCCGTTGCGGACGAACCGGTCGCCTTTTCCGGTGCGCTGCCCGAGGACGCCGTCTTCGACGCCGACGGCGATATGCTCGCCGTCGCCGTGTTCCACGGTTTCGAGCAACGCCCGGCGGAAGGCTGGATCGAATTCTTCCGCATCGAGACCAAAGACGGCGCGCGGCGCGTCGTGCCGACGGGCGAACGCATCAAGACGGCGCGCGGCGCGCACGATCTGGAGCTTGCGCCGTAAGATTCGATGCAGCGCCTAAAGCGTCTTCTGCATGTAGACGACGTCCAGCCAACGGTCGAATTTGAAGCCGATATCGGTCGCGCGGCCGATCTCGCGAAAGCCGAGCGCGGCGTGGAGCGCGATCGAGGGCGGACTTCCCCCGCCGATGCCCGCCATCATCTGCTTCATGCCGAGGGCCCGGCAGTCCTCGATCAGGCGTCCGAGCAGCGCTCTGCCGAGGCCCTGCCGCCGCAGGGCGTCGTCGATGTAGATCGAATCCTGCACGGTCCATCTGTAGGCGGAGCGGTCGTTCCAGGCGGAGGCGTAAGCGTAGCCGGCGACCTTGCCGCCCGCTTCCGCGACAATATAGGGCAAGCCGCCCGTCAGAATCTTTCGCATTCGTTCCGCTATCTCGGCGGCGTCCGGCGGCGTTTCCTCGAAAGTGGCGACGCCGCGGAGGACATGATGGGCGTAGATCGCGGCGATCGCCGCAGCATCATCCTCGCGGGCGGGTCGCAACGTCGCCGTCATGCCGTTGCGCGATTGACGCCATAGGTCATCTGCCGCGTGCCGATGCGGTCTTCGACGACTTCAAATCCCGCCGCTTCGAGGAGCGCCGCGCATTCAAGATTGGTGCGCTTGCCCATGCGCTCGGCGCCCGTATCGATCGAGACGAAGGCGACGGACCTCAGGAAGTCGCCCGCGCCTTCCAGCACTTCGGGTTCGGCGCCTTCCGCATCGCATTTGAGGAGCGTCACATGGGCGAGGCCGTGTTCGCGGGCGAAACTGTCGAGCCGCTGGGCGCGGCGCATCACGCGCGGCGCATCCTGCGCAAAGACGGAAGAGTCGTGGCGCTCCGGGGCGAGGCCGAAAGCGACCTCGCCGTCTTCCTTCCAGACGACGACGTCATGCGTCGCAACGCCGGGCGCATCCGCCACATTGAGCGCCAAACATTTGTTGACGGAAGGATCCGGTTCGAAGCAATGGACCTTGGCGCCGTAGCGCGCGCAGACATGGGCGAACTCGCCTGAATTCGCGCCGATGTCGAGAACGACGCTGTCCTCGTCGAGCGTGAAGCGCGCGCCGATGCCGTATTCCTGTTCAAGGCGGTTGAGACGTCCCTCCCAACCCTGGCGGTAGTATTTCCAGCAGAGCGCCGCCGGCACGTAGACGCGCCGTCCGTCGACCAGCACAGAGAGGCCGTCTTTCGTCTCCTCGAGGCGCACCGGGACATTGCCGCCGATGCCGAGCGCCGACAGGAGCGGCTGGCGAAAATGAAGCTTCAGGCGTTGTGCGGTCGAGAGCTGCATGCGGCTTTTCCGGATGGCGGGCGATCCTGTATAGGGACTAGCGCGCCGTGCGCAAAAGTGGAAAGCGGTTTTGCGCGCAAAGGCGCGCTGGCATATCGATTTGTTCATCGGGCGCGATTAAGGGATCGCGCCCGATGATTGACGGCGCAGTCACGCGAAAAGGCGAGGAGCCGGGCCATGCAGATTGAAACCGTCGAAGCGCGCAAGACCGATCTTGCCGAAACGCGAACCGTGCGCGCCGCCGCGCCGCCCCTTGGCGAGGGGGACATTCTCGTCCGCGTCGAGCGCTTTGCGCTGACCGCCAACAACATCACCTATGCGGTGATCGGCGACCAGTTCGGCTACTGGAAGTTTTTCCCGGCGGCGGAAGGCTGGGGCGTCGTGCCCGTCTGGGGCACGGGCGTCGTCGTTGAAAGCCGCGCAGCAGACGTGAAGCCTGGCGAGCGCCTCTACGGTTATTTCCCGATGGCCTCGCATGTCGTGATGCGCCCAGGGAAGATCCGCCCCGACGCTTTGATGGACGCAGCGCCGCACCGCACGGGCCTGCCCGCCGTCTACAATGCCTATCGCCGTTTAGGGGCAGAGCCGGGATATGATCCGGGCCTCGACGAGCTGCGCATGCTCCTCTTCCCGCTCTATGCGACGTCGTTTTGCCTTTATGACTACTTCCTCGACAACGCCTGGTTCGAC
Source organism: uncultured Caulobacterales bacterium (assembly GCA_964507915.1). Classification (GTDB taxonomy): domain Bacteria; phylum Pseudomonadota; class Alphaproteobacteria; order Caulobacterales; family Parvularculaceae; genus Amphiplicatus. Next base: position 427,662 of record CAZDRH010000001.1, read on the forward strand.
GCCAAGCGGATCATCGTTCTCAGCGCCTCGTCGAAAACGGCGCTCGGCGTCGGCTATGCGCTCAGCGCCGACAAGGCCGCGCCGCCGACGCTCGGGTTTACTTCGGACGGCAATGTCGAAGGCCTGCGCCGCCTCGGCGTCTATGGCGCCGTCGACTCCTACGATCATATCGACGCCATCGACGCATCGATCCCGACCGCGATCATCGACATGGCCGGCAACGGGACGACGCTCGCCGCGCTGCATCGCCGGCTCGGCGACGCCATGCGATTTTCATCGAATGTCGGGATCACGCATGCGGATGCGCGCAAGCCCGGCGAGGGCATCATCCGCGAGCGGAGCGCGCTCTTTTTCGCGCCTTCGCATATCGAAAAGCGCAGCAAGGATTGGGGTCCCGGCGAATTCGAGAAACGGGCCTTCGCGTTCTGGAAGGATGCGGCGCTGAACAGCCGCGACTGGCTCAAGATCGAACGCGTCCTCGGCGCGCCGGCTGCGGAAGCCGCCTTTCACAAGATGCGCAAGGGCGCCTATCCGCCCGAGGCCGGCGTCATCATTTCGATCTGAGGGATCAAGCGCTCCTGAGCGCCATCCGGATCGGCCCTTCGGCGCGTCCGTGTACGAATTGGTCGACGAACGGGTCGCCGGAGTTCTCGAGCGCTGACGGCGCGCCGCGCCAGATGATGCGCCCGTCATGGAGCATGGCGACCTCGTCGGCGATCTTGCGCGCCGAAGAAAGGTCATGCGTGATCGAGATCGCCGCCGCGCCGAGCGCGCGCACGCGCTCGGCGATCAGCCGGTTGATGACGTCCGCGGTGATCGGATCAAGACCCGTCGTCGGTTCGTCGAAGAAGAGGATTTCCGGGTCGGCGGCGAGCGCGCGGGCGAGCGCGACGCGCTTTTGCATGCCGCCCGAAAGCTCGGAAGGGCGCAGCGCGCCGATCTCCGGCGGCAGGCCGACATCGCCGAGGCGGGCGAGCGCGATCTCGCGCGCTTGGCCGCGTTTGCGTCCCTCGCCATGCGTCAGGCGGAAGGCGATGTTTTCCCAAACGCTTAAGGAATCGAAAAGGGCGGCGCCCTGAAACAGCATGCCGATCTTCTGCGTCAGCCGCCGCCGGTTTGCGGCCGAGCGGGCGGTTTCCTCGCCATCGATGAAGATCGACCCCTTGTCCGGGCGGATGAGGCCGAGCACGCATTTCAGCAAGACGGATTTTCCCGTGCCAGACCCGCCGATGATGACGAGCGAGCGGCCCTTTTCGAGGTCAAGATCGACGCCAGCGAGCACGCGGCGCGCGCCGAAGGATTTCTCGAGGCCGCGAATGGAGATCGCCGGCGCGCTCATCGCGGCCCCACGAAATAGGAGGTCATGAGATAGTTCGACGCGAGAATGAGCACGGCCGAGGCGACGACGGCCGAGCGCGTCGCAGCGCCGACGCCCTCCGCGCCGCCGCGACTCGTAAAACCGTAATAGCAACCCATCAGCGACAGCAGAAATCCGAACACGGCGGATTTGACGAGGCCGGTGACCACGTCTTCCGAAGTCAGGAAATCGGCGAGATTGTTGATGAAGACGGGGCCGGAAAAATCGAGCGCATAGACCGCGACGAGCCAGCCGCCGAAGACGCCGATGATGTCGGCGACAAACACAAGAAACGGCAGCATCGCCGTCGCTGCGAGAATGCGCGGCACGACGAGGTAGCGGTGCGGGTCGACCGCGAGCGTCGCCATCGCGTCGATCTGGTCCGAGACGCGCATGGCGCCGAGTTCCGCGGCCATCGCGGAGGAAGAGCGCCCCGACAGCATCAGCGCCGCCAGCACCGGCCCAAGCTCGCGAACGATCGACACGCCCAGAATCTGCGGCAGGAAAGCCTCGGCGTTGAAGCGCGAGCCGCCGTCGAAAATGTTGAGCGCGAGCGCTGCGCCCGTGAAAATCGCGGTGAGGCCGATGATCGGCAGGGAATTGAACCCGATCCGCAAGGCGGAGGTCAGAAAGGCGCGGCCGTAAAAGCGTCCGCTGAAGAGACTCGCGCATGTCGTCGCGGCGAACAGGGCGACGCGCCCGATCTCGCTGAGAACGGCGAGCGCGCCACGGCCGATCGCAGCGACTGGGTTCACGCGACTATCCCCTTTGGCGCGCAACGTAGCGGCGCTGAACGCGCGGGCCAAGGCTTGTGAGGAGTTCGTAGCCGATCGTGCCCCAGGCTTGCGCGGCCTCTTCGATCGGCAAAGACGGCCCGAAGAACTCGGCGCGGTCGCCGATCGCGAGCGCCTCGCACTCTGTCGCGTCGAGCACGATGAGATCCATCGAGACCCGGCCAAGGATCGGGCAGCGTTTGCCGCCGAGCATGGCGCAGGTGCTTGGCCGCGGCGGGCCGGGGCTCGCGCTCCGGTGGACGCCGTCGCCATAGCCGAGGAGCACGGTCGCGAGCGTCGAATCGCGGGAAAGGGCCGCCGACGCGCTATAGCCGACGGCTTCGCCTTTCGAGGCGCGGCGGATCTGCAAGACGGGCGCAGTCAGACGCGCCACGGGTTTCAGGCGCGGCTCCGGCGCGTCGAAGGGGCTGACGCCATAGAGCGCAGCCCCAGGGCGGATGAGGTCGAAATGATAATCGGGTCCGATGAGCGCGCCGCCCGACGCCGCAAGGCTCAGCGCCGCGCCCGGAAAGCGTCCGGCATGCGCGAGGAACTGAGCGCGCTGGCGGGCGTTTTCGGAATGTGCGGGGTCTGACGAACAGGCGAGGTGACTCATGAAGAGTTCGACGTTGAGGCCGGTCAGCGCGGCGACGCGGTCAAGGTCGGAGGGCGGGAGGCCGAGCCTGTTCATCCCCGTGTCGAGGTGAAGGGCAGAGGGCGCCCCGCCGCCTGCGCGCGCCCAGAGGTTCGCCTGATTCATCGTATTGAGAATCGGCGTCAGGCGCGCCGTCTCAAAAATGCGCAGCGATTCGGGATCGGGGCCGTTGAAGACGTAGATCCGCGCCGCATCGCCGGACGGCAGGGCGTTCCGGAGTGCGGCGCCCTCTTCTGGGTAGGCGACGAAGAATGTGCTGCAGCCGGCCTCGGCAAGCGCCCGGCCGACTTGTCCTGCGCCCAGTCCGTAGGCGTCGCATTTGACGACGCCGGCGATCTCTGCGCCCGGCCCGAGCGCGCGAAGCAGCCGGTAATTGTCCACAAGGGCGTCGAGGTCGATCTCGACGACAGGGCGCAAGGGGAGGTCTTCGTCAGGGCGCATGCCGGTTCGATAAGGGGTTTTGCAGGCGCGAGATAGCGCCAACGGGCACCCTTTGTCTGTGGATAAACTTGGGGAAGCAGCTCTGGAAGGTCTGTGGGTAATTGAGTCGATACGCCTACATTGCGCCACGCCGCGTCAGAGGCTAACAGGCTGTTGATAACCCGTTGCTCCGCCCTTCGTGACGCCGCTGTGCGGCTCCTCAGGGTGAAGCAACTCATTGATTTTCTTCATCCTGAGGAGCGGCTCGCCAGAGCCGCGTTACGAAGGATGGGACGCACAAAGACTTTTTCAACAGCCTGCGAGGCGGGCCTTCATGTCGAAAGCAGCCGCGTCGAAACTGCACATCAAGCGGGTCTATGACGCACCGGAACCGGGGGACGGATTCCGCGTGCTGGTCGATCGCCTTTGGCCGCGCGGCATGTCCAAGGATGCAGCGCAAGTCGATCTTTGGGCGAAGGCGCTCGCGCCGAGCGACGCGCTCAGAAAAAAAATCCATGCCGATCCTGGTTTTCCGGACGACCTTGCGGTGTGGTCGGCCTTCGAACGCGCCTATCGCGCCGAGATCGCAAAGGCCGTCGCGACGCCCGACGGCGCAGCGGCGCTCGCAGCCATCGAAACTGCGATGAAGAAAGGCTCCGTCACCTTGCTCTTCGGGCTCAAGAACGAAGTGCGCAACCACGCCGCCATCCTGCGTGCGCACATTACGTCGTAACAGACGCCCCCGCCGCGGCGGCGATCTTGCGGGCAAGCTCGGCGAAAGCCGCGCCTGCGGGCGTCTCCGGGCCCGGCGGCCCGCCCCGGTCGGACGCCTCGCGAAGATCCGTCCACAGAGGAAGGGCGCCGAGAAACGGTGCGCCCATCTCTTCCGCCGCACGGCGCGCGCCGCCCTCGCCGAAAACATGAGACCGTCCGCCGCCCGGCAGGTCGAGCCAGGCCATGTTCTCGATGACGCCGAGCACGGGAACATCCGTCTTCCGAAAGAGCTCGACGCCGCGCCGCACATCGGCGAGCGCCATTTCCTGCGGCGTCGAGACGATGACCGCGCCGGTGAGGCGCTTCGTCTGGGCGAGCGTCAGATGCGCATCGCCCGTGCCGGGCGGGGTGTCGATCACGAGAATGTCGAGCGGGCCCCAATCAACGTCGTTCATCAGCTGACGGACGGCGCCCATCACCATCGGCCCGCGCCAGGCGAGCGCTTTCTCAGGCTCGACCAGAAGGCCGATCGACATCGCCCGCACGCCGAATTTTTCGACAGGCTGGATCTTACCATCCTTCAAGGGCGGCTTGCCCGAAAGGCCGAACAAGGTCGGCAAGGAGGGGCCATAGACATCAGCGTCAAGGAGGCCGGTCCGAAAACCCATACGCGCGAAAGCGACTGCGAGATTGGCCGCTACTGTCGACTTGCCGACGCCGCCCTTGCCTGAGGCGACCGCAATTACATGGCGAACGCCCGGCAGCGTCTCCGCCGCCTTTTCGATCCGGTCCTGCTTGGTCAGCCCGAACGGGTTCGCATGGCCGCCGGCCGGTTTCGCGGCTTTGGTCCCGGCGGGCGCATGGCTCGTTGCGACGGCAGAGACACGTTTGACGCCGGGGACGCTTTCCACGGCGCGCCGCGCGGGTTCGACGAAAGACTCGGCCAGCGCCCGGTCCGGCGCCTCGATCGCGAAGCGAACGACCCCGTTTTCCGAGGCGCTGAGACCCGTGACGAAGCCTTCGGCGACGATCGACCGTCCGGAGCGCGGATTGACGATTCCGGCGAGCGCGTTCCGGACACGAAGGATCAACGACTCATTAAACATGCGATTCCGCTGCAAAAAAACGATTCGCGCGGCGTTGCGCCGCGGGAAAGCGATGACATATATACGCCGCCGCCCGGTTGCGAGCCTCTCTGAGAGGTTTGCGCGTTCGGGCCGGCCGGCGAGGCTCCCCAGACGCTTGAAGCGTCGCGGGTGCCGATTTCACGAAAGCCGAGTTTCCCGACACGCTCCCCGGCGACGCCGCAGCAAAGAGGATTTCATGCCCTGGTCTGACAATTCCGGAAACAAAGGCCCGACACGCGGCCCCTGGGGCCAACCGCCCCGGCAGCCAGGCGGCGGCGGCTCGAATGGCGGCGGACGCGGCAATGAGCCGCCTGATCTTGAGGATATCATCAAAGCCTCGCAGCAGCGCCTGAAGCGGGCCTTCCCCCGCGGCGGACGCGGAGGGAATGGCGGCCAAGGCGGCGGCTTTGGCGGCGGCGGCGAGCCGATCAAGCTCAACCGGAATTCTTTCATGGCGATCGGCGGGGTGCTCGGCGCGCTCTGGCTCGTCAGCGGCTTCTACACGGTCGAGGCCGATGAACTCGCCGTCGTCACGACGCTCGGCCAATTCGATCGCGTCTCGCCGCCGGGTCTCCACTGGCATTTGCCGTTCCCGTTCCAGGCTGCGCCCAAGGAAAAGGTCACGAGCGTGCGTCCGACCCAGGTGCCGAGCGCGGACGGGACGGGCCTCATGCTGACCCGCGACAAGAACATCATCGACGCGGCGATGACCGTGCAATGGCGCATCAAGTCCGACATCGTCGCCGACAAGAACGGCGACTTCCCCGGCGTCGCCGCCTTCATGTTCAATGTCGACGACCCGACGCTCCTCGTCGAAATGGTGGCGGAAGCCTCGCTCCGCGAAGTTATCGGCAGCAACAATCTCGATTTCATCCAGACCGCCGGCCGCGCCAAAGTGCAGGACGACACGCGAGCCTTGCTGCAGTCCGCGCTCGACTCCTACAAGAGCGGCATCCAGGTCGAAGACGTCAACCTCGGCAAGACCGATCCGCCGACGGAGGAAGTCAACGCGGCCTTCCTTGACGTCAACGCCGCCGAACAGAACCGCGACCGCGATGTCAACGCCGCGCGCGCCTATGAAAACCGGAAAGTCGCCGAAGCCGTCGGCGAGGCGCGCCAGAAAGTCGAGCGGGCGAAAGCCTACGCCGCCCAGGTGACGGCCGACGCGCGCGGCCAGGCGGCGCGCTTCGATTCGATCTATACGGAATATCAGCGTGCGCCAGAAGTCACGCGCCAGCGCATGTATCTCGAGACAGTCGAGCGCGTGCTTGCGCCCATGAACAAGATCATCATCGATGAACAGGGGCGCGGCGGAGTCGTGCCCTATCTTCCGCTCAACGATCTTCAACGCCGCAATCCGCCGGCCCAGCAAGGAGTCCAGCAATAATGGGCCAGCGCTCCGTCACATTCGCCGCCATCGTCGCCGGCGTCGTCCTTTTTTTGCTCAACAGCGCGATCTTCGTTCTGCCGGAGACGAAATCAGCGATCGTCTTCAGGTTCGGCGCGCCGAACAGCGTCTATTCGACTGCGGGCCTCAAATTCAAAGTGCCGTTCATGGACACGGTGCAGACCATCGACAAGCGCAATCGCGGCCTCGACCAGCCGAAGATCGAGATCATCGCGCGCAATCAGGAGCGGCTGAGCGTCGACGCCTTCGCGCGCTACCGCATCGTCGATCCGCAAGTCTTCTACCAATCCGTCCGCACCGAGACGGCCGGCGAATCGCGGCTTTCCTCGCTGATGAGCCAGACCGTCCGGCGCGTGCTCGGCGAAGTCAATGTCGATCAGATCGTCTCGACCGAGCGTCAGGCCCTGATGCGCCGCATCCGGGACCTCCTCGCTGTCGACGCGCGTTCGCTCGGTATGGAGATCATCGACGTGAAGATCCGCCGCGCGGACCTGCCGGAGCAGAACAGCGAAGCGGTGTTCCAGCGCATGATCACTGAAAGAAAGCAGATCGCCGAACGCATCCGCGCCGAAGGCACGGCGCAAGCCCAGGAGATCCGCGCGCAAGGCGACCGCAAGGCGACCGAAGAAATCGCCAAGGCCGAAGAAGAAGCGCAGAAAATCCAGGGCGGCGCCGACGCCGAACGCTCGGCCGTCTTTGCCGCCGCTTTCGGCAAGGACCCTGAATTCTACGCCTTCTACCGGTCCCTGCAGGCCTATGAAGCGTCGCTGAAATCCGGGGAATCGACCATGATCCTCGACAAGGACAGCGAATTCTTCCGCTATTTCAACGACGTCCGCGGACGCCGCTAGGCCCGCGCTAGAGCGATAGAATGACCTGACGAACCGCGGGGACGCTTGCCGTCCGCCGCGGTTCGTTTACCTTGAAGGGCGTATCGACCGCCCTGAGCGGCGGAGAGGGGCAGTGAGGCGGAACATGAAGCGTTTTGTGGGGCTGACGGCGCTGGTCGCCGCGGCGAGCTTGGCAGTCGCAGCGCCGGTCCTGGCGCAGGGCCGGGGCGCGCCCGGCGGCTTTGCCGATGTAGCGCAAGGTCTGACGCCGGCCGTCGTGAACATCTCGACGACCCAGCGCGTTCAGGGGGCCACTGCGGCGAGCGACATGGGCCCGCTCTCGCGGAAATTCGGCGGCCGCGCGGTGTCGCTCGGCTCCGGCTTCATCATCGACCCCGCCGGCATCGTCGTCACCAACAATCACGTCGTCGATAATGCAGAAGAAATCGTCGTCACGCTGAGCGACCGGCGCGAATACAAGGCGACGATCCGCGGCGTCGATCGCGAGATGGACCTTGCCGTTCTGCAGATCGACGCCAAGGGCCAGAAGTTTCAGAGCGTCAATTTCGGCGACTCGACGCGCGCGCGCGTCGGCGACTGGGTGATTGCGATCGGCAACCCCTTCGGCCTCGGCGGTTCGGTGACGGTCGGCATCATCTCGGCGCGCAATCGCGACATCGATCCGAACAGCAATTTCGACGACTACATCCAGACCGACGCCGCCATCAACCGCGGCAATTCCGGCGGCCCGCTGTTTGACACGGCCGGCCGCGTTATCGGCATCAATACGGCGATCTATTCGCAGACGGGCGGATCGGTCGGCGTCGGCTTCGCCGTGCCCTCCGAAACCGCGACGCTCGTCGTCGAGCAATTGCTGAAATTCGGCGAGACGCGCCGCGGCTGGCTTGGCGTTTCGGTCGAGGAGATTTCGGCGCAGCGCGCGCTGGAGCTCGGCTTTGACCGGCCGCGCGGCGCCCTCGTGACAGTCGTGCGCGCCAACAGCCCGGCGGCGGCGGCGGGCCTTCTTGTCGACGACGTCATTCTCGATTTCAACAAGAAGCCGGTCTTCAACACGCGCGATCTGACGCGCGCCGTTGCGGAAACGCCTGTCGGCACGGTCGCGCCAATGTCGATCCTGCGCGCCAAGAAGAAGATGGTGCTGCAAGTCCGCGTTGATCGCCGCGAGACCCGCGTCGCGACGGCGGCGGGCCGCAACGCCGCCGGTCCGCTCGCCGCGGGCGCCGTGCAGGGTTCAGGCCTGACGCTCCAGCCGCCGACGCGCGATGTGATCGAAATGTTCGGCCTGCCGGCCGGCGTCGAAGGCGTCGTCGTCACGGCGGTCGACCCCAATTCTTCAGCGGCGCGCGTGCTGCAGCCGGGCGATGTCATTGTCGAGATCGGCTGGGAGCGGATGAGCCGTCCGCAAGCCGCGATCGAGAAGCTCGACAAGCTGCGCAATATCAATTCAGGCCCCGTGCAGATCCTCATCCAGCGCGGCGACCTCCTCACTTACGAACAGCTGCGGCCGTAACCTCGGCTCGGCGGAAAAGGCAAAGGGCGCGTTCCGTAAGGTACGCGCCTTTTCTCTGAAGGGCGATCGCATTTGCTGATTTCCTCCCACCGCGGAGCGGGAGAGGCAGCGCCGAAGGCGACGGAGGGGGGCTTTCCACGCATTCCGGACGCGCGCAATCGCCCCCATCGGCGCTTCGCGCCACTTCCCCCGTCTGGCGACGGAGGAAGAGGGGGCGAGCGGCGCTGTTCAGCTCCCCCGCCTGCGGGGGAGCTGTCAGCGAAGCTGACTGAGGGGGGAAGCCGCGAGTCCGCACCTCGTGAAAGCGCCCCCATCGTCGGCTACGCCGACACGTCCCCAAAAACTGGCCCCGTCAGGCGACGGGGGGAAGAAGGCCCGCGGCAATATGATTGCTCAAATTCGATCCGCCTGCATTTTTCTTGCCGCTTTCGTCGGTCAGCGGACGAACTCTTTGTCCGTATAGCCCTGCAGATAGAGAAGGGCGGTAAGGTCGCCATGGTCGATGCGGACCGAAGCCGCTTCAGCGACGGCGGGCTTGGCGCGGAAGGCGACGCCTAGGCCGGCGCGGGCAAGCATCTGGAGATCATTGGCGCCGTCGCCGGCGGCGATCGTCGATCCCGGCGCTACGCCGAACTGTTCGGCGTAACGCAGCAGCGCCTCTTCCTTCGCCGCGCGTCCCTTGACCGGCAGGCCGACAGTTCCCGTCAGCGCGCCGTTCTCGACATGCAGCGTGTTGGCGTCGTGAACGTCGAACCCGGCCGCCGCGGCGACGCGGCTCGTGAAAAACGTGAAGCCGCCCGAGACGAGCGCCGTCCGCGCCCCGCCGCGCCGTTTCATCGTCTGGGTCAGGACCCGCGCTCCCGGAGTCAATGAAATGCGGCTTCGGAAAGTCTCCTCCAGCGCCGAGTCGGCAAGGCCCTTCAGCATCGCGACCCGTTCCTTCAGCGCCGCCTCGAAATCGAGTTCGCCGCGCATCGCCCGTTCGGTGATCGCGGAGATTTCGGCCTTGAGGCCCGCAAAAGCGGCCAGTTCGTCGAGGCATTCCTGCTCGATGATGGTTGAGTCCATGTCGGCGACGAGGAGCCGCTTGCGCCGGCCTTCGAGCGACAGGGCGGCGACGTCGATGGGGGCGTCGCCGAGCGCGGCCTTGACCGCCGCCCGAAGGCCCGGAGGGTCCTTTGTCGCCACGTGAAACTCGGCGGCGACCTCGGGCGACAGGAAATTCACGGTCCAGTTGGCGCAGCCGGCTGCACGGAGCGATTCCAGCGTGTTTTCGAATGCGTCGCGGCCGAGCGCGGGCGCCGCCGGGTTGCAGATCAGCGAGACGGCGGTATTGAACATTCCGATGGCGGATGAAGCTTCCGGGAAGACCGTTTTTATCGCAGGCCCGACCGCCAGCGGCAAGTCCGCGGCGGCGCTCGCCTTTGCCGAGCGCTGCGGCGGCGAGATCGTCAATGCGGATGCGCTGCAGGTTTACCGGGATCTGCGCATCCTGTCGGCGCGCCCAGGGCCTGAGGAAGAAGCCCTCGCGCCGCATCATCTCTTCGGTTTCGTCGACGGAGCCGAGCGCTGTTCCGCCGGGCTCTGGGCGCGCTCGGCGGCGGCCGCTATCGCGGCGATCCACGACCGCGGCAAAACCGCCGTCGTCGTCGGCGGCACGGGCCTCTATTTCCGGGCGCTTGAGCAGGGGCTCTCGCCCATGCCCGACATCCCGTCCGCGATCCGGTCAGAAGCGGCCAAACGCTTTGAGGCGGTCGGACCCGACGCCTTCCGCGCCGAGGTTCTGGCGCATGACCCGGCGCTTGCCTGGATTCCGGCGGGCGACCGTCAAAGGCTCATCCGGGCATATGAGGTGTATAAGGCGACAGGCGTCTCCTTGTCGGCATTCCAGGCGGCGTCGCGTGTGCCGCTCCTTCAAGCTGTGACTGCGCGGGTCGTGATCGAACCCGAACGGACCGAACTCTATCGCGCCGTCGAGCAACGGTTTCAAACCATGTTGAAGCGGGGCGCGCTCGACGAAGCGGCCCGTTTGTGCGCCCGCGGCCTGCCGCGCGATCTGCCGGTCATGAAGGCGCTTGGCGCTGCGGAACTCATCGCCTATCTCGACGGCGACCAACCGCTAGGGGACGCGGTCACTCAAGCGGCAATGAACACGCGCCGCTTCGCCAAGCGGCAGCTGACCTGGTTCCGAAACCAGGCGCCGGATTGGCCGCGCGCCGAGTCGGCACAGGCGGCGCTTCGTCTGCTGGCATGAAGAGTTTTTTCGATTTGGACCGATGATCTTTCTTGCTGGCCATTGCGTGGGAAACGCCGGCTTGTTAGTCAATCACACGCTGCCGGGCAGGAGAGAGGTCCGCTTCAGCGTTCACGAAGAAGCATCCCAGGCGAAATGGTTTCTGGGAAAGAGTTCGGCCCCATCCTCGCGGGGCGGCGAGGTTCGGGACGACTTCCCGGCATGTGGCTTAGGCCGCAGGCGGGTCCAAAAATGCAAGGGGCGGACTCAAAGATTATGTTCGAGTTTGTGCGTAGTATGGGTCGCATGTTTGAAGACGGCGACCCACGGACTTATGTGTCCTTTGGCGCGTCAATTCTTCTGCTTCTTTTTGTTGTCCTGATGTTCGTATACGGCCAGGAATGGCTTCGGCTGGACGATGAGGGCGCCATCCGCCAGATATTCGCCAAAGCTGCTGACTCTCACCTCGCGCTCGCCGGCGTTGTCGCAGCCTATACGCTGCTCGCCATGACAGGCTTCCCGCAAATCTGGCTGTTCGTCGCGACCGTGCTCGCCTTCGGCCCGCAGACGGGGGCGATTTACGCCTGGATCGGCACCATGGTCAGCGCGACCTTGACCTTCTTCCTCGGCCATCTCCTCGGCGGCCAGTGGGTCCGGCGCTGGGGCGGCGATAAAGTGCAGCAATCCATGGACTATATCGGCCAGCATGGGATCGTCGCGAGCGGGCTCGTACGCGTCGTGCCTTCGGCGCCCTTTATCGTCGTCAATGCGGCGGCGGGCGCCGCGCATATTCCGATCTGGAAATACTGGGTCGGCACGGGCGTCGGCATCATCCCGAAAATTGCGCTGGTCGCCTTCGCCGCGGCCCTCGCCCCGCCAGACGTGCTAGAACAGGGCGTTTCCGGCATTGTGAATTTCTTCCAGAGCCGTCACCCGCGCGATCTTGCCATCATGGCGCTGATGATTTCGGCCTGGGTCGCCGCTTTGCTGGGGGCCCGGTGGCTCTATGTGCGCAACGCGCGCCGCGGCCAAAAATATTAACGCACGGAAAGGCGAAAGCGCGGACGCGGACCGGAGAATCCGTGTACGGGACGCAGTCCAGGGTCCGAACTGTCGCCAAGCTGCGTAATTATGAGACCGAATGCTGTTTTGTTGACGATTTCGGAACCCATTAAGGTTAAATCGGACGTCGGCGAAAAACACCGGCGATAGGGACTTTCCATGCTCTCCACCCTTTTCGGCATGCTCTCCGCGGACATGGGGATCGACCTCGGCACCGCGAACACGCTCGTCTATGTGAAGGGGCGCGGGATCGTTCTCAACGAACCTTCGGTCGTGGCGATCGAAAACCGGCAGGGCCGCAAGATCGTGCGCGCCGTCGGCAATGAAGCCAAGGAAATGCTCGGCCGCACGCCAGGCGACATCGAGGCGATCCGCCCGATGCGCGACGGCGTCATCGCCGATTTCGAAGTCGCCGAAGCCATGATCAAGCACTTTATCCGCAAGGTGCATAACCGCCGCTCCTTCGCCAGCCCGCGCATCGTCGTGTGCGTGCCTTCGGGCGCGACCGCGGTCGAACGCCGCGCCATTCAGGAATCGGCGCTTTCCGCCGGCGCCAGGAAAGTCGAACTTATTGAAGAGCCGATGGCGGCCGCGATCGGCGCCGGCCTTCCCGTTGATCAGCCGACCGGTTCCATGGTCGTCGATATCGGCGGCGGCACGACGGAAGTCGCGGTGCTTTCGCTCGGCGGCATCGTCTATTCCCGTTCGGTCCGCGTCGGCGGCGACAAGATGGACGAGGCGATCATCGCCTATATCCGCCGCATGTATAACCTCCTGATCGGCGAGGCTTCGGCCGAACGCATCAAGAAGGAAGTCGGCAGCGCCATGATCCCGACGGAAGGGTCGGGCATCACCATCCAGATCAAGGGCCGCGACCTCATGCATGGCGTCCCGAAAGAGGTCCGGATCGGCGAGGCCCAGGTCGCCGAAGCGCTCGCCGAACCCGTGAGCCAGATCATCGACGCCGTGAAAGTCGCCCTCGAGGCGACCCCGCCGGAACTTGCCGCTGACATCGTCGACACCGGCATCATGCTGACGGGCGGCGGCGCCCTGCTGCGCAATCTCGACCAGGTTCTGCGCGACGAGACCGGGCTCCCGGTTTCGGTCGCCGACGACCCCCTCTCTTGCGTGGCGCTCGGCACCGGCGCGGCGCTCGAGAATACGCGGGCGATGCGCGGCGTTCTGACGTCGGCCATGTAAGAAGTCGACTACGGCGCGCCCCGGCGCCGCGCCGGAAATGCGTTGAGCGCCGGGCGACTCGACCGTAAAACGCAAGTTCGGGACGGAGAGTCGCGGCGCGCAGCTGCGTCGGTCCGGGCGCCGCCGGCGGGACGCGTATGGAAGTTCTGGGTCAAGAGTCGCGAGAGAATTTCGGCAGGCGGACAAGCTCGCGTTTTGTCCTGGTGCTGATGATCCTCGTCTCCTTCATTCTCCTCGCTTCGAGCCTTTACTCGGCCGAGGCTTCCGTTTTCAAAAAAGCGCGCGAAGGCGTCATTGATTTCGCCGCGCCCGTTCTTGAGACGCTCGCCAAGCCCTTCGCCTTCTTGCAGGACCGCATCGGCGACATGCGCGACTATTTCAACGTGCTCGAAAAGAATCAGGCGCTGCGCGAGGAGAACGCTGAACTCAGGCAATGGATGGAGGAGGCGATCCGGCTGCGGGGCGACATCAAGTCATTCGAACGCCTCCAGGACTTCGCCGCCGATCTCGATACAACGCCGATCGATGCCTTCATCATCGGCGAATCGAACGACGCCTTCTCGAAATCGATGCTCGTCAACGCCGGGGCCGGCGAAGGCGTCCGTCGCGGCATGGCCGTGATCGACTCGAACGGCCTTCTCGGCCGTATCGTTGAAGTCGGCGAAAGCGCTTCGCGCGTCCTTCTGCTGACGGATGTGCAGAGCGGCGTGCCTGTCTTCATCGAAGAGACCGGGCTCGAAGGCATTCTCAAAGGCCGCACCGGCGCAAGGCCAGTGATCGATTTTGCAGCGTCGACCGTGCCCGTGACCTTCAAGCCGGGTCAGCGGGTCATCACCTCCGGCGCCGGCGGCGCTTTGCCGCGCGGCATCGTCGTCGGCAAAGTCATCGGCGACGCCAAGGGCCAAGCGATCGTCGATCTCAACGCCAAATATGCGAGCGCGCGCCTTGTGCGCGTGATCAATTATCAGTTCCCGGAATTTTTGCCCTCAAAGATCCAGGACGACCCGAAGGCGCCCTTCGCGATCAATGCTGGGCCCGCCCTCAGCGGGTCGCGCGGTCCTTTGCAGCCGCCGCCCGGTCCCTCGCAACGGGCCGCGCTCGAAGCTGCGGCGGTCGCAGCGGCGGAAGCGGCCGGCGGACAGTTCACGCCTGGCCTTGCAAGCGCGATCAGAGGCCTTCCGGGTACGCCCCCCGCGGGGCGGCCCGCCTCGTCTGGAACGCGCACGCCCCCGTCGACAGGCCTTGCGCCCAATTCCGCAGAGCCCGCCGCGCCGCCGCCCGCCAATGACGGCGACTGATCCATGGACCGGCGTTCGGAAGGGTTGCAGAGGCTCCTGAAGACGATGGGACCGACGGCTGTCGGCGTCTTCTGCGTGCTCCTCGTGTCTTTGCCCGTGAGGCCCTTCGGCGGTTATGCGCCGATGCCGGTTCTGCCGCTGATCGCGGTCTTCTTCTGGACGGTGCAGGCGCCGGCGCAATTGCCGTCGCCCGCGGTTTTCCTGATCGGTCTCCTGCAGGACTTTCTTTCCGGCGGCCCCCTTGGGCTTTGGCCAGCCGTTTACCTTTGCGTTCAATATGTCGTGCTCTCTCAGCGCGCCTATTTCGCCGGCCGCGAAATTCAGGTTCTCTGGGTCGGCTTCGCCGTCGCCACGGTCATGGCGTCGGTGATGATCTGGCTGATCACGTCGCTGTTGAACGGCCGGGTTCTCTCGATCGGGCCTTTGTTGTGGATCATGGTCGCGACTGTTCTTGTATATCCCGTTTTCGCTGCGCTCTTCGGCGCGGCGCACCGGCGCGCCTTCCGGGATTGAACCGATGAGCGTCAACTCCCACGATCCCGAACGCCTGGAGATCCTGAACCGCCGCAGCCTGCTGTTTCGCGCGGGCGTCGGCGCGGCCCTCGTCGTGATCGGGGGCCGCCTCTATCAGCTGCAGGTTCTCGACCACAAAAAATACATTGATCTCGCCGAGGACAACCAGTTCAACACGCGCGTCATCGTGCCTTTGCGCGGCGAGATCGTCGACCGCTTTGGTCGGGAGCTCGCGTCGAATTCGAAGCATTATCGTCTGCTGTTCATCCCGGAACAGACGAAAGACGTCGATGGCGCCTTGTCCGCCATCGGCCGCATCGTCGAACTGACGCCGGAGCGGCGCGCCCGGATCAAGCGTCAGATCAGACGGCGCGGCCCGTTCACGCCGATCTCGATCGAAGACAATCTCTCCTGGGAAGAATTTTCTCGCGTCAATTTCGATCTGCCCTACCTCCCGGGCGCCGTCGCCGACATCGGCGAGACGCGCTATTACCCGCTCGGCGCCGCCTCCTGCTTCATCGTCGGCTATGTTGGCGCGGTCACGGACCGCGACCTTGAGCGCACGCAGAACGATTCCGAAAAGAACCTCTTGCGCCAGCCCGGCTATCGCGTCGGGCGCGACGGTCTCGAGCGCACCTATGACCAGGAGTTGCGCGGCGTCCCGGGGACGATGGACGTCAAGATGAACGCCTTCGGCCAGGTGATCGAGGAAGTGAAGTCCTCGATCGTCGAGCCGTCACAGGGCCAGACGCTTTCTCTAACCATCGATGAGGAGCTGCAGCTTGCGGCTTTCAGCGCGCTCGCTGGCGAGAGCGCCTCCTGCGTCGTCATCGACGTCGTCACTGGCGATCTCATCGTGCTCGCCTCGACGCCGGGCTTCGATCCCAATTCCTTCACTTTCGGCATCAAGCCGGATGTCTGGAAGGAGCTCAACGAAAGTCCGTACAAGCCGCTTCTCAACAAGCCGATCTCGGCCGCCTATCCGCCAGGCTCGACGCTGAAGATCGTCAGCGCGCTCGCCGCGCAACGCGCCGGCTACAAGCCAAGTTTCCGCGTCTCCTGCGGCGCGCGCATGTGGTACGGCAACCGCTTTTTCCATTGCTGGAAGAAGGAAGGCCACGGCTCGGTCGACATGAAGGCGTCGCTGAAACATTCCTGCGACATCTTCTATTACACGATCGCGACGCAACTCGACATCGACCTTCTTGCCGACACCGCGCGCAAGATGGGTCTCGGCCAGACGTACGACATCGGCTTGCCGAACGAGAAGAAGGGCACGGTCCCCGACCGCGCGTGGAAGCGCGCCTACTACGCGTCGACACCCGAAAACCAGACCTGGTTCCAGGGCGAGACCTTGTCCGCGATCATCGGTCAGGGGTCGATGACGACCTCTCCCTTGCAGCTTGCGGTGATGGCCGCACGCTGCGCGACCGGCAAACAGGTTCTGCCGCGCATTGTGAGGTATCGCGGCGACACGCTGGTCCAGCCAGTCGATTTCGCGCCGATCGACATTGATCCCAGCTATTTCGACGTGGTGCGCGCCGGCATCGATGCGGTCGTCAACGAAGGCGGAACCGCCGCCCGCTCGCGGCTCGACAATCCGGACTGGCGTATGGCAGGCAAGACCGGCACGAGCCAAGTCTACCACATCACGGCGGCCGAACGCGCGCGCGGGCTCACCAAGCCCGAAGACCTGCCCTGGGCGCGCCGCGACCATGCGCTGTTTGTCTGTTATGCGCCGGTGATGTCGCCGCGCTACGCCTGCGCCGTCGTCATTGAGCACGGCATCGGCGGTTCGAGAGCCGCAGCACCCAAGGCCAAACAGATCATGGAAGCCGTGATGAAAAAGGATCCGTCCGCGCAAAAGGCCTGGGATCCGCGGCAGCTCGTCAAGATCAACACGGCCGGAAGGGAAGGCTGATCGCTATGGCGCTGCTCGTCACGCCTGGACGGCCGCGGGGCCTGCAAGATCGCCTCGAGCGCCTGCATTGGCCGCTTCTCGTCTTGGTCAGCCTCATCGCCGGCGCCGGCGTCGTCACGCTGTACTCTGTGGCCGAAGGGTCCTGGACGCCTTGGGCCTTGCAGCATCTCACCCGCTACGTCTTCTGCCTTGGCCTCTGTATTGCGATCGGCATCACGCCGGTCCGTTACTGGATGGCGGCGGCCTATCCGATCTATTTCTTTGCGCTCGTTTCGCTCGCCCTCGTCGAGGTCATGGGCGTGACGCGCCTTGGGGCGCAGCGTTGGCTGCTCATCGGCGGCCTGCAGTTCCAGCCGTCCGCGATCATGAAGATCGGCCTCGTCATGGGGCTTGCGCGTTACTATCACGGCCTCAGGCCTGAACAGGTCTCGCACATCCTTTATCTCATTCCGCCGCTGATCATGATTGGCGCGCCGGTGGCGCTGATATTCCATCAGCCCGACCTCGGCACGGCGCTTCTCGTCGGCGGCACGGGCGTCGCGGTGATGTTCCTCGCGGGCCTCAGCTGGCGCATCGGCGCGCTCGGCGGGCTCGCCGCCATTGTCGCCGGCTATTTCGCCTACCGCTTTGAGATCCTCAAACAGTACCAGATCGACCGTATCCTGACATTCCTCAATCCGGATCGTGATCCGCTCGGCACGGGCTATCACCTGTTGCAGTCGAAGATCGCGCTCGGCTCAGGCGGGTTCGCAGGCAAAGGCTATATGGAAGGCTCGCAGAGCCAGCTCAAATTCCTGCCCGAACTCCAGACAGACTTCATCTTCACCGTGTTCGGCGAGGAATTCGGCTTTGTCGGCTGCGCCGTGCTGCTCGCGCTCTACATGACCGTCATCGTCATGACTGCGCAGGTCGCGTTGCAGTCGAAGACGCATTTCGGCAGGCTCGCCTCCATGGGCGTCATCGTCACATTCGCGCTCTATGTGATGATCAACACCGGCATGGTGATGGGCCTTGCGCCCGTCGTCGGCGTGCCCTTGCCGCTCCTGTCCCATGGCGGCACGATGATGCTGACGGTGATGTGCGGCTTCGGGCTCGTAATGAGCGCCTATGTGAGCCGCGACCAGGATGGCTTCAGTCTGAGATAAGGGCAGAGATTATTCGCGCTCAAACGCAGAAAGACGATCCTCGAAAGCGAGGATCGTCTGACGATATTCGGCCTCGGCCGTGGTTGCGAAGGCGCCGGCTCCAGGGAGGTCGCCCGCCCGGCACAAATCCTCAATCTTACGGATAGTGTCAGCAAAGCGCACGGCGCCGACATTGAGCGCAGAACCTTTCAGGGCATGCGCACTGCGCATCGCGCCTTGCATGTCGCACCGCGCGATCTGCGCCCGCAGTTCAGCGACAAGTCCGTCCGTCGAACGCCAAAACGCCGACAGAATCTCCCGCACGCCCGCGACGCCCGCCGCCTCGATCAAGCCGTCAAGCTGCTCGGTTTCGACATAGCCGGCATAAGGGTTTTCAGCGTAGGCATGCGCCGGATTGGCTGTCATTGTCGTCGCCCTTTTGCGCCGGCTGCGCGGCCGGGTCCGCCGCCGCCGAGACTGCCTTTCATCCTCGTCTGGAACCTCTAAAAATTCGCCTAACCGCGGATCGAGTCCTTAGCGGCCGGCGTAGCGGTTAGTTGCGCGCACCAACGCGTCGATGATGCCGGGCTCGCTGGCGGCATGTCCGCCGTCTTGCACAACGACAAAATCCGCCTCGGGCCAGGCCTTGTGCAGGTCCCAGGCGGTTTTCATAGGCGTTACGACGTCGTAGCGGCCCTGCACGATCGTGCCAGGGATCCGCCGGATACGGCCTACATCGGCGATCAGTTGATCGTCTCGCTCGAAGAAGCCACGATTAACGAAATAGTGACACTCGATCCGTGCAAAAGAGAGCGCAAAGCTTTCCCCGCCGAAACTCTGGATGCGTTCTTCTGACGGGAAGAGCGAGACCGTGCCGCCTTCCCACATGCTCCAGGCCTTGGCCGCCTCGCGTCGCACGGCGAGATCGTCGCTGGTGAGCCGCCGGTAAAAGGCGGCCATCATGTCGCCGCGCTCCGCTGGCGGGATCGGTTTGACGAAGTTCTCCCACGCGTCCGGATACATCCAGTTTGCGCCTTCCTGATAGAACCACAGGAGTTCTGAGCGCCGGAGCGTGAAAATCCCACGCAAGACGAGTTCCGTTATACGCTCGGGATGCATCTGCGCATAAGAAAGGGCGAGCGTTGATCCCCACGAACCCCCGAAAACCAACCATTTGTCGATGCCGAGATGGCGGCGCAGCCTTTCGAGATCCTCGACAAGGTCCCAGGTCGTGTTTTCGCGCAGCTCTGCCGCGGGCGTCGATTTCCCGCAGCCGCGCTGGTCGAATAGGACAATTCTGTAGCGGGCCGGGTCAAAATACCGCCGCATTGACGGCGTAGAGCCTCCGCCTGGTCCGCCATGGCAGACGACCGCCGGTTTGCCATGCGGATTGCCGGATACTTCGAAATAGACGTCGTGGATCGACGAAACTTTGAGGACGCCGGTCTCATAGGGCTCTATAGGCGGATAAAGGGCGAGGCGATCGGTCATCGAATGGCTGACTCTTACGGACGCGGCATGCTAGCCATAGAACAGGGGTCGGCGCAGCGTTCAAGCGATTTGGCGATCGTCAAGAATTGTCATTGGGCGTTGTGGTTGAGGAGCGGGGCGTTGGTGTTTCGGCGAGTGCGTTTGGTTCCTGCGGCGTTCGCGGGGCTTGCGGCGGTTTTGTCTTCCGCCTGTTCCACCGTGGTGATGCGCGAGCCCGTCGCGGCGGCGGCGGCCGAGCATTCGGATCTCGCCCTCGCGGCTGAGGCGGTCTCGGCGACCAAATGGCCGAAGTCTGAAGGCGGCGGCATTTCCGGCATGCTGAACGGCGGCGGCGTCTCCGAGACGGCGAGCGTCAACGCCTATGTCGCCCAGCTCGGGAACGGCCCGGGCCGCGGCGTCGCCGTATTGAAAGACGCCTACATTCATATTGACGCCGCCTACAGGCTCGCCGCGGCGGCGGACAAGGCCGCAGAGCTTGCTCAGCCGACGGATGAAGACGTCCGCCTGATCGAGACCGCGATCGGCGATCTGCGCGGCGCGCGCGACGTCTACCTCGCCTCGCTGCGGGAACTCGAAGGCGAGGGCGACGGCGTTGAGCAGCGGACGGAGCAATCGCTGAAGTCGGCGTTCAATCAGGCGATCCGCGACATCGGCGAAGCGGCCGACGCGCTGTCCGATCGGGTCGCGGCCAAAAAGCTCCAGGCGGACGCGGCAAGACGCGTCGCGCCGCTTGCGCCTGCGCGCTTCAGCGGTCTTTAGGGCCGCGAAATCCCGCCGCTGCAAAAGTTGCCCATCCAGCGAGCAATAGAAGACCGCCAAGGGGCGTCACAAAGCCGATCGTTTTGACGCCGGTGAGCGCCAGCGCATAGAGCGATCCGCTGAAGGCGAGGACGCCCGCAAGAATGAGCGCGAAGGCCGCCCCAAAGCGCGGCTGGAGAGCGAGCGCCGCGAGTACGGCGGCGTGCGCAAGATGGAGATCTGCGCCCGTCGCATAGGCGCTGCGCAGCCTTTCGGGCAGATCTTCCGGCAAAGCATGCGCGCCAAGGGCCGCAAAGCCGACCGCGAGAGCGCCGTTGCAGCCGGCTGCGACGATTTTCCACTGCGGGCCGCGCATCATTCCTGTCCTTCGACCAACTGCGCCATCTGGACGGCGTTCTGAAACCCCGTCAATCGAGACCCATGTCGCAACGCCCGGCCGCACCGCTTTACGCGCTCTATGCGAGCTCGTTCTTCATGCTCGGCGTGCAATTGCCCTTTTTCTCCGGCTGGCTTGCGCTCGAAGGGTTTTCCGCCTCCGAAATCGGCCTCATCAACGGGGCGGCGCTCGCCTTGCGGCTGGCGCTCGGTCCGCTCGTCGCGTTTGAGGCCGACCGCCGCGCCAAGAATGCCGAAGCCTTGCGGCTCGTCGCCGCCGTGCTGGGCGTGAGCGCGGCGGCGTTGAGCGTGATCGAACAGAAGGTGCTGCTGGGTTTTGCAGCGGTCGGCATGCTCGCCGCTTTCGGCGTGATCTTCCCTCTGCAGGACGCTTCGCTCCTGCGCGCCGACAAGGCGGGCGGGGCGAATTTCGGGCGCGTGCGCTCGGCGGGCTCTTTCGCCTTTCTGGTCGCAACGCTTGCCGGCGGCGAAATACTGACACGCTGGGGCGCAGGCTCGACCGCGCCCATCCTCACCTTTGTCGGCGCGCTTGTCTTCGCCGCCGCTCTTACTGTTCCGAAGACGGACGGACCGCCGGGCGTCGCCGCGTCCAGGGCGGGCGTCGGCGCGTTGCTCGCCGACAAGAGCTTTGCGGCCGTGCTCGCGGCCGCCGCGCTCGTGCAAGGCGCGCACGCCGCCTATTACGCCTTTTCGGTTCTGCATTGGATGGGGCTCGGCTTGCCACAGCGCGCCATTGGCGGATTGTGGGCGATCGGCGTGATGGTCGAGATTTTGCTGCTCTGGCGCGCCGGCCGGCTTGCGACGCGCTTTGCCGGCGAGACCTTGATGTTCGCCGGCGCGCTTGGGGCCGTCGTGCGCTGGCTCGGCATTGCGGCCGAGCCGCCTTTGCCCTTGCTCTTCCTTGTGCAAACCTTGCATGCGGCGAGCTTTGCGCTCGCCTATATCGGCATGACGCAAGTCCTGCGCGAACGCGCGCCTGCGCACCTCTTGGGCGCGGCGATCTCCCTCAATTCGACGCTGATCGCCGCGACGACGGGCGTGGCCACCGTCGCCGCAGGCTTTCTGTTTGAACGCCTTGGCGGGCCGCCGGCCTATCTCCTGATGGCGGCGATGGCGGCGGCGAGCGCAGCGATCACTGGGTTTATCTGGAACCGCCGCCGGGCGCGCCGCGCGGCGCCCCCCAAAGCGACGGCGGGCTGAGCAGGGCGCCCTTCGCCAGGATGCCGCCGGCGTCGTCCTCGGCAAGAAAGAGCGAACCGTCGAGATCGACGACATCGGCGAGCGGCGCGAGAAGAAACGCCGGGGCGAGCGCGCGCGAAGAGCCGACCATGCAGCCGAGCATGACGCAGAAGCCCGCCTGGCGCGCCGCCGTAACGGCGTTGAGGGCGCCTGTGAGACCGCCCGTTTTCTCAAGCTTCACGTTGACGCCCTGGTAGCGGCCCAGGAGCCGCGGCAGATCGTCCGGACCGTGAAACGATTCGTCTGCGTAAAGAGGAATATCGGTCACGAGACCGGAAAGCGCGCTGTCCGCAGCGGCGGGCAAGGGCTGTTCGATCAGCGCGATGCGGTCGCGGGGCAGGGCCGCCAGCAAATGGTCGAGTGTATGCCGGTCGAGCCCTTCATTAGCGTCCAGAATGAGCCTTGCGCCGGGCGCGGCGGCAAGCACGGCGGCGATGCGCGCGTCATCCGCCCGGTCGCCCGCGAGTTTCATTTTGAGAAGGGGCGCGAAAGCGCGCGCCGCGGCCGCCGCTGCCATCGCTTCTGGAACGTCGATGACGAGCGTCAAAGCGGTCGTGACAGGCTGCGGCGGCGGCAATCCGGCGAGGGCGCAGACAGGCTTTCCGGCGATCTGCGCCTCAAGGTCCCAGAGCGCGGCGTCGAGGCTTGCGCGGGCGGCGCAAGGCGGCGCCGCCGAAAGCAGCGCTTCGCGGTCAAGCCCCGCTTCGATGCGCGGCTGCAGCGCGGTCAGCACGGCGACCGCGCTCTCGATCGTTTCGCCGTAACGCCTATAGGGGACGGCCGCCCCGCAGCCGACGGCGCCGTCTTCCTCGATCGTCACTTCAATCTGCCGGGCGACGGTCTTGGCGCCGCGCGCGATGACGAAAGGCGCGCTCAAGGCGTAGTCGCGCGCCGCTATCGTCAGTTTACGGCGCATAAGGCGCTCGGGAATTTGCTTCGGCTAGACCGCCGCCTCATGCGCGCCGTCCCAGCCTTCGGGGGCCTTTTCGCCGAGCAACTTCATGCGGGATTCATAGACGTCGAACAGGGCGATCTTGGCGCCTGGCGATTCCTTCGCCTTGGCGAGCAGCTTGCGCGCCTCCTCGAAATTGCCGGCGCGATAGGCCGCGAGGAAATTGCGCTGGCTCTCGTCGAGCGCGCGATAGCTCTTTGACGACTTGATGAACGGATTGCCGATCAGTGCATAGACCGTCTGCGGCCGCTCATTGTTGCGGAACTTCAAGCGGTCGAGCTCAAGGAACGCGAAATGATGGTTCGACTTCCGGTGCACGGTTTCGTCGGCGATGATCGCCGGTCCGTAGGTTTCCGCCTGTCCGCGCAGGAAGGCGGCAAGGTCAGCGGCAGGGCCGATCGCTGAATAGCGATGGTTCTTGCCGTGCCCCATCGGGCCGACAAAGCACTCGCCGGAAGCGGCGCCAATCGCAAGCCGCACCTGCACGCCGCGCAGGCGCGGGGTCTGCTCGAATTCGGCGTTGATCTTGTCCATGCTCTCGACAAGGCGCAGCGCCGCGGCGCAGGCCGCCTCGATATGGTTGTCGTTCTTCAGCGGCGCGTTGAAATAGGCGAAGACCTTGCCGCCGTCGGCCTGTTCGACTGCGCCGCCGGTTTCGATGATCGTTTTCTTGAGGTCCGAGGTCGCCGAGGCGAGAATCTTCGTCACGTCATCGGGCGTCGCGGCGAGCTTCTGGATGTCGTCCGGCGAGAGTTTGAGATCGCAGGCGAGGATCGTGACGGGGCGGAAATCGCCGTTCAGCACTTCGCCCGCGCCGTCTTCGCGCAGTTTCTTCATAGTGGGTTCAGGCAAGGCGCCGTGGAAAGATCCGCGTACGGCGTCGTCGCGCAGCACCTCGCTGAGCTGCCGCCCGCCGGCGACCGTGAAGGCGCCGAGGAAGAGGGCGAGCGACGCGGGCAGGGGGTCTAGCAGCATGTTCGCAAACGAAAAGGCCGCGATGGAGCCGGCGAACAGTGCCGCCGCGCACAGGAGCGCGATGCCGAGCGATTTCCACAGATCCAAACGCTGCGACCACATGATGGCCGCCGCCCCGAAGAGCATCACCATCACGGCTTCGAGATAACCCGCGAAAGACGGCCGCGTCAGCGCCGCACCCGAAGCAATCTGCGCGGCGGCGAGCGCATGCGCGCTGGCGACGGAGACGGCGCCGCGGTCTGTTTCGACGCGCCGGCCCTGCGTTGCGTCGAGCCCGACATAGACGACCTTGTCTCGGAGCTGTCCGTTGGAGGCCGCCTTGTCGAGAACCTTCCAGGCGGGCGTCTCGCCCCCGCGCACGAAACGCGGCAGGTGCAGGCGCACGCCGGCATAGGGCGTAAGCGCCATCGTATGCGAGCCGAGCGTCAGGCTGCGCGGAATGCGGCCCGAAGTCGAAACCGCGCTCTCATCCGCGCCGACCAAGACCGTCTTCTTGCCCGAAGCGAGCAGCGCGCCTTCGAGCGCCAGGGAGGGCGTCGGCGCACCATCGACTGTCCAGATCACGGTCGCTTCGCGGAGCAGGCCGTCGCCGTCGAGGCGCAAGGGCGCCGCGACCGAGCGGGCGGATTTGGCAAGCGCCGAGTTCAACGGTGCGCGCAGGCGCGCCAGCGGCAGCGCCAGGAATTCGCCGGCCGTCGTGCTCTTCAGTTTCAGCCAGTCGGCAGCGCGAGCGTCCGACCGCTCCAAGACGGGCGCGGCGCCGGCGGGCGTCGGGGGAGCTGCGCCGACGGCGATTCCAGCCGAAAGACCGCGCAAGGCGCCAGCGAGCACTTCATCCGTGCTCGGCAGCAGAGCGAGCTGACGGCCGAATTCCTCATCGCGCGCGCCTGAAAGCCAGAAGGCGCCAATCGATTCCGGCGAGAGGGGGTCCGGGCTGTCGACAGGCTCAACGAGAATGATTCCCCGCGCGCCGGCGTCCCCGGCCTCCCGGGCAATTTCGGCGATAATGGTCCGCGGCCAGGGCCAGGGGCCGATTTTCTTCAAGCTCTCGCCGTCGATCGTGACGACATGGAAGGATTTGAGACTGGACGCCGTGGCCGGTTTCAGGCGTTGATAGGTGTCAAACAGGTGGTCGCGCGCCCCGCCGGCATTGGATTGCGCGCCTGAGAGGGCCGATATAGCGATGGCGGCCATCGCCAGGATGACGGCGAGCAAAGGCAGCGCGCCAAGCCACTTCAATCGCGCGGAAAACACGTTTCTCGCCACGGCCAAGTCTACTCCCGATCTCGTCCCTCAAAGCGACTAGCGACGGCGGCTCACCCCAAGCCACAAGCGCCTAGCCCCTTCAGGTTCCATTTAGTATCCACGGATACACCAAACGAATGCAATTGGCGCGCCGCTTCCCTTGCGCGCATTCCATAAGGCCGGCGCGATGGCGGAAACCGCGACATTACGTCCTGAAGGCCGCACCGCCGCCGGTTCGGCTGTTGAGGCCAGTCGTGCGGCCAATTTCGAGACGCGGCTTGAAGGCGACCTTCTGACGCTGGTGGCCGACGGCGACTGGCGCGCCCGGCATCTTGGACCCCTCGACGGGAAGCTCCGCGATTTCGAAGACGATTCGCTCGGCCGTGACATCCTGATCGACATCGCACGGGTGGACGCGCTCGACACCGCGGGCGCCATGGTGCTGCAGCGGGTGATGCAGTCCTGCAAGCAGCGAACCGGCCGCTCGCAATTCATCGGCGTGACGCCGGCGCATCGCGAGCTCCTCGCTGAGGTTGAGCCGCACCTGGCGCCGTGCCCGGTCGAGCCTGCGAGGCGCAACGGCGTCGTCGTGCTTGCAAACCGCGTCGGCCAAAGCGCGGTCGGCACCTACTTCGCGGCGCTCGAGATTTTGAGCTTCATCGGCCTTGTGCTGACGAGCGCGGCGCGTGTCGTCCGCGAGCCGCGCCGGCTGCGCGGCGTCTCCATCGTCCATCACATGGAGGAAGCGGGCCTCAACGCCGTGCCGATCATCGGGCTCATGTCGTTCCTCATCGGCTGCGTCGTCGCCTTCATGGGCGCGAAAATCCTCAAGCAGTTCGGCGCAGAGATTTTTGTCGTCGAACTCGTCGGCATCGCAGTCTTGCGCGAATTCGGCGTGCTTCTTGCGGCGATTCTGATCGCCGGCCGTTCGGGCAGCGCCTTTACGGCGCAGATCGGCGTGATGAAGATCCGTGAAGAGATCGACGCTTTGCGCGTGCTCGGCCTCGACCCGATCGAAGTTTTGGTCCTCCCGCGGATCTTTGCGCTAGTCGTGATGCTGCCGCTGCTCGCCTTCATCGGCGGCATGCTCGGCATGATTGGAGGCGGGCTCACAGCCTGGTGGTCGATGGACATTTCGCCGGCGCTCTTTCTGGCGCGCACACAAGAAGCGATTGTCATGTCGAACTTCTGGGTCGGGATCATCAAGGCGCCGTTCTTCGCCTTCGTCATCGGCGTCATCGGGTGCTTCCAGGGCATGGAGGTTGAAGGCAGCGCCGAGTCTCTCGGCGCGCGCGTCACGCTCGCCGTGGTGCAAGCGCTTTTTCTTGTCATCGTTCTCGACGCATTCTTCGCGATGTTCTTCCTCGAGATCGACTACTGACGATGACCGCGATCGAAAACGTCATCGAGGTGAGGGGCCTGCGCTCGCAATTCAGCGCGGCGGTGATCCACGATCACCTCGATCTCGACGTGCGCCGCGGCGAGATCATCGGCGTCGTCGGCGGATCGGGCACCGGCAAGTCCGTCCTTATGCGGTGCATTATCGGATTGAAACAGCCTTCGGCGGGTTCGGTGCATGTGCTCGGCGTCGACATGCTGAGCGCTGACCGCGCGGCGCGCCTTTCGGTTGAGCGCCGCTGGGGCGTCCTGTTTCAGGGCGGCGCGCTTTTCTCCTCGCTCACGGTCGCGCAGAATGTGATGGCGCCGATCCACGAGCATCTGCACCTGCCGCGCGCGCTCGCCGTCGACATTGCGGCGATGAAGATTTCGATGTCCGGCCTGCCGCCGGAAGCCGGCGCCAAATTCCCTTCAGAGTTGTCCGGCGGCATGCAGAAACGCGCAGCACTTGCGCGCGCCTTGGCGCTTGATCCGGAAATCGTATTTCTCGACGAGCCGACGGCGGGGCTCGATCCCATCGGCGCGTCACGGTTTGACGATTTGATCGTCTCCCTAAAGAAATCCTTAGGGTTAACCGTGTTTATGGTAACCCACGATCTCGACACGCTGCACACGGCCTGCGACCGCGTCGCCGTGCTTGCGGAAAAGCGCGTGATCGCGATCGGTACGATCGACGAGGTGCGCGCCGATCCGCACCCGTGGATCCAGGAGTATTTCGCGGGGCCGCGCGGTCGGGCGGCGCTCGCGGGCAAAGCCGAGGCCCAACATGGCTGACGCAGCGGGAGTCTTGGACGTTCGATGGAGACGCGCGCACATTACGTCCTGATCGGCGCTTTCGTGCTGAGCGCCATTGCTGCGGCGTTCCTTTTCGTCCTCTGGCTCGGTCAGACGCAACGCGTCTTCGACGAATACGACGTCATCTTCACCGAACGTGTTTCGGGCCTTTCCAAAGGCGGCCAAGTCCGGTTCAACGGCATTCAGAAAGGCGAGGTTGTCGCGCTCGACATCGACCCGAAGAATCCGTCCATCGTGGTTGCGCGGGTGCGCGTCGATCGCGACACGCCGGTCAAGACAGACACCAAGGCTGAACTCGAACTCGTCGGATTCACGGGCCTTGCCGTCATCTCCTTCGTCGGCGGCAGCCCCGACAAGCCGTTGCTCAAGGATGTCACGCGCGGCGTGCCGCAGTTGAAGGCCGACACCACCGGCCTTGCCGCATTCTTCGAGGGAAGCGGCGACATCGTCGCCGCGGCGCAACGTCTGCTGACGGAGGAAAACACCGAATCCGTGCGCCGTACGCTGAGCAGCGTCGCGGAGGTGACGGAGACGCTCGCCGCCGAGAAAGAGAACATCGCCAAGATTGCGCGCAATTCGGCGATGATCTCGGCGAATCTCGTCTCCGCCACGGCCAAGCTCGACCGTTCCGCGACCGAACTCGAGCGCATCATGGCCGATGACGCTCCAGCGACGGTCGCCGAAGCGCGGGCGCTCGTGAAGGAGATGCGCGCGCTTGTCGCAGAAAACCGCGAGCCGATTGCCGCCTTCACGCAAGACGGCCTCGCTCAAGTCGGCCCCGCCGTCGCCGAAGCGCGCCGGCTCATGCGCACCATGGATCAGGTGCTGCGGGAGATCGACCGCGATCCGCGCGGCTATCTCCTCGGCGAGTCGACCCCCCGATATGAGGCAGGCAAGAAATGACGCGCGTATTGCTTCTGGTATTCCTCGCAGCGCTCGGCGGCTGCGTGAATGTGTTGCCGCAGGCGCGCCCCGCCGCGCCGCGCTATTTGCTGGAGCCGGTCAAGGCGGAGAGCGATGGCCCCGTCGTCTCCTGGAGTCTTGCAATCGAAGATCCCATCGCGACGCGCGCCTATGACTCGCCGAAGATCGCGGCGGTGCGCGAGGCCGGCCGCGTCGAATTCCTCGGCAATGGCGAATGGGCCGACCGCGCGCCGCGGCTCGTGCAGACGGCGATCATCCGCAGTTTTGAGAATACTGGCCGCATCCTCGGCGTCGGCGACCGGACCGCACTCGTCTCCGCGACTTACGTCCTGCAAACGGATATTCGCAATCTTGAGGCGGACTATCTTTCGGGCAAGCCCGAAGCGCGCGTCACCGTCTTTGCGCGCCTGCTTAACGGGCGCGGCAAGGTTCTGGCGGCGCGTCTCTTCGAGCGCCGCGCCGGCGCCGGCGCCGGCTCGCCGGCCGATCTTGCCCGCGCTTTTGACACAGCATCGGGCGCCGTCATCGCCGACCTTATGACCTGGACCTTTGAGGAAGGCGAAAAGGCGCGCGCCCTCTGACGGCCCTATAAGGCCTTGTTCCAGCCGCGGCGCGGCCATGGCTGCTTGGGACGGGAATGATAGCGCGGGTGCGCTACGTCAGGATCACGCGAAGTAGCCGACCGTCGCGCCGATGAGGAGATAGACGCGTCCGAGCGGCGAGGAGAGATACTCTTCGAGGTCTTCATCCACGGTTGCTGAGGTCGTCGCATCCTCAAGCAGGCGCTCAAAGCCCTGCAGGAACGCGTGCACGTCGCGGTCGAAGGCCTTGTCGCGCGCGGTCTCGGCGCGGAGGCGGCGCTTTACGTCGGCCTCGTTGAGCCGCAAAAGGCGCGAGGCGAATATGTTGCGGTCGCCGCGGTCGAAGCGCTCGCGCAGCGCCGTCGGCGGCTCTCCGTAGAGGCGTCGTTCAAGCTCGGCCGTGAACGACTGCAGCTCCCCAATGATACGCATCGCGTCGTCGCCGGCCGCCTTCGGCCGGGAATGCGCGGCAAGATCAAGAGGCTCTGCGTCGTCCGTCGCGTCGAGGATTTCCTTCCAGGAGACGGCGCTTTTGTCGCGCTTTGGCGGGGGTTCTTTCGCGGCCGGTTTGCCGCCATTGCGGCGCTGGGCGATGTCGTCGGCGAGTTCGTCGAGCCGTTGGCGCGGTTGTCCGCTCACGGAGGGTTGCGGCTTGTCGCGGCGCATCTCGGCGCCGAGTTCGAGGACGTCCGCGCGTTTTCCGTCTTCCGGCTTGCCGGCGCGCGCTTGCGCCGCGCGGTCAGCCTCCGCCTTGAGGCGCGCTTTCTCGGCGGCTTCCGCCTCTGCCGCTTTGTTGCGCTCTTCGGCGGCGCGCTTCTCTTCGGCTAGGCGGGCTTCCTCGGCGGCGCGTGCTTGCAGCGCGCCTTGCGCTTCAGCGAGGCGGGCGGCCGCTTCCTGTTCCCGGATCTGCGTTTCCGCGAGGCGCGACAGGCGTTCCGTCTGCGTCGCAATCGCGTCAGCGAGCCGGTCAGCGCGGCGGCGTTGCTCGCCGATCAGTTCTTCAAGCCGCGCATTCTCCGCCTCGAGCGCGGCACGCGCTTCGGCGAGCGCCTTGTTGCGCGCTTCCATGTTTTCAGACGCCTTGTGCGATTGGGCGAGCGCGCCTTCGGCATGGAGGCGTGCGGCCTCGCTCGCCTTGCCGACTTCGGATGCGGCAAGCGCAGAGGTTTGCGCGATGCGCCTTGCAGCCTCTTCCAGCCTTTCGGCGGCCGCGAGCGCTTTGGCGGCGTCCGCGCCGGTCGCGGCGGCGGCGGCTTCCGTCGCCCGCCGGACCTGGTCCATCGCGCCGGTCGAGGCCTCGACGATGCGGCCCGCCTCGCGCGCAGCGGATTCGGCGGCGGCGCGCGCGGCGCGATCTGCCTCCCGCGCTGAGGCTTCAATGGAGGATTTGGCGGCTTTGGCGGCTTCAGAGGAGGCAAGCTGCGCGGCGGCGCCCACATTGGCTGCATTCCGCGCCGCGGATTCGGCGGCGGCGTCGGCGGTTTTCGAGGCGGCGTCGATCGCCTTGCGCGTTTCGACAGAGGTCGCCTCGATCGAGCCGACAGATTGCTTCATCCCGGCTTCGGCGGCGACGAGCGCCTGGCCGAGCGCCTGGAAACTGCGCAGCGCCTGGCTTGCGACCGCGTCAAGCTTGACGAGCCTGTCTTCGAGTTGACCTTGCGCGCGCAGGAGAAGATCGTCCGCCGAGTGCAGCGCCTCGATGCTGGCCTTGGCCTTGTCGGCGATCGCCGCGGCGAAATCATCCGCCTGCAGATTGAGCTGTTCGGTGAGGTCGATAAGGCGCGCGCGTTCGCTCGCCACGATCGCCATCGCGCCGGTCGAACGGGTCTCGATGCGCTCGCCCGCGGTCTCAATGGCGTCGACATGGCGGCGGATCATCGCCTCGACCGAGGCAAGACGCGTCAGCGCGCCGTCGAGCCCGCTGTTGAGCGCGTCCATCTCGCCGCGCACGATCGCGCCGACGCTGCGCGCATTCTCGGCGGCGGTGTCGGAGGGCGTCAGGAACTGTTGCGCCGCGTCGGCGATATCCGCCGCGGCCATCGTCATCTCCTGTTGCCGCGATAGGACGAAGCCGAGGATCAGCGTGAAAAAGGGTGCAAACAGGCCGAGGACCACAAGGTCCTGCGACATGGAGCGGAAGATGTCGTAATTCTTCCAAGCCTCGAAAACGGAAAGGCCCGCATTGGTCGCATAAGCCCCGTAGCTGCCGATCGGCCAGCCAAGAAAAATCACTGCCGCCATGAGCAGGGCCAAAAGGCGCATGGTGAGCCAGGTCTGCCGTGGGGTGCGGAACCAGTATTTCACGCCGGATTTTGCGCCGTTGAGGAGCCTGTTCTGCCGGCGCGCCTCGGCCGCATCGACCTCCGTCGGCGCCGCGCGAACGGCCGTAATGCCGAGCGAACGCTGCAGGCGCGCCTCAAGGGCCGCCTCGTCAGGGGGCGTAGCGTTGCGCAGATCGGTCATCTTGTCCTTTGCGCGTTGTCCTTGGCGCTGGCGACGCATCGGAATAGCGGATTTTTCCGTCTGCCTCAAATTCTCCCGCCAAGCTACTCTGGCGGCTCACTTTCTTCGCGGGGAGGAAAACGCCATGACGGACGATAACGGCTGGGACCGGTCCGCCGATGCCTGGATCGCCTCCCTCGGCGAGGAGGGCGACTTTTCCCGCCGCTATGTGCTGGACGCCCCGATGCTGGCCCGGGCGCGGGGGCGCGGTTTCAAGGCGGCGCTCGATGTCGGCTGCGGCGAGGGCCGGTTCTGCCGGATGCTGAAGCGCGAGGGGATCGGGGCGACAGGGCTCGACCCTTCCGCCCCCCTTATCGCCGAAGCCCGGCGCCGCGACGCGGCGGGGGATTACCGCGTCGGCAAGGCAGAGGTGCTGGGTGTCCCGGGCGGCGCCTTCGACCTCGTGGTTTCCTATCTCTCGCTCCTCGATATCGACGACGCGATGCTTGCGATCCGTGAGATGACGCGCGCGCTGTCGCCGGGCGGCGCGCTCCTCGTCGCCAACCAGACGGGGTTCGCCACGGCTGCGGTCGGCGGCGGCTGGACCAGGGACTGGACCGGCAAGCCGCGTTTCGAGATCGACGACTATCTGGAAGCGCGTCCGCTCGCCCAGAGCTGGCGCGGCATCAACGTGCGCAATTGGCACCGGCCGCTCGAGTTTTATATGCGCGCCTTTCTCGCCGCGGGCCTCACGCTCACGCATTTCGCCGAACCCGCGCCCTATGGCGGTCCGCCGGACAAGGCCGACCGCTACCGGCGCGTGCCCTTGTTCGTGGTGATGGAGTGGCAGAAGGGGTGAGGTCTCTCAGGCCCCGACGTTCTTCAGCCATGCGGTCGGCGAGGCGCCGACAATCTTTGTGAAAGACCGCGTCAACGCTGCCGGGCTCTCATAACCGACCGCCGAAGCGACGGCCTTGATCGATTTGCCTTTCCGGAGGAGGCCCTGCGCCACCGCCATGCGCCAGCGCGCAAGATAATCCGCAGGCGTCGTACCGGCCACCGCCCGGAAATGCGCGGCAAAGCGCGTGCGCGACATGCCGGCGGCGTCGGCGAGGTCTTCGAGCGACCAGGCGCGGTCGGGCCGCTCATGCATCGCCGTCACGGCGAGCGCAAGCCGCGGATCGGCGAGCGCGGCGACGACGCCAATCGAAACGACCGCGCCGTCGACGATATGGCGGAAGATCTGGACCAGGAGATATTCAAACAGGCGGTCGAGCGCGATCTGCCGGCCGCTCCGGTCCGAAAAGGCTTCATCGAAGAGAAGGTCGAGCGTCGGCGCAATGGTCGGCGCGCCGCATACCGGTATGACGAGGACATCCGGCAGCGCCGCCGCGATTGGATTGCCCGCGCCGCCGCCGATTTCGATCGTCGCGCAGACAAGGTCGGCGCCGCGCTCAGGGTCCGGGGCAAAGCTATGCGCGAGGCGCCGTGGAAAGAGGATCAGACTCGGCTCGGTGAGGCGAAAGGCTTCGGCGCCGGGCTGCGTCACCTGCAGGATGCCGCCGCGGAAGACATGAAGGTGTCCCATCCCGTTTGGATCGTCGAACGCAACGTGCTCGCACAAATTGCCGGAAAAGAACGCGCGCGCGGTCGGCGTGAAATGCCGAAACAGGGCGGCAAAGGCGTCGCTTGGTACGATTTGCATCTTCTTCGGAACCAAAAGTGTTCGGCGATCCTTCACATAGATGGCGTGCAAGCAAGCACGTCATCACAAAGGAACCCGCATCATGACCACCCGCATCACCCCCGCCGCCAACCCGAACGCCGAAACGCAAGCCACTCTCGCCGCCGTGAAAGCCAAGATCGGCATGGTCCCGAACCTCTTCGCGACCTTCGCCCAATCGCCCGCCGTCCTTAACGCCTATCTCGCCTTTTCAGACGCGCTGACCAAAGGCGTGCTGACGGCGGCCCAACGCGAGATCATCGCGCTCACGACCGCGCAGGCCAATTCCTGCCACTATTGCCTCTCGGCGCATACGGCGCTCGGCAAAGGCGCGGGCCTCACGCAAGAGGGCGTCCTCGCCGCCCGCAAAGGCAAAGCTGAAAAGCCAGTCGACAATGCCATCGCGCAGCTCGCGGCCCGTGTCATCGCGGCCAAAGGCGAAGTCTCGGATTCGGACCTTTCTGCAGCCCGCGCGGCGGGGCTGACCGACGCGCACATTGTCGAAGTGATCGCCAACGTCACGCTCAACATCCTCACCAACTACACCAACAATGCAGCGCATACGGATATCGACTTCCCCGTCGTTTCCGTCACGCTGGCTGCCTAAGTCTCGTTTGGATGGGGAGCGCGCCTGCGCTCCCTGGTTCCTTTCACAGCGCATCGCCCTGGCCCGCGCCGATGCGCTGGTCGCGGCGGTGCGCCTGCGTTCCGACGCGCCCGCCGCTTGTCCCGCCTCTGCGCGCGCACTACCTAGGCGCGAAGGGACCTCCAGATCCCGCCCAGCGGAGGATTGTACGATGCGCTCGAACAGCCAGGCGATGCTGCGCTTTCCCATGGACCCCGTCATCGAGGAGATGCGGGAGGTGCTGGCGCGCTGGGTCGATGAGCGCCTCGCCCCCCGCGCGGCCGACATTGACCGCGACAATCAGTTCCCGCGCGATCTCTGGCCGGAGCTCGGGCAGATGGGGATGCTCGGGATCACCGCCGATGAAGAGCATGGCGGCGCGGGGCTCGGCTATCTCGCCCATGTCGTCGCGATGGAAGAAATCAGCCGCGGCTCGGGCGCCGTCGGGCTTTCCTACGGCGCGCATTCCAATCTCTGCGTCAACCAGCTGAACCTCAACGGCACCAAGGCGCAGAAGGCGCGTTATCTGCCGAAGCTGATCTCCGGAGAGCATCTCGGCGCGCTCGCCATGTCCGAGCCTGGCGCCGGGTCCGACGTCGTGTCGATGAAACTCCGCGCCGAAAAGAAGGGCGACCGTTTCGTCCTTAACGGCACGAAAATGTGGATCACCAATGGTCCGCAGGCGGATGTCGCCGTCGTCTACGCCAAAACCGACCCGACCGCCGGCTCGCACGGCATCTCCGCCTTCATCATCGAGCGCGGCGTCAAAGGTTTCCGCTCGGCGCAGAAGCTCGACAAGATGGGGATGCGCGGGTCGGACACGGGCGAGCTCGTGTTCGAGGATTGCGAAGTCCCGGCTGAAAACGTCCTCGGCCATCTCAATGAGGGCGTCCGCGTGCTGATGAGCGGGCTCGACTATGAGCGCGCCGTGCTCGCCGGCGGACCGATCGGGCTCATGCAGGCGGCGATGGACCTCGTTCTGCCTTACGTCCACGAACGAAAGCAGTTCGACAAGCCGATCGGCTCGTTCCAACTCGTGCAGGGCAAGCTCGCCGACATGTACACGACGATGAACGCCTGCCGCGCTTATGTTTACGCCGTCGCCTCGGCGTGCGACCGCAAGGAAACGACGCGCCAGGACGCGGCAGGCTGCATTCTCTACGGGGCGGAAAAGGCGACGCAGGTCGCGCTCGACGCGATCCAGCTCCTCGGCGGCAATGGCTATATCAACGACTACCCGGCCGCGCGGCTCCTGCGCGACGCCAAGCTTTACGAAATCGGGGCGGGGACAAGCGAGATCCGCCGCATGCTGATCGGCCGGGAATTGTTTGAGAAGACACGATAAAATCAGCCTACGGAGCGCCTCACCCTGAGGCGCCCGGCGTAGCGCCAGCGGAGCCGGGCCTCGAAGGGCGAGGCGCGAGCCCCAAGCGCCGGCGCCCACGGTCTGCGACGAATGCGGCGCTCAACGCCGTCCTTGCTCGGCCGAGCGGCGCCCTTCGATGCGGCTGAAAGTTTTGCGTTCCGCACCGCGGCGAGAGCCGCTCCAAGATCGTCCGCCTGCGCCGCATCGAGCAGGCGCAATTCGACGACAGGCGTGTCTCCGCGAGCGATGACGATCCGCTCACCGCGCTCTGCGAGCGCGATGAGTTCAGAGAGCTGCGTCTTGGCGTCGCCGATTTTTGCGGTGATGGTCATTGAACCTCCGGAGCGTCTTCCATAGGGCGACGGCGTAGCTGGCGTCTTGACTTCGGTGCCACTCAGTCATACCATCTGGCGATGACCGTCAAAACCTCCATATCCCTTTCCGATCAGCAGGACGCCTTCGCGCGCCAGCTTGTCGAGGAGGGCCGCTACGCGAGCGTCAGCGCCGTCATCCAGCAGGGTCTCGACCTTTTGCGGCAAAAGACAGAGCATGACGAACTCGAGCGCGCGGCGCTTCGCGTTTTGCTCGAACAGCGCCGCGAGGGGCCGTTTGTCTCTGGCGCCGAGATGGACCAGCGTCTCAAACGCGCCTTCCGTGCGAGGCGCAAGCCGCGTGGCGCATAGGCTCTTGCTCGCCGCCGACGCCGAGCGCGACCTGCTCGGCATCGCAGACTTCCTCGTCGAGGCACATGTCGCGTTCGGACTTTCAGAGGACGAAGCGCTGGACAAAGCCGAGGCGCGCGTTCTGGCGATCCGGCACGATCTCGACAGGCTCTGCACGACGCCGCATCGCGGCACGCGCCATGAAGACATTCTCCCCGGTCTTCGCCACGTTACGCTCGACCGCGCGATCATCTGGTTCGACGTCGACGACGAGGCGAAGACCGTCCGCGTTCTCGCCGTCTTCTGGGACGGCGCAGATCACCAGCGACGGATGCTGAAAAGGCTGCTCAAAGACGCTTTATGACGCGCCGGCGGCGTGGGCTTTGCCCATTTTGACGACTTAAGTGGGTACGTCCGTCCGTGTCCCCGCCGCGACAGGCGCCGGCGTTTCGCAGGGCCTGGTCTTGCGAGACAGCGCTGTCCGCTTATGGTCGCCCTCGGGGTTATCGCCGGTGTCAGTTCCAACATGTCGTCTTCGCTCGCTTTTCTCGGCCTGCCGACGCCGAAGGTGCTCGCCTCTTTCGCGCCGGAGGCGCTCGACCGCATTCGCAGAGCCGCCTCCGCCGACGAGGCCGCCGCGGCTATGGCCGAGGCTGCGGACGGGCGTGAGGCCGTGATCCGCCGCAACCGGCGCATCGCCTTCTTCGCGGCGATCGGCGTCAATCTTGTCGCGAGCGCCGTCGTCGTGTTCCTGACGCTGCGCGAGCCCGGCGCGCAGATCCAGCGCGCGGTGCTCTGGTCCTTCGTTGTCGCCGCAATCATCGTCGCGCCCTCGGTCGTGATCCTTGCACGCGCCGGGATGAAGCCGCTCGCCGTCGCCCGGTTTTTCTTTCTCGCTTTCGCGCTGCGCGCCGGCGAGATCCTTTTGTATGTCGCCGCGCTCATCTGGGCGCTGACGGTCGGGCCGCAGCTCCCCGGCATGGCGGCGCAGATGACGGACAATCTCGCCGCGCTCGCCCGAAGAGCTGCGCGCATCATGAACAACGCCGTCGGCGCCATCGCCGACTTCCTGTTCGGCGACGACCGCACCAAGAGCCCGCAGGAAATCCTGTGGTCGCGGCTCGTGCTCGGCACGATCGCGCTCGCTGTCTTCGTCTTGTCGGGCTTCCTGCGCGGCTACGCCGAAGAAGTCGGCCGCCAGCAGGCGCATCTCAGACAGCGCGGCTGACGCCGCGGCGTCTTTCAAGAGCGCCGAATTACTGTGCGACGCCGGCAGTAAACCACGCTGCTTGTGGACCTTGACTGGCTGCGATAGCATTTCGCCGCAAGGGGCAGGGGCAAATCATGAAGGCGGCGGGCGGTGCGCGCATAGGGCGTTGGGCGGGCGTCGCTGCGGCTTTCGCGGTCGCATCTCTGCTGGCGGCCGCGCTCTTCTTCCAGATGCGGGAGACGCGCCGGGTCTCAAACGAGCTGAATGCGGTGCTGGGCGCGACCATCGACGCAGAAACGATCCGTCGGCTCGAGGATTCTATTTATTACGTCGCTTTCGATACGGAAGACGGCGACGTCTGGGGCACGGCGTTTGTCATCGACCGCGAGCGCGGCCTGCTCGGCACGGCGGCCCACATCTCCCAGGAGTTTCTGAAGGCCCGCAACGGAACCGCCACGAACCGGCTGAGCGGGCGCGCTCTCACCATCGTGGCGGCGCGGTCCCATCCCGGATTCGGCGCCATCGACGCCGAGGCGCGCGCCTATGAGCCTGTCGATCCTCTCAGCAATGCGGCGGAACCTGCCTTTGTGCCGATCTACGGCGCCGTCTTCGACGCCGGCGTCCTTGTCGTCGCCGAAGCTGACAGGGCGGCGCTCGGCCCTGATGTTCCTATCGCCGATCGCGCCGCCTTGCTGGCGCTGAAAGCTGGAGATCCGATCGCCACTATCAGTTTTCCGGGCGACGTGACGTGGTCGAACACCGACTCTGCGGCCGTGTCCCCGCGGGCGGAGCGCGGGACGCTCGCTTCCGTCGCCGCGCCGATCGACACGCCGCAGACCGGCGCTGATCCCTTGTTTCGCAATGTGCTGACGGATCGCATGTCAATCGCCGGCGGCTCGAGCGGCGCGCCCATCATCGATCGCAATGGCCGCGTCATCGGCATCATTTCCGCCGGCGAAGACAACGACAACCTTTCGACGCGGGCGGACGCCCTGCTTGATCTTCTCGAGGAGCCACTGGTTGCTGAGCGGGCGATCGCCGAAGTTCACGCGCCGGAGTGGCGTCGTCGTCTCGGCTTGTGGGCGAAGGCGAGCAAAGTCATGCCGGCCGCTGCAGTCCTTCAGGAAGAAGGCGACTACGGCAGCAGCGTCGCCGATTCGGCGCCGCCCCCGCATATGGTTTCCCTGCGCTCGCTGAGCCTTGGTCCCCTGACGACGCGCTTCCAGCACGTTGACCGTCCCCGGCTGATTGTTGCGGGGTCCGCGTCG
This sequence comes from uncultured Caulobacterales bacterium, assembly GCA_964507915.1. Taxonomy (GTDB): domain Bacteria; phylum Pseudomonadota; class Alphaproteobacteria; order Caulobacterales; family Parvularculaceae; genus Amphiplicatus. Next base: position 465,879 of record CAZDRH010000001.1, read on the forward strand.
AAAGAACAGGCGGAAGACCAACACGTCGAATCGAACACGACGACCGTTTACACCTTCCGCCCGCGCGGACAGTACGCGACATCGCGGTTTGCAGCGAGCGCGGTTGACGGCATGCGCAGCGCGCTCTTCGCCTATGATTACGCCGCCGGCGTCTCCACCGGCCAATGCGACGTCGCGCTGTATTATCGGCGGACGGATGAAAGCGTGTACAAGACGACCGGTCTTGACGACTTCCCTGTCGCGCTAGTGGAGCCCGGCCTCTATGATGTCGTGGCGTTTCGGCCGCCGCTGCCGGGCGGATCCGATCCGCGTTGTTCGGAGGACGACGAGATCAAGGTCGGTCTGGTGCGCTGGGGCCGGTCGCCTGAAGCGACTGTCGAGGCCGCCGCAAACGCCGCTCTGCGCAATGTGAAATTCGTCAGCGCCTCCGCGACGTCCTTTGTCGCCTGCCGCGCCGGCCTCTCAGCCTGCATCGTTCCCGTGCATGCTCGTCTTGCGGTCGACTCCGCCGGGCAGGCCGCCTTAACCTCGGAAGAGCCCCCACGCCAAAGCGGGAGGCCGTGATCTGGAATTACGGCCCGACGCTTCAGACCCTGGTTTGCCGCGGCGTTTCGTATTGAACCGCGCACTTTTCAGCGCACGCCGGCCCTAACCCGCCAGAATGCGCCGCTTCCGCGCCGTCGCAAGCTGCCGCAGGAATCCATTGGCGAGCGGGCGCGAGGTGAGGCGCGCCGCCGCGACGCCGGCGACGATGGCGAGCGCGGCGACGGTCAATACGGCCTCATGATCGGCGATGACGGCGTCGTCGATGATCGACAGCAGGAACAAAGCAGACGCCGCGCCCGGCGCGCCGCCGAACCAGGCGAGAAAGCGCTGGCTCTCCGGCGCAAGGTCAGACATCTGCAGCACAGCGAGCCTTGGTCCCGCGCGCAGCACGGTCGCGGCGGCGATCGCGAAGAGGAACGACAAAAGATCGGCGCTGAACAGACGCGGCGCAAACGCGGCGGCGAACAGGAAAAACCCGACGGGCTGCACGACTTCTTCAATACGCCGGCGCAAACGCAGCCGCGCGATGCTCGTCGTGCGGATTTCCTCGCCCCAGATAAGGCCGCAGGCGCCCGCCGCGATGACGGCGTTGAAGTGCAGAAGCGCACAGACGAGAAAGGCGAGGAGCCCGCCCGCCGCCGCGTAGAAATAGGGGCTGCGCCCGGCATCCGCCTTGGCGCGCCGCGCGGCGATGAGACCCAGCGCCCCGCCGATAGCGAAGCCGGCGAAGACTTCGAAGCTTGCGTCGAGCAGCGGTTTCAGCGGCGCTTCATGCGCGCCGGGCGTCGTCGCATAGCCGGCTGCAATTGCCGCAATCGGCGCGCCGAGCGCAATGATCGCGGCGCTCTCGATGCGGACCGCCGCCTTGATGCCGGCCGGCGCGTGAGTCTGGGTCACCGCCTTGCGGTCGAAGGCGCCGCCATTCAGCATCAGCGTCGCTGCAACCAGGAAGGCCGCGGGCGGCGAAAGCTGCGGGATCAGGATGAAGGCCGAGAGCGCGCAGACGATGAGATAGAGCGGCGCGCCGCCGACGCTGAGGCGGAACGCCGCCGGGCACAAAGCCGCAAGCCGCGACAGGCGCAATTGGGCCGCCGCGCCGAAGACAAGCGCGGCGAGAAGCGCCTCGCCCGTGTCCGCGAGCCATTCGGTCGGCAATGTCGGCGCGCCGGAGACTCTGCCGATCAGGGCAAAGCCGGCGCCGGCGGCCAGAACAAGACCCGGCGCGGATGCCGCACGACGCAGCCATCCCAAGCGCGCAAGTCGCTCCAGGAATCCGGCGGCGATGAGCGCGATCAGCGCTAGCGTCATGAGGTCCCGAGCCAGACGAAAACGAGAAGGATTGCGCCCAATCCCTCCCCTGAGACCGGAGGCGCCGAATCATGGGCCGGACACTGAATCGATCCGCACCGCATTGCAAACCGAAATTGGTTAACGGCAAGGGCCCAGCCCCAAACCCCTGACGGGAAACGGATTTCGCCGCAGAAAAAAATCTATCCACGGGGGTCCGGACCGCACGTAGACTCGGTCGCGCCTCATGTTGCGTAACCGGGCCCTCGCGCCCAAGGAGATGTCATGACTGCCGCAACGACCAAAGGAACAGCGCCCGGAAAGCGCAAGGGTCTGAAGCGCGTCCTCGGACGCGCCGCGCCGGAACTTGCCCGCGCGCTCGGCGGACCGCTCGCCGGCGCCGCCGTCTCGGCTGTCGCCCGGGCCGTGCTCGGCGAGGAGAGCGCCGATGAGAGCCGCCTCGAAGCGGCGCTCGCTGTCGCAACGCCCGAGCAGCTCGCCGCCCTCGCCAGGGCGGAATCCGATTTCAAGATCGCGCTTCGCCAGGCTGCGGTCGATGAAAGTCGCATCGCGGCCGGCGACCGGGCCAATGCGCGGGCGCGGGAGATTGCGCGCGAGGACTGGACCCCGGCCGTCATGGGCGGCTTGATCATCCTCGGCTTCTTCGTGGTGCTGGGCGCCATGGTCGCGCGACAATTGCCCGAAGGCACGGAGACCGAATTTTCCATCATGCTCGGCGCGCTCGCCACCATGACTGCCGCCGTCGTGAACTACTATTTCGGCTCCTCGGCCGGGTCGCGCGAGAAGACGCGGCTTCTGTCGCTCGGCTCCAAAAGCGAGGACGTGTGACGCGGCCGGCAGTCGTCGTCATCGGCGGCGGGATCATCGGCCTCTCGGCCGCGTGGCGGCTCGCCCAGAAAGGCGCAAAGGTCCGCGTGTTCGATTCCGGCGCGCCGGCGGCGACCTTTGCCGCGGCGGGCATGCTGGCGCCCTCCTTCGAGGCGGGCCCCGCCGCGCCGCTCTTTGCGTTCAGCCGGCGGAGCCTCGCGCTATGGCGCGACTTCGCCGCCGAACTCGAAGCGGAGTCCGGCCTTGCGATCGACTTTCGCGCGGACGGCGCACTCGGCGTCGCGACGTCGGAAGAGGAAGCGCAAGCCCTGCGCACGCGCGCGGCCGCGCTCGAAGACCGCGGCGTGCGGGTCGAATGGCTGGGTCCGGACGATGTCGCAAAGGCAGAGCCGAGTTTGCGCCCGGGCCTTGTCGGCGGCCTCTTCGCCCCGGATGACGGCGAAGTCGATCCGCGGCGTGCCCTTCAGGCGCTTGGCGCAGCGCTCGCGCGCCGGGGGGTTGTTGTGGAACCGGCGCGCGTCGAACGGATCGGCGCACGGCGCGGCGGCGTCGACATCATCTGCGCCGACCGCGCCGTCATTGCGGCTGACACAGCCGTCCTTGCGGCCGGCAGCCTCGCCTCGCGCATTGCGGGCGCGCCGGGGCTTGCCGGCGCGGTCTTTCCGGTCAAGGGCGAGGCGCTCGCGCTCGCCGCCCCTGCCGCCCTGTTGCGCCGCGTCGTGCGTTCGGAGGGCGCCTATCTTTGTCCGAAGGCGGACGGCCGCATCGTGATCGGCGCGACCTCCTTGCCGGGCGATGCGTCTGTTGAGGTCGACAGCACCCGCATCGAGGCGCTCCGCGCGGCGGCGGAGGCGATCTGCCCCGCCCTGCAGCCGCTCGCTGAACAGGAACGCTGGTCCGGCCTGCGCCCGGCGACGGCCGACGGCGCCCCGATCATCGGGCGCGACGCGCTGGGTCCCGAGGGCCTCCTCTATGCGCTTGGGCATTATCGCAACGGCGTGCTCCTTGCGCCGGCGACCGCAGCGGCGGTAGCCGCCCTCGCGTTCGGCGGCGACGCGGACCCTGCGCTTGCGACGTTTGCGCCGCGCGGCGCGTCCTAATTCGCCTGCGCTATCAACTTCAGCGCGGGCAAGATCGCCGGCAGGTCGCGCGTGCAGATCGCCCACACGATGGAAAGGTCAAGCGACAGATCCACAGTCTGGTTGCTGTGCGCCGCGCGATTGCGGAACCCTTCGATGGCGAGCCATGGAATGACCGGATTCTGATCTTGAATCGATTCCGGCACACCTTTCGACGCTTCCGCGAGAACGATCAAATTCATGACGACGGCGTCTATAGTCTTCTGATCATCGATGAAGTCGTCATAGTGCATGCCCGCCGTATGGGAGATGGCGCGTTCGGCGGCGGTGATCATACTGTCGATGTCAGCGCGCCAGCGCTCAAAAGATCCGGACAAGGTCCTTCTCCGCTTCGCGGCGCACGCGCGGCCGCATGCCCGCGCGGGTCGAAATTTCCGCCCGCGCGCCAAGAGCGTCGGTCAGAAACGCTTGAAGACCAAAAAATTCAAAGCCGAGGGGGCGATCGAGATCGACGAGGAGATCGATATCGCTGTCGGGATTTGCTTCGCCCCTTGCGACCGAACCGAACAAATGAATGTGGGAAACACCGCGCGCTTCAAGGTCGCGACGGAGCCCTTCGAGACAGGCGATGACCTTTTCCCTTTGCGGCGTCGCTCTTTGCATGGCGTCGATCTTGGACGAAATGATTAACAGACTCTACGTCGCCGCTCGCCAGGGCGCTAGACGGGAATGGGCTGAACTTCTTGATTAACGGCGTGTTGACGGATTGTCGCGCATTGTCCGGATCATGACGACGACCGACATTTCCCCGCTGAAGGCCGGCGCGAACGCCGCCGGCGCCGCCGTGACCCGCGCGCTGAAAGACGCGAGCGAAGCGACCGGCGTCGGCTTCGACGTGCTCTACAACATCGCCCGGCGCGAGAGTTCCTTCAATCCGGAGGCGAAGGCCAAGACTTCGTCCGCCGCCGGATTGTTCCAGTTCATCGAACAGACCTGGCTCGGCGCTGTGAAAGAATTCGGGTCCGCACACGGCCTTTCCGCCGAAGCGACGGCGATCACTCGCAGCGCCGACGGAAAGCTTACGGTTGCGGACCCGTCGCGCCGCAAGGAAATCCTCGATCTCCGCTTTGACGCCGGCAAGGCCGCCGCCCTCGCCGGCGAACTCGCGCAATCGAACGCCGCGGCCCTGCAGCAAAAACTTGGGCGCGCCGTCGACCGCGCCGAAATCTACGCCGCCCATTTTCTCGGCGTCGGCGGCGCAGCGAAGCTTTTGAAGGCGCCAGCCTCGGCGCTTGCGGCCGACCTTCTGCCGGCAGCGGCCCAGGCGAACAAGCCGGTCTTCTTCGAGGGCGGCGCAAAGAAAACTGTGGGCGACGTCGTCGCCGCCATCGCAAAGTCGATGAACGCGCCGGCGCCTGCGCCGGCGGAAGAGGCGCCGAGCGTCGGCGAATTGCGCTGGGCGGAACTTTTTCCGGACACGGGCAAGAGCGACCTGACGCGGTCGGCTTTCAGCGCGCTCCTTGATACGCCGACGCGCCGCCCGCAGGAATTGACGCCGTTCACGATGACCGTGCTGCAGGCGCTCGATCCGACGCGCCTTGCGGACGCAGACGGCAAACGCAAAGACGCGATCGTCTAATTGCGGAGAGTCAGGCGTTTGCATCAATGCCGCGCGCGACCCGCGGACTCGACGCTACTTGCAGGCTTTGCCCGCGCCCGCATCCTTGGGAAGCTTCGTCTTGGAATCGATGCAGGCGAAAGCGAATTGCGCCGGACTGGACCCTATCGCCGCTGAAAGATCGGCGCCGTAGAGGATCGCGTCGGTGAAGTCCGCCTTTTCTATGCGCGCGCCTGTGAAGTTTGCGCCGGTCAGATTGCTCCGCACAAAGCGCACCCCCGTCGCTGTCGCGTCCTGAAAGTTTGCATCGGACAAATCGGCGTCGACCATGGACGCGCCCGTAGCATAGGTCCGCGCAAAGCGTGCGCCGGCCAGATCCGCGCCCGAAAACGACATGAAGGAGATGTCCGCGCCGTCGAACTTCGCGCCTTTCATCCGCGCGGCGCGTGCTGTGGAGGCGCGCATCGAAGCCTCGCTGAAGTCTGCGCCGGCAAAATCGCCCGCATCGAGACGGACATTCGTCATGCGCGCGAGCCTGAAGGCGGCGTTTGTCCCGTCCGCGCCTTCAAACGCCGCGCCGTCCAGCTGCGCGTTCGAGAAATTGGCGCCCGTCGCCGACGCCGCATTGAAAGCGCCGCCAGGGAAACTCTGACCGGCAAGATCTTGTCCTGAAACGTCACGGGGTTCAAAAACGCGCGCCTCGCCGCGCACGCGTCGCGCAAGGTCGGGCAGCGTTTCCTCGATCCGTGCGAAGAAACCTGTCAGCAAGGGCGCAGAGGAATCCGCATTGTTTAGCGCCTCTTCGAGGCCGTCCGTCAGGAAGCCCAGGGGATTGACACTCCGGGACCCGGTCTTTTCAGCCGTAATGCTGGTCACGATCGAGAATATCGCGACCATAAACACGGCCATCAAGGCGACCATTTTCCACATTTTTGCGCGCTCGGGTCTCTCAAAGCCCGCCAAGTATCGCCGTCAAGGTTCACGAAAGGTTTAATGCGCGCCTGGACGCATCAGCACAATGGTCCGTTTACGGACCGTAAACAAATCCTTTCGCGGAAACGGATTTCCGTTCGCGATCACGTTTTGCACGCAGTGACGGTCGCCGCGTGGGTTGACACAATCTTAACATGATTTGGTGGGACGATCGACGCGCCAAGTTGCGAGCAAGACGGTTATGTCTGCAGCGTCCTTGATCGGTCCGGCCCTGGGTGTCCTGACAAAAGAGCCGCACGACCACGGGTTTTTCAGCGTTTTCCGCAAAGGCGGGCAGGGCGCCGCCGCGGGCGTCATCGGGCTCAACGGCGTGACGGCGCTGCAGGCGCCGGCGAAGGCCCAGCTGCCGATTGATCTTTCGAGCTTAGAAAGCGCGCTCGCCTCACTTTTCAACGGCACCTTCAACGCACCCCTTCAGGTCATTGCGGCTTTGATCCTCTTTCTATCGGCGGGTCGGTGCGTCGCGCGCATACTCGGTCTCGGCATCGTTCTTATCGGCTTTGTCGGCTATTCGCAGGGCCTGCGCTGGGCCGACATCTACCCGATCGCGCAATCGCTCAACGTGCGGCTCCTCGCCGCTTGGCGCGCCTTTATGGCGCCGCCAGATCTCGCCGACATCTCGTAACGCTGGCTGCGATGAGTACGAGCCGGCGTTCTTGCGCGCAATGATTGCGCCTCACAAATGGTCAAAAGCCGCGGATGGCGATTTTCGAATTCGTCGGCCCCGACGCAACCTCAAGAACAGCCGGTCGTCGCGCCGCAGCTGTCGCATCGCAAGCACGAGCCTGCTCGGACCAGGGTGAATTGTCCGCATTCGCCGCAGGCGTCGCCCTCATAGCCTTTCATGCGCGCTTGCGCGCGGCCGCCCGGCGCGGCGAGGCTGCCTGGCGGGGCCTTCTGCGCCACGGCCTCGGCGAGTTTGGCGATCTGGGCCTCGATTTCCGGCGGGCCCGGAATGCGCGCGCGTCCCTCTTCGGCGTCGGCCTCGGTTTCTTCCTCCGCCTCGAGGTTCTTCCGCATGCGGTCGAAATCCCCGCCGCGCAGCACGACGAGATTGTCGGTGACCGTCGAACGCGAAAACCCTTTGGAGATGAGGCGCGTCGCCTCGGCTTGCGCTTTCTCCTGGGTGACGCCCCGGCCGAGCGTGTCGATCGCCGAATCCTGCGGTTCGGCGTGCGCTAGGTCCGACCGGCCGAGATAGGAGATCGCAAGCTCGCGGAAAATATAATCGAGGATAGACGTCGCGTGCCGGATCTGGTCGTTGCCGCCGACCGGCCCCGACGGGTCGAAGCGCGTGAAGAGATAGGCGTCGACGAATTCTTCCAGCGGCACGCCATATTGCAGACCGAGCGAAATCGCGATGGCGAAATTGTTCATCAGGCTGCGGAAGGCGGCGCCTTCCTTGTGCATGTCGAGGAAGATTTCGCCAAGCTCGCCGTCGTCGAATTCGCCGGTCCTCAGATAAACCTTGTGGCCGCCGACAATGGCTTTCTGCGTATAGCCCTTGCGGCGATCGGGCAGGCGGCGGCGGCCCGGCGCGCGCTCGATGATGCGCTCGACGATCCGTTCCGCGACGATCTTGGAGCGTTTGGCGAGCGGCTCGGCGAAAGCCTCGGCGAGCGAGTCTTCTTCCTCAGGATAGTCATAGGCGAGGAGCGACGCGGCGAGGGGCTGCGACAGCTTCGAGCCGTCGCGATAGAGCGCGATCGCCTTGAGGCCGAGACGCCAGGCGCGGCTATAGGCGCGCGAACATTCCGCAACGCTCGACCGCGCCGGCAGATTGACCGTCTTCGAGATCGCGCCGGAGATGAAGGGCTGCACCGCCGCCATCATCAGCAAATGGGCGTCCACGGACAAAGCCCGCTCGCCGATCCGCCCGCAGGGGCTTGCGCAATCGAATACAGACAGGTGTTCCGGTTTCAGGTGCGGCGCGCCTTCAAGCGTCATCGCCCCGCAGCAGAAGAGGTTCGACGCGTGAATCTCCTCGTCGCCGAAGCCGAGGTCGCGCAGCGTCATATAGCCGGTGCCGGCAATCTGGGTCTCGGTGAAGCGCAGGACGTTGCGGCAGAAATCCTCGCCGATCGCCTGAGGCGTGAAGGCGAAGGTCATGTCGAAGGCGGTCTTCAGCCGTTCTTCAAGCTCGCGGATGTGGCGCTCGGTGAAGCCCTCGGCGCGCAACAGGTCGTGCGTTACGCCCGGCGCGCCCTGCAGCGTGCCGCGGCCGACGGCATAGTCTGAGATATCGCGGATTTCCTGCGGCTTGTAACCGAGCGCCGCGAGCGCCTGCGGCACGGCGCGGTTGATGATTTTGAGCTGGCCGCCGCCCGCGAGCTTCTTGAATTTCACCAGCGCGAAGTCAGGCTCGATGCCGGTCGTGTCGCAATCCATCACGAGGCCGATCGTGCCGGTCGGCGCGATGGCGGAAACCTGCGCGTTGCGGAAGCCCGCCGCCGAACCAAGATCGATCGCCTCATCCCAGATCGCGGCCGCGCGCGCCGCAAGCCCCGGCCAGGGACAGTCGGCAGCGGCGAGCGGCTCGGGCTCGATCGCGAGGGAGTCATATTTTCCGGCTTGCGCGGCCGCGCGGTGATTGCGCAGCACGCGGAGCACAGCGTCGCGATTGTCCTTGAAGCGCGCGAACGGCCCGATCTCCGCGGCCATCTCGGCCGATGCGCGCCAGGCCGCGCCCGAAAGAAGCGCCGCGATCGCGCCGGCGGCGGCGCGCCCCGCGGCGCTGTCATAGGCGATGCCGGAGGCCATCAACACGCCGCCAAGATCCGCAAAGCCAAGGCCGAGCGTGCGGTAGTCATGGCTGTTGCGCGCGATCTCTGCTGAAGGAAACTGCGCCATCGCGACGGAAATCTCGAGCGCGACGGTCCACAGGCGCGCGGCGTGTTCAAACCCTTCGACGTCGAAGCCGCCCTCCGTTCTGAACTTCGCAAGATTGAGCGAGGCGAGATTGCAGGCCGTGTCGTCGAGGAACATATATTCCGAGCACGGATTGGACGCGCGGATCTCGCCGCCCGCGGGGCAGGCGTGCCAGGCGTTGATCGTGTCGTGAAACTGAAGGCCCGGATCGGCGCAGCTCCACGCCTGCCGGCAGATATCTTCCCAGAGCACGCGCGCGCGGACGGTCTTGGCGACGGCGCCGTCGACGCGCCGGCGCAAGGGCCAGGCTTCGTCCTTCTCGACTGCGCGCATGAAGGCGTCGGTGACGCGCACGGAATTGTTGGCGTTCTGGCCGGAGACGGTGCGATAGGCCTCGCTCTCCCAGTCGAGATCGAAGACGTCGACGTCGATGGCGCGGAAGCCGGCTCTGGCGTAGTCGATCGCGCGCGCGATCGCCGCTTCCGGCACGAAGGCCGTGCGCGCGGCCTTGGCGGCCGCTTTCAACGCCGGGTTCTTCTTCGGATCGGCGCGGTCGGCCTCCGCGACGGCGGGGTTTTTCGCCGCCTCGAAGACTTTCGGCAAATGATGGGCGAGGGCGCGGCTGCCGGCGACGAGGCCCGCGACCTTCATTTCCTCGGCGCCCTTCCAGGCGACGAACGCCTCGATGTCGGGATGATCCGCATCAAGAATGACCATCTTCGCCGCACGTCGCGTCGTGCCGCCGGACTTCACCGCGCCCGCCGCCGCATCGCCGACTTTGAGGAAAGAGAGGAGCCCGGAGCTTTTGCCGCCGCCCGACAAGGGCTCATCCGCACCGCGCAGGCTCGAGAAATTCGTGCCCGAGCCCGAGCCGTATTTGAACAGCAGCGCCTCGCGCTTCCATAAGTCCATGACGCCGCCGTCGCCGACGAGCGTGTCGTTCACCGACTGAATGAAGCAGGCGTGCGGCTGCGGGCGCTCATAGGCGCTGTCGGACTCTGTGAGGGCGCCCGTCGCGGGGTCGACATAGAAATGGCCCTGGCCCTCGCCCTCGATGCCATAGGCCCAATGGAGGCCGGTGTTGAACCATTGCGGCGAATTCGGCGCGCCCATCTGGTCGGCGAGCATGCGCTTCATCTCGTCAACAAAGGCGAGCGCGTTTTCCGCATCCTTGAGGAGGCCCGATTTCCAGCCCCAATAGCCCCAGGCGCCGGCGAGGCGGTCGAAGACCTGCCGCGCGCTCGTCTCGCCGCGATAGCGCTGGTCCGCGGGCCGCTTGGCGAGCGCGGCGACATCGGGCATGGAGCGCTGCAGGAAGTCCGGCACGCCCTTTTCGGGCACGCGCTTGGTCGCGGCGGGAACGCCGGTGCGGCGGAAATATTTCTGGGCGAGGATCTCGACAGCAGTCTGGCTCCAGCCGGAAGGCGCCTCGACGCCGCGCGCCTCAAACACAGCCTCGCCCGTCGCGGTGCGGATGGCGCAGTCGAACTTGCGGAAGGAGAGCCCCTCATAGGGCGCGCCGGGCGTATGGGCGTAGCGGCGGGTGAACTTCATGGGGTTCCATGCTCGGGCGGCGTCTCGGATCGCCGCAAGGCCAGTCTGATTCGGGTGTTCGAAAGGTAAATCTAGGCGTCCAGCCGCTGTCACTCAATGCACCGGACTTGCAAGCAGGCGGCAGAATGTATATACTGATTTGTATATACAATGAGGACGTATGGCCATCGCCAAGGTTTTCAAATCCGGCAATTCCCAGGCTGTGCGCCTGCCCAAGGCGTTCAGGGTCGAGGGCACGCATCTTGAGATTTCGCGGCGCGGAGACGAGATCGTTCTGCGCGAACCGAGGCCGGGCGGGCTCGCCGGGATCGTCGATATCCTCGCCGCAATGCCCGATGACATGTTCGATGCGATCCGGGATACGGCGCCCCCGCAAAAGCGGCGCGGGCTCTAATGGCGCCGCGTTATCTCCTCGACACGGACATCTGCATCCATCTGCGCACCGGCCGGGCCAGGAAAGCCGTTCAGAAGCTTTCTGGCCTGTCGGAAGGCGACGCGGTACTCTCCGTCATCTCCTATGGGGAACTCGCCTTCGGGGCGGAAAAATCGACCTCGCCCAAAGCTAAAGATCGGCTCGCGGAGCTCGTCGTGAGACTGCCCGTGCTTGGTCTTCCCGCAGACGCCGGCCTTCATTACGGACGGTTTAGGCACAGGCTTGAGGCGGCGGACGAAATCATCGGCGGCAATGATCTATGGATCGCCGCACACGCCGCGGCGGCAAAACTCATTCTCGTGACGGCGAATGAGCGCGAATTCCGGCGCATCGACGGCCTCAAAGTTGAGAACTGGGCGCGATAGGGCGCATTCCAGAATTGCGCCTTCAGATTTGAATGGGATGCCTATTTGGCTCTGGTTCGCCGAGCGCTTTCCGTCCCGCATTTGGAGCTCGTGCGGCAGGGATTATCTGGACCTCAGCGCCGGCCCCGTTCATAAAGCGGCACAGGGTCTTGGCCTTTGACCCCACAGGAACACGCATGCTCTTGAAACTCTTCACCTGGTGGAATTCCTCGACCATTGGAACCCAGTTCACGCTGTGGCGGCGCAAGGCTCGGCTCGTCGGGTCGGACGAGCAGGGGAACCGCTATTTCGAGGAGAAAGAGTCGAGCGCGTCGGACGGGCGCAAGCGCCGCTTCGTCGTCTATCACGGCGTTGCGGAAGGCTCGCGCGTCACGCCTGACTGGCATGGCTGGATGCACCACACTTTTGAAGAGCCGCCGACCGTCGCGCCGCTGAAGCGCCGCGCCTTCGAGAAGGACCACCTGCCGAACATGACCGGCACGCCGCTCGCCTATCGCCCGCCGGGGTCGCTCGCCCGTCCCGACAGCGGCAAGGGCGTCGGCACGGATTACGAAGCCTGGTCGCCGGAAAAGGTCTAGGGCCGGGAAAGCGGGAGCCGATCATGGGCCGCAGCGCCATATTCGAATCCCTGGTCGGCGTCGTGGTGCTCGCCGTCGCCGCGGCGTTTCTCCTTTACGCGTTCAAGACCAGCGGGGCGCTTGCGGGCGAGGGGGCCTTCCGGATCTCCGCCAATTTCGGCCGCGTCGACGGCATCGATACGGGCTCGGATGTGAAGATCGCGGGCGTCAAGGTCGGCACGGTCGCCGCCGCCGCGCTCGACCCTGAGACGTATGAGGCGCGGCTGCAGTTGTCGCTGCGGCGCGGCGTCGAGGTGCCGGACGATTCCGCCGCCAAGATCCTGACGGACGGCGTGCTCGGCGGCGCCCACGTCTCGATCGAGCCCGGCGCCTCGGAAACAATGCTCGGCGACGGCGGCGTCATAACGATCACGCAAGGCTCGGTTGACCTTTTGGGCCTCGCCGTGCAGGCGTTTACTTCGGGCGGGTCGAAGGCGTCGGGCGAGACGGAAACGCCACCGCCGCAGACGGAAGGGGTGCAGTAATGCTCAAGATCTGGGCGGCGGGGGCCGCGGCTTCGTCGGTTCTGGCGCTCGCGGGCTTCAGCCTCGCGCAGGACGAGACCCAAAGCGCGGCGGAGCCGGCGCAATCCGCTGTGGACGAGACCCTGCAGGAAGACGTTTTCGCCGATCCGCTGGAACCCGGCGAGCCTGACCCGATTGGGGCGGCCGCGCCAGAGGCGCTTGAGACCGCGCCCGCCGCGCCGACCAGCGAGCTTGATGGCCTTTCGGCGGCCGAGCCCGCCGATCCCTTCGTCGAAGATGTCGCCCCCAAGGGCGACCGCAAGGCCCAGTCGGTCACCTTGCGCGCGCTCAACAAGATCACCGCGCGCTACACTGATATCGAGATCAAGATCGGAAAGTCGCATCGTTACGCCTCGCTCGAAATCCTCCCCCGCACTTGCGACAAACGCCCGCCGGAGGAGTTTCCCGAAACGACGGCGTTCCTTGAGATCTTCGACCGCGAAATCAGCCGTTCACGGACGACCGCCGAAGCGCAGATCAAGGCCGACCCCAAAACCGGCAAGAAGACGAAAGACGTCGCGCTCGCCGAAGCGGCGAGCCCCGCAGAGGCGATCGCGCCCGGCAAGAACGAAACGCATTTCACCGTCGACAAATCGGCGCCGGCCGATCCCGACCGGATTTTCTCGGGCTGGATGTTCGCCTCGTCCCCCGGCCTCAACGCGCTTGAACACCCGGTCTATGATGTCTGGGTGATCGACTGCAAAACCGCCGCCGCATCCAAATAACCGCCGGCAAACGTCGCCGGCGCGGCGATCAGCGTCTCGATCCGCCGCAGATAGTCCGCGCACGGCATTTCGACGACGCCGAACTGCGCAAGATGCTCGGTGTGGAACTGCGTGTCGAGCAGCTTGAAGCCGCCGCGTTTCAGGATCGCTGCAAGATAGGCGAAAGCGAGCTTGCTCGCATTGTCGCGCCGCGAGAACATGCTCTCGCCGCAAAACACCTGGCCGAGCGCGACGCCGTAGAGGCCGCCGACGAGAACGCCGCCCTCATAGCATTCGACCGAATGCGCGCGGCCGAGGCGATGCAAGGTCGTATAGACCTCGGCGATTGGGTCGTTGATCCAGGTGTCCTTCCGCCCCGGCCCCGGCTCAGCGCAGGCCGCGAGCACCGCCGGAAAGTCGTGATCGACCCTGACCTCGAAAGGCTCGCGCGCGATAAAGCGGCGCAGCTTATTCGGCAGCCGCACGGGCCCTTCGAGATCGAGCACGCCGCGGTCATCCGGCAGGACCCAGACGACGCTCTGATCGGCCCTGTGCCGGGCCATCGGAAAATAGCCGAGCGAATAGGCCTTCAGAAGATCATCCGGATCGATGTCATAGGCAGAATCGCGCGGCATGGCGCCAGTATCGCCTGCTGCGGCGGCGTCTTTCAATCCGGCGGGGCGCCGGTCAGGCTCGATGCGCCTCCGATCACGCAATTGCGAGATGGCGGCGGACGCCGGTCGGGACTATCGTCCGCGCCGGAATCCGGAACGAAACATGGTTAAGGGGAAGAAAATGAGCCTGTCGTCCTTGCGTTATCTCGCCGCTGTCGCGGCGCTCTTCAGCGCCGGCGGCGCGCAAGCCTCGAGCAGCGACGCGTTCGCGGCCGGCGACTTTGCGGCGGCGCGCGAGGCGGGCCGGGCTGAGGCGACGCCGGAAGGCCTTTCGCTCGCCTGCCAGGCGGGCCTCGTCATAGGCTCCTATTTCGAGACTGGCGCGCCGCGCGTCGCCACGCTGCATGGGGCGATCAAGGATTGCGCCGATGCGATCGTCACCGGCAAGGCGCATGTCGACGCCTATGTGAATTATGCGATCGGCCTCGCCTTTGAAGCCAAGCGCATTTTCAGCCCCCGGATCGCCGGCGACGCCAAGGATCTCCTGCAAGAAAGCGTCGCCCTCTTTCCCGAAAGCGGCTTTGCGCGCGGCGCATTGGCCGGCTGGCACGCGGGCGTCGTCGAGCAGGGCGTGCTTGCGCGTACGGCCCTCGGCGCGAGCCGCGATGCGGCGCGCGACGGTTTTGATGTGGCGCTGAAGCTCGACCCAAAGAACGTCGCCCTCAACTACGAATATCTTCGGTTCCTGGCCGTCGGCGGCAAGGCAGAGCGCGCCAAAGGCGTCGTAGTCGCCAAAGCGATTCAATCGCTGCCCCAGAATGGCGCCTTCCAGAAACTCCTCGCCGAGCGGGCCGCGCGAATCGGCGCGGTTCTGCAGTCGGGATCGGCCAAAGATGCTAACGCCGTGCTGAAGGCGACCGAGCCATTCGCGACCGTTCAAGGAGAGCCGGCGCCCGGAAAATTCGAGCCGCCCTTCACAGACGCCTTCCCATCCGTGAGCAGAGCAATAAAGACGCCATGAAATTCAAAGCTGCCGCGCCGCTCGTCGCCTTGTCGCTCTGCCTCGCGCTCGGCGCTTGCGCGACGGCGGCGAGGGTTCTTTATCCCGTCAATGAGGACGCCCTCAAAGTGCGCGACGGCGATTATGTCGTCGATCCGGCGCACACGACCGTGATCTTCGCCGTCGACCATCTCGGCTTTTCGACCTTCTACGGACGGTTCAACGAGATTTCTGGCAGGCTTTCTCTCAATACGGAGCAGCCGGAAATGAGCGAGGCTGCGATCAAAATCGCGGCGGCGAGCCTCGACACGCCGAGCGACGCGCTCGACGAGAAGCTTAAGGCTCCTTCGATGTTCGATGCGGCGAGCCATCCCGACATCCTCTTTCAGACGACGCGCGTCATGCGCACGGGTGAGAAGACCGCCGACGTGGAGGGTTTGCTCACGGTGAAGGGCGTGACGAAGCCGCTTACACTGAAAGCCGAATTCCATGGCAGCGGAACCATGCCCTTGACGGGCGCCAGGGCCGCGGGCTTTGACGCCAAGGCGACGTTCAAGCGCTCCGATTTCGGGCTCAATGAATGGAAGGGCTTCGTCGGCGACGAGGTCTCGCTGATCATCGCGGCGGAGTTCACGGCGCAGTAGGGTTTCGGCGCACTGTTGCGTGCACGGATTATCTCACCGCCTCGCCCTTCGAGGCGGACCTTCGGTCCGCACCTCAGGGTGAGGCGTCCAGATACGATACATGCCGTCAGAGCGCCTCATGCTGAGGCGCCCGGCGGAGCGCCAGTGGAGCCGGGCCTCGAAGCACGAGGCGCGCGCCGCAAGCTCTGCGCCTATCGCGTCGCGGTCTTCTTCAGCCAGTCTTCCAGCCAGTGGATGTGGTAATTCCCGGCCTGGAAATCGGGCTCGTTCAGAAGATCCATGAACAAGGGGATCGTGGTGTCGACGCCGGACAGCGCCATTTCGTTGAGCGCGCGCTTCAGGCGCGCAAGGCAGTGTTTGCGGTCGTCGCCGAAGACGATCAGCTTGCCGACCATCGAGTCATAATAGGGCGGGATGCGATAGCCCGTATAGACGGCGCTGTCGAAGCGCACGCCCGGCCCGCCCGGCGCGTGGAAGAAGGTGACTTCGCCCGGCGAGGGGCGGAAGGTGCGCGGGTCCTCGGCGTTGATCCGGCACTCGATCGCGTGGCCGCGGAACGTCACGTCCTCCTGCCGGAAGCTCATCTTGGCGCCCGCCGCAATATTGATCTGCTCACGGATGAGATCGATGCGCGTCACCTGCTCCGTCACCGGATGCTCGACCTGGATGCGCGTGTTCATCTCGATGAAATAGAACTCGCCCTTTTCGTAGAGGAACTCGATCGTGCCTGCGCCAAGATATCCGAGCTTTGAAATCGCCTGGCGGGCGATATCGCCGATCTTCTTGCGCTCGGCGGCGGACAGGGCGGGGGAGAGCGCTTCTTCCAGCACTTTCTGGTGACGGCGCTGTAAGGAGCAGTCGCGCTCGCCGAGCTGGGCGACATTGCCGTGGCTGTCGGCCATCACCTGGATTTCGATGTGGCGCGGCTGTTCGAGATATTTTTCGAGATAGACGGAATCATCGCCGAAGGCGGCGCGCGCCTCGGCTTTGGCGGTCGAGACGGCGATCTCGAGATCTTCGCGGGTGCGGGCGACTTTCATGCCGCGCCCGCCGCCGCCGGCCGCCGCCTTGACGAGCACGGGATAGCCGATCTTTTCGGCCGCCGCGCGCGCGGCATCGAGGTCGGCGATCGCGCCGTCGGAGCCCGGCACCAGGGGCACGCCCACGGCCCGGACGGCGTTCTTGGCGGCGATCTTGTCGCCCATCACCCGGATATGCTCCGGCTCCGGACCGATAAAGGTGATGTTGTGCGCCTTCACGATCTCGCAGAAGCGCGCATTCTCGGACAAGAAGCCGTAGCCCGGATGGATGGCGTCGGCGCCCGTGATTTCCGCGGCGGAGATGATCGCAGGAATGTTGAGGTAGCTGTCTTTCGGCGCGGGCGGGCCGATGCAGACGCTTTCGTCGGCGAGGCGCACATGCAGCGCGTCGGCGTCCGCCGTCGAGTGCACGGCCACGGTCGCGATGCCGAGCTCCTTGCAGGCGCGGTGTATGCGAAGCGCGATCTCGCCGCGGTTGGCGATCAGGACTTTTTCGAACATGAACGTCCTTGAGCTTGGCGGCGCGGTATCACTCGACCGCCACCAGCGGCTCGCCGAATTCCACCGGCTGCGCATCCTTGACGAAGATTTCCTTGACGACGCCCGCGCGCGGGCTCGAAATCGGGTTCATGGTCTTCATCGCCTCGATGATCATCAGCGTCTGGCCTTCGATGACGCGATCGCCGACCTTCACAAAGGCGGCGGCCTCGGGCGAGGGTTTGAGATAGGCGGTGCCGACCATGGGCGAGGTGACGGCGTTGGCGTTCTTGGCGGGCTTGGCGGCGGCGGGCGCTGCTGCAAGTTCAGCCGCTGGCGCCGCCGCGGGCGCGACCGCCGCGGCGGCAAGCGTCGGGGCGGCGCGCGAGACGCGCAGGCGCACCGAGCCTTTTTCGATTTCGATTTCGGTGAGGCCTTTGTTGTGCAGGATCTCGGCCAGCCGGCCGATCCAGGACGCCTCCACGTCGATGTCTTCGTTTTTCTTGTCGGACATGTCCTGCCGCTTTGCCGGCGTCTTGAGCCTGAAAGTCAGGCTGACTTGTCGATGAGCCGCCGCATGGCGTCAAGCGCCAGCAAATAACCCTCGGACCCGAGGCCGGAAATCACCCCCGTAACCGCGGGACTGACAAAGGACGTCTGCCGGAACGCCTCCCGGGCGTAGATATTGGAGAGATGCACTTCAATCTTAGGCTTGCCAAACGCCTTCAGCGCGTCATGGAGGGCGATCGACGTGTGGCTATAGGCGCCTGGGTTGATGATGAGGCCGGCCGCGTCGTTGATGGCCGCATGGATCCAGTCGATCAGCACGCCCTCGTGGTTCGACTGGCGGAAATTGACGGCAAGCCCCAGCGCCGCGCCGCGCCGCAGCGCCGCCGCTTCGATGTCGGCGAGCGCTTCACGGCCGTAAATGTGCGGCTCGCGCGTCCCCAGAAGATTGAGGTTCGGGCCGTTCAGAACTGCAATGACGGGGTTTGTCGCCATGCCGAGCCTCATGCCGCCCGCCATTGCGCGGGCCGTTCCTCAAGCCCATATACGCGCCGCCGCGTTGAGATCCAATTGACGTGCGGATGGCCCATGCTGCTGCTGACCATTAACGGCGAATTGAAACGGTTCGACGCCCCGCTCTCGGTCGAGGGCCTCATGGCCGCGCTCGGGATCGAGCCGCGCAAGGTCGCGATCGAGCGCAATCTTGAGATTGTTCCGAAATCGACCTGGGGCGCAACGCCGCTTGCGGACGGCGACCGCATCGAGATCGTGCAATTCGTCGGGGGCGGATGATGGCGGACGGTCTCATCGTCGCCGGAAGGCGCTTCGCTTCGCGCCTCATCATCGGCACAGGCAAATACAAGACCTATGAAGAAAACGCCCGCGCGGCCGAGGCTGCGGGCGCCGAAATGGTCACGGTCGCGGTGCGCCGCGTCAATCTTCTCGACAAAGACAAGCCGATGCTGGTCGATCATCTCGACCCGAAGAAATATGTCTATCTTCCGAACACGGCGGGATGCTTCACCGCGGAAGACGCGATCCGCACCTTGCGCCTTGCACGTGAGGCCGGCGGCTGGAGTCTCGTCAAGCTCGAAGTTCTCGCCGACCAGAAAACGCTCTACCCGGAAATGGAGGAGACGCTGCGCGCGGCAAAGCTCCTCCTCAAGGACGGGTTTGAGGTCATGGTCTATTGCTCGGATGATCCCGTCTACGCGAAAAAGCTCGAAGATGCGGGCTGCTGCGCGATCATGCCCTTGGGATCGCTCATCGGTTCGGGGCTCGGCATCGTGAACCCGGTCAATATCCGGCTCATCGTCGAGCAGGCGAAAGTGCCGGTGATCGTCGATGCCGGCGTTGGCACGGCGTCCGACGCGGCGGTCGCCATGGAACTCGGCTGCGACGGCGTTCTCATGAACACGGCGATCGCCGAAGCGAAAGACCCGATTCTCATGGCCGAGGCGATGAAACACGCGGTGATCGCGGGCCGCAAGGCCTACCTTGCAGGCCGCATGCCGAAGAAGCGCTACGCCGATCCTTCCTCGCCGCTCGCGGGGCTCATCTGACGCCCGCCGCCTTTTTGGCGTTGGCGATCGCGGCTTTCAGATTGTCGCGCGGCAGGCCCGGAATGACTTCGACATAAGATCCGTCGAGCGTCGTCACGATGAAGGCGGGCGTGCCGTCGATGCGCATCTCGCGCGCGATGCGGTGGGTTTCATCGAGCGCCTTCCTCACGGCGGGCGATTTGATGTCGGTTTGGAGCTTTGCGACGTCGAGGCCTTTCTGGCGCGCGATGTCGAAAATGCGCTCCTTGGTGAGCGCGCCTGTGGCCTCCATCATCGCGAAATGAAGCTCCTGATATTTGCCTTGTGCGCGCGCGGCGAGCGCGGCTTCGGCGGCGAATTCGGATTCCTCACGCAGGATCGGCAGTTCGCGGAACACGAATTTCACGGCCGGATCCGATTTCGTCAGCTCACGGACGAGCGGCACGGCCTTCTTGCAGAAGCCGCAGTGATAGTCGAAGAGCTCGATGACGGCGACCTTGGCCTTGGCGACGTCCTTGCCGGCGCGATAGCCGTCCTCGTCCGACAAAAGCTCGGCGAGGTTGGCGCGCACGCCGTTCTTGCCGGCTTCTTCCTGCAGCTGCGACTGCTTTTCGTCATAGGCGCGCGCAGCGTCCGCCAGCACTTCGGGATGTTCGATAAGATAGGCGCGGACGATCTCGCGGATCGCCGTCTCCTGCGAGGCGGAGAACGCGTTTGTCGAGGCCTTCACGACCGTCGCCGCCGGCGCCGTCGAGGCGGCGACGGGCTTGGCCGCTTTCGCGGCAGGCGGCTCGGCGTTCGAATAGGCGACAGCGAGGGCGCCCAGAAGCGCGGCGCCGCCGAGCGCTGCAAAAAGCGCGAGTTTCTGTTTCATCGACGTGACCCCTCAATCCCGATCCAAATGCCTCATCAAGGCCTGTGTGACGCTACATAAAGCGTCTTAGTGACACGGCAAACAAAGTCCCGCCCGTCAGCCGAAGGTCGGGTCCGGCACGTCCGGCTTCTGGCGATCTGGCCCCTTCGGGTCCGGCGGCGGCGCGTCATCCGGCGTCCGGTCTGGGCCGTCCGAGCCTTGTGCAGCGACCATGATATCGCTCGCACGGCGCCATTCGGGCGTGCCTTCCTTGAGGCCGGCGCGCGCCCGGCGGGCAAATTGCGCCGCTTCGGCCCGTTTGCCGACGTAATAGCGCGACTCGGCTGTCGCGAGATTGGCGAGCGGCTCCTGGTCGAGGCCGCCATAGGCTCTGGCGAGTTCAAACCAGGCGAAAGCGTTGTCGGGTTCGAGCTGCAGCGCGCCTTTGAGCTCCTTGACGGCTTTTTTGAGATGTTCGGCGTCGTCCGTCGCGGCAAGGGCGCGGCCAAGATTGATCTTGAGGAGGGCCTTGGCGGGCGCAAGTTCGACCGATCGCGCATGCGGCGCGATTGAGTCCTCGACCTTGCCGGATTCGAACAGCATTTGGCCCTTAAGCTCGTGGAAATAGGGATCGTCCGGTTTTTCGCTGATCAGACGGTCGATTTCCTTGAGCGCCTTGTCGAGGTCGCCGTTGCGGTAATAGGCGACGGATCGCGCATAGCGGGCTTCCTGCGATTGATCCGTGAGCGGATATTTCCGAAACGCGACATTCGGCTCCATCAGGAAGCCGTTGATCTTGCCTTTGAGAAGATTTAGGCGCGCGATCTCTTCGGGGGAATCCTTCACGCCGACATGGGGCGACGCTTCGGCCTTGGCCTGAAGCGCGCTCATCCGCTCAATGGCGAGCGGGTGGCTCTGGAGATAGGGGTTCACCTTAAAGCCGCGGATGATCTGCTCGTTGCGGAGTTTGCCGAAGAATTCGATGAGACCCTGCGGCGAATTGCCGGTCGCTTGCAGATAGGAAAGTGCAGCCTGGTCTGCGGTCGCTTCTTGTCCGCGGCTATAAGTGAGGAAATTGCCGATGGCGATGTTTTGGCCGAGGCCGAGGAGGCCGATGCCGGCCTCGGGCGCGCCAGCCGCAATCGCGCCAGCCGCAAGAATGAGACTGAGTATGATCGGAGTCGAAGCCTGAGAAATCGCATCCGCCGTACGTGCCGTATGGCCGCCGGCGATGTGCCCGGCTTCGTGGGCGATGACGCCCTCGATTTGGTTTGGCGTATCGGCCGTTGTGATAAGGCCGGTGTGAATGCCCATATTCAGGCCGCCAGCGAAGGCGTTGGGCGTCGGATCGCCGATGATGAGAATGTTTACGCTCGGCGGATCTATGCCGGCCGCACGGAAGATCGGATAGGAATAGTCTTGCAGCCACTGCTCGATCTCAGCGTCGCGCAGGACGGATTGCGCGGAGGCGATGCTGGGGGCGACGGCGGCGAGGGCGGCGGCCGTCCCGAGAATGATATTACGCAGTCGCAAGACGAATGCCTCCCGTGACCAGAGCCGAAGCGTTTCGCGCGCCCGCACCCACGAACGAAAGAGCGCGCGGATAAGAGTGTCAGCCGACGGCGCCTGAATTGTGACGGCGCCGCCGGAAATCCTCACCGGCGCAGTCAGCCGCCGATCGCCTTTTGCCACCAGCCTTTACGCTGGGGCCGCGGTTCGCGCGGCGTTTCCGGCTGCGGCTCGGGCGCGGCGCGCTCTGAAACACGTTCCGGGGCGCGCAGTTCGGGCGCCGGTTCCACGTCGTGCCGCGGCTCCGGGACTGCGGGCGCATAGGCGAAAGCCGGCGCAGGCTCCGTCTTCGGCGATTCGCTCGACCAGGTCTCAAAGGCGGGCGCGGCTTCGAAGGGAGGCTGACGCGTCAACCGCGGCTCAGGGTCGTCGCGCGGCTCGAAAAGATCGGCCTCGTGCCGGGGCTGCGGCGCACCGTCCTCGCGGCGGCTCTCCTCGCCGGACGTCTCCGCGCCGTTTTCCTGGCGGCCGCGATTGCGGCGCCCGCCGCGACGGCCGCGCCGGCGTCGGCGGCGGCCATCGCCATTCTGGCCGTCACCATTGAGGCCGTCGCCGTTCCGGCTTTCGGCATCATTGTCGTCAGCCTCGAGACGTTCCGTGCGCGCCTCTTCGCCGTTTTCGGCGTCGTCATCCTCGTCGCGATCATCTTGGTCGGGTGCGTCAGCGCGAACATGCGGCTGTGGCGCGCCCTCTTCGCGCGGGCCCATGCCGTCTTCGCGCCGTCCGCGCCGGCGGCGGCGGCGGCGGCGGCGGCCGCCTTCGCCTTCCGGGCGCCCGCCTTCGCGCGGCTCGCCGCGATCGGCGGCGCGCTCCCGCGACGGGGATGCGCTGTCTTCAGCGTCGACTTCCTCCGCGTCCTCGTCGTCGGCGACGCGCGGCGCTTCGACTTCGATCGCCTCGGTCTGGTCGGCGCGCACGACTTGCAGCGTCTGGGCTGGGTCGCGCGCCGGTCCGCGGCGTTCAAGGTCGAACACGTCGCCGGCCTTGGCGCTGTCGGCGATGATCTCGACCGTCACGCCGTAGCTGTCTTCGATCCGTTTCAGCCAGCCGCGCTTGTGGTTGAGGATGTAGAGTGTGACGTCGAGCGAGGCGCGCACGCCGATGGTCGACGCGCGTTCCTTGAGCGCCGTCGTCTCTATTGCGCGCAGGATGCGCAAGGCCGCCATTTCGTTGGAGCGCACATTGCCTGCGCCGTTGCAGGTTGGGCAGACATGCGTGGTGCCGTCGACAATGCCGGAACGGCGGCGCTGGCGCGACATTTCGAGCAGGCCGAAATTCGAGATGCGGCCGACCTGGATGCGCGCGCGGTCGTCTTTCAGCGCGTCCTTGAAGCGCTTCTCGACCGAACGGTTGTTGCGCTGCTCTTCCATGTCGATGAAGTCGACGACGATAAGGCCCGCAAGGTCGCGCAGCCGGCATTGGCGCGCGGCTTCCTTGGCGGCTTCAAGATTGGTCTTGAGCGCCGTCTGCTCGATATTGCGCTCGCGCGTCGCCTTGCCGGAGTTGACGTCGATGGCGACGAGCGCCTCGGTCTGGTGGATGACGAGATAGCCGCCGGATTTCAGACGCACCGTCGGCTGATACATGGCGTCAAGCTGGCTCTCGACGTCGTTGGCGAGGAAGAGCGGCGCGCCGTCCTTGTGCTGGCGCACGTTCTTGGCGTGCGACGGCATCAGCATTTTCATGAAGTCTTTGGCTTCGCGATAGCCCTCTTCGCCCTCGACCGTGATGTCGTCGATGTCCTTGTCGTAGAGGTCGCGGATCGCGCGCTTGATGAGGCTCGCCTCTTCATAGATGAGGCAGGGCGCGATCGACTGCAATGTCAGTGTGCGGATGTTTTCCCAGAGCCGCGTCAGGTAGTCGTAGTCGCGCTTGATCTCGACCTTGGTGCGCTTGGCGCCCGCGGTGCGGATGATGAGGCCCATCCCTTGCGGGACTTCAAGGCTGTCGACGACGCGGCGCAGGCGCTTGCGGTCGACGGCGACGCCGATCTTGCGGGAGATCCCGCCGCCGCGCGCCGTGTTCGGCATCAAGACGCAATAACGGCCGGCGAGCGACATATAGGTCGTGAGCGCCGCGCCCTTGGTGCCGCGCTCTTCCTTCACGACCTGCACCAGCATGATCTGCCGGCGCTTGATGACTTCCTGGATCTTGTAATTGCGCAAGAGGCGCTGGCGCTTGCGCCGGGCTTCGCGATAGCGCTCGAGAAGCTCGCCGCGGCGCGCATTGGCGGGCTTGGCTTTGCGCTCGGGCTTTTGGGGGGCGGTCTGCGCGTCGGGCGCGCCGTCTTCCGAAGGTTCCGCCGCCGCGTCTTCGCCGCCTATCGTCTCGGAAGGCGCGCTCAGGCTCTCGCCCGATCCCGTTGAGAAAGCGGCCGCGCGCGCATCGTCCTCGGGCGCGGCTTCGCTCTCGGCGGCCTCTGCGGCGTGGTCGCCATCACCATCGCCGTTTTCGGAGCCGCTGCGGCCGTTCTGGTCGTCGGCATGGCCTTCTGCGTCATTCCCGGCGCCGGCCTCTTCGCTGTCGCTTTCCTCGTCCGTATCGTGATCATCGCCGGAGTCGTCGGAGGCTTCGTCGCCAGACTCGTCCGACGACTCTTCGCCCTTGACGGCGGCGGCGCGCT
Organism: uncultured Caulobacterales bacterium; assembly: GCA_964507915.1. GTDB lineage: Bacteria > Pseudomonadota > Alphaproteobacteria > Caulobacterales > Parvularculaceae > Amphiplicatus. Next base: position 490,184 of record CAZDRH010000001.1, read on the forward strand.
CCTCATCGCGGAAGTCGGCGGCGTCTTCGTCGTCGCCGCCGCCATGGTCTTCGCCTTCGAGGTCTGAATCATCCTCATGGCTGTCGAGACCGAGCTCGGCGGCGAGCGCCGATTCTTCGGCTTCAGCTTCCTGCAGGAGGCGCCGGTCGGAGACCGGGATCTGGTAATAGTCCGGGTGGATTTCGTTGAAGGCGAGGAAGCCGTGGCGGTTGCCGCCATATTCGACGAAGGCCGCCTGCAGCGAAGGCTCTACGCGCGTGACGCGGGCGAGATAGATGTTGCCGCGCAGCGGCTTTCTGGACGAGAATTCGAAATCGAAATCTTCAACGCGTCCGTTTTCCAGAACGCAGACCCGCACCTCTTCCGGGTGGGCCGCGTCGATCAGCATGTGTCTTGTCATTGAAGTGTGCTCCGCGACGCGCGAGCGGGGCGCATGGCCCGGCTGCAGCGTCGGTTCGGGTTGAGGGCCGACGCACGGTCGCATCGATCAACGCCCGGCTTCCCGTCTGGGAAGCGGCGTTCACGGATTTTGCGAATACGGACATCGGCACAATTTACGAGCGCCGGCAGGCGCCGGCAGGTTGTATCATGGCGCGTTGCAGCGCCGTTCTTTTGCTCCGGCGCAGGCAGGCCTGCAGCCGCTGGCTTTCGAGGAGCCGCCAGCCTCAGCTTCCGGCCGCGCCTTGCGGGCGGTCGTCGGCGAGCCGTTCTTTTCGCTGGTCAGCGCCGATTCGGGAATCCCCTTTTTGCGGGGATAGCCAGCGGCGCGATCCGCTCAGGAAGGCCCGGCAGGACCATGCACCGGGATTGCGGAAAAGAAAAGCGCACCGCAGACCCGACTCATGTTGCCTTCCTTGCTAATAAAGTGATTAACGCGCCTTTAACAATAGCGCAAAATGATCGCCGCCTTCGACGGGGTGCTGGCGCCCTTAGGCGGCGCTGCGCCCGCCCGAATGAGGCCGTGTCTATGGCTATGAAAATACTGCGATATTTGGTTCTGACGCTGGGTTTTGCGGCGTTTGCTGGAGCGTCCGCGCGCGCGGGCGAGCTTATCGATGTGCGATTCGGCGTACAGTCGCCGACCGCGACGCGCGTCGTTCTCGATATTCAGGGCGAGCCTTCTTACGTGCTTTCCGCCAGCGAACAGGGTGCGGGTCGGATCCATGTCGACCTTGCCGGCGTCACGGTCGGTCCCGCCTTCCGCACGCCGCGCGCTGCAGGCGGGCAGGTCGCGGCCTATTCGGTGCGATCGGTCGGCGGCAAGGAACGCGTGACCATCGAACTCGCCACGACCGCGGCCGTAGAGAAAGCGTTCGTTCTGCCGCCGTCCTCCCCCGGTCAGAAGACGCGGCTCGTGATCGATCTTGCCGCCGCATCCAAGGCCCAGCTCCTGGCGAGCGTGCCGGCGGCCCCCTACCAGGACCTCGCGCCCGTAATCGAGGCGGCGATCCAGCCGCCTAAACCGGCTCGGACTGTTCCGCCGACGGCCCCAGCAAGCGCCCTGCCTGCCGAGGTCGCTGCGGCGCCGGTCAGGACCGCGGCGGCGACGCCGTCCCCGACGCCGCCCCCGTCGTCCTCACAGTCGCAGCCGCCTGCGCCGACGGCACAGGCCGCCGCTCAGACACCGGGCCTGTCGCAACCCGCCCCAACGTCTGGCCCGCCACCCGCCTTGCAGGTGCCTTTTCCCCCGCCCGTGCCAGCGGCCGCGCCCCAGGCCGGTCAACTCATCACCGTCGTGATCGATGCTGGGCATGGCGGCATTGATCCGGGCGCTTCGGGGCCAACCGGCGTTCTCGAAAAGAATGTGACGCTCGCGGCTGCCAATGAACTCGCTGCCCAATTGCGCGCCAAGGGCCGCTACACTGTCGTGCTGACGCGGCCGTCCGACCGGCGGATCCATCTCGACGACCGCTCGCGGATCGCGCGGGAGGCGGGGGCCAATCTCTTCATTTCGCTGCATGCCGACGCGCACCCGGAACCGGCGGTGCGGGGCGGATCCGTCTACACGCTCTCCGACAAGGGCACGGCCCGCGCCGTCAACGAGGTCAAGAGCCAGTCCGATTATCAGATCTGGGGCGAGAAGGTGACCGAACGCCCGCGCGACGTTTCCTCCATGCTGATCGACCTTGCGCAACGGGAGACGCTGAACGAGTCCGGTAAATTCGCCGCGATCCTGCTGACCCGGCTCAAGGGGGCGACGCCCCTTCTCAAGAACTCGCACCGGCGGGACGACCTTTTCGTGCTCCTCGATCCGGGCGTGCCGGCGGTGCTGTTCGAACTCGCCTTCATCTCCAATGCGGAAGACGAGAAGAATCTCAATTCGCCCGCCTGGCGGAAAAAGGTGATGCGCGCGGTCGCGGGGTCAATCGACGCCTATTTCGACCAGCGGGCGGTCGTCGGCCGGGCCGGCGGCGCCGTCGCCAAGGCGGCGCCCTGACGGCGAGGGGGGGCGGCGCAGAGAGGCGCCCCTTGCGGCTCGCGGCGGGCCGTGATTTGCACTAGATTTCGTCGCGGCAAAGTAGGCTGGCGGTCCCGGACGGCCGGCGGCGTGAGAGCGGGTGGGCGATGGGCGATCACAAGGATCCTGGGCATGACGGCCGGGGCGGGCGCGATTTCTTTTCCGATGACGAGGACCGGCGGCTTGAAGGCGAAAGCGTGAGCGAACCGCATCCCGAACCCGTGAAAGAACCGGCGCCCGCGCCGGCACGGGAGCGCGCGCCGCTCGCCGCGCCGAAGCTGCCGCGGTTTTCCTTCGCCCTGCCTGGCAAGGGCCTGCCGCTCTGGGCCAAGGTCGTCGGCATTGGCGCTGCCGGTCTTGTGATCGCGTCTGTCGCCGGCGCGGCGATGATCGCTATCTATCTCGGCAAGCTCAGCCATGGTCTGCCGGACTACAAGAAGCTCGCCGCCTATTCGCCGTCTGTGACGACGCGCGTCTATGGCGGCGACGGCTCGCTCGTCGCCGAATTCGCGCGCGAGCGCCGGCTCTTCGTGCCGGTCGAGGCGATCCCGGAGCGCGTGCAATACGCGTTCGTCTCCGCCGAAGACAAAAGCTTCTTCGAGCATGACGGGCTCGACACCAAGGGCATCGTCCGCGCCCAGCTCAATAACATCGGCAACATCCTCGCCGGCCGGCGCCTGGAAGGCGGCTCGACCATCACGCAGCAGGTCGCGAAGAACTTCCTTCTGTCGAGCGAGCGCAAGGTCGAGCGCAAGATCCGCGAAATGATGGTGACGCAACGCATCGAAAAAGCGTTCACCAAGCAGCATATTCTCGAGCTCTATCTCAACGAGATTTATCTCGGCAACCGCTCCTATGGCGTCGCCGCCGCGGCGCTCAACTATTTCGACAAGCCGCTCGAAGAGATCACGGTGGCCGAAGCCGCCTATCTCGCCGCGCTGACGAAAGGCCCGACGAATTATCATCCAATCCGCCGCGAGAAAGAGGCGGTCGAACGGCGCAACTGGGTCGTCGATCGCATGTATGAAGACCAGCGCATCACCAAGGAAGAGCGCGACGAGGCGCTGAAGGCGCCGCTCGGTGCGCAGCTTGCGCCTGAACTTGGCGCGCGCGACTGGGCGGCCGAATATTTCGCTGAAGAAGTCCGCAAGCAGATCGCCGCGCGTTACAAGACCGACGCGCTCTATGACGGCGGCCTCGCCGTGCGCACGACCATCGACCCGCATCTGCAGTCGACCGCCGGCCTCGCCTTGCGCAAATGGCTCGGCGAATATGACCGCCGCCATGGCTGGCGCGGGCCCGTCGCTTCGATCGATCTCGGCTCCGACTGGAAGACGGCGTTCTCGCGTGAGGAAAAAGCGCTCGCTGACGCCAAGAAGATTGCGGCCGATCTTGCGCCATGGCAGCCCGCTGTCGTGCTGAAGACGTCCGCAGTCGCAGCATCGATCGGCCTCGACGGCGGCCTCGAAGGCCGCGTGCCGCTCGACCAGATGCAATGGGCGCGCGCGTTCCAGCGCATGGATCTGCTGGGGCCTGAAGTCACGAATGTCGGCCAGGTCTTGAAGCGCGGCGACGTCATCATCGTCGAAAAGATTGCAGACAAGAAGGGCGTCTACGCGCTGCGTCAGATTCCGTCCGTCAACGGCGCGCTTGTGGCGCTTGATCCGCATACGGGGCGCGTGCTCGCCATGGTCGGCGGCTATTCCTTCCAGATGTCGGAATTCAACCGCGCGATCCAAGCCGATCGCCAACCGGGTTCGACCTTCAAGCCTTTTGTTTACGCCGCCGCGCTCGACAGCGGCTACACGCCGTCCTCGATCGTGCTCGATGCGCCCTTCGTCGCGCCGAGCGTCGGCAGCTGGTGGAAACCCGGCAACTATACCGAGGGCAGATTCTACGGCGAATCGACCTTGCGCCTGGGCATCGAGCAATCGCGCAACACGATGACGGCGCGGCTCGCCCAAGATCTCGGCATCGGCCGCCTCGTCGATTATGTGAGCCGATTCAAGTTGTCAGACAGCCTGCCGCGTGAACTTGCAATCTCGCTCGGCGCGGCGGAGACGACATTGATGAAAATCACGGCGGGCTATTCGACCTTCGTCAACGGCGGCAAGCTGATCGAGCCCTATCTCGTCGATCGCGTGCAGGACCGCACGGGCAAGACGATTTTCCGTCACGATGCGCGCAGCTGCGAGGCCTGCAATCAGACGGAATGGTCGGGCCAGGCTGAGCCCCAGCTCGCAGACAATCGCGAGCAGATCATCGATCCGCGCACGGCCTATCAGATCACGTCCATGCTCGAAGGCGTTATCGAGCGCGGCACAGGCAAGCGCATCCGCAGCTTCGTTCCCGACAAGCCGATCGCCGGCAAGACCGGTACGACCAATGACTATAAGGACGCCTGGTTCATCGGCTTCTCGCCGGACCTTGCCGCCGGCGTATGGGTCGGCTTCGACACGCCCCAGCCCCTCGGCGAGGGCGAGGCCGGCGGATCGGTCGCCGCGCCCGTCTTCGGCGAGTTCATGGCCGCGGCGCTGAAGGACAAGGCCGCCGTCCCGTTCCGCGTGCCGTCCGGCATCAGGCTCGTTCGTGTCAACGCAAAGTCGGGCAGGCCGGCCAGCGCCGACGACGCCAATGTCATTCTCGAAGCATTCAAGTCCGAGGATACTATCGGCGCGGGCCCAAGCTCGGCTGCATCGAGCAGTTCTGCGGAAGGGGCCGACGAGGACCTTAGCGGCATCTATTGACGCGGCGTCCGCTGAGGCGCGCTGTCGCGCGCCTCCGGAGGCCCGCGCCTTCACACGCGAACGGGCTTTGCGAAAGGCGCAAAGCCGCCCACATACCCGCCACATTCAGCAAGGGAGATGCGCCGCGATGCGCGCCGAGATTGAAGCCTATGCCGATGCGATCCAGCAGTCTCTGGGACTGCTGAGGAGGCGTCTTTGACTGGGATAAAGCGCAAGACCGCCTGCGCGAGCTGAACGCCCGCGCCGAAGATCCCAAGCTCTGGGACGACTCCCAGAAAGCCCAGGCCGTCATGCAGGAGCGCAACGCGCTCGACGCGCAGATCAATGCGATCCTCGGCCTGGAGCAGGGCCTCAAGGACAATCTCGAGTTCGCCGAGCTCGCCGAAAGCGAAGGCGACGCCGAGAGCCTTGATTCCGTGCAGGCGCAGCTGAAGCTCCTGAAAGAGACCGCCGGCAAGGCCGAGACCGAGGCGCTGCTTTCGGGCGAAGCGGACAAAAACGACTGTTTCCTCGAAATCCATCCGGGCGCCGGCGGCACGGAGTCGAACGACTGGGCCTCGATGTTGCTGCGCATGTATGTGCGCTGGGCGCAGAAGAGCGGCTTCAAGGTCGACGTCATCGAACAGCAGGCGGGCGACGAAGCCGGCGTCAAATCGGCGACCATCCAGGTCAAGGGCCTGAACGCCTATGGCTGGCTCAAGACCGAATCCGGCGTCCACCGCCTCGTGCGCATTTCACCTTTTGATTCCAACGCCCGCCGGCACACGTCTTTCGCGTCGGTCTGGGTCTATCCCGTGATCGACGACACGATCGAAATCGACGTGAAGGAAAGCGACTGCCGCATCGACACGTTCCGCTCCTCGGGCGCGGGCGGCCAGCACGTAAACACGACGGATTCGGCCGTCCGCATCACGCATATCCCGACCAATATCGTCGTGCAGTGCCAGAACGAGCGCTCGCAGCACAAGAACCGCGCGACCGCCTGGGCGATGCTCCGTGCACGGCTCTATGAGGTCGAGCTGCAGAAGCGCGAGGAAGCGGCGGCCAAGACCGCGGCCTCCAAGACCGATATCGGCTGGGGCCACCAGATCCGCTCCTACGTGCTGCAGCCCTATCAGCTCGTCAAAGATCTGCGCACGGAAGTCGAAAGCACGAGCCCGGATGTCGTGCTCGACGGCGACATCGCCCCGTTCGTCACGGCCGCGCTCGCCCATCGCGTGGCGGGAGAAGGGTAGGCGGCTTGCAGCGGCCTGCGCGTCAAACGAAATGAGCGCCAAACATTTGCAGCGTCGCTGCCGCGTCTTAACGCAGCGGTGACCGGGCCTGCGACAGGAAGGATGGCGCATCAGCTGCGGCCGCCTTGGCGGCGGCCGGCGCATGATCTTCGCCGTCATGCGCGGTGACGACCGGACGCGGCGCAGAGGCCGGGGTTGTCGGCCGCGACTTGCGGAAATCGCGCGAGGCGCCTTCCGAGAGCGGATCGTCTGAGTGGCGTGCATTGCCTTCGAAATGGGCGCCGGCCTCGACCGAAAGCGAGGAGTGGAGAATGTCGCCCATGACATGCGAGGTCGCGGCGAGCGACACCGTCTTGGCGCGGATCGATCCTTCGACGCGGCCCCGGACCGTGACGCTCTCACACACGATCTCGCCGCGCACGGCGGCGCGTTCACCAACAATCAACATTGTGGCTTTCACATCGCCCTCTAGCGTGCCGTCGAGCTGGATCTCGCCGGCCGCGTTGATGTTGCCTTTGACGATGACGTCGGAAGAGATGATCGAGGGCACGCCGCCCGTGCGGATCGGGCTCATGCGTTTGGACGAGTCTTTTTCCTTGGGCGCGGGCTCGGCGCGTGAAGCCTCGACGACGAGGGCTTTGGGTTTGTCTTCCGGCTGATGCTTCGGCTTAGCTTTCGAAAACATAACGCCCTGCCTCAATGAACAAACGCGGGTTGCGCGGCTTGCCGCGGTAAAGAACTTCGTAGTGCAGATGCGGACCAGTGCTCCGGCCGCTTGATCCCAGCTCGCCCACTTTGGCGTGCAACCGGAGCTTCTGCCCCGGCACGACGACGATGCGGCTTAGATGCGCGTATCGCGTTACGAATCCGTTGCCGTGGTCGACTTCGACGCAGCGGCCGAAACCGCTGCGCATGCCGGCATAGCTCACAGTCCCGGCGGCGGTCGTCACGATGGAAGACGCCCAGGCGGCCTTGAAGTCAACGCCGTTATGCGTGGCGCTTGCGCCAGTGAACGGGTCGCGGCGTACGCCAAAACCCGAGGTCGAGGTGCGGCTGACGAGAATGGGCGAAGAGAGCGGCACGCGGAGCATCAACCCGCCGATTTCCGCAAGCTGATCGACGAGAAGGCCGGCGCGGTTTGCGTGGCGGAAGAAGGCCGTCGATTCGTCCGAAACGTTTGACGAGTCAATGAATGGACCGCCTTGCGCCAGCACAAGATTTGAGATCTTCCGCGGGCCAAGAATATCGTCAGGATCAACGCCCGTGCTGCGGATGACCTTGCGAAACTCGGCGATCCGCGAAGTCGCCTTTTCCTCTAGCGCCGCCAGAAGCAGGAGCTGCTCGACATAGAGCTTGGCGGAGGCCGACTGCATCTTCTCGATCGGCGCGGCGGCGGGGCTGTTGGCCGGCACGGCGGACTTTTTCTTGTCGGCTTCCTCGATCGCCTCGCGCCGCAACACAGAAAGGCGCGACTGCCGCGGGGTCGCCTCGGCCGGATCGATATCGATCATGATCCGGTTGCCGTTGGCGGGTTTGGCCCCGTTGGGCGCGCCGGCCTGCTGCATGCCCTTGGCGAGCGTGTCGACGTTCTGATCGACCGTCGCCTTGCGTTCGACCATCGCCTTCAAGGTCTGATGGCGGCTCGACATGTCCGCCATGGTCTCATCGAACTGCTGCTGGATGATGATGTTCAGCGCGTCGATGTCTTCATAGGCGCGTGCCTGCTTGTGCAGTTGGCGGAGATAAAGGGTTTCAAGCTCCCGGGCGTCGCGCTCTTTGGCGACGATGATCTGTTCCTTAAAGACCACGTTGACGGAGGCGTAGGCGACCCAGAGAAGGGCGGCGCCGATCACCGACGCGAGCATGATCTGCGTGCGCGTCGACATCGACACAAAGTGTACGACGCCGTCGCTGCGATGATAGATCTGCCTCTCTTTGAAGAGGCGGTTGAGTATACGCTTCACGCGGCCGGTCTTACGGCTCATCTACGCACGCCCCTGGAACGCCCCTTAGCACCAACCCCGAGCCTAAGACGCAAGGCCTTAACACATTGCACCCGATCTAGGCCGATTTCGCAACGGTTATGTGATGAAGTAACCAATGTTTCCATCCTTAAGGAGCGCTGCGTGTCGCATCCATGGGCGCGGGAATCAAGGCGGGCGGCTCTCAATTAACGTTAGCGTAAAAGTCAAGCCGCAAACCGGCGCGCTGGCGGGCATTATCGTTAAATGGCGGCTTCAATCCGCCTGCGAAATAGGTCCCGAGAAGCGCCTTGAAGGCGGCTTCTGGCACCGCATTCCGGCGTTCGCAGATGGATTCGAACCAGGAGACGCCGGCGGCGACATGGCCGATCTCCTCCTCGTAAATCAAGCGGACCGCCGCCGCGCTTTCCGCATCGCCCGCCTCGGCCAGGCGCTCGGCCATGGCTGGGGTCACGTCGAGGCCGCGCGCTTCGAGGACCATGGGTGCGATGGCGAGCCGCGCGAGCACATCGCCGCTCGTCCGTTCCGCGGCCGACCAGAGGCCGTCATGAGCCGGAAGGTCCCCATAGGCCGCGCCATAGGACGCCAGCCGGTCGGCGAGGACCTGGAAATGCCGGGCCTCCTCCGCCCCGATCCGCACCCAGTCGCGGATGAAGGCCCGGGCGTCGAGCCTGAGCGCGTCCACCGCCGGAGCGAATCGCGCCGCCATGTCGAAGGCAAGGTCGATGGCGTTGAATTCGATATGCGCAAGGGCGTGAAGGAGCGCGACGCGGCCGGCGGGCGCGCCGAGCCTTCGCCGGGGAACATCGCCGGGCGGGACGAGTAGGGGACGCGCCGGCCGGGCGGGGCGATGGGGCAAGGAAACCGGCGTGACGTCAAAATCGCTGTCGAGCGCCGCGAGCGCTTGCTCCGCCGCCCGGCACTTCCCGGCCGGCTCTGCGGTCTCGAGGACGGCGCGCGCCGCCTTGAGAACCGGCATCAGAGCGCCTTCACGGCCGCGAGGACCTCCGCGACATGGCCCGGCACCTTCACCTTGCGCCAGACGTGGCGGATGACGCCCTTGCCGTCGATGACGAAGGTCGACCGGTCGATGCCCATATATTTGCGGCCATACATGCTCTTTTCGACCCAGGCGCCGTATTTCTCGACCATGCCCCCTTCCTCGTCGGAAGCAAGGATCACTTTAAGGGCGTGTTTCTCCTTGAATTTCTCGTGCTTGGCGACGCTGTCTTTGGAGACGCCGACCACGACGGCGCCGGCTTTCTCGAAGACCTTGGCCTCGGCCGAGAAGTCGATCGCCTCCTTCGTGCAGCCCGACGTTTCGTCCTTCGGGTAGAAGTAGAGAACCAGAGTCTTGCCCGCAAAATCCTTGAGGGCGACCTTGCCGCCGCCGTCGGCAGGCAAGGAAAAAGCGGGGGCCTTCTTGCCGGGGGCAAGGTCGGTCATGCGGAACTCCATCATTTCGCCATCGTTGACGGGTTGTAACGTTTAGTGTGCTGTCGATTTCGGATAAACCGCGAACTTCGCCGCAGCCGAACTTTGTCGGGGGCGCTCAAGGTCGGGCGGCATGCGGGATCAACGGCGGGCGAATAAGGGGCGACGGGCCGAGCGCAATCAAGCGTCGCGACCCGAGGCGGAAGTGATGAGTTTGCGGAAAATCCGCGCCGGCAAAGCGGGCATTCTGATTCTGGAAGCGTTGGGCGCGGCCGCCGCCGTCGTCGCCGCGCTCGCCGGCTATGTGCTGTGGCGGATCGAACAGGGGCCGACGGAGATCGGTCTCCTTGCGCGCGCCTCGGAATTCGCCGTCGAGCGCGCTCTGCCGCCGCGCAACAACGCCAAGGTCCGCCGCGCCATCGTCTCGCGCGACCGCGCGGCCTCGGCCTATGTCGTGACGCTCGAAGACGTGTCGATCGCGGGCAAGGGCAAGACGCGCGTCGCCGATCTCAGCCGCATCGTGCTGACCTTCGCGCCGGAAGATCTCCTCCGTGGGCGGATCGGCCCGCGCGCCATCGCGATCGAGGAGCCGTTCCTGCGCATCGTGCGCGGCCGCGACCGCAAGCTTTCGCTCGACTATCAGGAAGGCGCAGCGCCCGGCGCGCCCGGCCGCAATGTCTTCCGTATACTGACGGGCGACCGCTGGCGCGGCGCCTTCGAACGCGCCGAGCTTAAAGGCGCCAAGATCCAGTTCGCCGACGTCGCCTCCGGGCGCGCCTGGCGGGCGACGGACGCCGCCGCCTCCATCCGCCGCGTCAAGGGCGGCTATGAGGCCCGCATCGACGGCGCCTTCGACATCAACGGCGCGCCGGCTGCCTTGCGCGCGGAAGCTGCATTCTCCGAGGCGACGGGGCTCGTCACAGCCAAGATAGACGTCAAGGACGCGCCCGTCGGCGACATTCTCGACATGTTCTACGGCGAACAGGCGGCGATCCTTGCCGCGCCCGTTTCCGGCAAGGCCTCGGTCACCTTGACGAAGTCGGGCGAGGTCGTGGCGTCCTCGGTGTCGGGACGCGCGTCTGCGGGCGAGCTCTTCTTCCGCGGGCGGCGCATTCCGGTGACCTACGCGGCGCTCTCGGCCAAATTCGATCCGAAGACGAATCGCTTCGACGTGTCGGACTTCGCTTTCGACGCCGACGGCTCGCGCGGCGCCTTCAAGGGCGTCGTAGGGCTGAAGTTCCGGGGCGAGGAGCGCATGCCCGCAACCATCTCCGTCGACGCGGTTGGGCGCGAAATGACGCTCGACGCCAAGGGCTTCTGGGAAACTCCTCTCGTCGTGGAAAGACTCGCCTTCAGCGGGGTCTTTGACGTGCAGGAAAGCGCCTTCGACGTCGAAAGACTCTCTATGCAGACGCTCGGCGTCGAAATCGCCGGCGCCGTGTCCTATCGTCCGGCATCGGACAAACAGGTCTCGAAGCGCTCCGGCGCCAGCCCGGCGCACAGGGACGGCGCGCAGCGGTCACCGGCGATCAAGGCCGATATCTCCGTCGACGGGTCGCTCGACCCCCAGCGCATCGTCGCAGGCTGGCCGCGCAAAAGTGCAGCGGAAGCGCGCGCCTTTGTCGCAACCCGCATACCCGTCGCGCGCGTCGAAAATGTGGAGATGAAGCTCGACCTCAAGGAGGGCGCGCTCGTTAAGGGCAGGGGCCTTCCGGACGAAGCGCTGCATTTGTCTTTCGACATCGCCGGCGCGACGGCGATCTATGCGCCGACCATGACGCCGGTCACCGGCGCATCCGGCAAGGCGGTCCTCACCGGCGACAGCTTCCGCGTCGATGTTCCGGCGGCGCGCATCGGCTCAATCGACCTCACGAACGGTGTTGTTCATTTCACCAGCCTGAAGCGCGGCGCGCCAGTGCATTACCGCTTTTCCGGCAAAAGCGGCGCGCGCGAGATCATGACGCTCCTCAACCAGCCGCCGCTGAGCTTTCTCAAGGCGTCGCGGCTTGAGCCGCAGCGCTTTTCCGGGGATGCGCGTTTTGACATCGATATCATGCGACCCAACCGCAGGGATGTCGCGCGCAATGAATACGCCGTCGAAGGCGTAGCGGCTTTCCGTAACGTGACGATCGCCGAACTCTACCGCGGGGCCGATTTCGCACAGGGCGCCGGGACAGTCCGCCTCAAGGGGCGCACCATGACGGTTTCCGCCGACGCTGAGATCGGCGGTGCGCCGATCAAGCTCGACTGGACCGAGCGGTTCTTCTCCGAAGGCAAGGGGTCCCATTTCACTTTGTCCGGTGTTGCAGACAGCGCAACGGGCGACGTTCTTGGCGTGCCGTCGCGGCAGCTGTTCCGCGGTCCTGTCGCCTTCCGGGCCGTAGCGGAAGGCAATCCGGCGAAGATTCGCTCGGTCGCATTGACCGCCGATTTCACCAATGCGTCGATGGTGTTCGGCATGTTCGGCTGGGCCAAGCCCGCGGGCGCGCCGGCGAGCGCCGTGCTCGACATCGCGCTTCCCGAGACTGGAGCTGCTTTGCGGTCCTTCAAGCTCACCGGCGCCGGCGTAGCAATCGAAGGTTCTGGCGCATTCGCGCCCGACGGCAAGCTCCTCGAAGCGCGGTTTCCCGTCTTCAAACTTGATGGTGCGGCCGATCTTGCCGTGACCGCCCGGCGCGGCGAGGCCGGAGTCTTCATGCTCGACATGGATGCGCGTTACCTCAACGCCGCGCCGCTCATTGAGTCGCTCGTCGATCAGCAAGGCCGCAAGAAGGACGATCCAGGACCGAGCCTTGGCGTCAGCGGACGTATCGCGCGGTTCGACGCGCGCGCGGGCGCCGCCTATCGTGACGTTAATCTATTCCTCCGCCAGACCCGCGGCATCGTCGATGATCTGTCGCTCACAGCGAAGACGCCTTCAGGCGCGCCGCTGACCATAAGGACGGTCGAGAGCGAACAATCCCATGCACGCCGGTTCGAGGCGCAATCCGATGATGTCGGCGCGCTGCTCTCTGGGATCTTCGGCGTCACCTCGATCCGGAACGGGGCGGGCGTTCTCCACATCGACATGGCTGAACTCAACGCCGATGTGCCGCGCCTTGCGGGCGATTTCTCGGCTGCAAACATTCGCGTCGTTGAAGCCCCGCTCCTCGCCCGCGTCTTCGCGGCGGGCTCATTGAACGGCCTTGTCGACCTCTTGAACGGAGGCGGTATAGAAATTGTGCGCGCCTCGGGCGAATTCGAGTTCTACAAAGGCCAGCTGACGGTCGAGAATGCGCGCGCCTCTGGCCCGTCGGTCGGCATCACGGCGCAAGGGACCATGACCTCGGGCGGCGGACCGGTCGAGCTTAAGGGCGCTGTCGCGCCCGCCTACCAGATCAATTCCTTCCTCGGCAAAGCGCCGCTCGTCGGCGACCTTCTGGTCGGCCGCAAGGGCGAGGGCGTCGTTGCGCTCTCCTATGACGTGAAGGGCCGGTCCGACGCGCCGCTCGTGACCGTCGATCCCTTGTCGGCGCTTGCGCCCGGATTCCTGCGCCGCATCTTCGACGTCGACGCGCCTTCGGCCCAGACGACGCCGCAGCCGAATTAGACGGCGCGCGTCCCTAAATCGCTTTCGCCAGCGCGTGCTTCTTCTTGCCGATCGACAGCTTGATGACGCCGTCGACGAGGTCTTTGTCCGTCAGCGGACGTTCTTCGGCGAGCGGCGCGTCGTTGACGCGCAAGGCGCCTGCCGCAAGATGGCGCCGGCCTTCGCTCTTGGAGGCGATGAGGCCCGCTGCTTGGAACGGCTCGAGCAACGGAACGCCTGCGGACAGCGCTGCGCGCGCAATCTCGACCGTCGGCAGACCCTCGCCCGCGGCGCCTTCGTCGAAGGTGCGGCGCGCGGTTTCCGCTGCGGCGTTTGCGGCGGCGCGCCCGTGCAGCAGGGCGGTCGCTTCATTGGCGAGCGTCTTTTTCGCCTCATTGATCTCGGCGCCCGAAAGCGCCGCGAGCCGCCGCACCTCGTCCATCGGCAAAGTCGTGAAACGCGAAAGCAGCATGCCGACATCGGCGTCTTCGGCGTTGCGCCAATACTGCCAGTAGTCATAGGGCGAGAGCATGTCGGCGTTGAGCCAGACGGCGCCTGATTCGGTTTTGCCCATTTTCTTGCCGGACGCCGTCGTCAGGAGCGGCGTCGTCAGCCCGAACACCTCGGCGCCGTCCTTGCGCCGGCAAAGCTCGACGCCGTTGACGATATTGCCCCACTGGTCCGAGCCGCCCATCTGCAGCGCGCAGCCCGTGCGCCGGTATAGCTCGTGGAAGTCGTAGGCCTGCATCAGCATGTAGTTGAATTCGAGGAAGGTGAGCGGGCTCTCGCGTTCGAGCCGGAGCTTCACGCTGTCGAATGTCAGCATGCGGTTGATCGTGAAATGCGTCCCGTAATCGCGCAGGAATTCGACATAGCCGAGCTTCGACAGCCAGTCGTCATTGTTGGCCATCAGCGCGTCGCGGGGCCCCGCGCCGAAGCGCAGGAATTTTTCGAACACGCCCTTGATCGACGCGATGTTGGCGCCGATCTCGGCGTCCGAGAGGAGCTTGCGCTGCTCATCCTTGCCCGTCGGGTCGCCGATCTTCGTCGTGCCCCCGCCCATCAGCGCGATCGGCCGGTGACCGGTCGCTTGCAGCCAGTAGAGCATCATGATCTGGACGAGGCTGCCCGCATGCAGCGAAGGCGCGGTCGCGTCGAAGCCGATATAGCCGGTGACGACCTCGCGGGCCGCGCGCGCATCGAGTTCGTCGAGATTGGTCGATTGATGAATGAATCCGCGCTCGGAAAGCGTGCGGACGAAGTCGGATTTGAAGGCGGCCATGGGCGTTCCCGCGCGGAAGGAGGGACACGTCGTGTAAGCGAGCGGGGACGGCAAATCCATAGCGCGCGGCTGAAAAGCGCCTTATCGGCTTCAGCGTCGAGCAAGAAATCTGGCCCAGGCTCGACGCTGAAGATTCAATGTTTGCGCGGCTTTTCGCGAAAAACCGGGTTCCACTTTTTCGCCCGCCGCGCGAGGCGTCAAAGGAGCAAAGCATGGCGGCGATGACAGCGATCGGCCTGATGAGCGGCACCTCGCTCGACGGCATAGATGCAGCGCTCCTGCGCACCGACGGCGAAGATCGGATTGAGACCGGCGAGTCTGTGTCGCTCGCCTATGAGCCCGGCATGCGGGCAGAGCTTCAGCGGGCGGTCAAGGCCGCGCTCGAAGGCCGCGACGGCGCGTCCGATATCGGCGTCGCCGCGGCGGAGGTGACGCGGCTCCATGTCCGCGCCGTCGGCATGCTGATCATGAAGGCGGGCCTTGCGCGCGCGGATGTCGACGTCATCGGCTTTCACGGCCAGACGATCCTGCACCGGCCGCCGCGCGCGCCGGGCTCGATCGGCCGGAGCTGGCAGATCGGCGACGGCGCGGCGCTCGCGCAGCAGACGCGCATCGCCGTCGTCAGCGATTTCCGCGCGGCCGACATCGCCGCAGGCGGGGAGGGGGCGCCGCTGGCGCCCGTTTATCACGCGGCGCGGTTGCGCGGGCTAAGGCCCGGCGGGCCGGTCGCAGTGCTCAATGTCGGCGGCGTCGCCAACATCACCTTTGTTCCGGCGGACGGCGCCGACGCCGATCTCGTCTCCTTCGATTGCGGGCCGGGCAACGGCCTTGTCGATCAGTGGATGGAGCTGAAAACGGGCGCCGCGATGGACCGGGACGGCGCCGCGGCGCTGTCAGGAACAACGCATACGGAGCTTGTCCGCGCCATGGCCGGGTCGGCCTTCGTGCGGCGCGCGCCGCCGAAATCGCTCGATCGCTACGATTTCAAGCTTGATCCCGTCCAGGGGCTTTCGACGGCCGACGGGGCGGCGACCTTGACTGCGCTCACCGCGGCGTGCGTCGCCGCTTCCGTCGCGCATCTGCCGGCCAAGCCCTCGCGATGGATCGTCTGCGGCGGCGGGCGGCGCAATCCGGCGATGATGCAGGCGCTTGCCTCAAGGCTCGATGCGCTTGTCGTCGATGCCGAGGCTGTCGGCTGGCGCGGCGACATGATCGAGGCGGAGAGCTTCGCCTATCTCGCCGTGCGCAGCGTGAAGGGCCTGCCGATCAGCTTTCCGAAAACGACCGGCGCACCGCAGCCCATGTCCGGCGGCGCCTATCATCCGAAGCCGGAATGAACGGCTGTGCCGCAGTTCAGGCGCGTTCGGTTTTGGCGGCCATGGAGCGGGCCCACCACTGCTTCCAGCTGCGCGGCCAGAAATGTGAGATGTAAAAACGGCGCTTGAGAAAGCTCGTCGGCTTCTTGCGCGTCCGTCGCCGGCGGGCGGTGGGGGCGGCAAGCGTCGGGACGGCGTGGACGTCCTCGGCATCGAGCGGTCCGCGCGGGGCGGCAGCGCCAGGAAGTGAGGGCTCGTCGCGCAGAGCGGGCGGGGCCGGTGTACCAACAGCATCTTTATGAGGGCTCACCAAGGCGGTAGGTGGCGTGTCTTCGACGCGAAACTCCAGAATATCGTCGCGCCCAGATGCCCGCAGCGCTTCTTCTATGGGCTGATAAGGCGCCGCTGCGACGTAGACTGCCGGACGGAAATAGGCGCGCGCCATGCCGACCGGCAGGCTGACGGTTTTCGGCGTCGATGCGGCGGGTGGCTGGGCCGGCGGGCCAGGCGGAAGCTCGTCGCGTTTCACAGGGCGCGACTCTGCAATAGCGGCGGCCGGCGCCGCCTCAGGGGGTGCGTTGTCGCCGGGCTCATGGTTCTGCGTCTTGTCGAAGGCGCGAGCGAGCCGGTCGATAAGGCGGCGCGCGGGCGCAGGTTCTGGCGCGGCTTCCGGCGCATCGCTGAGACTGTCGCCAAGCGGCGCGTCAGACGCGGTTTCGACGTCACGGACCCAATCCCCATCGGCGGCGTCTTGCAACCCTGCATCCGGGGCGCCGCCTTTACGTTTTGCTTTGGCGATTGCCGCCGCCTTCGTCAACGCAGAGCCCTTTTTGGCCCCGAGCGCGGCTTTGATCCGGGCGCGTTCGTCTGCGTCCGTCCCGGCGGTCTCGTTCTGGCGGGCGATGCGGGCGTTCAGCCGCTCAATCGTATCGCGGTCGCTTGCGGCTTTGATCGGCGCTTCCTGGGCTTCAACAGGCGCCGAGATCGGTTGCGGCGCGGCGCGGCGCAAGCGCGTTGGCGGCGCCGCGCTCTCGGCTTGTCCCGACATCGCGGCGATCTCGGCGTCAGAATAAGGCGCAAGGCCCAGCAATTGCCGGACATCATTCACCTTGGCGAAGGGCAATTGGGCGAGCCCGCCGACCTGGGCGAGGTGATTGCCTTGCGCCGCCGTGAAGCCGAGGCTGCGCAGCGCTGCAAGCGACGCCTGGTCCTCAACGCCGACCGCCACGATCGAGGACCGCGCCTTCTGCGCGATTTCGAGCAGCTCGGCGATGGCGGAAAGGCCGGGTCCCCGCACGGTGCGCGCGAAGCGCAAGATCGCCGCGCCGCCGGTCTTGATCTCATCGAAGGGGAAGGGCTCGATCGTCTTCAGGAAATCATTGGCCCGGCCGCGCACTTCGATCGCAAGCCGCACGCCCGTATCCGACAGGCGCCCAAAATACGCCGCGGCTGCTTCCTGATCCATGGTCACAGGCGGCATCGGGCATTCGAGCGTGATCAGCTCCGGCGCAATGCCCCGGTCGCGCAAATGCACCGAGAGATGGTTCGCAAACCCATCATCCGCGAGATCGGAAAGGGCGAGGTTGATCGAGAAGCCGGGCTCCTGGGGCCCGCGCCAGGCGAGGTATTCGGCCAGCGCGCGGTCAAGGACGTAGCGCGTCAGCTCGCTCATCCGGCCTTGCGTTTCAAAATAGGAAATGAACGCGCCGGGCGGCAGCACGCCGAGCGCGCGATGGCGCCAGCGGACAAACGCCTCCACGCGCGCAAAGGCGCCCGTCGACAGGTCGAAGATCGGCTGAAACAGGACCTCGAAGTCCTTGTTTTTCAGCGCATTGTCGATATCGACATTGGAGAGCCGAACCGCCTGCGCGCCCATCCCGTAACCTCCAGGTCCGCAGCACACAAGCGCCGCCGAGTCGATCGGCAAGATCGGACAGGCCGGGTTAACGGCCCTTCTACGGCGCAGCGCACGCGGGAACAAAGTTAACGAAAGATGAAGCGATTCATCCGGGACGGGAACCCACCTTCGAATCGCAGGATTTCCCCAGCTCGAATTCCTTTAAGTCGATAAGTCTGGACATATTGACATGTGGAGAGAGGCGCATTATGTCGAAACCCATGGACATAAATGCCGCCCTTGATGCCTTCGATGCGCTCTCCCAGCGGACCCGGCTGGAGACTTTGCGGCTCCTCGTCCGCGCCGGCGCAGGCGGGATGGCGGCGGGCGATATCGCCCGCGCGCTCGATGTGCCCCACAACACCATGTCCGCGCATCTTGCCGTCTTGAGCGCTGCGGGCCTTGCCGACTCGGAACGGCAGGGCCGCTCCATCCTCTATCGCGCGCGCTATGAGGCGCTGCGCGACCTCATCGATTTCCTCGTCCGCGACTGCTGCCAGGGCGTGCCCGGTCTCGGCGCCGCCGCGGCGAGCGAGGATTGTCCGGCGGCGGACAAAGCCGCTCTTTGCGTCAAAGGAGACTGTGTATGAAACGTCTGCACCTGCATGTCGGCGTCGCCGACCTTGATCGTTCGATCGGCTTCTACTCGACGCTGTTCGGCGCCGCGCCGACGGTGAAGAAATCCGACTACGCCAAATGGATGCTCGACGACCCGCGCGTGAATTTCGCGATCTCGTCGCGGTCGGGCGAAGAAGGCCTCGACCATGTCGGCGTGCAGGCGGAGTCGAATGCCGAACTCGCCGAGATTACAGAGCGCCTCAATTCCGCCGGCGCCGCGACACTTGATGAGGTCGGCACAACCTGCTGCTACGCCAAATCGGACAAGAGCTGGGTCGTCGATCCGTCGGGCCTGCGCTGGGAGACGTTCGTGACGCATGGCGAGGCGACCGTCTATGGTGCCGGACCCGACTTAGAGGCGATCGCGCCTGCGCCGCAGATCGCCGCGGCGGCGCCGAAGGCTTCGTGCTGCGGATGACGGCGCCGTCTGCCGCGCTCCCGCGGCGCCTCGCCGCCGAGTTTCTGGGCTCGGCTCTTCTTGCCGGAACTGTCATCGGCTCCGGCGTTCTTGCAAGCCGCCTCGCCGAGGGGAACGACGCGGTCGCGCTCCTCGGCAACACCGCCGCGACCGTCGCCATGCTCTTTGTGCTGATCATGGCGCTCGGCCCGATCTCTGGCGCGCATTTCAATCCGGCGGTGACGCTCGTCGCCGCGCTCCGGCGCGACATTAAGGTCACGACGGCCGCGGCCTATGCGCCGGCGCAGATCGCCGGCTGCGTTGCGGGCGCAATGCTCGCCCATGCGATGTTTTCCTTGCCCCTGGTGCAGGCCGGCGCGACCGATCGCGGCGGCCCCGCGCTGATGCTGAGCGAGGCGGTCGCGACTTTCGCCCTCGTCTTCGCCATTCTCGGCGTCTCGCGGCAGAAGCCGGAAGCGGCGCCCGCCGCGGTCTGCCTCGTCATCGCCGCAGGCTATTGGTGGACGCCGTCGACCTCCTTCGCCAATCCGGCGATCACGATTGCGCGCGCCTTCACCGACAGTTTCGCCGGCATCCGCCTTGCGGACGCGCCGGGCTTTATCGCCGCCCAGTTTGCGGGCGCGCTCGCCGCATCGGCGGTTGCAGCCCTTCTCTTTCCGAAAGGATCATCCGATGGCTGAGTTTCCTGTCGTCATCCATCACAACCCGGACTGCGGCACGTCGCGCAATGTCGTCGAAATCGTGCGCGCCGCGAGTTACGCGCCGGAGATTATTCTCTATCTTGAAACCGGTTGGACGCGTGGGCAAATCCTCGCCCTCTTCGCGGCCGCGAACCTTACGCCGCGCGCGGCATTGCGCACGACGAAGTCTCCCGCCGAGGCGCTCGGGCTCCTCGATCCCTCCGTGTCCGACCCAATGCTCCTGGAGGCGATGCTCGCCCATCCCGTGCTCGTCAATCGCCCGATCGTGGCGACGCCGAAAGGCGTACGCCTCTGCCGACCATCGGAGACCGTGCTCGATCTCCTGGACCGCCTCCCGCCGGGACCGCTCGCCAAGGAAGACGGCGCGCTGATCATCGACGCGGAGGGGCGAAGGGTCGGGTGATCGCGAGACGGCGTTGCTCTTGTGAAGAGGCGATATCTCCACCCCGCTCATCCCGAGGAACTGCAGCAAGGCGGCGCCAGGACCTACGCAGCGTTGCTCGCGCCTCGCCCTTCGAGGCGGCCCTGCGGGCCGCACCTCAGGGTGAGGCGCTCTGATCGTATACAGACGAACTAGATAGCCCTCATGCTGAGGCGCCCGGCGGAGCGAGAGCGGAGCCGGGCCTCGAAGCACGAGGGCGGGCCACAGGCGCGACTGCGGCCGCTTCGTACCTCCTCTGGGTGAAGCAACGCTCTCCTGCTCTTCATCCTGAGGAGCGGCTCGGCAGAGCCGCGTCACGAAGGATGGTGCGTACAAAGACGATTGCAACAGGCTGTTAAAAATCAAACTGTTCGCGAAACACGCGCTCTTCCAGCGACAAGCCCTGATCGAAAAGCAGCGTCATCGCCGTCGACCGGTCCTCGCGCGCCTCGACCGCGACGACATGGCGGACCTCAAGATTGTCGGCGACCGCTGAAACAGGCCGGAGCTCCGGGTCGAGCGCCTCGAAGCGCACGACCGCGTCGCGCGGCAGAAGCGCGCCGCGCCAGCGCCGCGGCCTGAAGGCGCTGATCGGCGTCAGCGCAAGCACTTGCGCCGACAGCGGCAAGATCGGTCCGTGCGCGGAGAGATTATAGGCGGTCGAGCCGGCGGGCGTCGCGAGCAGAACCCCGTCGCAGATCAGGCTGTCCATCCGCACCTGGCCGTTCACCGAAATGCGCACGCGCGCGCTCTGGCGCGTCTGGCGAAAGAGCGAAACCTCGTTGATCGCAAGCGCCGTCTCGACCTTGCCGTCCGTGCCCGTTGCGGCCATGGCGAGCGGGTGGATGGTCGCGCTCTCGGCCCCCGCAATGCGGTCGGCGAGCCCCTCGATTTCGAGGCTGTTCATGAGAAAGCCGACCGTGCCGCAATTGACGCCATAGACCGGCTTCTGGTCGGCCATGGTCGCGCGCAAGGTTTCCAGCATGAAGCCGTCCCCGCCGACAGCGACGACGACATCGGCCGCGGCGACCGGCGCATCGCCATAGCGCGCGCGCAACGCCGCGGCCGCCTCGCGCGCTTGCGGCTTTTCGCTGGACAGGATGGCGAGGCGGAGAGGGGGCATGCAGAATTCCGTGAGACTGAAAACAGTAGCGGAGCGTCGCGCCCGGTTGGAAGCCCTGCCGACGGTCTCAGGCGCGAAAATACGGTTCGAGAATGAACCAGAGGCAAACGTAAAAGAACGCGAGCACGCCTGCTTGCAGCGCGATGCGCACCGGCCCCTTGAGAAACGGGACAAAGGGATCGCCGGGCAATGCTCCAAACAAGAACGGGGTCAAAAAGAAGGTCGCTATCCAAACCCAGTTTCTGTGCGGTCGCCGTAGCGCGGCGTCCTGCCCGCCTTCGTCCGCCTCGGTCCCGGCCTCCGGTTCAGCCAAGAGCCGCGACGCGACGGCAGCTTCGTCGATCGGCACAAGCAACCGATAACCGCCGAGCGCGACGCGGAGGTAAGGCTCCACGGACAAATGGTGTTCTCCAGTAAGGACGACGGGGCACCCGGCGGACTCAAGGAATCCGCGCGCGCACAGCGCTTCTTCCGGGTCCAGGTACCGCGCGATTTCTACAATCGACTGCTGCTTTTTTTCCCGCGCGGGGTCCATGTGCTCACCCTACGCCGGCTCGATTTTGCAGGGAAGGGCGCTGCAGCTGAGGCAAGCGCTCGCCGCGCCAATCGGCTAGAAGGGCATATTGCTTCCGGGAGAACGCGCCATGCAGACCAACACCGCCATGAAATCTGCCGAAACGATCGGCCGTGAAGGGGGATTCTCGCTCCCGGATCCTGCGTCCTTGCCCTCGCTCAAGGGCAAGATCACCGCCGAGGAATGGCGCCTGCGTTGCGACCTAGCCGCGACCTACCGGCTTTGCGCGCTTTACGGCTGGGACGACATGATCTTCACCCACATCTCCGCGCGCTGCCCCGACGAAGGCGGCAAGGAGCGCTTCCTCATCAACCCCTATGGCGTGATGTTCGACGAGATGACGGCGACCGCGCTCGTCAAGGTCGATGTCGACGGCCACGTCGTCGCCGAGACGCCCTATTTCTCAAACCCGGCCGGCTTCACCATCCATTCGGCGCTGCACATGGCGCGCCACGATGCGCAGGCCGTGCTTCATCTGCATACGCCCTATGGCGTCGCCGTTTCGGCCCAGAAGGGCGGGCTCCGGCGCTACACGCAGTTCGCGATGATCGTGCATGACGACATCGCCTATCACGACTATGAGGGCATCGCGACCGATCTCGACGAGCGCGCGCGCCTCGTGCGCGACATGGGCCGGCACAATTTCCTGATCCTCAAAAACCACGGCACGCTGACGGTCGGCGCCAATTGCGCGACGGCGTTCCTGCGCATGTATTTCCTGGAGCAGGCCTGCCGCACGCAGATCCTCGCCCAGTCGGACACCAAGGAGCCGATGGAAGAGCCGCCCGCGATGAGCGCCAAAGTCCTCCAGCAAGGCGCGCCCGCCTTCGCCCCCGGCCTCGGCGACAACCTCGCCTGGCCGGCGCTCCTGCGCAAACTCGCCCGCGCCAATCCGGGTCATGACGCCTGAGGCGCGCGCAGTCAACGAAAGGCTGCAGCGGCCAGAGCGTAGACCGCCTTTACGCCGGTCTCCGCGACGCAATCTTCTAGATAGCCGCGAAGAGCGCAGCTACTGGACCACTAGCTCCGCATGCAGAGCGCCAGCCGCCTTGATCGACTTCAGAATGTCAATCATCTCACGCGGCGATACGCCGAGCGTGTTGAGGCCTGCGACAAGATCCGAGAGCGTCACATTATTGCGCAGAAGAGCAATGTTCTTTGGCGACTCATCGACGGCGATATCGGTACGGGGTAACGCGATCGTCTCGCCAGTCTGCGAGAAGGGATTGGGTTGGGAGACGACCGGCGTCTCGCTGATACTGATCGCGAGGCTGCCTTGGGCGACGGCGACGTTCGAGATGCGCACGTCTGAGCCGAGCACGATCGTGCCCGAGCGCTGGTCAACGACGACGCGCGCCTTCTGCGCCGGTTCGACGCCGATGTTCTCAAGCTCGCTCATCATGCGAGCAGGGGAGACGAAGCTCTCGTCGAAAGCGACCTCGACAGCGGTCGCATCGAGCATAGTCGCAATGCGTGAGCCTGCTTCGGCGTTGATCGCCGCCTCAACGCGCGCGGCGGTCGTGAAATCGGGCGCACGCAACGTAAGCTTGATCGTTTTCATGGAGTCGAAATCGAAGGGCAACTCGCGTTCGACACGCGCGCCATTCGGCACCGTTGCGACGGTCGGCACACCCTCAGTCACGGAAGCGGCCGCGCCCTGGGCAGTGAAGCCTGTGGCGAGGATCGAGCCTTGTGCGACCGCGTATATTCTGCCGTCAGCGGCGTTGAGCGGCGTCATGATGAGCGTGCCGCCGCGCAAATCCGATGCATCGCCGATGGCGGAGACGGTGACGTCGACCTGCATGCCCTGGCGCGCGAAAGGCGGCAAGGTCGCCGTGACGATGACGGCGGCGACATTGTTGGGACGAAAGTCCTCCCCCGTCACGTTGACGCCGAGACGTTCGAGAAGGCTCGACAATGCTTCCTGCGTGTACGGAGAGTTGCGCAAGCCGTCGCCCGTGCCGTTGAGGCCGACAACGAGGCCGTAGCCGACAAGGTCATTGCCGCGCACGCCTTCGATCTCGACGAGGTCCTTGAGGCGGACCTCGGCGAGGGCCGGCGCCGCCGCGTTTGCGGCGCACAGAAGGACGAGGAGGGGGATGATCCGCATCTTATCTCAGGAAGTTGGTGAGGCTGAGCTGGGAAAGCCGAGCCGTGATCGTGTAGGAGGCTTCGAGCTGCGACTGCAGAAGTTGCAGCGCGCTCGCGGCTTCATATGGGTCGCGGGTCGTGCGACTGTTGTAGAGCGAGGTCAGCGCCTGTTCTTCTGTGAAGAACTCGTCGACACGCTGCTGGATGCGGTTCTCCGCGACCCCGAGCGTCGAGCGCAGATCGATGAGGCCCGTTTCCGCGGTCAGCAAGAGATCGGCGCCGCCGCGAAGGATCGTGTCGCGTCCGGCCGCGCCGTCTAGCGGGAGAGTCTCGTAATTGGCGATGACGGCCAGGCCGCGTAGAAGGTCCTTGATCGGCTGCGCATCGGCGCGCGTCGACGCGGAGACGCGCACGCCTGGTGCGATCTCGACAAGCGCCGCATCGTTGAGCCCGCCCCGGTAAATGTTGGTTGCAAAGCCGCCAGCCGGGTCGTTGAAATACTGATCGAGCGCCGCATCGGCGGCCGCGGCGTCAGCAGCGCCCGCAATGATTTGACGCACGTCCGAAAGCAAGACTTCCGGGTCGCCGAGAGGCGAGGCGTCCGGCGTGTCGCCGCTGAAAAGCGCGCGGCCGCCGGCGTCCGTGTTGAGGTTGGAGAAGGCGACAAAGAGCGCGGCCTTGGCGTTTTCCGCTGAGGCGCCAAGTGCGCTCGTGTTTTGCGGGCCGACGTAAGAAAGCACGTCCGTCGCGAGCGTGGAGCTTTCCCTGGTGAGCGAGGTGAGCACGGTCTGCGTACGCTCGGCGCGGTTCGCCGAGAGCCGCAGATTCTGCTGAAAGCCTTGTGCGTCACTGATGGCTTTGCGCAAAAGATGGAGCCCACCGACATCGCCGCGCGATTCCTTCGTGAGGTCTTCGACTTGGCCTGTGACGGTTTCGATCCGCGCACGGTCAGCCTGCTGTTTGATATCCGCGACGGAGCGGTTGAGCCGCGTCAGGCGTATGAGATCTGGAACACCGAGCGTCATCCGCCAATCCTCGACAAGGTTTCAATCAGGTCCTGCGTCACCTGCAAGACGCGCGCATTTGCGGCGTAGGCCTGTTGGATGAAGACAAGCTTTTGTAATTCTGCGTCTGTATCGACCCCGAGCGCCGTCTGTTCGGCCTCGAGGACGGATGTTGATCGCGCCTGCGCCGTTGTGAGGCGCTGTTCCGCGGAGAGCCGCTTTGCGCCCACATCGGACGCGACGCCAGCCGCCGCTTGCGCCGCTGTCTTGAGGCCAGAAAGCTGTGCGCCGGGCGACAACGCGCGCGCCTCGCGCAGCGAGTCGAGCAGAGAATTGACGAGCGTCGCATTGCCTGCGGGCCCTTCTGTCGTCGCGCCGAGACCGTCGCGCAGCCGGTAGAGCGCGCCGCCGGCGGCGGGGTCGGCGAGCGCGTTGAGGCGCAGCCTTCCGGCGAGTCCTGTTTCGTTGGCGGGCGCGAAGGCAGCGCCATTGTCCGTAAAGAGGCCGGGCGCACCGGCGGCAAGAGTCGTGTCGCCGGCTTCGAAGCGCTGTGCGAGGTCCGCCGCGAGACTGTCGATTTGCGCCGTGAAATCCGGGATCACCTCGTCGCGCACCGCGAAATTGCCGGCGAGCGAACCGGCCTTGATAGCCTGCGACGGCCTTGGCCCCCCGGGCGTTATGTCGATGCCGTTGACTGAGACGCCTGAGAGTAGACCGGCGCCGCCATTGTAGGAAAGGTCAGGCGTAATCACGCCGCGCGGCGAGAAGGTGAGCTGTTGCGCAGTTCCGGCGATCAGGAAAACGCCTTCGCTTGTGATAAGGTCGGAGCCGCCGTCTGTGCGTGGAATCTCCCGGACCGGGATGATCTTCGAAATCTCGTTGATGAGGGTCTGACGCTGGTCGAGCAGCGGCGAGGCGTCGCGACCGCCGTTGTTGGCGAGCGAGATTGAGAGATTGAGCTCCTCAACTTGCTCTAGCGCGTCATTTACAAACCTCACGTCGCGATAGATCGCCTGGTCGGCTTCTTCACGCAATTGCTGGGCTTTGGCGGCGATCTCGTTCACGCCTGCCGCGACGCCGCGCGCGGCTTCCAGCACTTGCGATTGGTTGGGGCTTGATTCCGGCGTCGTCGCGAGCGCGCGCAGCGAGGACTCAAGCTGCTGATACTTGCCGGAAAGGCTGAAAGCATCGTCGGGCTCGCCGAGCGCGCGGTTGAGCGCCTGCTGTGCCGTAGCAATTGTCTGTTCGCGCGCCGCCGAGCCTTCGGCGAGGCGGCGCTCACGGGTGAGGGCGATGTCTGTCGCGCGCGTCACGCCGTCGACGCGCGGGCCCGCGCCGCCGCCGCCCGTGCGCTGTTCGCTGACTGCGAGTTCCCGGCGCACATAGCCCGGCGTCAACGCATTGGCGACATTGCTCGACACAAGATCCGCGCGCCGGAGCGCGACCGAAAGGCCGGCTTGCGCGTTTCTGAAGGCGGCGGATACGGACATGGCTACTCAACCTTTCCTGCGGCGGCCGTCAGCGCCGGATGTTTGTCGTCTCCTGGAGCATTTCGTCGACGGTCGTGATCACCCGCGCATTTGAGGAGTAGGCGCGCTGCGTTTCGATGAGGTTGGTCAGTTCGCCGGCGATATCGGTCGTCGATTCGGTCAGCGAGAACCCAGAGGTCGGCCCGACGGGGCCTGAGCCCGCATCCCAGAAGAAGATGCCTCCTGAAGCCTGCGAGACAGTGTAAGACTGGTTATCCTCCGCATTCAGACCATTGAGGTTCGGAACATCAGCAACCGGAATCTGATAGATAGTGCGGCGGAAGCCGTTGTTGTAGATGGCGTCGAGAAGGCCTGTATCGGAAATCTCGATGCCGGAGAGGCTGCCGATCGGCGCGCCGTCCTTAGTGACGCCGGTCGGCGAGAAGTTCGACGACAATTGCGAAAGGGCGCCGAGCGTCAGCGGCCTGCCGAGGAAAAGGTCGAGCGGGCCGGAGGACGTCGCCGTGCTGATCGTGCCCGTCGCCGGATCCCACGCGGCGCCAGTTCCCGCCGTGACAGAGGCGATCGTGCCGCCGGTTGCGGGCGTGTTGTCGAACGTGATGCCGAATGTCGCGATCGGCGTCGCAGGCGTCGCACTGGCCTGGTCGAAGACGGTCGCGGTCCAGGCATTGGAGGATCCTGTCGCCGGCACGGTCGGCGTAAAGGTGATGTTCAGCGTTTGCGACCGGCCGAGGTTGTCGAAATATTCGATCGGCAGGTCATAGCTCGACCCCGCTGCGCCCGCGCTCGTCTCCGAGGCGGGGAGGTTGACGCCGAGTTCGATGCGCGTCGTCGGCGCGGCGGCGAATTGGTTGCGGTTGGTCTGCACGGGCTCAAGGCCGACGGAGCTGTCGCGCGACGGCACAGTGACGTTGCCATTGGCGTCCGCCGGCCAGCCGAGGAGAAAGAGGCCGCTCGTCGTGCGCAGAAATCCGTCCTTGTCTGGACTGAATGACCCAGTTGGGGTGAGCAGCAGTTTGCGGTCGCCCGCCGCCGTCGTGATGCCGCCGACATCGGTGACAGGCAGAAGGCCGCGGCCGGCGATCGCAATATCGGTCGAGTTTGTGGTCGAAACAAGCGAGCCTTGCTGCGCGACATTCTTAAAGGTCGAAACACGAACGCCGCCCGCCGAATAGCCTCCTCGCGTCTGGTCGAGCACGACCGAGGCGAAATCCGTTTCTACGCGCTTGTAGCCGTAAGTTCCCGAATTCGCGATATTGTCTGAAATCGTCGCAAGACGGGACGCGTTGACGGCGAGACCTTGAACGCCGGCGTTGAGCGAAGACGAGAGAGCCATGACTGAACCCGTTCTGAGTTGGCGAAAATTGTATTTTCTCCGTCAGTATTCGGTTCGAACGATTAAAAGACCGATAAACGGGATCGGGAAACAAAGCCGCAATTCCGCGGGAGCCGATTAACCTTTGAGCAAGGTGATTGAGATGCGCCGGTTCTGGGGCGCGGTCGGATCGTCCGTCAACGGTTCAGTGGCCGCTTTGCCGGAGACTTCCGAAAGCTGATCGAGGGGCAGGCCGAAATCGACGAGCTTCCTTCGCGCCATATTGGCGCGGTCGGTCGAAAGCTCCCAATTGGTGTAGTCGCGTCCCGCGCTGAAGGGTTCACTATCCGTATGCCCCACAATCGCGACATTGTTGGAGACTTGGCTTACGACATCGGCGACGATGTCGAGAAGCTGAAGCATGAGCGGCGAGGGCTCAGCCGAGCCGCTGTCAAAAAGCGGGCTGCCATCCGTATCGACAAGTTCGATGACGAGGCCTTCGACGGTGACGCGCGTCTGGATATGCGCGGCCAGGGCCCCCGTGCCCTCATCAATCACGCGCTGCAAGTCTTTTTGCAGCGCCTCCAGCTTTTTCTGACTGGTCAGCACTTTCTTGTCGTGGCCGGCCTCGGTTTTCTTGCCGGTCGAGCCTGTGCCATTCTTGGCGAGCGTGTCCATCGACAGGACCGATGAGCCGTTGAGCGCATCCTTGCCGCCGCCCGAATCGGGGCTGATCGGAATGCTCGGATCGAAATACTCCGCGATGCCCTTGCGCTGGTCTTCGGTCGTGGCGTTGAGGAGCCACATCAGGAGGAAGAAGGCCATCATCGCCGTGACGAAGTCGGCATAGGCGACTTTCCATGCGCCGCCATGATGGCCTCCGCCGGAGACCTTCTTGACGCGCTTGATGATAATGCTCGGGTGCGACGTGCTCAACTTAAGGCTCGCAACTCATGAAAATGGGGACAATCAGCGCGCGGACGGCCAGGGGGGGCCCTCATCTGTTTAGGAATTCGTCGTGAAGGCGGCCTTACGAGGGTTGCGAAAATTCTCGGCGTTCACGCTTCATCAACCCTTCGGGGTGATAGAATTCCTAGCAGCTCGTTAATGCGCCAGGGACGCGCGACCGACCATGCCGAACGCCGCCATGTCCGCCTTGATCCGGAAGCGGGAGACGCCCAAGCCCCAGCCTGGCCTTGAATACGCCGCGCTGCTGAAACACGTCTCCAAATCTGCGCAAACTGTGTTCACCGAACTCCTGCAGGGCGAGGTCGAAGTGAAGGCGAAAGCCGGCGGCAGCCGCAGGCTCGTCTCGCTCCTCGCCGGCGCGCCCGATCCCGGCGTCTATTATTGGGTTACGGACGATGAAGGCGCGCCCGCTCTGCTCGTGACCGTATCGGGCCCCTTCGCGGCGCTCTTGACCGAGCGCCTGCTCGGCGGGCCCTTGCGTGCGCCAGAAGGCGAGGCGCCCGCGACGCGGCTCGAATTCGACATGGCGGGTTCGCTCGTCGACGTCATCACGCCGGCGCTCAATGCCGTCATCGCCAAATGCGCGCCATCGGCGCCCGCAGAACCGCTCGGCGGCAAACGCGGGCTTACGTCGCCGCTCGTCGCGATGAACGAAATCGAAGAACTCGAAATGGCCGCGATTGCGATCGATCTCGAGTTTGCGGGCGCGACGGCGCCGACGGCGGCGCAACTTCTTTTCGTACGCTCGTTTTTGCAGCGTCTCGGCCTCATCGAAACGGAGGGCGGCGGTTCGGAGACGGCGCCAGCCTGGTCCGGCGGCCTCAAGCGCAATCTTCTTGCGGCGGAAATTCCGCTCGCGGCGATCGTGGCGCGCATCCCTTCGACTGTCGGCGACCTGTCGAGACTTGAAATTGGACAGGTTCTGGAACTTGGCGGCGACGCTCTCGGTGCGCTCGACCTCGTCGCCGCGACTGAAAAAGGCCCGGCGGTGATCGCCAAGGGCCGCCTTGGCGCCTTCATGTCGAAAAAGGCCGTGAAGCTGACGACGCCGGTCGATCCGGATTTTGTCGCGGGGCTTTAGCCATTCGGGCGCCAACCGCGCCGCAATCGCCGCTCGGAATGATCATTCGCATGGCGAATGGCCATTGCTTAGGATCGTGAGACGTCAAAACGGACGATCTAGGCCGACGGAAGGCGGGCGCCCAAAGCGCTCGCTCTTGCCGGAAGGAGGGCCGGCCGCTAGAAGGCCCCACTCGACCGCGGAGAGGTGGCAGAGTGGTCGATCGCACCGCACTCGAAATGCGGAGTACGGGCAACCGTACCGGGGGTTCGAATCCCTCCCTCTCCGCCAGCTTGGCGTTCACAGAAGTATGCTGCGAATACCACGTCGCCAGGGCAGGGTGACTGCTGGTTGCACCAGTTCCGATGTTTATAGGACGATCATCCGGGATTGGCGTGTAGGGGCCTTCACAACCG
The DNA here is from genome assembly GCA_964507915.1 of uncultured Caulobacterales bacterium. GTDB lineage: Bacteria > Pseudomonadota > Alphaproteobacteria > Caulobacterales > Parvularculaceae > Amphiplicatus. Next base: position 520,303 of record CAZDRH010000001.1, read on the forward strand.
ACCTCGCACAACCACCGCTTCGGGAACTTTCACGTTGGGTTCACTTATTGCGGGCGGCGTCCGCTAATTTTAGCATTACCGCTCCAACGCCAAGGGCCGCGAGCAAGATCAACATGAGATTGGCGGATGTCGGTGCGCCCGTCCCTCTACGGAGTGTTTCAGCGACGTAGCCGGCGATGACGAGCGGCGCCGCCCAGGCCGCCGTGAGGCTCGGAAGCGCCAGCGGCCGGCGCGCTCTGACCGATGTGAACAGAACGAACAGCCCAAGCCCCCCCAGCGCAATCGAGGCGCCGCCGATGAGCTTCATGAGGCCGAGATAGAGCGGACGGAACGCGGCCTCCGATCCGGCGGGCAACGCCGCCTTATGGAAGAAAAGGTAGTCGCCGACAGAAGCGTAGAGGCCGCCGAACGCGAGATAGAAGACGCCGATCAGCGTGAGGAGCAATAGTCCCGTCCTGTGCGGAATCCTGTGTCGCATTGTTGACGCCCTCCGTGCGTTGCGGCTGGAAAATGGCTCAGATGAGCGCCGCAAGGCCAATGCCGGCCTCGACTGGGGTCCATGCTCTGTCTGCATAAGGCGCGGAATCGGATAGCGAATTGGCCTGGAGCGGCGGCATCCATGGGATGCGCCGCCGAGTTATGGTATCAAGGCGTGGGAGAGGGCTTCTCATGGAAATGCAGCAAATACGCTACTTCCTGGCGTTATCGCGCACGTTAAATTTCACGCGCGCCGCCGAGGAGTGCAATGTCAGCCAGCCGGCGCTGACCCGGGCGATTCAGGCGCTCGAGGCAGAGCTGGGCGGCGAGCTGATCCGGCGCGAGCATAGCCACTCGCATCTGACGGAGCTCGGCAAGCGGATGGCCCCGCTGCTGCAGCGCTGCTATGACAGCGCCATTGCGGCGAAGTCTGTCGCCAAGGCGATTTCGCGGGAGGATGTCGCGCCGCTGAACCTCGTTGTCTCGCATAGCGTCAATGTCGAAACGCTCATGGCGCCGATCGGTGAAATGTTCCGGGCCTTTCCAGGTCTACAGCTTAAGATATTACGTGGCGCAGCCGCCGAAGTGCTCGCCTTGTTGAAAGACGGCGGCGCCGAAATCGCCGTCGCCGGCCCGCTGGACGACACTTGGGAGCGGCTCGATCACTGGACGCTGTACGCCGATCCTTATGAGATCGCCGTGCACCGCGACCATGGGCTTGCGCGCGAGAATGCCGTGACTGTTGAAAAACTGAAGGCCGGCCCGGTATTCGCCCAAACCGGTTCTGAGTCCCATGACGAAGTCGCGCGGCTGCTGGACGAACGCGGATTGCCGTCTTCGTCTCTGCACGAAGCGGCGACAATCAACGACCTGACGGCCCTCGCGGCGCAAGGCGTCGGCGTCGCGCTCGTGCCGAAATCGGCGCCCGCCAACGAGATGATCCGAAGGCTGCCGATTGAAGATTTCCAATTGACGCGGGCGGTCTCTGTCTACGCAGTGGCTGGGCGCCGCCGGGAAGCTGCGGCCGCCGCATTCGTGAATCTCTTGCGCAATACGCGCTTTGACACTGCGGCTTGAGACGCTCAGCCGAGTTGCTCCAGTGCCGACATCATTTCGTCGATATCGGCGCGCAGGCGGTAGTCCGGATTGACGTGCCGGTAGACGATGCGTCCCTCGCGCGAAAGCAGGAAAATCGCTGGAATCGGGAGAAGCCAGGCTTCGTTTTCCTGGTAGCGCGCGACGTTCCAGCCAGCGCCATCTATCATCGATGACATGTCCTGATCGACCCAGATCGCAAGGTTCAACGAAAGGGCGTAGCCGTTATCGGCGTCGCACAGGATCGCAAAGGCGCTGTTCGTGTCCTGATCAAGTTGCTCGGCGAATGCGCGCCCTTCTGGCGTCAGGGCGACAATGTTCGCGCCGCTGCGCTTGGCGCGCGCGGCGATCTCGGCGAGTGCGCCCGCGGTTATCCTGCAATAGGGGCACCAGTGTCCGCGCAAAAAGGCGACGATGACGGGGCCCTGCTTCCGCAAATCGGCGAGCGAGACGAGGCGGCCATGCTGGTCCGCGAGGACGAAGTCAGGCAAGTTTTCGCCGACTTTCGGCGCCCCGGCGCCGGCTTCCGCAGACTGCAACCGGTCGACAAACACGTCGACAGCTCCCGCAAAGGCCGGGCTCAGATCGCGCACCTCGTCGGCGACCATTCGAAGCCGCACCGCGAGCGGTTTACCCGACGCCATCGCGGCGGCCGTCTTGCGCGTCAGCGCCTCGACGAGGTCATTTTCGGACATGGCTCACTCCGGGCTTCAATCTACTCGTATTGCGGCGCAAACCAAGCCGCCGCGTTCCGGCGATGATGCTCAGCCGCGTGCGGCGGAACGCGCGGCGCCATATAGGTGGCGGAAAAGATCATGAAAGGTCGTTTGACGGCTTCGGTTCACAGGGCGTGCGGATTCAAATTGCGGCTCAATGGATGCTGTGGCCCGGCACGCTTCGATCATGCCCCAATCCTCATTCGCACGCATCCAGTCGCTGTCTGCTTCAACGGCCCTCATGATCGGCTTCGTCTAGTGATCTTGTCCTAGGTTGTACCCTTGAAACGCACTTGAGAAATGCCGCCTCGCCATCTGCGCCATGCACTTCCTTTATGCTAGAATGGCAAGGTCAAGCGGCGCCGCGACGCCGTCTATGGCGGCGGAGGCGACACGGCGTAGAGGCTCAGCCGCGAGGCCCTGTCTTTTTGCAAGTACGAAGGCGTCGAACGTCGCGATCGCCTTCGCATGTTCCGCCTTTGCATGTTTCTCGAGCTTCGCGGCGAGATTGACTGCTTCGCCGATGACGGTGAATTCCAGCCGGTCGCCGCCGCCGATCAGTCCGTGCACGACATCGCCATGGGTCGCGGCGACGGCGAAACCGGGCGTTTTGAGACCGGCTTCCGTCCGCATTTGCGCCCAAGCCTCGAAGGCGGTCAGCAGCTTCGGGATTGTAGAAAATGCTGTGGCCGCTTCGCGTCGATGGTCAAGATCGGTAAAGGTCGCAAGCACGCCGTCGCCAAGGAACTTGTCTACGACGCCGCCGGCGCTGACGATGACTGGCACGACGCAGCGTTGATAGTCATTGAGAAACGCGATCACATCGGCGGCGCTGAGCGTGGCGGAAAACGTGCTGAAGCCGCGCAGGTCAAGAAACAGCACGGCGGTCGGGCGCAATTCGCCTGCGCCGGCCATGAGGGTCTCATCGCCGCGCGCGCGTTCGGCGGCTTCCGGGGCGACGAGGCGCGAGATTTCCTTGACGGCGACTTCCTCGGAGGTCAACCGCGACAGAAGGGTGCGGCCGCGTACGACCGCCAGCGCGAGGATCGTCGTCACGCCGGCGATAGCGGAAAGCTTTTCTGCTTCGGCGCCCCAATACACCGAGAGCGATGTCATGTAGTCGGGGTAGTCGGTCGCATGACGCGCGCTCTGCTCCGCCACGATCACGAGCACAGTCCAGCCAACCATCACGGCGACGCCCGTCACGACGACATCGCGCGCATCGAAGCGCAAGGCGCGCAAGGCAATCAGACAGAACGCATAAAACAGCGTCGGGCCCTTGAGATAGATCGCGGGCGAGGCGTGATACTGCAGCGTGAAGCCCCAGATGAGGATCATCAACACGGCGACATCGCCGATATCAAAGGCTAGCCTTGACGCCGTTGTCAGCGCTTTATTGCGCAGCAGGTGACCGCGCCATAGAACGGCGACCGCATAGGCCGCGAGGGCGAAGGGCACAGGGCCAACCGTCGCCGCCGCGCGATAAAACGCCGCCGAGGCGAGGTAAAGCCCAAAGAACAACGCTATCCCTGCAAGTTGCAGGCGAACGATCAGGAGTTCCGAACTCTGCTCCGCGCCGCGCATCGCCTCCGCGACACGCCGGGATGCCGGCGGCGCGACGATCGCCTCCCTCAGCGCCTTGACGAAAGGGGAGGTGCGTCCGGATTTGCGCACGAACCCTCAAAGATACATGGATTGCAGATCGACTGTGCTTTCCTTGTTGATCGAGTCGTAATTGCGCTCAAGCCAGCCTTCCGCGCTCGTGCGCCCGACATCGCGCAGGTGGGTGAGGAATTCCCAGTCGGCGTTCATTTTGGAAGAAACTCCAAGCTCGCGCATGAAGTCCTGGCCCTCAATCGCGTGCATCAGCATGCGTTTCATCCGGCCTTCGTCGAGCTGGCCCTCGTCGATGAGGCGGGTGACGAAGGCGATGGCGCGCATTTCGCGCATCAGCGACGAGTTGAAGCTGATCTCGTTGATGCGATTCATGATGTCGCGCGCCGTGGTCGGTGTTTCGAGGCGCTCCATCGGGTTGATGTGCACGACGACCACGTCGCGGCTCTCGCAATTGTAGATCAGCGGAAAGATGGCGGGGTTGCCCATATAGCCCCCGTCCCAATAGCTTTCGCCGCCGATTTTCACGGCCTGGAAGAGGAATGGCAAACAGGCTGACGCCAGAACGGCGTCGGCTGAGATTTCCTTGTCATCGAAGATCTTGACTTTCCCAGTACGGACATTGGTCGCAGACAGGAACAGGCGCACGGCCGACTCGGCGCGCAGCTTGTCGAAGTCGATCGTCTTTTCGAGAACCTGCCGCAAAGGGTTATAGTTCATCGGATTGAACTGGTATGGCGAATAGAGTCGGCTCACGAGATCGAAGGCGACGAAAGCCGGCGAGTTTTCGAGCGCATGGTTGTGGGTCAGGCGTTCATACCAGGTCGGCTGCAACGGGCTCGCAAGGCCGGCATGGGCGACGCGCCGCCAGAAATTGGTGAGCGTCGTTTTCGCGCCGTCGCGCCCGCCGAGCGTCAGTCCGTAGGCATAACAAACTGCGTTCATCGCGCCGGCGCTCGTCGCGGAGACGCCCTCCACGGCGAGGGATTCTTCTTCGAGCAATCGGTCGAGTACGCCCCAAGCAAAAGCGCCGTGCGCGCCGCCGCCCTGCAGAGCGAGATTGACAGTCTTCAGATTGGACCGGGCGGTCGTTGCGGTTCTGGCGGCGGGCGCGCCTTTGGCCTCGCGCATCGTCTTGGGCGCGGATTTCGTCTTGCGGGTGGACACGGGCTTCTCCCTTTGGGTTCTCGTTATTGCGCCGTCCAGGCGCCGTCAGCGGCGAGCGCGGCGCCGGTGACAGCGCGGCCGCCGGGGCCGCAGAGGAACGCCGTAAAGGCGCCGATTTCTTCGACAGTGGCGAAGCGCTTATTGGGCTGCGCTTTGAGAAGAACGTCGGTGATGACTTTGTCGCGCGGAATGCCGTGCGCGGCAGCCTGTTCGTCAATCTGCTTCTCGACAAGCGGCGTCAACACATAGCCGGGACAGATTGCATTGCAGGTGATGTCGAGCGTCGCGGTTTCGAGCGCGACGGTTTTGGTGAGGCCGATGACGCCGTGCTTGGCCGCGACATAGGCCGACTTGAACGGCGAGGCGACGAGGCCATGCGCGGAGGCGATATTGACGATGCGCCCGAAGCCGCGCGCCTTCATCGCCGGCAGCGCCATGCGGATCGCATGGAAGACGGAGGAGAGGTTAATCGCCAGGATCGCGTCCCATTTGGCGGGCGGGAACTCGTCGATCGGCGCGACATGCTGAATGCCAGCGTTGTTAACGAGAATGTCGACGACCCCAGTCTTCTCCTGTGCGAAGGCGATGAGACTTGCGACGGCGCCCGGATCCGAAAGGTCCGCACCATGGAAGCGCACACCAACGTCGAAGCGCCGTGCAAGGTCACGCCGTTTCATTTCGATGTCCGCCTGGTCGCCAAACCCGTTGAGCACGATGTCTGCGCCGGCGGCCGCAAGCGATTCCGCCACGCCAAGGCCGATCCCGCTCGTCGAGCCGGTCACGAGCGCGACGCGGCCGGCAAGCGCGTGTTTGGTTTCTGTCATGGTCATTCGTCTCTCCCGTTTGTTCCCCCCAGAGGATCACGCGCCTGCGCTGCGTTTAGAAATGCCTTCTCGGTATGACCCCGATGCGCGGCAACGAGCGCCTGGGAGAGAAACAGAGCTGCAACAAGGGCCGACGCGACGCCGCCAAGGCAGGCCGCCCAGCCATAGGCGTCAAAAATCGCACCGAGCGCCGCAGCGCCCGCAAGGCCGCCAGCGAAGTAGCTTGCAAGGTAAAGTCCGCTCGCTGCGCCTTTGTCGGCCGTCGCGGTCAAGCTCACATGGGCGGTCGCGGCGGCCTGTGCGAAGAATGCGCCGACGGCGAAGAGCGCCATGCCAGCAAGCACGAGCGGCAATGCCTGCGAAAGCAGCAACGGCAATCCGGCGAGCGCGCCGGCAAGTCCGAGACGAACGGCGGTCTGCGGCGACAGGCGCGCGGCGACTTTTCCAGCGAGCGGCGTCGTCAGGATAGCCGGCGCGAAAACGAAATAGACGAACCCAAGGCTCATCCGCGGCACTTCGTAGGGCGCGCGCACCAGCACGAAATTCACGTAAGTGAACACGCCGATAAACGCGAAAAGGATGAGAAATCCGATAGCAAAGGCGGCGGCGAGCGGCGGGGTCTTCAGGTGACGGGCGACGGCGGCGAGCGGCGCCGCAGGCGTCGCCATCCGCGCGCCCGACCTCCTGATCGCGAACAGCGCTAGTGCGCCGCCAACGGCATTCAACGCCGCGAAGACGAAGAAATTGGCGTCTAGCCCGAAGCGCTCGACGACTGAAGCGGCGAGCAGGCGCCCGAAGAGATTGGCGGCGACATTGCCGGTGACATAGGCGGCGAACGCGCCGCTCGCCGCGCGCGCCGAGCAGCGCTCGCCGAGATAGGCGAGCGTCAGCGAAAACGCCGTCGCCATCAGGAGGCCCTGTGCGATGCGCAAGGCTGCGAAAACGCCGAGGTTCGGAGCAAAGGCGAGGAGGATCGTGGGTATGCATAGGACCAACAAGGCCGCCGCGATCCCGCCGCGCCGGTCGATACGCGCGCCGAATAGCGCGACAAGCAGAGAGGCGGCGGCCATGCCGAGCGCCGCCGCATTGGCGGCGACCCCCATAGCGGACGGCGCCACGCCATAGCGTTCGGCGAGCGAGGGCAGGATCGCCTGGCTCGCGAAAAGATCGACGACCGTCAGGAAGGCGACGACGGCGATCACGAAAAGGTAAAACCCGGCGCCGGGGTCGACGCCCGGTCTGTCCTGCGCGGCTGTCATGGCGAAGGTCTCATCGGCCTGAATTGTATCAACATAAAGAAGGCGCGCCGCGGGGGAGAGTGCCGAGGCGCGCCGTGGTCCATATGGCGGCGCGTTGGGGGGGAGGCGCCGCCGTATCCAGACCTTACATGCCGCCGTCTTTGCTCGCCGGCGGGGGCACGTCCGCCGAAATTAGAACGGCGGGCTTTTTCGAGTTGTTCCGCCACCAATGTGACGTCGCGCCTTGCTCAGCGATGACATCGCCCGCCTTGTGCGTGATCGGCACGGAGCACGTGCTGCGATATTCCGTGACCTCGCCCGAGACGACATAGATGTTGGCCGGGCGCTCGGCATGGCTATGCCAGGGCACGACGCCAGTCGGCTGGATAACGAGACGGCGCATGCGCAGCATGCGGCCTGGGATCTGGTAGTCTGCAAGATCGACGGAAGCGATGACGTCGTCTGTCACGGCGGAGGGCGCAGACGGTCCAGGCGGGGTCACATCGACCCCTTCCTTTCCGGCAGGGCACGTCCCCGCAAAAGCCACAGACGGGATAGCGAGCAGCGCGGCCGCAGCGGCGCTCAACAGCTTTTTCATACAATTACTCCTTGTTTCAGGTCACGACGCGAGGGTTATCTCAGGGCGAGACCAGGAACTGAAATGCCGACACGGTTTGAGGAACATGCGCGCAGCGCATGGACAAGGTGCGGCGGAACGCACTGACCTACACCCGCGGTTTAGGCAAAAAGTTTATACACTGCCCGGTGCGCACGCCGCCCTAGCGCAAGGACCGACGCAGCCGTGTGCCGATAATGTTCGGGTTTTGTCAGTGTGACTTCGCACGACAGACATTGCCCAAACCAATCATAGCGGGAGTCAGCGATGGGTTGGCGCGGGTCAATGCGTCTTCAGCAAGGTCATGGTGGTCGCCCAGCGATAAGGCGAAGACGATCCCAATGGTCGCAGGCTGCCAGTCATCGTCAGGGAATCGGGTCCGGCGGTGACGACTGTCAGCGTATCGTCGACACGGCTTGGCGCGCTGGGGTCACCTCCGGCCTCGGCGCCGACCTCGACGATTGTCTGAGTGCCGTTGGCGTCGGGCGCGCTACAGGACGTGACCCGAATGTCGCCGCCTTCTACAGCGCCGCCTCCATCGGGTTCCTCATAGCGATAGCCGGTGTCGGTCTGTATCATGCGCAAGTAAAATTTGCCGTCCGCATCGCTGATCTCGATGACGCCGGCCCTGGGAATACGCGCCTTGAATGGTCGGTTGGTTGTAACCAGCGTGCCATCGCTTTCGCGCGTCGTGCGGATCACGCTCCACTCGCCCTCGGCAATGCGCTTGAAGGCGGCGAACCGGCATGCCCCGCCCGTCGGTGTCTCAGCCGCGGCAGGACCGGCGACCGCCAAGGCAAGCAGAAACAGATAAGCCTGCATCATCACCCACCGCCGCTTTGAATCACCGGGATCACCCCACGCCGGATCTGGTCCAGCTCAATGCTCTCGAACAGCGCCTTGCAATTGCCCTCGCCAAAGCCGTCATTGCCCTTGAGCTGGACAAGCTCGACAAGCATCATGCCGACCATATTCTCGGTGAAGATCTGAAGCAACAGCCCGCCGCCCGTCTCTGGCGCGAAGTCGACAGAGCAAGAATGGCGCACCCGAAGAGATTCGAACTCCTGACCCCCAGATTCGTAGTCTGGTGCTCTATCCAGCTGAGCTACGGGTGCGCGGCCCTGTCGGGCGAGAGCGGGGCTTTAACCCCAAAGTTGCGTGGAAGGCAAGCGGGCGCTTTACCCGCGACGGTCGCGCGGGCTCGGCGAGCGCGGGGGCGCTCGGCCGCCCGTAGCTTTGTGAAGATGAAGACATCTCGCCCGGGCAGCATGTGCCTACAAACTTGGCCGGCGAGCTGCTGTTCGCGAGGGTCGATCCGGTCGAGACGCCCCGTGTTCGCCGGCGCCAGAGGCGCTAAAGGGAGACGCGTTATTGGCGCTTTCTTACCGGCGCATGAACGCGAAGCGCGCTCTGCGCGCAGCACTTAGGGTTGCCGGGATTGGCCTCTGAGCAGGCGCCGGCGCCCGTGTTTTCCTCGTCCATTCCTTTCGGCGCCAGGCGGAATAGCCCTTCGAGGCTTTGCTTGCTTCGCGTTTCATTCGCCCCGGGGCCACGCTCTTTGCTATTACTCCCGATACGCAGAGGGAGTCCGTATGGCGCAGGCAGGCGATTTTCGACTGAAGGCAATTGTTATCGTTCTCGCGGCCTTCGCTGCGGTTTTTGGCGCCGCAGCGCCGGCGGCAGCCAAAGCGCCGAGAGAGAAGACCTATTTCATCGCCGCGGCGAACCCCTATGCGGTGGAGGCCGGGGCGAAGATCCTCGAAGCTGGCGGCTCAGCGGTCGATGCGGCGATTGCGACGCAAGCGGTGCTCGGTCTTGTCGAGCCGCAATCTTCTGGTCTCGGGGGCGGCGCGTTCCTGCTGCACTACGATCCGGCGACGCAAAAGCTTGAGACCTATGACGGGCGCGAGACGGCGCCCGCCTCCGCGCGGCCAGACCGCTTCATCGCCGCCAATGGCAAGCCGATGAATTTCATGGAGGCCGTCAATGGCGGGCTTTCGATTGGCGTGCCCGGCGCGGTCAAGATGCTGGCGCTCGCCCATCGCGAGCACGGGGCGCTCGCCTGGCCCGCGCTCTTTGCCCCAGCCGAGACGCTTGCGACGGAGGGCTTCAAAGTGTCGCCGCGGCTTCACCGGCTTGTCGACGAAAACCTGCAGCTCAAAAAGTCGCCGGCGGCGCGCGCCTATTTCTACGATGCGGCCGGCGCGCCGCTCGCCGTCGGCGCCACGCTCAAGAATCCGCAGTATGCGGAGGTGTTGCGTCTCGTCGCGGCGGAGGGCGCAGACGGATTCTACAAGGGCAAGGTCGCGGAAGCGATCGTCACGGCCGTCAACGGCGCGCCGAATCCAGGCGGCATGACTCTCGAAGACCTCGCGGGCTATGCGCCGGTCAAGCGCGAGGCCGTGTGCGGACATTATCGCGCGCTGAAGCTATGCTCCATGGCGCCGCCGAGCTCGGGCGGCGTCACGCTTCTTGAAATGCTCGCCATGCTGGAGCCCTTCAACCTTAACCGGAAAGGGCCTGAAAGCAGCGAGGCCCTGCACCTCATCTTCGAGGCGGGCAAGCTCGCCTATGCCGATCGGAATCAATATCTTTCCGACAAGGATCGTTCAGGCGCCGCCGGCGGCCTCACGCAGGAGGAGGTGATCGGCGGCCTTCTCAACCCCGACTATCTCAAGGCGCGCGCGCGGCGCATTGATCCCAAGCGCGCTGCAGAGGCGGTGAAGGCCGGCGATCCCGGCGCCTTCGAAAAAGACCCGGCGGTCGCGGCCAAGTGGCGGGCGCTCACTACGGATGCATCCGCCGATCTGCCCTCGACCAGCCATTTCGTAATCGTCGACGGCGAAGGCCGCGTCGTCTCGATGACGACGACGGTCGAATTCACCTTCGGCAGCCAGCAGATGGCGATGGGCATGGTGCTCAACAATCAGCTGACGGACTTTTCTTTCGTGCCCGAAGCGAATGGCGTACCGGTGGCGAACGCCGTCGCGCCGGGCAAACGCCCGCGCTCCTCGATGACCCCGGTCATCATTTTCGACAAGAAGGGCCGTGTCTGGGGCGCGCTCGGCTCGCCGGGCGGCCCCGCGATCATGGGCTATGTCGCCAAGGCGGTGATCGGCCTCCTCGACTGGAAACTCTCGATGCAGGAAGCGATCGACCTGCCGAACGCCGTCATTCCGCGCGGCGCGCCCGTGCTCGAACGCGGACGTTTCGACGCGGCGACGATCGACTCGCTGAAACAACTCGGCCATGCGGTGTCCGAGCGCGACCTCAACAGCGGCGTCCATGGTTTCCGCGTACTGAAGGATGGAAACTTCGACGGCGGCGCAGACAAGCGGCGCGAAGGCGTCGTGAAGACGGGCGTCGTGACGGGAACGCCTTGACGCGCCCCGCTGATCCGAACGCGCGATCATTCGTAGAAGCCTGGGGCCCAGTAGACCCGTCTTCAGACGAGCGGCAATTCGAGCGTGAAGGTCGCGCCGCTTGAATCGGACTTCGACAGCATCAGCGCGCCGCCATGCGCTTTCAGGATCTCATAGGCGATCGCGACGCCGAGGCCGGTGCCGCCGGGCTTTGACGAGCCGCGAAATGGCTCGAATAGAGCCGCGCGGGCGGCAGCAGGAACGCCCGGTCCAGTGTCGGCGACCTCTATTTCAACTTTGCCGGCATCAATTCGTCCTCGGAGCGTAACGGTTCCGCGCGGAGGCGGCGGCTCTGTGTCGCCGGCGCCGCTGTCGGGCTGTGTCGCCACGTCAGGCGCGATCGCCTCGACGGCGTTCTTCACGAGATTGAAAAGCGCGCGATAGATCTGTGTACGGTCTGCAAAAACTGTGATGTCAGCGGGAATCGCGTTGACAAAAGCGACTTGCCCATGGGTCGCGTCATCGAGCGCCTCATCGGCAAGTTCCCCGAGCAGAAACCGCGCTTTTCGTAGCGCCTCCGGCGCCATGCGCCCATAGTTGACGGTGTCGCGGGAGAGGGCGACGGCGCGGTTGAGCGCTTGCAGAAGGCGCGGGGAGAGCTGACGCACGCGCGGGTCTTCGCTCTTGGCGAGCCGGTCCGACATGAGCTGCGCTGAGGCGAGAATATTGCGCAAATCATGGCTGATCTTGGAGATGCCCGCGCCGAGCGCGGCAAGGCGGCGGCGTTCACCAAGCAGACTCTGCACGCGCTCTTCCATGGCCCGCAAGCCGCGCTCGGCGTCCCCGAGTTCGTCGTTGCGCTCCGAAAGGGCGAGTACGGAGGACGGCTCCTCTGGACGTTCGTTGAAACGCGCCATGCTGCGCGTCAGCCGTCGCACAGGACGAACGATCACGAAATCGACGGCGACATAGAAGAGAAGGCCGGTCAGAGTCGAAATCACAAGCGACAAGAGCAGAATGTTTCGCGCATAATCATGCAGGTCGCGGCGCAAAGCGGCCTGGCTCACGAACATTTCGACCTGCGTCCCGCCGGCAAAGCGCGGCGCGCCGGTGATACGCACGAGATTGTCGCCTTTGGAAAAGAAAGTGCCCCAGGCGTCGGCTATGAGGAGGGGCGCGCTGCGATTTTCGATCGCGACTGGATAGGTCGCCTTGTAGCGCATCCAATTATGGCCCGGGGTATATTCTTCCTTCTGCATTCCGTTGCGATCAAGCACGACGCCGATTATGCCAGCCGTCGCGTAAAGCCGCCGCATCGTGTCAGGTTTGATCATGGCGTGCTCGGGACTCTCTAGCGCGATCGAGGCGATATAGGCCTGTTCCAGGCGCTTCTCGAACCAGTCAATCCGGTGCTTGGCCACGGAAGGGACGAGCACGATCAACTCGGCCAGCAGCACAAAAACGATCGTCAGCGCGATCAGCTGCGCGGAGAGGGAACGGCGCAGTGCACGCAAAGGCGCAAATGCCGGGTCGCCTGCTTCCGCCGCATGAGTCATTGGGAACGTCCGCCGCCTTCCGCGCTCAATCAAAGGCCGCCAGCGCGCGCACTAGGCCGCGCGTGCGATCGGAGAATAATGCCGGCGTATACCACGCGCTTCCGAGCCGTTTGGCGATCTCGCCGCGGGTCGGGTAGGGGGCGATGTAGTTCGTGAAGGCGCGCACGCTCATCTTGTTGGCGAGCGCGAAAGCGAAGATGTGAATGAGGTCGCCGGCATTGTCGCCGACAAGGGTTGCACCGAGAATCTTTCCGCGCGCGTCGGTCATGAGCTTGCCGAAGCCTTCAACTGCTTCCTCCGCCTGCGCACGATCGTTCTCCTTGAAGCTCCAGCGCAGGATGCGTGCGCCTTCGATCGCTTTCGCCGCCTCTTCGGAAAGCCCGACGGCTGCGATTTCCGGCGCTGTGTACGTGGCGCGGGGCGCAATGGCGTCGCGGCGGCTGGCAGGCGCCTTGAAGAGAATACTCCGCACGACCGTCGAGGCATGATCGCCCGCGACATGCGTGAACTGCGCGCCGCCGGCGCAATCACCGATCGCGTAGACGCGCTTGTTCGTGGTCCTGAGGCGCGGATCGACCGTAATGCCGGTCTTGGTGTAAGCAACGCCTGCCTTGTCGAGATCAAGTCCCTCGACATTCGGTTTGCGGCCGACGGCGACAAGAAGGTGGGTCCCTCGCACCAGGCGCCCGTCAGCGAGGTCGAGCGTGACGCTGTCCGCCGTTCCTGCGGCTTTGACGACGGCCGCGCCTTCGACAATGGCGACGCCGTCCGCGATAAGGCTGTCGCGCACTACTGCGGCGGCTTCCGGATCTTCGCGTCCAAGAAGGCGCTGGGCCTCGATCAGGGTGACGCGGCCGCCGAGGCGACGGAACGCCTGTGCGAGTTCGCAGCCGATCGGCCCGCCGCCGAGCACGATGAGATGCTCCGGCTGGTGACGATTGAGGAAAATGGTCTCATTAGTGAAATAGGGCACATGCGCGAGCCCCTCGATCGCCGGCACAAACGGCGAGGATCCGGTCGCAAGCACGATATGCTTTGCGCGCACGATCGCGCCGCCCGCGGAGACCTCGCGCGGGCCCGTGAAGGCGGCCACGGCGCGAATGACCGTGCATCCGAGCTTTTCGAACCGCGCCTGGCTGTCATGCGGCTCGATCGCCGCGATGACGCGGCGGACGTGATCGATCACCGCGTTGAAATCGACGCTGACCTCGGCATGGACGCCGAGGTGCTTGGCGTCGCGCGCGTCATGGGCGCGCCGCGCCGACGCGATCAGCGCCTTGGAAGGCACGCAGCCGAAATTGAGGCAGTCGCCGCCCATCTCGGCCTTTTCGATGAGCACGACCTTGCGCCCGAGCTGCGCCGCGCCGGCCGCGACTGAAAGGCCGCCGGAGCCCGCGCCGATGATGCAAAGATCCGCCGCGATCGTCGTCACTGCGCCGCTCCCGGCCGGCGCGCCTTCAGCACGCGGAGCAAAACGGGAAGGAGCGCGAGCAGGCTGAGCGCGACGATCGGCGTCAGGACTTCGGGCTTGGTCAGGAGGCCGCTGAGCGAGACCGCGCCGCCGCTTTCGAACACGGCGCCGAGGCCGCGGCCCGCGCTCACGTAGGCGAAAGACCCCGGCATGATGCCGATGAAGGTCGCAAGCACATAGGTTGAGGTCCTTATCTTCGTGAAGGCCGGCGCGAGATTGATCACAAAGAATGGAAACAGCGGAACGAGGCGCAATAGGAGAAGATAGGAGAACGCGTTCTCGTTGATACCGGCTTCGAACTTCTCGATGAATCCCCCCGCCTTCGCCTTGAGCGCGCCGCCGAAGGCAGATCTTGCGGCAAGGAAAAGCAAGGTCGCGCCTAGGGTCGCCGCGATGACGACCGCCGCTGTTCCGATCATCGTTCCGAAGAGCAAGCCCGCCGACAACGACATGAGGCCCGCGCCCGGAACAGAGAACGCCGCCATGGCGACATAGGCGAGCATGAAGAGGCCGAGCGCCAGCGCGAAACGGGCGGCGACAAAGTCTTGCACCGCCCCGTAATTCTCCCGCAGCCAGGCGAGCGACACATATTTGTTGGCGCCCGTCGCAAAGAAGGCGGCGAAGCCGCCGGCGATGATCAGCAGCGGGATGAATCGGGTGAGGCGGTTTGCCTGCATGAGCGCTCCTTCGACTGCCTCGCTGTAGCGCGGTTTTGCGCGGGGACCTACGGGCAGCGCCGATCAAAGGCGCGCGATGACGACAAGGTAGCGGCAAGGCGCGCCTGTCGGATTTCGGATGATCCGGTCTCGAGGTTCGCCAAGCACGTAGCAATCTCCGGCGTAAAGCCGCTGCGACGTGTCCGCTTCGACGACTTCAAACGAGCCTTCGAGTGCCCAGAAGACTTGCCGGATGAAGGCGTAAGAACTCGCGGGAAACGCAATCGCCGCGCCGGGCGGGAGACGGACTTCCACAAGCTCAAGCGGCGCGGCGCTCGGGGGCGAAACCTGCCGGCGGAGATAGCCGGTCCCGGGATCAGTCCACAGAGGCTGTTCCTGCGCCCGGCGCATCCGGCTCCCTTGGTTTTCAACGCCGTCAAGAAGCGCAGAAAGCGTGAGGCCGAAAGCGCCGGACAGCTTGCCGAGTGTCGCGGCGGTTGGGCTCGATTCCCCGCGCTCGACCTTGCTGATCATAGCTTTGGAGACGCCAGACCGTTCGGCGAGGGCGGCGAGGGACCAATGCCGCCGTTCGCGTTCAGTCCGAAGCCTTGAGGCGAGTGCCGCGTCCGCGGCGTTGACTTCAGTGTCCATTCGTCCATTATAATAGACGAATGGATGTGCACAATAGGAACACGATGGGATCTTTTGTCGTGGAAAGGCTCGATGCGGCGGGCGTCCGCGCCGCGGCCAACGAATTCGCATCGGTTCTTCTGGATTGTGTGGAAGGCGGCGCGTCTGTCAGCTTCCTTGCGGGGCTCACCCGGGCGCGCGCCGTCGAGTTCTGGAACGGCATCGCCGATGGCAGGGACGACGGCAGGGCCGTCTTCGCCGCGCGACGTGCCAGCGATGGGCTCGTGATGGGAACCGTCCAGATGATCCCCGTCCAGATCGAAAACCAGCTGCATCGCGCGGAGATCGCAAAGATGCTCGTGCTGCGTAGCGCCCGGAAGCAAGGCGTCGGCGCCGCGTTGATGCGGGCGGCGGAAGAGGCGGCGTTTGCTGCCGGCCGGCGTCTGCTTGTGCTCGACACGGCGAGCGAAGACGCGGCGCGGCTCTATGCGCGCCTCGGATGGATCAAGTCAGGCTCCATTCCGAACTTCGCGCTGCTTCCGGACGGGCGTCCTTGCGCCACGCACATCTATTACAAAGACCTCTCGCTGGCGGTTGACGCTTCAAGGGTCCTCGTCTAGGACCACGCCTCCCCGGCGGCGACCGGCCTGCCCGACACATTTCTGAAGAGTTCGACCGATGAAACGGACCTACCAACCGAGCCGTCTCCGCCGCAAGCGCCGCCACGGCTTCCGCAAGCGGAGCCAAACCCCGGGCGGCCGCAAGATCCTCGCCAAGCGCAGGGCCAA
The DNA here is from genome assembly GCA_964507915.1 of uncultured Caulobacterales bacterium. Lineage (GTDB taxonomy): Bacteria > Pseudomonadota > Alphaproteobacteria > Caulobacterales > Parvularculaceae > Amphiplicatus. The sequence continues at coordinate 536,513 of CAZDRH010000001.1, forward strand.
AGGCCGCAAGAAGCTCTCCGCCTGACCGCAGCCTTTTCCTGGATCAAGAAGCGTGCCGACTTCCTCGCCGCCCGCGACGGGGCGAAAACAGGTACGCGCGCGTTTCTACTCGTGAAGCGGAAGAGGCAAGACGCGGAAGCGGGGGTTCGCGCCGGCATTACAGTGACCAAGAAACTCGGCAAAGCGGTCTTGCGCAACCGGATCAAGCGGCGCCTGCGCGAGGCATGCCGCGTCGTTCTTCCCCTTCACGGAGAGCCTGGCTGCGACTATGTGCTCATCGCGCGGGCGGCGGCGGCGGATCTTGTTTTTTCCGACTTGATCGACGATTTCCAGCGCGCCCTCAACACTCTTGCGCGCACGCCGCGCGGATAACATCGGACGCCCCAAAGCCTCACGCTGAGATCGCACGTCGGCTGCAACGCATTCCGGAAAGACACGATGGACCGCAATTTCATTCTCGCCGCCGCGTTGTCGTTTTTTGTGATCGTGGGCTGGCAGTATTTCGTCGTGCGCCCGCAGATGGAGGCCGCCCAGCAAGCCCAAGCCGCGCGCAAGGCTGCGGAAGCCGCAAAGACGCCGGCGCAAACCGCTGCCGAAGCGGTGGCGGCGCCCAAGGCCGAAACGCTTGAAAGCGCGCTCGCCATGGCGCCTGGACGCGTGCCGATCGACGCCGCCGAAGTCGATGGTTCGATCAACCTCAAAGGCGCGAAGATCGACGATTTGCGCCTCAAGAATTACCGCGAGACGCTTGACCCGAAGAGCCCAGAAATTCGCGTCCTCAGTCCCGCTGAGTTCAAACACGGCCATTACGTGCAGGATTTCTTCGTCATCGGGGCGGACGCTGATCCCGATGCGCTGTGGTCGGCCCGGGCCGGCGCGAAACTAACGGAGAAAACGCCGGTCACGCTGACGCGGCGATCGGGCGACGTCGTCCTTGAGAAGACGATCGCGATCGACGAGCATTTCATGTTCACGGTCTCGCACCGCATCCGCAATGAGGGGACGCAAGCCGTCGATGTGCAGGCCTATGGGCGGTCGGTGCAGTACGGCATCGAGCCCGGCGTCAACAAGAACTCCATTCTGCATGAAGGTCCGATCGCGATCGTCGAGAAGTCGCTGCTGCAGCGACCCTTCAACAACAAGAAGTTTCTGAACGGGGAGGAGCTCGCCCAATCCGGACTTACAGGCTGGGCGGGGATCACCAGCAAATACTGGCTCGCCGCGGTCATCCCGCCGCAAGGCGAGGCCTTTGATATCGTGCTGCGCAATATCGGCACGCCGTCAGAGCCTGTTTTCAGCGCCGGCTACAAGCGCGCGGCGACGCGTCTTGAGCCCGGCAAGACGCTGGAATTGACCGTATACAGATTTGCGGGCGCCAAGGACGTCGACATCCTGCGCTCCTATCAGGCGCCGGCGGCCAAAGGCGGGCTCGGCATTATCGGCTTCGACCGCGCCGTCGACTGGGGCAATTTCTGGTTCCTGACCCGGCCGATCTTCGCCACGCTCGATTTCCTCGGCGACAATATCGGCAATTGGGGCCTCGCCATCCTCGCGCTCACCTGCATCATCCGCCTGCTCGTCTTCCCCTTCGCCAACGGCGCCTATGAGATGACGGCGAAGATGAAGAAGGCCCAGCCGCAGATGGAAGCGGCGAAGGCGCAATATTCCGGCGATCCTGCGAAGATGCAGCAGGAGATGATGGCGATCTACAAGAAGGAGAAGATCAACCCGGTCACGGGCTGCCTGCCGATCTTCCTCCAGATGCCGATTTTCTACGCGCTCTACAAATCGCTGTTCGTCACGATCGAGCTCCGGCACCAGCCCTTCTTCGGCTACATCCAGGATCTGTCCGCGCCCGATCCGACGAACATCTTCAACCTCTTCGGCGTCTTGCCCTTCGACCCGACGACGATCCCGCTCATCGGCGTCTTCCTGCACATTGGCTTTCTGCCCTTGCTCTATGGCGTCGCCATGTGGCTGCAGATGAAGCTGAGCCCGCCGCCGCAGGACCCGATTCAGGCGCAGGTCTTCGCGATCATGCCGTGGATGATGATTTTCCTGTTCGCGCCCTTCGCGGTCGGGCTTGTCATCTACTGGCTCTGGTCAACCGTCATCTCTATTTTCCAGCAGATCTATTTCATGCGGAAGCACAACGTCGAGATAGACTGGAAAGAGAATTTCCGCCCGCCCTGGGTCAAGAAGCCGGCGGCCAAAGCCGCATCAGCAGCCAAATAGACCGCGCATGGAGGCCCCCCTGTCGGCGCACCCGCCGGAGACGATCGAGGCGGCGCGCCGGCTTTTTGCGGGGCCCTGCGATTTCATGGCCGGCGCGACGGATGTCGACGCCTTGCCGGAAGCAGGACCGCCGGAGATCGCGTTCGCCGGCCGTTCGAATGTCGGCAAGTCTTCGCTTCTCAATGCGCTCACCGGGCGCAAGGGGCTTGCGCGCGCATCGAACACGCCGGGGCGGACGCGCGAGCTCAACTATTTCGATCTCGGCGGTGTGCTGCGCCTCGTCGATCTGCCGGGCTATGGCTACGCCGAAGCGTCAGCGAAGGACATCAAGGCCTGGTCGGCGCTGACGCGGGATTTTCTCCGTGGGCGGCAGACCTTGCGGCGCGTGCTCCTGCTGATCGACTCGCGCCATGGCGTGAAGCCGACCGATATCGAGGTGATGGACATGCTCGACACGGCGGCGGTCGGCTACGGCGCGGTGCTGACGAAGATCGACAAGCTGCAGAAGCGCGAGGCGGAAGCGGCGGCGGAGTCTGTCGCGCAAACCATACGCAAGCGGCCGGCGGCGCATCCCGTTGTGCGCACGGTCTCGTCAGCGGAAGGCTACGGTATCGCCGACCTGCGCGCTGATCTTTATGTCCTCAAGGACTGGTAAGGACCTGTTAACCTTCGGCGGCGTTCAGTTACAGGCATGCCTCGCCCCGCACATGACGAGAGTTTCGCCGCGATCCGGTCCGCCTTCTTACAGCACCTTGCCGCGGAGAAGCGCGTAAGCCCGCATACGCTGCGCAATTACGGCGCAGCGCTCGACCGTTTCGCTGCGTTTTTCGGCGCGGAAGACCTTGACGCGGCGTCGTTGAAAGACCTCGAAACGCGCGACTTCCGGGCGTTTCTGGCCAGCCGCAAAGCCGAAGGCGTAACGGCGCCGACGCTCAATCTCGACCTCTCGGCGCTGCGCGCTTTTTTCCGTTTCGCCAAAAGGCGTGCTGGGGTTGATAATGACGCAATCGCCTCCATGCGCGGCGCCAAGGCCAAGCCAAGATTGCCGCGACCTTTGTCGCAGCCGGACGCGCAATCCCTGATTGAAGATATCGCGGCCGAAGATGCGGTACTCTGGGTCAAGCTGCGCGACCGGGCGCTCATGACGCTGCTCTGGGGCGCGGGGCTGCGGATCGCCGAGGCGCTCTCGTTGAAGTGGACTGACGCGCCCTTCGGCGAAACCTTGCGCCTCCGCGGGAAAGGCGGCCGGATGCGCGACGTGCCGGTTCTTGCCGCCGTGCGCGACGCCGTCGAAGAGTATCGCAATACCTGCCCCTTTCAGGGTGGGCCGCTGTTTTATGGCGCACGCGGAGGACCTTTGAGCCCGCGGCTTGCGCAAAGAACGATGGAAGCGGCGCGGCGCATGCTCAATCTCGATCCGTCGGCGACGCCGCACGCCCTGCGCCACTCTTTTGCGACGCATCTTCTGGCGGCCGGCGCCGACCTTAGGGCTGTGCAGGAATTGCTTGGCCACGCATCAATCGCTGCGACCCAGCGGTACACTCAAATCGAGACGTCACGGCTACTCGCCGTATACGAGAATGCGCACCCTCGCGCCCGGCGCCCGGGACAGCGATCGAAGTAGTTCGAAGAGTCGCCGTGAGCCTTCGCGTTATAAGCGCTGCAGCGGAAAAACTTGGAATGAAGCCGATCGAGCCGTGAATTCGCCGCTCGCAAGTCGCAACGCTTCAAATTCCTGTCATATGCGCAATTGGGGCCTATGCAATTTTGGCGACGCTGCTAAAAGTCAGCCCCCAGAAATTCTTGTGCGATCGAAAGTACAATCCATAGCTGGAACCGGTCAGGCGGTACTTGCCGACTGCCGCATGAGGTCGCTGGCACTCTCTCCCCCGCCAGCGGCGAAAGGGCGGCGCTGCTCGCAAGGGCGGCGCCGCCTCCGCATCTAAAGCCCTTTCAAGGCTTGTTCGAGGTCCGCCCGGAGATCGGCGAGGTCTTCAATCCCAACAGAAAAGCGTACGAGACTGTCGTCGACGCCCAGTTCCTTGCGGCGTTCCGGCGGCACGGAGGCGTGAGTCATGATTCCGGGATGTTCAATAAGGCTCTCAACGCCGCCAAGGCTCTCGGCGAGCGTGCAAAGCTCGACGCGCTCTAGCATCGCTTTGGCGGCGTCGAGGCCGCCTTTGAGCGTGAAGGTCACCATGCCGCCGAAAGCGTCCATCTGGCGCTGTGCGACCGCGTGTCCCGGATGGCTCTTGAGCCCTGGATAGATGCAGCCGCTGATCGCGGGATGGCGCTCCAGCCATTCGGCGAGCGCCATGGCGTTCGACGACGCGCGCTCGGCCCTCAGCGCCAGGGTCTTGAGGCCGCGCAAGGCGAGGAAGGAATCAAACGGCCCCTGAATTGCGCCGACGGAGTTCTGCAGGAATTGCAGGTGCTCGCCGAGCTCCTTGTCCTTGACGACCAGCAATCCTCCGACCACGTCGGAATGGCCGGCGATGTACTTCGTCGCCGAATGCATGACGATGTCCGCGCCGAAATCGAGCGGGCGCTGGCAATAGGGCGAGGCGAAGGTGTTGTCGACGCCGAGGAGAAGGCCCTTCGCTTTCGTGATCCGCGCGATCGCCTCGATATCGACGATTTTCAGCATCGGATTGGTCGGCGTCTCGATCCAGACGAGCTTCGTCTCGGGCGTCAGCGCGCCGAGGAGATTGTCCGCCTGCGTCAGATCGACATAGGAATAAGAAAGGCCGGCGGACGCCTTGCGCACGCGCTCGAAGAGCCGATAGGTGCCGCCATAGACGTCGTCCATGGCGACGACATGGCTCCTCGCCGGCAAGAGTTCGAGCGCCGTCGCAATCGCCGCCATGCCCGAAGAAAACGCGAAGGCGCGCAGGCCGTTCTCAAGGTCAGCGACGCAACGCTCATAGGCAAAACGCGTCGGGTTGTGGCCGCGCGCATAGACAAACCCTTTGTGGACGCCCGGGCTCTCCTGCGCATAGGTCGAGGTCTGGTAGATCGGCTGCATCACGGCGCCGGTCAATGGATCGGGCTCCTGACCGGCATGGATGACGCGGGTCGCGAAAGCGGGGCGGTTTTTCTTCTCGTTCATGGTCCCTCGACGCGGCGATTGATGAGGTCACAGAGGCCATAGCGGAGAATTCGCGCCCGCCATAGCGGGTCGTTCCGCCTCAAGCCTGCGCGCGCGCGAGCGTCACTTTCGACTGCGGCGCGCGGCCGAGTTCTACGGAGATCCAGCGGCTGATGTCGATCAACGCGTCGAGATCAAGACCCGTCGCAAGGCCGGAGCGGTGCAGGGCGTAGACGACGTCTTCCGTCGCGACATTGCCTGACGCGCCTTTCGCATAGGGGCAGCCGCCAAGGCCCGAAACGGACGAATCGAAAACGGTCACGCCTACGCCGATCGCCGCCCAGATGTTGGAGAGCGCCTGACCATAGGTGTCGTGAAAATGCCCGGCGAGCGCGTCGAGCGGCGTTTCCTGCGCGACCGCGCGCACGAGCGCCGAGGTCTCGCGCGCCGTGCCGACGCCGATCGTGTCGCCAAGCGAGACTTCATAGCAGCCCATGGCGAAGAGCGCCTTGGCGACGCGCACGACCTGAGCGACCGGCACATGCCCTTCATAGGGGCAGCCGAGCACGCAGGAGACATAGCCGCGCACGCGCACGCCGTCTGCGCGAGCGGCCTCGATCACGGGCCGGAAGCGTTCAAGGCTTTCCGCGATCGAACAATTGATGTTTTTCTGGCTGAAACTCTCCGACGCCGCGCCGAATACGGCGACCGTGTCGGCTCCCGCCGCACGCGCGCCTTCATAGCCTTTGAGATTGGGCGTCAGCACCGGATAGGAGACGCCGGCGCGCCGGACGATCCGCGCCATCACCGCATCGGTCGCCGCCATTTGCGGGACCCACTTCGGCGAGACAAAGGCGCCCGCCTCGACGACGCTTGCGCCCGCTGCTGCGAGGCGCTCGACCAGCAGGGCTTTCGTCTCAACACTGACGATTGCTTTCTCGTTTTGCAGCCCGTCGCGGGGGCCGGCTTCGACGATGGTGATGCGCTCGGTCATGCGGCCCTTGTCGCGCCGTGCCGCAGTCGCCGTCAACGGCTTTCTGCGTGGCCCGCGCGAGGCTATGCTGCCGCGCGGAAAGGCGGCGGCTATGATCAGCGACGAGACGATGCAGCTTTGGGAGTTCCTCTCCTACCTTGTGACCGTGCTCGGCCTTCCTTTCGCGCTCCTTGCGCTGTGGCGCGAGATGCGGGCCGAGCGGGCGAATGAAGCCAAGGAGCTTGAGCAGCGTGAGGACGAAATCTATGTCCAGCTCTCGCAGCAATATTCGGCGTTTCTCGAAGCCGTGCTCGCCCATCCGGAGCTTGACGTGCTTGAAGACGGCTCGAGCGAAAAGCTGACGCCCGAACAGAAACGGCGTCAGGCGATCTATTATGAAATGCTGCTCGCCTTGTTCGAGCGCGCCTACATTCTGCTTTACGAGGAGACGCTTTCCGCGGCGGGCGGCCGCCGCTGGGGGTCGTGGGCGGACTTTTTTGCCTATTGGCTGAAGCGGCCCGATTTCGCGCGCTATGTCGAAGGCAATTTGCAGGGAGAGGACCCGGCCTTTGTCGCCTTTGTGCGCGGTCAGTTGGCGGCGCGCAGTGCTATGGTGCGCGCCGCCGCATGACCTTCATTCTGCAATGAGGTGCGTCCCGTGCGTTACGGCGGCGCCGGCTCGGAGCGCCGCAGCGACCATGGTTGTCTCGGCCAGTTCTTCTTCCGTCGCGCCGGCTTTTCTTGCAGCTTCTTTGTGGATCTCTAGGCAGTATGGACATTGCGTCGTCAGCGCGACGGCGAGCGCCATCAGCTCCTTGTACTTTTTCGGAATGACGCCGTCGGCAAGCGCCGCCTGATCGAAGGCGACAAAGGCTTTCCACGCGGCGGGCGAGAGCCCGTCAAATTTCTTGAGCTTCTTGACGTTCTTCATGTCGTACATAGTGGACTCCTGGGTTGCAGGCGGCAGGTGAATGGTTTCCGTTTACAGACTCCCCCCTCTCCCGCGTGCGGGAGAGGGGTCGGGGGTGAGGGCGCCTCCGCGGGCCGTAACGTCCGTGCAGGGATGCAACACAGCGGCGCGTCGCCCGTCCCTCACCCCGGCCCTCTCCCGCAAACGGGAGAGGGGGCGATCTTCGCTCTTACGTAAGCGTCAACCTCTCTCAAGCTTCCTCGAACTCCACCAGCAGATCGCCGTCCTTCACCTGATCGCCGGGCTTGAAGCGGAAGCCTTTGACGACGCCGTCATGGGGCGCCTTGATCGCATGCTCCATCTTCATCGCTTCCATGACCATGAGCGTCGCGCCGGCCGCGACCGTCTCGCCCGGTTTGGCCTTCACGAGCGTGACGACGCCCGGCATCGGCGCCTTCAACGATCCGCCTGCGGCATGCGCCGCGCCCGCGCCTTTCAGCGGATTGGGAAAGCGCACATCCCAGTGCTCAGCGCCGATGAAGATGCGCAAGGCCTCGCCATGCGGGGCGACATCCGCCGTGAACGTCGCATCACCCAGCGTCACGCGGATCGCGCCGCCTGCGTCTTTCGCTGTGAACGTATAGCGCCGCGGCGCGTCGGTCGGCGCCTTGCCCGCGCGGCGCAACGCGGCCGGCGCCGTCCTGTCGATCTCGACTTCAATATGATCCGCATGCCGCATCAGGCGCGCGACGGCCGGCGCGCCGTCTATCTCGATCCAGTAAACGGCCTTGGCCGGCTTGTTGAGACGGAAGCCCGTGAGGCTTTCCCAGGGGTCTGCGCCGGAGCCTTGGCGTGCGGCCTGATGGCGCGCGAAGAGCGCGGCGGCGGCAGCCCGGTCGCCGAGCGGCGCGCGCGCGAACAGCGACTCGCGGTGCTCGTCGATATAGCGTGTCGACACGTCGCCCGCGGCAAAATCGAGATCGGACGCAAGGCTGTGCAGGAATCGCGCATTGGTCTCAACGCCGGCGACGCGCACCGCGGCGAGCGCGGCGCGCAACTTCGCGAGCGCCTCGCTCCGCGTCGCGCCGTGGCAAATCACCTTAGCGATCATCGGATCGTAAAAGGGCGTGATCGTTTGGCCTTCCTCGACGCCGGAATCGACGCGCGCGTCCTGCGGCAAGGAAAGGCGCGTCAGCGTTCCAACCGAAGGCGCAAAGCCGTTGTCCGGATTTTCCGCATAAATCCGCGCCTCGAACGCCGCGCCCTGTTCGCGAATGTCCGCCTGCTTCAGCGGCAGGCCTTCGCCAGCCGCGACGCGGAATTGCCACTCGACAAGATCGACGCCAGTGATTTCCTCCGTCACCGGATGTTCGACCTGGAGACGCGTGTTCATCTCCATAAAATAGACATTCTCGCCGCCGTCATAGAGGCACTCGACAGTGCCCGCGCCGCGATAGGAGACGGCCTTACCGGCGTCGACGCCGATTTTGAGAAGCCGCGCGCGGACCGGGGCGGGGAGGCGCGGCGCCGGCGCTTCTTCGATGATCTTCTGGTGGCGTCTTTGTACGGAACAGTCACGCTCGAAGAAATGGACGACCTCGCCCTTGCCGTCGCCGACGATCTGCACCTCAAGGTGCCGCGCGCGCGGCACATAGCGCTCGGCGAGCACGCGCGCATCGCCGAACGAGGCTTTGCCCTCGCGCTGGGCGGAGGCGAGCTGTTCGGCGAGTTCAGCTTCGGTCGCGACGATCTTCATGCCCTTGCCGCCGCCGCCGGCCGTCGCCTTCAGCAGCACGGGATAGCCGATGCGCGCGCATTCACGGCGGAAGGTCCCAAGCGATTGATCGGCGCCCTGATAGCCGGGCGTCGTCGGCACGCCGGCTTTCTCCATCAGGTCCTTGGCCGCCGATTTCGACCCCATGGCTCGGATCGAGGCCGCCGTCGGCCCGATGAAGACGATCCCCGCCGCGTCGAGCGCGTCCGCGAAGTCTGCGTTTTCCGAAAGAAAGCCGTAGCCCGGATGGATCGCCTCGGCGCCCGTGCGCCGCGCCGCCTCGATGATGCGTTCGGCGCGCAGATAGCTGTCGGCCGCGGCATTCGTCCCGATACGGACGGCCTCGTCGCAGGCCTTCACATGCGGGGCGTCCGCGTCGGCGTCGGAATAGACCGCGACCGCAGCGATGCCCATGCGCCGCGCCGTGCGCTGGACGCGGACGGCGATTTCTCCGCGATTGGCGATGAGGATTTTACGGAACATCGGCGCGGCTCTGCGTTGATAGGAGCGTATGCGGCGCGTGCGGTTGATCCCCCCCTTGCCCCCCCTTTTCAAGGGGGGGAAAGCTCCGGACTCGGTGCAATTCCCCCCCTTGAAAAGGGGGGGCCAGGGGGGGATCAGACACGAGCCCGAAAACCAAGGCGAATCTCTCAAACCGCATCGTCACATCCTGAACACGCCGAACTTCGTCGGCTCGTTTGCGGCGTTGAGCGAGGCGGAAATGCAAAGGCCGAGCACGTCCCGGGTCTGTGCGGGATCAATGATGCCGTCATCCCAGAGACGCGCGGACGAGTAGTAGGGCGAGCCTTGCGCGTCATAGCCGGCGCGGATCTCCGCCTTGAATGTCTCTTCCTCCGCTGCGCTCCAGCTTTCGCCTTTGGCGAGGCCGTCGCGCTTCACTGTTGCAAGGACGCTCGCTGCCTGCTCGCCGCCCATCACGGAGATGCGCGCATTCGGCCACATGAAGAGAAAGCGCGGGGAATAGGCGCGCCCGCACATGCCGTAATTGCCGGCGCCGTAAGAACCGCCGACGATGACGGTGAATTTGGGCACGCGCGCCGTTGATACGGCGGTGACGAGCTTGGCGCCGTCCTTGGCGATGCCGCCTGCTTCCGCCGATTTGCCGACCATGAAGCCGGTGATGTTCTGCAGGAAGACGAGCGGCACGCCGCGCTGCGCGCAAAGCTCAATGAAATGCGCGCCCTTTTGCGCGCTTTCCGAGAACAGAATGCCGTTGTTGGCGAGGATGCCGACAGGGAAGCCGTGGAGATGCGCAAAGCCCGTCACCAGGGTCGAACCGTAAAGCGGCTTGAACTCGTCGAATTCCGAGGCGTCGACGAGGCGCGCGATGATCTCGCGCGCGTCATAAGGCTTGCGAGAGTCCTGCTCGACGATGCCGTAGAGCTCTTCAGCCGCATATTTCGGCGCGCGCGTCGCCTTTGTCGGCAGAACGCCGAGCTTGCGCCAGTTGAGGCGCGCCACGATGCGGCGGGCAAGGCCGAGCGCATGGTCGTCGTCTTCCGCCAGATGATCGGCGACGCCGGATTGGCGCGTGTGCACATCTCCGCCGCCAAGCTCTTCGGCGGTCACGATTTCGCCGGTCGCGGCTTTGACGAGGGGCGGGCCGCCGAGAAAGATCGTGCCCTGTTTGCGGACGATGATCGCCTCATCCGACATCGCGGGCACATAGGCCCCGCCCGCCGTGCAGCTGCCATGCACGACGGCGATCTGCGGGATCCCGGCCGCCGAAAGATTAGCCTGATTGTAGAAGATCCTGCCGAAATCGTCCTTGTCCGGAAAGACCTCGTCCTGCATCGGCAGGAACGCGCCGCCCGATTCGACGAGATAGAGGCAGGGCAGGCGGCACTCGCCGGCGATTTCCTGTGCACGCAGATGCTTCTTCACCGTCATCGGGTGATAGGTGCCGCCTTTGACCGTCGGGTCGTTGGCGACGATCATGCACTCGACGCCCTCGACGCGGCCGATGCCGGTGATGATCCCGGCGGCGTTCACATCCCCTGAATACATCTCCCAGGCGGCGAAAGCGCCGAGTTCCAGAAAGGGGGCGCCCGGATCGACCAGCCGTTCGATTCGTTCGCGCGCGAGGAGCTTGCCGCGCGCCGCGTGCCGCTCGGCGTTCTTCGCCCCGCCGCCTGCCGCGACCTTGGCCGCCTTCGCCTTGAGGTCTGCGACAAGCGCCTTCAGCGCGGACGCGTTCGCCGCAAAGCTTTCAGATTGCGGATCGGTTTTGGAGTCGATGACAGGCATTCCGCTCCCTCGCGGATCGCCGTTTGCGGCGATTTGATTTATGCTGCCCATAGCAAGGACGAAAAGGAAGCGCCATGGCCCTCTCCGTCAAACCGTCGGGCGCGGCCTGCGGCGCGGAAGTCCGCGGCGTTGATCTGGCGCCGCCGATCTCGCCCAGCCTTGCCGCCGAGCTTCGCGCGCTATGGCTCGAACACCACGTCCTCGCCTTTCCAGATCAGGCGCTCGACGATGACGCGCTGGAGCGTTTCACGCGCGCCTTCGGACCCTTCGGCGAGGACCCGTTCATAGCCCCGATCCCCGGCCGCAAACACATCATCGCGGTGCGGCGGCGCGCGGAGGAGACCGGACCGATCTTTGCGGAGGCCTGGCATTCGGACTGGAGCTTCCAGGCGCGGCCGCCCGCGGGCACATGCCTTTACGGCAAGATCATCCCGCCTGTCGGCGGCGATACGCTCTTTGCGAACCAGCATCTCGCCCTTGAACGCATGCCGGACGGCATGCGCCGAAGGCTCGAAGGCAAGCGCGCCATCCATTCCGCGCGCGGCGCCTATTCGAAAACAGGCCTTTATGGCGCGGAAGACAAGGGCCGCGGCATGGAGATCCGGCCGTCAGACGATGCGCTGGAGACGCAGATGCACCCGATCATCCGCACCCACCCTGAAACCGGGCGGGCGGCGATTTACGGCTGCGTCGGCTACATCAACGGATTTGAGGATATGGCGCCGGAAGAGAGCATGGCGCTCCTCGTCGAACTCTACCACTGGCAGACGCGGGACGAGTTCCAGTATCGCCACACATGGCGGCCGAACATGCTCGTGATGTGGGACAACCGGTCCGTCATCCATATGGCGACCGGCGGCTACCAGGGCCACGAGCGGCTCCTGCACCGGACGACGATCGGCGAACGCATCTAGGCTCGCCGCAGGGCGATCAGCATTCTGGCCATCCACAGGATCGGTGAAAAATCAGCGACACGCTGCCAGAGGCCGGCGTCCGCGCGCTAAAGGGAAGGCCCGCTTGCAGAAAGGGCCGCATTTCATGGCGGCGGCAAAAGGCGCGCCAGTTTGTCCGAGTTCGCTCAGAAAGTCAGACCAAGGATCATATCTCCGCGCGATCGTGCGGAATACAAATGGGACCGCGACGCCGCACAGGTGCAGCTGAGCGCCGACACCGGCATGAAACCACTGCACGTTCAAAGCCTGTATTGCGTGCGCCACCAAATATTTGCGGAGTCCTCACCACGAAAGGTGTTGCATTCAACGCGTCTGCGCTACAGCGATGCCATCGCTGCGACAATGCGGTTCGATTCTTCAATCGGCGGCGGCACGTTGAGCGCATCCTGGAAATATTTGCGCGCTATGGCGCGTTCGCCGCTCTTGGCGGCGATGAGCGCGCGGCCGACAAGGGCCGCATAATTGTCCGGCGTGTAGTCAAGAAGCCGCACGAACGTACTGTCGGCGTCTGCGAGCGCGCCGCGCGCCGCCGCGCAAAAGCCGACATCGACCATCGCGTCGAGCGCCCACGCGTCAGCCCGCAGTCTTGCGCTCGCCGCCTCGCACTCCGCGACGCCGAGCGACCGGCCGAGAATGGTCTTTGCTTCCTTTAGAATATCCGTTGACGGTCCGAGCAGGGACGTGCCGCGATCAAGGCGCAACATGGGCACGGTGGCGGGCGACGGCGCGGTCGCGCGGGCAAGACGGGCCGCCGCCTCCAGAGCTTCCTTCGGCGGGTCGAGCCGCTCGGGCGGCGCGAATGAGCCAATCCCTGCGCGGCCGCCGGTGGGCGCGACGGCTGCGCCTCCCCTGTTCGCCGGACGCGGCGTGGCGCCGGAAAGACTTGCGGAACGAAGCGACGGCGCTGCCGGTGCGGCGCGCGGACGAATCGGCAAGGGCTGCATGACCGCGAGCGACGGCGCTGGCCGAATGTCGGCTTCAGACCCCGGCTTCACAAATTCAAGATCGATGCAAGACGCCGGCTGGCCATCGACCTTACAGGCCCGAATCGCCGCGCCTGAAAGCGCCTTGCCGGAGACGATGTTGAGATCAGACCCGCCCTCGACCGGCGTGAAGGTCAGTGACTTGGCGTTCTTGCTGCGGCCCGCGAGGTCAATCGCGAGCGTTGAGGCGACGCCCGGCAAGTGGAACACCCCGCCCGCGCGGGCTCCGACCGAACAATCGCGGCGGCACACAAGGGCGATGCGCATGACGTCGCCCTTTTCGCCTATCTGCACATCGACGACGCCGTTGCGCGGAGTCGCACCCGCCGATTCTGCGGGCTCAGCGAAGGCCGGTCCGATCAGAACCGACGCAGCAAGCGCAAGGGACAGAAAACGAAGGCGCATAAGGTGTGCGGCAATGGGCCCATTGAAGAACAGGCGACCGTCGCGAGAGTCGCTGTACGGGTCAACGCAAAGGGGGCGATGTCGCCCGATCCCGCGACAAAGCCACCGCGGCGCTGGCGGCAGCGTCAGACTCTCCCGATGATCGGCCCCATGGCGCGGACATTTCTGGAATTCTTTGCGGGCGGCGGCATGGCGCGGGCGGGCTTCGGTCGCGGCTGGCGCTGTCTATTCGCCAATGATTTTGATCCGGGCAAATGCGCCGCCTACAGAGCAAATTGGAGCGGCGAGGACCTCGTCGAGGCCGATATCCGAAGGCTCGATCTCGACAGTCTGCCGAGGACCCAGGCCGATCTCGCCTGGGCGTCCTTTCCATGCCAGGACCTCAGCCTTGCTGGAAGGCGCGGGGGGCTCATCGGCGAGAGGTCCGGCCTCTTCTTCGAGTATGCGCGACTCGTACGCGCCCTCGCTGCCGCCGGCCGCAAGCCGCGCACGCTCGTCATCGAAAATGTGACTGGGCTCCTCACGTCACGCGGGGGCGCTGATTTTCGCGCCGTCGCCGACGTTATCGCCGAACTCGGCTATGCGGCGGCAGCGCTGACGATCGACGCCCGGCACTTTTTGCCGCAATCGCGCCCGCGGCTATTTCTGTTCGGGCTTGAACCCGGCGCACGGAGCGCGCCGGCGCCTGCCGCCCCTGACGTATTTACGCCAGCCTCGCTGATCACAGCCGCCGGATCACTCACCGGCGCAGCGGCGCGGCGCTGGGTCTGGATCGGTGCGAGACCCACTTCTGCTGCGACGCCCTTGCTTGCCGATCTCGTCGACATCGAAAGCCCGGACTGGAGCGGCGTCGAAGCGCGCCGCATCCTCGCCGCAATGGCGAAAGGGCAGCGCGCGCGCGTCGAGACGCTCCAACGCGAGGGCGGCGCCCATATCGGCGCTGTGTTCCGGCGCATGCGCACGGAGAATGGCGCGCGGCTCGCCCGTTGGGAGGCGCGCTTCGACGGTCTCGCCGGCTGCCTCAGGACGCCGGCCGGCGGCTCCTCCGTACAAAGACTGCTCCGCATCAAGGACGGCGCGCTCGCCGCCCGGCAACTCTCGCCCCGGGAAGCCGCAAGGCTGATGGGCCTTCCAGAGGCCTATCGCCTGCCCTCCGGCAAGACGCAGGCTCTGAAGCTCTGCGGCGACGGCGTCGCCGCACCAGTCGCGCGCTGGATTGCCGAAGCCGTGCTGGAGCCGGCGCTCGCTGCGCGCCGGGCGGCCGCATGACGGTGAAAGCGGCCCCGACGCGAACGACGGATATTTTCTCGCCGGAGAAGCGCTCGTCGATCATGCGCGCGGTCAAAGGCGAGGGCACCGGCCCCGAAAGACGGCTCGCCGCCGCGCTGCGGCGGCAGGGGCTTCGCCCAAAGGCGCATGACAAAACGCTGCCTGGCGCGCCGGATTTCGTGTTCACCCGAGCGCGTCTCGCGATTTTCGTTCATGGCTGTTTCTGGCACGGACACGATTGCCCTCGCGGGCGCCGTGCTCCCAAGACCAACGCGGCCTATTGGTCGGCGAAAATCGCACGCAACCGTTCAAGAGACCGCGCCGCTGCGCGCACTTTGCGCCGCCTCGGGTTTTCAGTTGCGACGTTCTGGGAATGCCTCCTCAAGGATCCGGACGCAGCGGCGCTCAGAATCGTGCGGCGCATGCGGGACTTGAGCGCCGGCCGAAGCGCGCGCTAGATGGACACGAGTTTCGCCGCCTGCCGCCGTTTGTCAGGGGACTCGATGATCGAACCCAAAGTCACGCATCAGGAAGGCGCCGAAGGCGGGCGCTATTTTATCGATACGGCGCATGGCCGCGCCGAACTCGATTATGAGCGCACCGATACAGGCCATGTCGCGATCATGCGGACCTATTCGCCCCCCGCCGCGCGCGGGCGCGGTCTTGCGCGCATCCTCGTCGAGCGTGCGGTCGCCGATGCCGCGGCGAGAGGCGAAAAAGTTGTCCCGGAGTGCTCTTACGCCGCGAGACTCTTCGACGATCGCCCCGACTGGGCGCGCCTCAGAGCCTCGTGACTTTCTTTCGCCGCGTCGTGATACATAGCCCGCGCATAGCTGCGCCGAAGCTCAAAACGCTTCCGCAGGCAGAGCCATGATCGCGGCCGAACCAGCCTTCACCTTCGAGAGATGGGATTTGGCGTCGGGAAGGATGCGCTCAAGGAAGAACCGGCCCGTCGTGAGCTTGTTGACGTAGAACGCGTCCTTGTCGCCGCTGCGCTTCTTGTCGAGCGCGACTTTCGCCATCCGCGCCCAGCCGAGCGCAAGGCACAACAGCGCCATCAGATAGAGATAGTCCGTAGACCCTGCACCGGCGTCATCGGGATTGGCGAAGCCGTTTTGCATCAGCCATTGCGTCGCTTCCATTGCGTCGGACTTGGCGCCGGAAAGTCCGTCGAGGAAAGGCTTGAGGTCTGCGTCTCCGGCGTTGTCGCCGAGGAACTCGTCGATTTCGCCGAAGAATGCCCACAGCGCGCGGCCGCCGTCCTTGGGCAGCTTGCGCCCGACGAGGTCAAGCGCCTGAATGCCGTTCGCACCTTCGTAGATCATGGCGATGCGCGCATCGCGGACGAACTGCTCCATGCCCCATTCGGCGATATAGCCGTGCCCGCCGAGAACTTGCTGGGCGTAGGTCGCATGGGCGTATCCCTTGTCGGTGAGATAGGCCTTGAGGATAGGCGTCATCAGGCCGAGAAAATCGTCAGCACGCAAACGCTCTTGCTCGTCCGGCGATTTGTGGTGAAGGTCGGCGTTGAGCGCCGTCCAGTACATCCAGGCCCGCCCGCCCTCGATCGTCGCTTTCTGCTCGAGCAGCATGCGGCGCACGTCAGGGTGCACGATGATCGGATCGGCGGCCTTGTCGGGCGCTTTTGCGCCTGTGAGCGCGCGGCCCTGGATGCGATCCTTAGCGTAGGCCGCGCCGTTCTGATAGGCGACTTCCGAGATAGCAAGGCCCTGGATGCCGACGCCGAGCCGCGCTTCGTTCATCATGACGAACATGGCCTTGAGGCCCTTATGGGCTTCGCCGATGAGATAAGCGGTCGCCCCATCAAAATTCATGACGCATGTCGAGTTCGCATGGATGCCCATCTTCTCCTCGATCTTGCCGCAGGAGACGCCGTTGCGGGCCCCGAGCGATCCGTCCGCATTGATCAGGAATTTCGGCGCGATGAAGAGAGAAATCCCCTTAATTCCCTCCGGCGCGCCTTCGATACGCGCGAGCACAAGATGAATGATGTTTTTCGACAGGTCATGTTCGCCGGCCGAAATGAAAATCTTCTGCCCGCTGATCTTGTAGCTGCCATCCGCCTGCGGAACCGCTTTGGCGCGGAGGAGGCCGAGATCCGTGCCGCAATGCGGCTCGGTGAGATTCATCGTGCCAGTCCATTCGCCCGAGATGAGCTTGGGCAAATACGTCGTCTTTTGAGCATCCGTGCCGTGCTCGTAGATTGCGTCGGCGGCGGCGCGAGCAAGGCCCGGATACATGCCAAAGGCCATGTTCGCCGAAGACATCATTTCGTTGAACGCGACCGAGAGAATGTAAGGAAGGCCCTGGCCGCCATAGGCGGGGTCAGCCGAAAGGCCCTGCCAGCCGCCTTCACAAAAAGCGGCATAGGCCTCTTTGAAGCCTTTTGGAGTCTTCACGGAACCGTCGGGCATCCAGGTGCAGCCCTCGCGGTCTCCGGAGTGGTTGAGCGGATGCAAGACCTCGCCGGTGAGCTTGGCGCCCTCTTCGAGAATCGCCGCGACGACATCTTCGGTCGCTTCCGAAAACCCCGGAAGATTCTGATATTTGGAAATTTGCAGCACGTCATTGAGCACGAACTGCATGTCGCGAAGGGGAGCGTTGTAGATTGTCATAACATCCTCTCGGGCCGAATCCGCTGTGCAGGCCAGGAACCGCGCAGACGCTTCTTAGATAGTACAGCCGTTCGCTGGGTCCAGCGGAGGACGCAGCGCACTTAAGGCGAATCATGCGCCTTAGCCTTTAGCGTTACATTAACTGAACGGCGGGAAGCGTGGCCGGGCCCTTGGGGAATTTGACACTTCGAGTCACCCCTTTGCGCTTTGGGCGAAGCAGCTTACCGGCATTGAGGATGCGTCCTGCATTTTTCGCGGCGAGTGCGCGCTCAGTGCGCCATTGCTTGCGATCCTGACCCGGCTGGTGGCCTATGAAATCGAATGCGCCTTGGAGCGTCAAAGGCATCGAACGCGACGCACGCGAGACCGCAAAGGAAGCCGCGCGGCGCGAGGGGATGACGGTCGGCGAATGGCTGAGCCAGGTCATCCAGTCGGCCGGGGACCCGGCGACCAGTAATGGCGAGATCGTCGGGATCAAGACCGCCGACATTGTCACCGCGATTGAAATCCTCAACCGCCGCACGCTCGCCGCCGAACACAAGAGCGTCGCTGCGGTAGAGGGGCTCGCACGGAATGTCGCCTTTGTCGCAGAGCGGCTGCAGCGTATGGAGCGCGCCGGATCGCAGCCGGGGTACGCCACCGGCCTTCAGGCCGGCTTCGAAGAGCGACTTGCAGCACTCGAAACCAGAGCCTCGGAAAAGGGCAGGATTGACGCGCTGAAGGGGCTTGAAAAGGCGGTCGCGCAAATTGCGGTGCAGTTTGACGCAACGCAGCGCGCGAATGTGCAGCGTCAGCTCGAGGCCGACAAGAAGCTCGACGAAACTGTCCGCCGCCTCGAAACGGGCTTTTCAAAAGACGGTGCAATTGCCGCTGTCGCCGGCGTGCGTGATGCCGTCGACGCCATGAGTGCGCGCCTCATGCGCGCAGAGAAGATCGCGTCCGAAGCGGCGCGGCTTAATGCTGAGGCAGTCAAAGCGATTGACCCCGGCTTTGTCGAACAGACCGGCAACCGGCTGCGCGTGCTCGGCGACGAGATCAAACGCGGCGGCGACCAGATCCGAGCGCTGGAAACATCGATCCGGCGCATGACCGACCAGATCGACGCTGCTGAAAAACGCAGCGCCGAGGGCGTGCAAAAGGTCGCCGACACGATCTCCGATCTGCGCACCCAGATCGAGCAGAATGAACAGCCGCAATCCGTGACGCGCGCCGATATCGACGCCGCTATTGCGACTGTCGCAGAGCGCACCGAGGACCGGATGACGCGCCTGCAGCGGTCTTTTGACGACATGATCGCGCGGCTTGACGCGACCGAACGCAGCGCACGCGTCGAGGCCGAACGCGGGTTCAGCGAACGACTGGCCGCGACGGCTGCGCCCATATTGGCCCCAGCGCCCGGCGAAGCGCCTGACACGGATTTCGGCGTCTTCGAAAACGCGTCGCCAGCCGACGGCGAGGACTCCGACGACGATTTTCGCTTCGATCTTGATATGCCCGAGGCGCCCGCTGCCGGTGCGGAGGCGATCGAGGGGGATAAGTCCGTGGCCGGACCAGCCCCTCGCGACCTCGACGACGAGTCGTTTGAAGAAGGCCTGTTCGACGAGCCGCAGCGGCCATTCGGTCGTGCAGCCCGAGACGGTGGCGATCTCGACGATGTGATGCGCGCGCTCGACAGTTTTGACGCGCCGCCGCCGCCCGCTGCCGCAAAACCGGAAGCCGGTTCGGGCCGGTCGGATTTTCTGAAACGGGCGCGACTGCAAGCCAAAGAAACCGCAGAGCAGCTCGCCCGCGAAGCCGCTGAACGTGATCAGAACCGAAAGGCGATCTCGCCAAAGCAAAAGGCGATCCTTGCAGCCAAGATGCGGCGCAAGAAGCTCGTGGAACAAGGCCTTACGGTAGAGGAAACGCGTAAAGACGCGTTTGAACCAGCAGCTGCAGATGCCGCGCCGGCCCAGACAGTGCGGCCGTCGCTGGTGAACAAGGCTGGCGGGGTTCTCCAGAGCCTCCAGCGCAAGACAGCGCGAAAGCGGCCTGCTCCGCCGGACGAATTCACGCCGGCGACGGATCTGCGCTCCGTCGTACGCGCCGGCCGGCCGACGCGCGTGCAGGCGGTGATCGCCCAGGCGACGGCAAGGCCGCTGCATCTGGCGATCGGGGTGGCGACGGTCCTGGTCGGCGGCGCTGCCGTGCTCGCCGTTGCCGGCCGCGACCACCCGCCTAAACAAAAGCCTGCGGCCGGAGAAGCCGCCGTTCGCACGGGAGAGCGTGCGATCAATTCAGCGGCTGCGGCGCCGGAAGTGCCGGCGCCGTCAGTCGATCCGCGTACGCTCTATTTTGAAAGCATCGCCAGACTCAAGGCCGCGACGACGCAGGAAGCCAAGACCGCCGCGATCGAGGAATTGAAGCAGGCCGCAACGCTCGGACACGCCCCGGCGCAATTGCAGCTCGGAGAACTCTACAAGCTCGGCCAGGACTTGCAGACCGACCTTGCGCTTGCGCGCATCTGGTACGGGCGGGCTGCGGCCGGCGGCAATGTGCTCGCCATGCACCGCATTGGCGTGATGGCGATGCGTGGCCAGGGCGGCCCTGTCGACGCCGACGGCGCGATCGCCTGGTTCGAGCGCGCCGGCAATCTCGGCCTCATGGATTCGCAATACAATCTTGGCGCGATCTTCCACCCAGGCGGCGATCGCGAAACCGCAGCCTTCAAAGACGCCGCCCAAGCCTATTTCTGGTATTCGCTCGCCGCCCGGAATGGCGACAGCCAGGCCGCGCAATTCGCGGCAACCCTGGGGCCAAGCCTCACCAAAGACGCGCGGGCCAAAGCCGACGCGGCGGTCGCGAACTGGAAGCCGGGCGTGCCCGACCCTGCCGCAAACGAAGCGGCTCCGGCGAGTTAGTCATAGGCGGGCGAATTTCCAGCCAGTGGCATTCCCACGCCGTCGCGCTATGTTGTCTCCGTTTCGGGTGGGGTGGCGGTTGTGGCGCAGAACGGGGCTCAGCAGGGCGCGCAAGAAGCGGAAATGACGCGGCTTGGCTATTACGGGCTGTTGCCGCTCATTCTGGCCGCGCTCGGCCTCTGGCTCTCGCCCTGGCTTGCGCCGATGAGCCTTGCTTTCGACCTACACCAATTGGCGCTCGCTTATGCCGGAGTTGTCGCCGCTTACCTTGCCGGCGTCGGCGCCGGCGGCATGCTGGCCGGTCGCGGCGCGGCGGGCGCCTCCTTCTTTGGCGGCATGGTCGCCGTACTCGTTGTCTGGGTCGCCGTCGGACAGGCGGGGATTTTACGCATCCTGCCCGGCACTTTGTGGCGCTACGGCTTCGTCATGCTCGTCTTCTTCTTTCTTCTGGCGCGCGACCTCGGCGCTGTGTCGGCGGGCCTTTTGCCGCGCTGGTATGGAGATCTCCGCGCTCGCCTGACAGCCTGGGTCAGCCTTCTTCTCTTCCTCATCGCCCTGCGCCTGTTGCTGCTCGGCGAGGTCTGAAGCGCAATCGGCCGCTTTGATGCGGCCGCCCATTGGCGGAACGCGCGGCTTGGCCCTACGGTTCGGCGTTGCAAGGGAGCCCCATGGCATTCGACGTCAAGATCACGAACGGCTTGGTATTTGACGGCGACGGCGCGCCGCCGCGCCGGGCCAATATCGGCGTCAAGGACGGGCGCATCGCCGAAATCGGCGCGTGCGCCGCCGCCGCCGACCGCACGATCGACGCCGAAGGCGCCATCGTGACGCCCGGCTTCATTGATCTGCATACGCATTATGACGGCCAGATCTCCTGGGACGAGACGCTCCGCCCCTCCGTCAATTTCGGCGTCACAACCGTGCTCATGGGCAATTGCGGCGTCGGCTTTGCGCCTGTGCGCGCAGCAGACCAGGACCGCCTCATCCGGCTCATGGAAGGCGTCGAGGATATTCCGGGCACGGCGCTGCATGAGGGCCTCAACTGGCGCTGGGAGAGTTTCGGCCAATATCTCGACGCGATCGGCGCCGTGCAGCACACGATCGACTTTGCGGCGATGGCGACGCATGACCCGATCCGCGTCTACGCCATGGGCGAGCGCGCCGTCGCCGGCGAACGCGCGACCGATGACGACATCCGCAAGATGAAGTCGGCCCTGCGTGAAGCGCTGGCCGCCGGCGCCGCCGGCTTTTCGATCGGCCGGACGGATATCCACAAAACCGCCGACGGCGATTTCACGCCGTCCTCTGAAGCTGCTCGCGAGGAGCTCGAAGGGCTCGCCGGCCTGTTGAAGAACCGCAAGCGCGGCGTGCTCCAGATTGTCAACGACTTCAATCTGGAGCGGCCGATTTCGCAAGATGGGGGTGACGACTTTGCGGCCGAGTTCGCCCTGGTCGAGGCCTTTGTGCGCGCCGGCGGCAAGCCCGCGTCGATTTCGCTGATGCAACGCGATTTCGCGCCGGACCAGTGGAAACGCATCCTGAAAGAGACGGAGCGTCTCAACCACGAGGGCATTGATTTTCACGTGCAGGTCGCCCCGCGCGCCATCGGCGTCTTCAATGGGCTGCAATGCACGATGCACCCCTTGATGGCGCAGCCGCTCTATCAGGACATCAAGGACAAGCCGCTCGACGAGCGCGTGCGCGCCATGCGTGACCCGGATTTCAGGCGGCGCTGCCTTGCCGATAAGCCGCTGAAACTCTCCGGCCCCGGATCGTCGATCCCGCCAATCGTCGACACGCTGATCGCCGGCCTTGAGCTTGTCGCCAACAAATTCTTCCGGCTCGGCGAAACGCCGGATTACGACCAGGGCGAGACAGCCTCGCTCGGCGCGGAAGCGCGGCGCGACGGCGTGTCGGCGATGGAGAAGCTCTACGATGTCCTGCTCGAACGCGATGGACGCCAGCTGATCTATTTCCCGGTCTACAACTACACGGATTTTTCCTACGATAATGTCCGCACCATGCTCGGGCACCCGAACGCGCTGCTCGGCCTTTCGGACGGCGGCGCGCATGTCGGCACGATCTGCGATGCGAGCTTTCCCGCATATCTCCTAAGCTACTGGACCCGCGACCGCGACAAGGACCGGCTCAGCGTCGCGCGCGCCATCCAGATGCTGACCGCTGACGCCGCGGACTATCTCCAGCTCGCCGATCGCGGCCGCCTCAGGGTCGGCCTCAAGGCCGACATCAACGTCATCGACTATGAGCGCCTCGCTTTGAAGGCGCCCCGCATGGTCCGCGATCTGCCCGCCGGCGGACAGCGCTTATTGCAGGACGTTTCAGGCTTCCGCGCGACGCTGGTTTCGGGCCGCCAGGTGATCGCGGACGATCAGGTGACGGATGAAAGACCGGGAAAGCTCGTGCGCTTCAATTGAACGTGACGTGTTCCACGACACGGTCGACCGCTGGTTGACGCGGTCTCCGCGCCGACATACATAAGATATGTCGAAAGGCGAAATGGCGTCCATGCGTAAGGTGCAGGTGTTCCTGAGGGACGATCAGAAGGCGGCCCTGAAGCGCCTCGCGGCACGCACGGGCCGGCGCCAGTCTGACCTCATTCGCTCGGGTGTCGATCTCGTGCTCGAAAGCGACCGCCTCGACACGGCAGGCTGGCGAGAGGCGACGCGCGCCGCCGCGGGGCTCTGGAAGGACCGCGATGACCTCGACACTGTCGTCAAGGCCGTGCGCGACGCCGCCAAGCGGCGCTTCAAGCAGGCCTACGAAGCCAAGTGAAGCTTCTCGACACCTGCATTCTGATCGATGTCTTGCGCGGCCGGGACGCCGCGGTCGAATTTGTCAGCGGCCTCAAAGCGACGCCGGCCATATCTGCGATCACCGCGACAGAGTTGATCGCCGGCGCACGCGGCGCGCGCGAAGTTGCGGTGATCGATCGCATTCTGAGTTCGTATCAGGTCGCCGAGATCGATCTCGACATCGCACGCCTTGCCGGCGCCTATGTGCGCGACTATGGCCCGAGCCACGCGGTCGATCCGATCGACGCTCTGATTGCGGCGACCGCCTCTGTGAACGAGCTTGATCTTGTGACGCTCAACCTGAAACACTTCCCCATGTTTCGCGGCCTCAAGCGGCCTTACGCCGCCTGAGGCGTCAACCGACGGACTCCATGAACTTCACATTCCGCACTGTTCCGAAAGTCGTGTTCGAATCGGGGTCAGCGGCGCGACTCGGCGCGATCGTCCGTGACCGGATGCGCCGCCCGGTCGTCGTCACAGACAAAGGGGTCCTTGGCGCGGGTCTTCTCGACGAAGCCTTGAAGAGCCTCAAAGCGGAAGGCCTCGACGTCCTGCTCGACGACGGTATCGAGGCCGACCCTCCAGCACGTGTCGTGCGCGCCGCCGTCGATCGCGCGCGCGCGCACAAGGCGGACGGCGTCATCGGCTTTGGCGGCGGCTCTTCTATGGACACGGCGAAAATCATCGCAGTGCTCCTCAATTCGTCGCAACGGCTCGAGGACATTTACGGCACGGGCAATGTGAAGGGCGGCCGCGCGCCGCTTGCGCTCGTGCCGACGACGGCGGGCACCGGCTCCGAAGTGACCGACATTTCGGTCATCACCACCGATGAAGACCAGAAAATGGGCGTGCTCGGCGACCAGCTCTTCGCCGATGTCGCCGTGCTCGACCCCCTGCTCACCCTTGGGCTGCCGCGTCATGTCACGGCGGCGACCGGCGTCGACGCCATGGTGCACGCCATTGAGGCGTATACGAACCGTCACAAGAAGAATCCGGTTTCCGACGCACTGGCGCGCGACGCGTTGCGCCTCCTGTCGCGCAATATCGTCGCCGCCTGTGAGACGCCGGGCGACGTCAGCGTGCGCGCGAATATGCTGCTTGGCGCGATGCTGGCGGGGCAGGCCTTCACGAATTCGCCGGTCGGCGCCGTGCACGGCATGGCTTACCCCTTGGGCGCCTTGTTCCATATCCCGCACGGCCTCTCGAATTCGCTGATGCTGGGGCCCGTGCTGCGCTTCAACGCGCCGTCGGCGGCCCATCTTTACGCCGAACTTGGCGACGTCATCGGCGCGCCTGACACCGGCGACTTCTCCGAACGGGCGGACGCCTTCATCGGGCGGCTGATGGAGATCGTCGCGGCGACCGGTGTTGAGCGGCGGCTTTCCAATCTCGGCATTTCGCATAACGATCTGCCGCGCATGGCGGAGGACGCGATGAAAGCGCAGCGCGTCATGCAGAACAATCCGCGCGAAGTGACTTATGACGACGCGCTGAGGATGTACACGGAGGTTCTCTGATGCCAGAAGCGGGCTATTCGGGAGCGCTCACTCTGCTGAAGAGTTTTCTGCGATGAACGCACTTTTGGCGGCGTCGGCGCTCTTTGCGGATCCCCCCCTAGCCCCCCCTTTTCAAGGGGGGGAATGCGCGCGTCACGAGTCCGTCTCTCTTCCCCCCCTTAAAAAGGGGGGGCTAGGGGGGGATCCGCAACGAGTGCGGCGCAAGAGCCAAGCTGGCCCAAGTCGCACATGACCGAAGAGAAGCGCCCGCGCGCCGTATACAGACATATCCTGGCGCTCCAGACCCGCTGGTCGGATAACGACGTCTACGGACATGTCAACAACGTCGCCTATTACGGCTATTTCGACACGGTCGTGAACGAGTATCTGATCTGCGCCGGTGCGCTGGATATCGAGAGCGGCGCCGTCATCGGCCTCGTCGTCGAGACCGGCTGCCGCTATTTCGCGCCGCTTTCCTTTCCGGACCGGCTCGACGGGGCCCTGCGCGTCGCACGAATCGGCAATTCTTCTGTGCGTTACGAACTCGGCATTTTTCGCTCAGGCGCTGACGAGCCAGCTGCTGAAGGCCATTTCGTCCATGTTTATGTCGATCGGACGACAAGGCGGCCGACGTCACTGCCTTCTGGTCTGCGCGCAGCGCTCTTGAATATCGCGGTCTGACGCATTCGTGACCGACGTCGCCGCGATTTCACACTCTAGCGGACCGCAAGTCGTTTACTCGAGAGGGCTCCATCGCCGACAGCAGGAGCCCCACTCAAATGAAGACCGCCATCAGCAGCTGCATTATCGCAGCCGCCGCGCTTGCGCCTCCCGCACAGGCCGAAGGGCTGTTCGACTTCGACCCGGCGCCGGGCGGCGTTTACGTCTCCGGCTATGGTGGGGGAAACTTCGTGCCAGGAAGCTTCTTCTCTGGCGTGTCGAATCCCGTCGCCGGCGCCCCTGGCGCGCCCGTCACCGTCAACATAGAATACAAGACCGGCTATCAATATGGCGGCGCCGCCGGCGCGCAGCTGCCCTTCAAATACTGGCGGGTTTTTTACCCGCGGCTCGAACTTGAGGTCAGCGCAACGAGGCTGCGAGTGAAAGGCGGATCGACCAATGGCGGCGACCAGATCTTTAGCGGAGATCAGTCGACGACTTTCGTCCTTCTCAATAACTACTCTGACATCAAATGGGCGAAGAACCAGCGCATTATTCCGTATGTCGGCGGCGGTTTTGGCCTTGCGCTGTTGCGCTCGGATGTCGGTTATTTCCCGGCGACGGCTACAACGCCAAATGACACCTTCGCCGTGAGCGGGAAAGACACTGCTTTCGCGAGCCACATCGCGGGAGGTTTCTCCGCGCCCTTTGGCGAAAGCGGGGAGGTCTATGTCGAAGGACGCTACACCAAGATCTATTCGGCAAATCTTGAGCGCCGTTTCGTCGGCGGCGGCGCCGATGTGTTTGACGCGAGGGTCACTGACAGTCTCAACGAATTCACAGCGACAGGTGGCCTGCGCTGGCGATTCTAAAGGCGCCGGTCGGCAAGTCTAGATTGCTGGCAGGTTTGACGCTTCACCTACTGGTCTGGTCCAGGTGGGCCGGCAGTTCCAAAAACTGACAGTCGTCCGCCGCGACGCAAACACGCGCACCATCGCCGATTCGATCCGGCTGGGTAGCGTGCAAGTCTTTTTCGTCCCTTCGGCGGTATGCCCCGGATCAGGTTGGGCGGATCGCTCTCAGTCCTTAATCAACGCTCCGCTTCTGGGCTAGCCAGGCATTGACCGACCGCGCGCCCGGAAGGGAAGACAGAGAGGATGAGCGTCGCTTGAGTTGTCGCGTGCATATCGACAGGCGGGACGCTCACCGCAACATATCGATGCTCACTCCGAATCGCTTATCGGGCAAGCGGTTTCTTCGGGCCGTGCCGCGGAGGACAATTTCGCCTCTTAGGTCTCCATTCGCCAAAAGAATATCCCGCGTGGGCGCGCCCACGCGGGATCTCGTCATCGCGCTTTTCGACGGGGAGGGTCGATCCGGTTACGGAAGAACGCGACGACTCCCGACGATTTCTTAACGTCCAAGAACGCTTGGCCAATTCTTGTCGCCGTTTGCGATATCGCGGTCGATGTTGGCGAGCCACTGCTTCTGGATCGACTTGTTGACGTTAAGATAGAGCTTGCCGTTCGTCACATACCAGGCTGTCGGATCGCCGGGGGCGAGCTTGTTGCGTGCGAGCGCCCAAGCGCAATAGCCGCCATATTGCGGCGCATATTTTCCAGGTTCAGCTTTGAACGCGTCCCGATTTGCGGCCGAAGAAAAGCGGAATGTCGCGCCTTTATACTCGGCTGTAAATTGATCCGAGCCCTGAACAGGCGCAGCTCCGGCAGGAAGGGCGTAATAGGCGACCGTGTCGGCCCCGCCGACGGCGTATTTCCAGCCGGCCTTGAGATAGATTTCAGGCTTAGCCGCTAGAGCGGGCGCGGCGGCGATGCAGAGTGCGGCAGCCGCTAAGGCGACGAGTCGGCGAAGGAAGTCTTTCATTTCGAGCTCTCCTTGGCGGCAGACCGTGATTCGGCCGGCGCGCCGTCTTTGTATGACAAAACCCTAGCGCAGAGCCGGAAAGATCGGCCAATCACATTCGCCTGCGGGGCGATCACAACGCGCGGCGTCGATGCGGAATGTTCAGCCTGCGCCGGTATCGCTGCGCTCCTTCTCACCGCCTTTGAGGCGGCGCGCCCTGACCAAGGGAGTCATAGCCGCCTCCTGCGTCAGGGCGATTATATCTGAATTGACGAAACGATTCGGGTGCGGAATCGTGGATGAGATTAAGTGGGTCGATGCGATGCTGAAAAACGTCGACAGCGTCTGGATCAAAGATCAGTCGTTCCAGCGCAAACAGGCCGAAATCCGCGAATATCGCGTCGCAGGTGACTTTCCGTCTCGACGAACGGCATCGTCAGATGCGGCGGCGTTCAGCCTCGCGCAATGCAGCTTCGATTCGCGATTGAATCGATTGCTCGGTGTCGCTCATGGTCAGCCGGTCAAGAATCTCGCCGCTCTCTCGGTCTATGAGGAGAGTGAAGCCCGTTGCGCCAGCGTAGCGCGCATAGACCGTCGCGTAGCCATCTTGGGCCGCTCGCTCGGCGAGTTCCGGCGTCGCGCCAAAGGTGAAGTCAAACGCCTCAAACTTGACGGGAGCCTCCGCGAAAGCGGGCATCACTTTAGCGAGCCGGGGTTCGAGAATTTTGCAGGACGCACACCATGCTGAGACAAAGCTCGCGGCTATTATCTCCGGTGTGCCTTCATAGACGGCGCTTACATCGGGCGAGCGCATCTTGACGCCGACAATAGCCGCGGCGGGTACAAGTAGAGCGGCGGCAGCGACGAGAGCGGTTCTGGTTTTCATGACGCGGACTGAGATGAGGGCACGGGACCCGACTTTCTAACGTTATTTCCCACGGTAGATAGCAACGCCTGGGGCAGACGCCAGAGACGAAACGCGCACAGGCGGTCACAAGCCGGAGAGTGTCGCTCCATGGCGCAGCGCAGCAAGCGCAGTTAACGATCCCAAAAGAGTCAGGGAGGAAGAAACCGTGGCCGAATAAAGACGCATCACCCCGGTTTCGGCGGCGCTCTGGTGCGCGACAACCGGTGTCTGCGCGGAAGCGTCTGAAAAACCTCCGCAGATATCGCCAATTTTTCCCGTGTCGCAGAGGTGAGCCAGCCTGCCTTCACGCCTGACGGCGCAGGGATGCTTCATATGGTCTCGTCGGCGAGTTTAAAGATTGATGCGCGCGTTAGCGATATCTGGATGGCTTCTCTGACCGGCGATCGGGCGCGCTATCTTGCGCGCTCGCCTGGAACAAGTCAGCGGCGCCCGCAGGTCCAATAAGACCGTCAGCGCCTCTATTTCCTCAGTGCTCGGACGAAATACAAAGCGACCCAGGTTTTTGCCTCGTTCGCGACGGGCGGCGGCACGCGTCAGATGACGTGGCTCAAAGGCGGTGTTGAGACCTTCACGATATCTCCTGACGGCACTCGCCTTGCGGTCGTCGCCGAACTCGGCGCGCCCTTTGAGAACGAAGCGATGTGGCGGCGCTTTTCTATCCGCTTTTCGGCGTCGCCAAGATCAAGACGCCGATACGGCATCAGTGTGCAGAAGCCGATTTCAACGTGCCCCGTAACCGCGTCGAGCAGGTGTATGCGGCGCTGAAGCGCGCGAGGACCCCGACCAAGTTTGTCGTCTTTCCGGGCGAAAACCACACGCTGGAAACGCAGAGTTATCTTGAGGTGCGGCTGTGTCTCAATCTTGTCTCGCTCGAGCGCTGGCTTCCGACGTGTTAAATTCGCGCGGCGGCGTAAGGCGCCATCATGCGGCGCGCGGGGTCGTAGAGGTTGGCGCGGAAGGCCGCGGCGATATCGCTGAGGCGCCAGCTCGTCCGCACCAGGAACGGCCTTATCTCAGGCAGCGCCGCCATTGCTTCAGGCAGGCGGTAGAATGGAATGCGCGGCGCGAGGTGGTGGATGTTGTGGAAGCCGATATTCGCCGTCATCCAGTGCATGAACGGACTCATGTCGAAATAGGTCGTCGTCTTCACGGCGGCGGCGAGCGGTTCTCGCGCCGAGGCGGGGGCGTATTCGATGGCCGGCGCGTTATGCTGCACATAAATCATATAGACGCCCATGGCGCCCGCGACCGCGGCAGGCAGGATGAAGGCGGCAAGCGCTGCGCCCCAGCCGAACAGACCAGCGATGGCGAAGATCGCGAGGGCGTGTGCGAGCACGCTGAGGCCTGCGCGCCAATTCTTCGCGGGATTGGTGAATAGCGGCTGCAGGCAGGATGAGAACAGGAACCCAGTAAAGTACCCGCAGGCGACCGTCAGCGGCGCGCGCGAGATGCGGTAGAAGAGGCGTGAAAAGTAGCGCGCGCTCCGATACTTCTCGATCGTCCAAACGGGAAATTCGCCGCCGACGAGCTTGTCTACGGCGCCGGTGGCGCGGTGGTGGTCGCTGTGTCCGGCTTTCCAGACGCTCGGCGGCGACAGAACGGCGTAGCCGAAAGCGCGCATTACAAACCGCTTGAACGGCTGGCGCCGGAAAATCGCGCCGTGCTCCACGTCATGAAAAATGATGAAGAGGCGCGTGATCAGCCCGCCGAGGAAGAGCGCGGCCGGGACGCGGACAAACCAGCTCGGCGTCAGCAACGCGGCGATGAAGGCCGCGCCCGCCACAGCCCAGGTGATCCAGAAATTGCGGGCTGAACGCGCGTCGTCTTCGATCATATACGGGCGCAGACGCTCCAGCGCCTCTTTCAGGTCGAGTTTAAGCTCCGGCAGGACAGGATTTGACCTGGCGTCCGTATGCGCGGGCTCCAGCGATGCGTTCATGGACGGCATTGCACCCCGTTCTTGCGTTCTTCACTTTGACGGCCTTTACCGCCGCAAGGAGCCTAGCATGATTTCGGCTAAGGCCAAGGCCGAGGGCGGCATGTTAACGCCCGGCGCTTGTCCCCTCGAAGTCGTGCGGCTGGCAAGCATGGTCTCTCTGTATAAAGATTGAATTGAATCATCGAATCCTGCGGCGCGCGCTACGTGCGCGGGCGCGCCAAACTACCCGAGACAATAGAATCCGACTTGCGCCGCGCCCCAGCGCCGCCGGTCGGCTTCGACAAATCCCTCGACTTCCGCGGGCGCTTCGTCCTTGCCCTGTTCGACGACGGCGAGCGCGCCAGGCGCAAGCCACGCACCCGACCGCAGGATCGACAAAGCCGGCGCGCAAAGATCCTTCCCATACGGAGGATCGAGAAAGGCTAGGGTGAAAGGCGGCCCGACGCCGGCCGGCTTTTCGCCGAGCGCTATTGCTGAACGGCGGTGGATCCGCGCAGCGCCGAACAGGCCGAGCGCTTCAACATTATCGCGAATGGCGCCGCGCGCTGCGGCGTCCATTTCGACGAAAAGGCAGAAGGCGCCGCCGCGCGACATCGCTTCGAGGCCGAGCGCGCCCGAGCCTGCGAAGAGGTCGATGATCCGCGCGCCCTCAAACGAAAAGTCCGGCCGGTGCGCGAGCACATTGAAGAGCGCCTCGCGCGTGCCGTCCGCGGTCGGGCGTGTCGCGGCGCCCTTGGGCGCGATGAGCGCGCGGCCTTTATAGGCGCCGGCGATGATGCGCATGGCCTAGAACACATCCTTTCTGCGCCGGATCTCGGCGAAGGCTGCGGCGCCGGAGAGGTGCTCTATGCCGGCGGCGCGTTTCAAGTCCGGCGTATCGGCGCGCAGGAACGGGTTGGTTTCCGTTTCGCGCGCGACGCTCGTCGGCACGGTCGGCTCACCGCGGGCGCGAGCCATGGTGATTTTGGCGGCGCGTGCTTTGAGCGCGTCATTGCCGCTGTCGACGGACAATGCGAAACGGGCGTTCGCCTCGGTGTACTCATGCGCACAAAAGAGGCGCGTGTCAGAGGGCAGAGCGGCGATCTTGCCGAGTGAAGCCCACATCTGGTCGGGCGTCCCTTCAAAGAGCCGCCCGCAGCCGAGCGCAAAGATCGTATCGCCGACGAATGCCGCGCTTGCGGCCTCGAACCAAAAGACGATGTGGCCGAGCGTATGGCCCGGCGTGTCGAAAACTCGCGCTTCGGAAACGCCAAGACGCACAATGTCTCCCTCGCCGACGCTCTCATCGAGCCCCGGAATCTTGGCCGCCTCGCCGCGCGGGCCGATGATCCGGCAGTTCCAGCGCGCCTTGAGTGCGAGGTTGCCGCCGGCGTGATCGGCGTGGTGGTGCGTGTTCAGAATATGCGTGAGGGTCCAACCCGCATCCACGAGCGCCGCGTTGATCGCCTCTGCGTCGGGCGTGTCGATGGCCGCGACGGCCCCGGACGCAAGGTCACGGACAAGGAAACCGTAATTATCCCTGAGACAGGGGAATTGGCGAATGTGGAGCGACATGACGCGCCCTCCTGCTTCTTCTTCCGGCCGAACCGTGTAGGCTGAGACGCCGCCATGCGCACGGACATTGTCGATCTCTACCGCTTTTATGCGAGCCCGCTTGGCAAGACGGCGGCGGCGCATATTCGCGCGCGCCTCGCCGAGGCCTGGTCCGACGGCAGTGGTTGCCGGATTGCTGGCTTCGGCTATGCGGCCCCCTTGCTCGAGGGCTTTGATAAGGCCGAGCGGCGGCTGGTCATCGCGCCGGCTGAACAAGGCGCGCTGCCCTGGCCTTCGGCGTCAGGCAATCTTGCGTGCCTTGCGCCGGAGTGTGCCTGGCCCTTGCATGACGCCTCAATCGACCGGCTCGTAATTGCGCATGGATTTGAGGAAACGGCCGACCCTCAGCGGTTGATGCGCGAGGCCTGGCGCGTCCTCGCTGATTCCGGCCGCCTCATCATCGTCGTCGCGCATCGAAGGGGTCTCTGGTCGGCGGTAGACTCGACGCCTTTCGGCGCCGGCCGTCCGTTTCTGAAGCGACAGCTCGAGACGTTGCTGCAGGCAGCGATGTTCCGGCCCGTTGCCTGGTCAGGGGCGCTCTACTTCCCGCCCTTCAGCGGCGGGCTGTTGCTGCAGGCGGCGAATGCCTGGGAACGCGCGGGTAGCGAATTGTGGCCCGCATTTTCCGGCGCGCTGCTCGTTGAAGCCGCCAAGGACATGGCCGCGCCTGTGGGGCTTGCCCAACATGCGGGCGTCTTCGCGCTTCGGCCGCAACGCGCACGGCCCGCTGCGGCCGCCGGCCTCAATGGGCGCCGGAATGACGCGGGGGGAATGGACGCTTCCGGCTCGAAGGACGGCGCCGCCCGCGCTATACCCGCGCCTTCGTCTGAAGGATGAATCGCATGTCTCGTCTCCCGTCGGGCCCCGTACCGCGTCCAGGCATCATGGACATCGCCGCCTATGTGCCTGGCGGCTCGAAGGCGCCGGGCGCGGTGACCGTCCATAAATTGTCGTCGAATGAGTCGGCGCTCGGCTGTTCGCCTCAGGCTGTCGCGGCTTTTGTCGAAACGGCGGGCGCCTTGCATCGCTACCCTGACGGCACGGCGACGGCGCTGCGCGAAAAGATCGCCGCGACCTACGGGCTCGACTGGACGCGCATCGTCTGCGGCGCGGGGTCCGATGAGCTCTTGCAGCTTCTCGTGCGCGGCTATGCCGGCCCCGGCGACAACATCGTGCAAAGCGACCACGGCTTTCTTGTCTATGCGATCGCGGCCAAGAGCGTGGGCGCCGAGCCGCGCTTTGCGCCCGAAAAGAACCTCGTCGCCGACGTCGATGCGATGTTGCGGCTCGTTGATGAGAGGACGCGGCTTGTCTTCCTCGCCAACCCCAACAACCCGACTGGCACCTATATCGCTGATGCGGCGGTCCGGCGTCTCCATCAGGCGCTGCCGCGCGACGTCATTCTCGTGCTCGATTCGGCGTATGCGGAATATATGGAGGAGAAGGATTACGCCGACGGCGCGCGCCTCGTTGAAGAGTTCGACAATGTCGTGATGACGCGCACCTTTTCGAAAATCTACGGGCTCGCCGCGCTGCGCCTCGGCTGGGCATACTGTCCGCCGGGCGTCGCCGATGTTCTGAACCGAATTCGCGGGCCGTTCAACGTGACAGCGTCGGCGCTCGCCGCGGGTGAAGCTGCGCTCGCCGATCAGGATTTCGTCGCGAAGAACCGCGCGCATAATCGCGCCGAACGTGACTATCTCTACCAGCAATTCGCACGGCTGAAGCTCGATCACGTGAAAAGCTGGGGGAACTTCCTCCTGCTGAAATTCAGGGACGCGGCGCGGGCGGCTGAGGTGCAGGGCGCGTTGAAGCGCGAGGGTGTCATCGTGCGCGAGGTCGGCGCCTACAAGCTTGGGTCCTATTTGCGCGTGTCGATCGGCACGACCGAAGCGAACCGGCGGCTTGTTGACGTATTGGAGACGATCCTTGGCTGACATGATCGACCGCGCAGCGATCATAGGCGTCGGCCTGATTGGCGCCTCTTTCGCGCGCGCCCTGAAAGAGAAGGGGCTTGCCCGGACGGTCGTCGGTTTCGACGCGGGCGCCGGGGTCGGGGCGCGCGCCGCTGCGATTGGGGCCGTCGATGCGAATGCGCCTTCGCTTGCAGCGGCGCTGAAGGGCGCCGACCTTATCGTCGTTGCAACGCCGGTCGGCGCGACAGCCGGCGTGCTCGCGGATGCCGCAGGCCTCGCGGAGTCGGGTGCGCTCATCATTGACGTCGGCTCGGTCAAGGGCGCCGTCGTAGACGCGGCTGAGAGAACCGCCTCACGCGCGCATATCGTGCCGTGCCATCCCGTGGCGGGCACGGAGCAATCGGGGCCCGAGGCAGGGTTTGCGTCTTTGTTCGAAAATCGCTGGTGCATTGTGACGCCGCTAGCGCGTGACGACGCCGCCTATCGCGCCGCGGTCGATCGGGCGATCGCGCTCTGGCGCGCCGTCGGCTCCAATGTCGAGACGATGGACGCTGCCCATCATGATCTTGCGCTCGCCGTCACGAGCCATCTGCCGCATCTGATCGCCTTCACGCTCGTCTGCGCCGCTGACGATGTCGAGACGGTGGCCGAGGGCGAGGTCGTCAAATATTCCGCCGGCGGATTTCGCGACTTCACGCGCATCGCCGCCTCCGACCCGGTGATGTGGCGCGATGTCTTCCTCAACAATCGCGCCGCCGTGCTCGAAGTGCTCGGCCGCTTCACGGAAGAACTTGTTCTGTTGCAGCGCGCGATCCGCTGGGGCGACGGCGAGACCTTGACCAAGGCCTTTACCCGCGGCAGGGCCTTGCGCCGCGCGATCGTTGCGGCAGGGCAGGAAAAAGACGTCCCCAATTTCGGCCGCGACCAGAAGGGCTGAGGCGCATCGCGCCTTCAGTGAAAATTCCGTCCGCCCGGCAGGATCTCGTTCATCCGCTTGCGGAGGTCGTCGCGCCGCCGCGCTTGCGCCCCGCGCGGGTCTTCGGCGGCGCGGCGCACCTCATCCGCGTTGGCGAGGCCTGAGTCCATTTCCGCGTGATAGTCGCTGAGGACGGCGAGATGGGGCGTCAGATCCTCGAGCGTGCGGGCGACGACATGGATGACGTCGC
This sequence comes from uncultured Caulobacterales bacterium, assembly GCA_964507915.1. GTDB lineage: Bacteria > Pseudomonadota > Alphaproteobacteria > Caulobacterales > Parvularculaceae > Amphiplicatus. The sequence goes on from CAZDRH010000001.1 coordinate 571,281, forward strand.
CCTCGCGCTGCACGACGCCGCGCACGCCGAGAAAGCGCGAAGAGAGAACAATGCGGCGATGCGCTTCGAACACTTTCGGCCAGATGATGATGTTGGCGATCCCGGTCTCGTCTTCGAGCGTCGAAAAGACGACGCCCTTGGCGCTCCCCGGCCGCTGCCGCAGCAGAACAAGGCCTGCCGTCGCAAAGCTCGCGCCCCGGCGTGCGGAAAGCGTCGCATCCGTCGGCTGGAATCCGAGCGCGGCGAGCCGTGCGCGCAGGAACTGCGCCGGATGCGCCTTCAAGGAGAGCTTCAACGCCTTGTAGTCATAGGCGACTTCCTCGCCGAGCGGCATGGGCGGCAGGCGGGCTTCCTCTTCATGCTGAAGATCTGGTCTTGCGCCGAAGAGGGGCAAAAGATCGTCGCCCGCGACCGGATCGAGGCCCTTGACTGCCCAGAGCGCGTCGCGGCGCGACAGGCCGAGCGAGGAGAAACAGTCGGCGTCCGCGAGGCGCTCAAGCGCGGCGCGCGGCAGGCCGGTGCGGAGCCAGAGATCGCGGACGGAGTCGTAGGCGAATGGGCGTTCACGCCGGTTTGTGTCTGTATACGGTTCAAATCGCATTTGCGTCGGATCCCCCCCTGGCCCCCCCTTTTCAAGGGGGGGAAGACTCGCGTCACGAGTCCGGCTCCCTTCCCCCCCTTGAAAAGGGGGGGCTAGGGGGGGATCCGACGCGAGCCCAGCCCCTTCGACACGCCCCGCCATAATCGCCCGCGCGTGAACCTCCGACAGCCCCTTCACCTGCCGGAGCCCCAGCCGGATCGCGCGGCGCGTGCGGATGTCTTTGCGCATGACATGGTTGCGCGGGTGCATTCGGTCTTGGAGGCCCGGCGACGCGCGGTCGCCTTCAAGCGTGCAGTCCCAATCGGAACCGTTGACATCGACGGGCAGGACCGCGACGCCATGCTCGCGCGCGTCGCGGATGATTTGCGCCGGGGCGTAAAACCCCATGGGCTGGCTGTTGACGAGCGCTGTCGCGAAAACATCCGGGTAATGACATTTGAGCCAGCACGACACATAGACGAGGAGCGCAAAGCTCGCCGCATGGCTTTCCGGAAAGCCGTACTCGCCGAAGCCCTCGATCTGGCGGAAGCAGCGCTCGGCGAATTCGCGGTCATAGCCGCGCGCCGTCATGCCCTCGACAAGTTTTATGCCGAAAGAATGGATCGTCCCCGCCTTGCGGAACGTCGCCATGGCGCGGCGGAGGAGGTCGGCTTCGGACGGCGTGAATCCGCCGGCGACGATGGCGATCTTCATCGCCTGCTCCTGGAAGAGCGGCACGCCCAGCGTCTTGCCCAGCACCTCTTCAAGCTCGCGGCTTGGAAACTCCACCTTTTCCTCGCCGTTCCGGCGGCGGAGGTATGGATGCACCATGTCGCCCTGAATCGGCCCCGGGCGGACGATCGCGACTTCGATGACGAGATCGTAGAATTTGCGGGGGCGAAGGCGCGGCAGCATCGACATTTGCGCGCGGCTTTCGATCTGGAAGACGCCGACCGTATCGGCGCGGCAGATCATGTCATAGACCTCGGGCTCCTCGGCCGGGATTGAGGCGAGCGTCAGCCGTTTGCCGTAATGCGTCTCAAGAAACGCGAAGGAGCGTGCGATCGCGGTCAGCATGCCGAGGCCGAGCACGTCGACCTTGATGAGGCCGAGCGTGTCGAGATCGTCCTTGTCCCATTCGACGAAGGTGCGGTCGGCCATGGCGGCGTTGCCGATGGGCACGACTTCTTCCAGCGGCCCCTGGGTAATGACGAAGCCGCCGGTGTGCTGCGAAAGATGGCGCGGAAAGCCGATCATCTCTCTGGTGAGTGCCAGCGTCTGCGCCAGAACGGTTTCCGACGCGTCGAGCCCGAGCTCCTTCACATGCGGCTCGGCGACGCCGCTTTCGGAAACGCCCCAGGCGGTCTTGGCGAGAGCGGCGGTCACGTCTTCGGACAGGCCCATCGCCTTGCCGACTTCGCGCACGCCGCTGCGCGTCCGGTAGGTGATGACGGTCGCGGCGATGCCGGCCCGTTCGCGCCCGTATTTCTCATAGATGTGCTGGATCACTTCCTCGCGCCGTTCATGCTCGAAATCGACATCGATGTCGGGCGGCTCGCCGCGTTCGGCCGAGATGAATCGTTCGAACAGAAGATCGATGCGCGCCGGATCGACCGAGGTGATCCCGAGGCAATAGCAGACGGCCGAGTTCGCCGCCGAGCCGCGGCCCTGGCAAAGAATGCCGCGGCTGCGCGCAAACCGGACGATGTCGTGGACGGTTAGAAAATAGGGCGCATACTGAAGGGAGGCGATGAGGGCGAGTTCGTGGTCGAGCGCCGCCTTCACTTTCTCCGGAACGGCGTGCGGGTAGCGTTCGGCGGCGCCGGCGAAGGTCAGGCGCTCCAGCCTCGCCTGCGGCGAGACGCCTTCGGCGACTTCATGCGGGTATTCGTAGCGCAATTCGTCGAGCGAGAAGCGCGCGCGGCCGGCGAGGCGCAAAGTCTCTTCGATCGCCGCGGGATGTTCGGCGAAGAGGCGCGCCATTTCGGCGGGCGGTTTCAGATGCCGTTCCGCGTTGGCTTCAAGCGCGCGGCCTGCCGCCGCGACGGTCGTGTGCGTGCGGATGCAGCAGAGCACGTCCTGCAGCGGCCGGCGCTCCGGCGCGTGATAGAGGACGTTGTTCGTCGCGAGCAGGGGCGTTCCGGCGGCTCTGGCTGCGCGCGCGAAGCGGTTGAGGCGCGCGCGGTCGCGCCCGTCATAGCGGCGCGCGGCGGCGAGCCAGACATTGTCGGGAAAGGCGTCCTTCAGCGCGGCGAGCGCGGGCGCAAGAGCATAGTCGTCCGGTTCCTCCGGCGCGGCGGCGAAGAGCATGCCCTCGCCGAATTCCAGCGCATCCTCGAGCCGGAGCGCGCAACGGCCTTTCGCGGCGGCGCGTTTGCCGCGCGTGAGCAGCTTCGAAAGCCGTCCGTAGGCGGCGCGGTCCGACGGATAGGCGATGACGTCCGGCGCGCCGCATTCAAAGCGCAGGCGCGCGGCCACGACATAAGAAAGGCCGGCTTTCTTCGCGGCGGCGTGGCCGCGCACGATCCCGGCGAAGCTGTTGACGTCGGCGATCGCGACGGCGGTGCAGCCGAGCGCAGCCGCCGTCAGCACGATCTCGTCAGGGTGGGAGGCGCCTTCAAGAAAGGTGAAATTCGACAGCGCGGCGAGTTCGGCGTAGCCTGTCATGGGAAAAGTCCGTGTAGGAACCATTGCGGCGCAGCGGTCTCGCGGCCGTAAAGCCCGGCGCGGAAGACCCACCAGCGACGGCCTTCGGCGTCTTCAAGCGCATAATAATCGCGCGTCGCCGCGGCCTCTTTCGTTGCGAACCATTCCGCCGCGATGCGTTCCGGCCCGCGGGCGCGGACGACCGGATAGCGCACGCGCCGCCAGGAGAACCGCACCGGCGCCCCGTCCGGCACGGCCGCAACAGCCTCGATCGGTTCGGGGCGCGGCAGGAGGAGGAGCGGGCGGTTCGCCGCAGCGTTAGGCGCATCTTCAAGAGGAGCTGCGGCGGAGAGGAAAGCCGAAGCTTTCTCCGGCAGATGCGCGTTGAGAAGGGCTGGTCGGCGCACGGCGCACTCGCCGAGGCGGCTCACGAGCACGTCCTGCAGAGCCGCAAGGCCGTCAGCGTATGGCGCATGGCGTGCGGCGTCCGTATCATTGCCATGTCTGGCTCCGGCCCGTTGCCGATCCCCCCCTAGCCCCCCCTTTTCAAGGGGGGGAACATTCGCGTCACGAGTCCGGCTCCCTTCCCCCCCTTGAAAAGGGGGGGCTAGGGGGGGATCAGCAACGGGCGCGGAACGAACTTCAAGCCGCTCCTGGCCCGTCGCAATCGGCGCCGTTCCGTAGGCGGAAAGCCGCGCGCCGTCATAGCCGAACCCGGCGTCGCGCGGATCGTAGGCGGTCTCAATGCGGTTTCGGAAGAGCCGGATCACATGCTCCGCTTCCCGCGACGGGCGGGCGCAGCCGACCGCGATGCGGCGCAGGCGGTGATCGACGCCGAACAGCGCGAGTTCGAACCGCCGCGCGCCCGCGCCGCGGCGTTCAAGATGTTTTTCGAGCCTGCGGGCGAGGCGGGCGAGCGCGGTCTCGATGTCGGCGGCCGAGACGAGCGGCTCGACAAAACGCGCTTCGACGGCGTCATCGGGCGGCGGCGCGATCGGCGTGATCGACTCCTCCTCTGCGCCGAGGGCCTGGTCGAGACGCCGGAGGAGAAGAGGACCGAAGCGGGCAGCGAGCGGCGCGCGGGGGAGGTCGTAAAGCTGGCCGATGCGCTTGAGGCCGAGACGCCGCAGACCGTCCGCACACGTTTCATCGAGCCGCAGCGCCTCGACAGGCAGAGGCGAAAGAAACGCCCGCGCATCGCCCTCCGGCGCGACAGCGCGGGAAAAAGCGAAAGCCGCGGCAAGGCCCGCGCCGGGCGTTGCGGCGATTGCGGCGCGCGCCGCGACTCCCGCGCCGGCAAGGCGGGCGAGAAGGTCGTCGATGAGGGCCTCTTCGCCGCCGAAAAGATGCGCGGCGCCGGAAATGTCGAGAACCGCCGCGCCGGTTTTCTCGACCCCGACAAAGGGCGCGTAGCGCAAAAGCGCGAGTGCAAGTTTACGAAAAGCGCGGCCGTCGCCCGCGGGGTCGGCCGGCGCCGCCTCAAGGCCGGGAAGGATCGCGCGCGCCTCGGCGAGAGGCTGGCCGGGATAGACCCCGCCCGCTTGCGCAAGCCTGTCGCAAGCAAAGACCCGCAGCGCATTCTGCGCCTTCTCATAAAGAACGAGCGGCTTTTCAGACGGCGCGGCGCGCTGCAGCCGGTCCGTCGAAAATGACGGCGTGAGCAGCGCGAGGAAGCGGCGGGTCTTCAAAGAGAAAAGGTTCGGCGCCATCGGCTCTGTGCTCCGCGATGAAGGATCCGCGCGCGCCGGCGCGGCAGCGTTCAAGGTCGATCCGCCAGCGCGCGGGGCCGGGCGCCTTGTCGTCGTCAGGATCCGCGGCGGAAGGCGCAGGCCGCACGCGCCAGCGGCGGGCGGCGGCGGTCGGCTCCGGCGCCGGCAGCGTCCGCAGCAGGATCAGCGCCGCGCCTGCGCTCTGGGCGGCAAGATGCAGCCGCCGCGAGGCCGTAAGATCGAGCGCTTTGGCCGCACCCGGGAAATCGACGATCGCCGCGGCGACGGCGGGCGAGCGCGCCGTCTCTTCCGCGGCCCAGAGCAGCGACTTTGCGTCTGAAGCGAAGACGGCGAAGAAACGCTCTATATTTATGCCGTAGGCGGACAAAGCCGCCGGGTGCGGCGCGCCCTCGCGCCCCGCCCAAACTTCCGGCGCGAGAAAGGCGACCGCGCCGCCCGTTTCGCGCGCGCGCGCGGCGGCGAGAGCGAGCGTAAATCCAAGAGCCGCCGGCCGGTCGCGCGCCTCTTCCGCCCGAACTTCATTCAGTGCTGCCGGCACGAGCAGCGGCAGCAGCCCGCGTGTCTTCGTCTCGCCGCCGCGCAACAGCCCGCCGGGCCGAAGTTCTTCAAGGCGGCTTTTGAGTGCGTGGAGCGCCCGCCGCCGCATGAAGGCGGACGCCGCCGGCGTCGCCTCCGGCATCGTGTTTCTCCCAGAACGCCCGGTCCATAGCTCCGGGAAGGGATAGAACAAAAAGAGAACAAAAGAGTCAAGCGGCGACTGGTTTGAGGGAGGGGCAGAGGGCCCCGCCAAAGCAAACGGCGCGAGGATCGCTATCCGATCCCCGCGCGCTCACGTTCTGTGATTGACGTCGCGCCTGTCAGAAGGGCGCAAATCCCCAGCGATAAAGGAACGTCGCGACAGCGACGGCCGAGAGCGATGTGAGGATAAGGCCGAGCAAGACGCCGATCGGCAGGGGCGTGCGTGCGCGCGCGCCAAGCGTCATCAGGAACAGAATGACGCCGAGCACGCCGGCCGCGATGCCGGCCCAGGCGAACCATTTGGTCCAGCCGAGGAGCCCAACCAGCACCATGGTCTCATTCGCCGCGGTCGACATCGCAATGCCAAGGCCGAGGCCCGCAAGCGAAGCGACGCCGAGCAGGCTCACGATCCAGGCGAGCGGGCGCGCGCCGGCGGTCGACATCACATCGTCGCCGTTGACGAAGCGAGCGACCGGCGCCGCCGAATAGACGAAAGCGCCGATGAGAAGAATGAGTCCAGGGACGCCGAGCCACAGCGAGAAAAGCCCGCCCATCGCCGGGTTTTCGAAGGCCGCGCCGGCCACGCGCAAAACGCCGTCGGTGCGGAAGAGGGGGCCGGTGAAGTCGGGCGCCTTCATATCGTCAGCGCACTTCGTATCGACCTTCGCCGCCGGCGCGTCGAAAAACTTGGTGAGGAATTCGCCGGCGCATTTGACCGAGCGCGTCGGCCCGTGGCCCGCATAAGGAAACTCGACATAGGTCGCATTCTTGAGGCCGGGGAGTATCGCCTTGGCGAGCGGGGGCGGCGTGATCGGATCCATCTGTCCGTTGGCGACGATCATCGGAATGTCGGTGACGAGCGCGCCATACCATTGAGCAGGCCGCGGCGGCATGCCGTTCCGGACGCACATCGCCGCCTGTTCCGCGGCAAATTTCGGATCGCCCTGCATGGCGCCGAGCACCGGGTTCGCCGCCTTGTCTTCGATGACCGCCTGTTCGAGGCCTGCGACCCAGCCGTCATTGCAGCCGATGGCGTTGTACATCCCTTGCGAGATGAAGGCGTCGCCGCCGGTCTCGACGGGGCCGCCCGCCGTCAGCGTACGGAGCGCCGCATAGTCTTTCTTGTCGACCATGTCGGCCATGGCGTCGATCATCGCCGGCAAAGTCGCGTAGGTCTTTTGCTCGTAGAAGGCCTGGAAGGGGATTCCGGCGATAATGGTCTCGAAGAAGGTCGCCTTGCCGTTCGGGAACACCTCGTCATCGATTGGATCTTCGATCACGATCGGCTCTTTGGCGACTTTCGTGATTGCGCCCTTGAGTCGGTCCGAAGAACTCTTGAAACTTTCGGCGCAGACAGGGTTTGCGGCGCATGCCTTGTCGAGCAGGTCGAGGTCGCGCTGGAAATGCGTTGCGATCCGCATGAACTGCACGCGCTGTTCAAGCGGCACGATCGCGTCGATCACGGCGGCGCGCACGCCTTCGGCGTCTTCTTTCAAATAAGCCTGGCCGAGATAGGAGCCGTAGGAAATGCCCCAGACGTTCCACTGCTTCAACCCGAGCGCGCGGCGCAGCGCTTTGACGTCGCGCGCGTTTTCGATCGTGTTGTAGGAGGAAAGATCGACGCCGCGAGCCGCGGCGGCCTTGAAGCAGTCTTCCGCGATCTTGATTTGCGCGGCCTGCGCGCTGTCCCGGTCATTCGCATTGGCCGTCTTGGGGTCGATCAAGGGATAGAGCGGGCAGAAATCCTCGGAGAAACCGATGCCGCGCTGTTCGAGAATGTAGAGATCGCGCGTCTCGCGCACGCCGTGATCCTTGAGGCGGTTGGCGTAGCCTGTCACCGTAACGCCCGGACCCCCGGTCAGATAAATGATCGGATCTTCCTGCTTTTTCCATTCGCCGCGCTTTTCGGCGTCCCAGACGAGCGGCTTGCGCGCCGCGAGCTTGACGAAGTGAAGCTGGATCGTGCGCGACGCCGTCTTTTCGCGGTTCTCGGGAACCGTCAGGAGCCCGCAGGATATCTCGCCCGGCTTGTACTGGATCGTGCCCTTGAACGGGCAAATGATCGTCTCGGCCTTGAAAGTGTCGCGCGCGAAGTAATCCGGCGCGGCGGGCTGTGCACCCCGCGCGGCGCGCGTTTCCGCTTGTGCGATGCCGAACGAAAGCGCTGCGCCCACAAGCGCCGCCAGGAAATGCCGGTTCATCTTGACCCCACGAATAGACCCCGGAGGGACCCTAGCAGATGCCCTTTGGAGGTCCATCGGGCCGGGCGGAATTTCGTCGAATCCGTCGGGGGCGTGGCTTTCGGAAAACGCGCGAGGGCAGGGGCTGTCGCGTTTTGCGCGAAATCGGCGCCGGATGACCGACGGGACCGGGAAAGCGCGGCGCCCAAAGCGTCAGGCGCCTGCTCGGATTGGTCTTCAGTCAGCCTATTGACGACCCCGCGCGGCCTTGGGGCGGCCGCCTGCGCGTTGGAGCAGTGCACGATCAACGCCAGAATGACGGCGCCCGGTGTGAGTAACAGCCCGTCGTTGCCGATCGTTGTTCTGTTGGGCGTAGGCCGAGCGCATTGCGCGCCACACGCTTTGTCAACCATATCGCTTAAACCCACCGCAACTCTTCGAGCGCAGCATTCTCCACGACTAGGGGAGAGGGTGTGTGAGCATACACCTCGGCGTATTGCGCCTCAGTTGGCGCGCATTGTATGTGCCAATGGCTCTGCGGAAGGCGCCGTCGCCTTGGCTGCAGCGCCTTTTGGCTGCTTCCGCTCCGCTATGGTCGCCACGCAAGGCGCATGCGCAATCGGCCGATCCGCACCCGGCTGACCTCAAAGGCGATCTCTTTGCGCAGAGCGATCGGGCCGCCGCGGCCCCGCAAATTGAGACCGTCATGCTCGAGCGCTTCTCTTGCGTGACGATTAAAAGGGCCGACTCTTGCGAGCCGGCCCTTGTAGCAGCTGGTTCGTCTTCAGGCTGAGTATTACGGCCTGCGCCTCAGCCTCTGCGCTTCAGATCGAACCGGTCACTGTTCATGACCTTTGTCCACGCGGCAGCAAAGTCCCTGGTGAACCGGCTGCTCGCGCCGTCCTGCGCATAAAGTTCTGCGACAGCGCGCAATTCCGCATTCGAACCGAAGACGAGATCGACTTCGGTCGCCGTCCATTTCAGCGCATTCGAGTTGCGGTCGCGGCCCTCGTAAAGATTTTCGGATTTGGCCGGAGCCCATTTCGTCGACATGTCGAGCAGGTTCACGAAGAAGTCGTTGGTGAGCGTTCCCGGACGCTTTGTGAACACTCCGTGGTTGACGCCGCCGACATTGGCGTCCAGCACGCGAAGGCCGCCGACCAGCGCCGTCATTTCAGCGACAGTGAGGCCGAGCGTGTCCGCCTTATCGACGAGGGCGGCCGCCGGCGGAAGTCCGCTCGAAGCAGCATAGTAATTGCGGAACCCGTCCGCTTGCGGCTCAAGCACCGCAAAACTGGTCGCGTCCGTCGCCGTCTGCTCGGCGTCGACCCGCCCCGGGGTGAAAGGAACGGTGACGGGGGCGCCGGCGTCCTTCGCCGCCTTCTCGATCGCTGCAACGCCGCCGAGCACGATCAAATCTGCAAGCGAGATCTTCATGCCGCCCGGCGCTTTGGCGTTGAACGCCGTTTGCATGGACTGAAGCTTGCGCAGCGTTTTGCGCAGTTCGGCGGGATTGTTGGCCGCCCAGTCTTTTTGCGGCGCAAGGCGGATGCGGGCGCCGTTCGCGCCGCCGCGCATGTCGGTGTCGCGGAAGCTCGACGCCGAAGCCCAAGCCGTGCGGACCAATTCCGGTACGGACAATCCCGAAGCGAGAATCTTCGCCTTGAGCTCTTCAATCTCGGCGGCGCCGACGAGCGCGTGGGTCACGGCGGGCAGGGGGTCTTGCCAGAGTAGATCCTCTTTCGGGACCTCGGCGCCGACATAGCGCGCCTTTGGCCCCAAGTCCCGATGCGTCAGCTTGAACCAGGCTTTAGCGAAAGCGAGCTGATAGGCGTCCGGATCTTCCCGGAAACGCTCCGCGATTTTGCGGTAAGCGGGATCGAATTTCAGGGACAGGTCCGTCGTGAACATGACCGGCGCATGCCGTTTTGAAGGATCATGCGCATCCGGAACAAGGTTCTTGGCGGATTCATCGGAAGGGACCCACTGGATCGCCCCGGCTGGGCTTCTCGTCTGCACCCATTCGTAGGTGAATAGATTGTCGAGATATTGCGTCGACCAGGCTGTCGGGCTCGCCGACCACGCGCCCTCGAGCCCGCTGGTGACGGCGTCGCCGCCTTTGCCGGTCCCGCACGTGTTGACCCAGCCCAGGCCCTGCCGGTCGACAGACTCCGCAGCCGGCTCGCGGCCGACGCATCCATCAGGCTTGGCGGCTCCATGAGCTTTCCCGAAGGTGTGGCCGCCGGCGATGAGCGCGACCGTCTCTTCGTCGTTCATCGCCATGCGTCCGAAAGTCTCGCGAATGTCCTTGGCGGCGAGGAGAGGATCCGGATTGCCGTTCGGCCCTTCAGGATTGACGTAGATGAGACCCATCTGCACGGCGGCGAGGGGCTTCTTCAGCGCGCGATCGCCGCTATGGCGCTCGTCCGCGAGCATCTTCGCTTCCGGACCCCAATTGACAAGCTCCGCCTGCCAATCATCTTCGCGGCCGCCAGCGAAACCATAGGTTTGGAAGCCCATCGATTCCAGAGACACGTTGCCGGCCAGCACCATGAGGTCGGCCCAGGACAGGCTCTCGCCATATTTCCTTTTCACCGGCCAGAGGAGGCGGCGCGCCTTGTCGAGGTTGCCGTTATCCGGCCAGGAGTTGAGCGGTTCAAAGCGCTGCTGTCCGCCGCCCGCACCGCCGCGGCCGTCGAAAGTGCGATATGTGCCGGCGCTGTGCCAGGCCATCCGTATAAAGAGCGGACCATAGGTGCCGTAATCGGCGGGCCACCAGTCCTGCGAGGCCGTCAACGTAGCGGCGATGTCTTTCTTTACGGCTGATAGATCGAGCTTTGCGAACGCCGCCGCATAGTTAAATTCCGGGCCATGCGGATTGGAGCGCGCCTCATTCTGGCGCAACTGCGTGAGGTCGAGCTGTTCAGGCCACCAGGCGGCGTTAGGTCTGACACCGCTATGGACGGTCGCGGGAGCCGCTGCAGCAGTCGCCGGCGCGGCGCCGGACGGGGCTGCTTCCTTTGCCGATTCCGTCTTTTTTGCACAACTCGACGCAAAGCCAAGCGCAATGATGGCGACGCTCGCCAACAAGACGCTCTTGTGAACCGATTTCATGGACTGATCCTCTAATTGACGCATTGGCGATCGCTCGGATGGAATGGGAGACGCCGCCGAAGGGGACTGACGCGACAGGACGCAAGCGGCGTGAAGAAAAGCGAGATCAGCACAGACTGATTCGCACGCTCCTTCATGTCCACGATACCCGCGCTCGCGCCGCGCAAGAAATAAACTTTACAAATATTCAGTATCGAAAGAACCGATATCACCTTGCGGACCGGTGTCTTCGCGAGCAACAAAAATGGCGGCCTTGCGGGCCGCCATTTCCGTGAAATTGAAGGCGAAGCGGGAAGATTGGGCTTCGTTAGAAGTCCATGTCGCCCATGCCGCCGCCCATGCCGCCGCCGGGCATGCCGCCGTGGCTGTGGCCTTTTTCCTTCTTGGGCGCTTCGGCGATCATGGCTTCCGTCGTGATGAGGAGGCCGGCGACCGAAGCTGCGTCCTGCAGCGCGCAGCGCACGACTTTGGCTGGATCAACGATGCCCGTCTTCACGAGATCGACGAATTCGTCCGTCTGCGCGTTGAAGCCGAAGGAGTAGCTCTTCTGCTCGAGGAGCTTGCCGACCACGATCGAACCTTCGCCGCCCGCATTGCGGACGATCTGGCGGATCGGAGACTCGAGCGCCTTGCGGATGATCGAGATCCCTGCGTCTTGATCGGAGTTGACGCCCTTGAGGCCGTCGAGCGCACGGGTCGCGTAGAGGAGCGCTGCGCCGCCGCCCGGCACAATGCCTTCTTCGACCGCAGCGCGCGTCGCGTTCAGCGCGTCATCGACGCGATCTTTACGCTCTTTCACTTCGATTTCCGTCGCGCCGCCGACCTTGATCACGGCAACGCCGCCCGCGAGCTTGGCAAGACGCTCCTGGAGCTTTTCGCGGTCGTAGTCGGACGTCGTGTCTTCGATCTGCTTGCGGATCTGGTTGGTGCGCGCTTCGATTTCCTTCTTCTTGCCAGCGCCGTCGACGATCGTCGTGTTGTCCTTGTCGATGATGACTTTCTTGGCTTTGCCGAGCATCGAAACGGTGACGCTCTCGAGCTTGATGCCGAGGTCTTCTGAAATGACCTGGCCGCCCGTCAGCACGGCGATGTCTTCGAGCATCGCCTTGCGGCGATCGCCGAAGCCGGGGGCTTTCACGGCCGCGACTTTCAGGCCGCCGCGCAGCTTGTTGACGACGAGCGTCGCCAGCGCTTCGCCTTCGACGTCTTCCGACACGATGACGAGCGGCTTGCCGGACTGCACCACCGCTTCAAGCAGGGGCAGCATCGACTGCAGGCCCGAGAGTTTCTTTTCGTGCAGGAGGATGTAGGCGTCCTCAAGCTCGACCGTCATCTTCTCGGCGTTAGTGATGAAATAGGGCGAAAGGTAGCCGCGGTCGAACTGCATGCCCTCAACGACGTCGAGTTCGGTTTCGGCGGTCTTGGCTTCTTCAACCGTGATCACGCCTTCATTGCCGACCTTGTCCATCGCCTTGGCGATCATCTCGCCGATTTCCTTCTCGCCGTTGGCCGAAATGGTGCCGACCTGAGCGATCTCGTTCGACTTGGCGATCTTGGTCGCGCGCTTCTTGATGTCCTCGATGACCTTGGTCACGGCAAGATCGACGCCGCGCTTCAGATCCATCGGGTTCATGCCGGCGGCGACATACTTCATCCCTTCACGGACGATCGCCTGGGCGAGAACCGTCGCGGTCGTGGTGCCGTCTCCCGCCTGGTCGTTCGTCTTGGAGGCGACTTCGCGCACCATCTGCGCGCCCATGTTCTCGAACTTGTCTTCGAGTTCGATTTCCTTCGCGACCGTGACGCCGTCCTTGGTAGTGCGCGGGGCGCCGAAGGACTTTTCGATCACGACGTTGCGGCCTTTCGGGCCGAGGGTCACCTTCACCGCATTGGCGAGGATGTCGACGCCGCGCAGCATCCGCTCGCGCGCATCGGCGTCGAATTTGACTTCTTTCGCTGCCATTCTTCTATGTCTCCTGATGTCGTTGAATAAGATTGCGGGCGCTTAGTCGATGATCCCGAGGATGTCTGACTCCTTCATGATGAGGAGCTCCTCGCCTTTGATCTTCACTTCCGTGCCCGACCATTTGCCGAACAGGATTTTGTCGCCCTTTTTCACGTCGAGCGGCGTGATCTTGCCGTCTTCGTTGCGCGAGCCCGAACCGACCGCGAGGATTTCGCCGCGCTGCGGCTTTTCCTTGGCGGTGTCCGGGATAATGATTGAACCGACCTTCTCATCTTCCTCAAGGCGGCGGACGAGAACGCGGTCATGGAGAGGACGAAACGCCATCTCGGTGTCTCCCTGTCTGTTAAACTGTTCCAAATCAAAAGGTTAGCGAAACGGGCCTTGAGCCCGAGGCGCACTTAGCACTCGAGGATACCGAGTGCTGACAGCGAAGTAGGGCCCGGGCACCGAGTCGTCAAGAGGCAGCAGCAGAAAATGCTACCGTTGGTTTGAACCTCCACGCATTTAGCAGGCCATCCGGTCTGAAGCGCTGCCTCCCCAAGGCAATATCCGCCCACGCATCCGCCCATCCATTTCCTGATCGGCCTAAACGCCATAGACGGTTTCCTGCTGCGCGCGGCCCATGCAGGGATTGTGCGGCGGAGGAGAGGGCAGATGTTTGAGAGCAAGGTCTGGTGGATCACCGGCGCCTCGTCCGGCATCGGCGCAGCTCTCGCACCAGCCATGGCGGAGGCGGGCGCGGCGGTCATACTATCGGGACGCAACGTCGCCGCACTTGAGGCCGTTGCGTCGCGCTGCGGCGCTTCGCTCGTCCTTCCCTTTGAAGCCACGGACTATGCGGCGCTGCCGGGCGTGGTCGAGCGTGCTTTCGCTTGGCGCGGGACCATCGGCGGTGTTGTGAACAATGCCGGCATCTCGCAGCGAAGCCTCGCCGCCGATACCGCGTTCGGCGTTTATGAAAAAATCATCGGCGTCGATCTCCTCGCGCCGATTGCGCTGACCCAAGCCGTTCTGCCCCGCATGATCGCTGGCGGCGGCGGGACTATCGTCGCGATTTCGAGTGTCGCCGGCATCGCCGGGGTGCCGCTGCGTACCGCTTATTGCGCCGCCAAACACGGCCTCATCGGCTATCACGATGCGCTGCGGGCTGAGACGGCACATCAAGGCATCAAAGTACTCGTCGTTTGCCCGGGCTCGGTGCGTACCAGCGTCTCGCGCAATGCTTTGGATGCAGATGGCAAGGCGCGCGGCATTTCCGACGAGGCGATCGACAAAGGCATGGACCCGCACATTGCTGCTGACCGCATTCTTGAAGCGTTGCAGGAAAGCCGCCGGGAACTCATCCTTGCCGAGGGTATGGAAGCGGAAATCGCCCGCTTGCGTCGCGCAGAACCGGATGCGCTCTTCGATCTATTGGCGAATTTGGTCGCCGCCGGCTACGCCAAGCGGATGGGCGTGGAGTGAAAGGGACAGAGTGGCTCTGTAACACCCCGGCGCGTTGAACGGGCCAACTGCCCACGCATTCGTGATGACGGCGCTAATTCTCGCCATAGTAGGTCTAAACTTCCGCCGCGATTACCGGCATTTAATGCGCGCCTGTCCGCAAATGTTTATAGGTCGCGGGCAATACGGCGCGGGCTGAGGGTCGACCCCTCCGCGTCTGTCCCATCATAGAGGAGTACGCCATGCGTAAGACCACCGTCAGCAAAGCCATCTTCAAGCCGGCCGCCGCCTTTAGCGTGATCGCGCTGGTCGCTGCAGGGTGCACCACTAATCCCTATACTGGCGAGCGGCGCGCCGGCCGAGTTGTCACCTCCGGCGCGGCCGGCGCTGGCGCAGGCGCACTTGCTGGGGCGGTGATCGGCGCAGCGGCGGGCAATGCCGGCAAGGGCGCGGCTGTCGGCGCAATCGTCGGCGCTGCGACGGGCGCCGGCATCGGCGTTTATCAGGACCGGCAGCAGGCCAAACTTCGCGAGCGCCTTGCGGCCTCGGGCGTTTCGGTGACGCGCGAAGGCGACAACATCATCCTCAACATGCCGTCCGACATCACGTTCGACACGGCCAAGTCGGACGTGAAGTCGAACTTCTACGACACGCTGAATTCCGTGGCGCTCGTTCTGAAGGAATTTGACAAGACGTCTGTCAGCGTCAACGGCCACGCCGATGCACGCGGTACGGACGAGTATAATCTTGCTCTGTCGCAGCGCCGGGCGCTCTCGGTCTCGGACTATCTCGCGAGCCAGGGCGTGACGGGCGGCCGTCTCAAGGCGGCAGGCTTCGGCGAAAGCCGGCCGATCGCCTCGAACGACACGGATTCGGGCCGCGCCCAGAACCGCCGTGTGCAAATCGTCATCGATCCGATCGAAAGCCAGTTTCCGGCGCAATAGCGCCTCAGGCCGGCAGATTTGAAACTTGGCGCCCGCCGGCATCGGCGGGCGCGATGTTCGCTGTGAGTTGGGATTAATCGCTTATCAACGCTGCACGGCTAGGCTCCCGTTAACGCTTTCCGCGTCAGCGCGCCTCGCGCCGCCGAATCGGAAGGTTTGGAGCGCGTTTCGACATGAACCTGAAGCAGCGGACCTCCCGCTACGGCGCCGGCGTCCTCTTTATGGCAGGACTTGTAGGCGTCATTCTCATCATTGCGACGATGCGGGCTGGTTTCCGCCCCGAATTTGAAATCTGGCTCGCCGCGGCGCTGGTCGTCAGCCTCATCCTTCATGCGCGCATGGGCTTTGCGCTTTCCCGCGCCCAGATCGAACTCGACATGCTGCAGTCGCTTGCGAGCCGCTGCGAGGCTGAGCCTTCGAGCGGCGCACGCGAGATCGCGCCGCTTCTGTCGCTGAGTTCCGCGGACAATCGAGACCTCACAGCGGCCGATCGCGTGATGCTGGAGCGTGTGCGCATGGCGGTCGAAGGTGACCGTCTTGATCTCTATCTGCAGCCGATCGTCAGCCTGCCGCAAAGAAAGACGCGCTATTTTGAGGCGTTTTCGCGCTTGCGCGACGAGAGGGGCGCGGTGTTGCGTCCGTCGGACTATCTTGACGCCGCCGAACGCGCCAATCGGATCGGCGTTATCGACAACATGATCCTGTTGCGCTGCATCCAGTCGCTCTCCCGCATTGAGGCGATGACGGGGCGTTGCGCGATCTTCTGCAACATTTCGCCCGCGACACTCTACGACACGGAGTTTTTCAATCACTTCACGGACTATCTTGAGATGAACCGCGGCCTCTCGCAGCGGCTCGTCTTCGAGTTCACCTATCCGGCATTGCAGATGATGCACCCGCGCTTTGAGGCAAATCTCGAGGCCATTGCCAAACGAGGGTTCATGTTCTCGGTCGATCACGTTCATTCTCTCGACATCGACTGGCGGGCGCTCCGGGTGCGGAATTTTCGCTTCGCCAAGGCCTCTGCGGCGCTCCTGCACGCTGCTGCCGGGGCAGACGCTTCGGGGTCGCTCCTACGCTCTTACCGCAAGCGCATCGAAGACGCCGGAGTCGATCTCATCGCCGAAAAGATCGAGTTCGAGACGGACATGCCCGAAATTCTCGCTCTTGGACTCGACTACGGCCAAGGCAATCTGTTCGGGTCGCCGCAGCCGGCCTCCGTCTACCTCCAGGGTTCGCCGCCCGAGCCGCGTGTATTCGCCAAAGCGTCCTGAGCTTGACCGATCCCGGCGCCCCCTTTAACCGCGGCGCCATGGCTCCGACCCTCCTGAATGCTCTCCGCGACATTGCCGGCCGATATGACGCGCTCCTCTGCGACGCCTGGGGCGTCATCCATGACGGGGTGAAGCTGTTCGACGGCGCCGCCGAGGCGCTGACCCAGTTTCGCAAGACGCGCGGCCCCGTCACCATCCTGACGAATGCGCCGCGGCCGTCTTCGGTCATCCCCGCGCAACTGGACCGCATCGGCCTGCCGCGCGCCGCCTGGGACGCCGTCGTAACCTCCGGGGATGCGACGCGCGCGCTGATCGCCGCGAGCCTGCCGGCCCCCGCGCTGAAAATCGGTCCCGGTAAGGACGATCCGCTTTTCGAAGGCCTCGATATGCGGTTTGTCGGTATCGAAGACGCCGCCTTCATCATCTGCACGGGGCTGCGCGACGAATTCAACGAAACGCCGGAGTCGTATCGCGAGGAGCTTGCCCAAGCGGCGCGACGGGGCCTTCCCATGATCTGCGCCAATCCGGACAAAATCGTGAACTGGGGCGGTCGGATGATCTGGTGCGCGGGCGCGCTCGCGGAGATTTATGAATCCCTCGGCGGCGCGGTCGCCTATGGCGGCAAGCCGCATGCGCCGATCTACGAACTCGCCCGTCGGCGCGCGACGGAGATCCGCGGCGCGCCGATCGCCCGCGAGCGTTTCCTGGCGGTCGGCGACGGGCTCGGCACGGATATCGCCGGCGCCAACCGACAGGGCATCGATGTCGTCTTCGTCGCAGGCGCCGGGGGCGTCCACGAGGGGGAAACGGATGCGGCCTCTATAAGCGCGACCCTGGCGCGCGCGGGGCTCGCCGCCGTCGGCGCGATGGAGAGCCTTCGATGGTGACGGCGAAGGGACAATACGCGGCAGTGGGCAATTTCGACGGCGTCCACCGCGGGCATAAATGCCTCCTTACAGAGACGATCAAAACTGCGCGAAATGCGGGCGCTGAACCTGCAGCAGTCGTGTTCGAGCCGCATCCGCGGCGCTATTTCCGCCCCGATGACCCGCCCTTCCTGCTGACGACGCGCGCACGCCGCGCGGCGCTCTTGAAAGAGGCTGGGGCCGCGCAGGTCATTGAGCTTCCTTTCGACGCCGCGCTCGTCGCCACGAGCGCGCGCGATTTCGTGTTTGGCGTTCTCCGCGATCGCCTTGGGCTTGCGGGCTGCGCCGTCGGCGCTGAGTTCCGGTTCGGAAAGGGTCGTGAAGGCGACGCCGAAGGCATGCGCTCGCTTTGCGCCGAAGCAGGGATTGTTGCCACGATCCTCCCGCCGCTGATGAACGGCGCCGAGAAGTTCGGATCGACGCAGATCAGGCAGGCCCTCGAAAGAGGCGATGTCCGCGCCGCGGCGGCTATGCTCGGCCGGTCGTGGGATGTCGAAGGCGTTGTCGCCGCCGGGCGCAAGATGGGCCGCACGATCGGTTTCCCGACGGCGAATCTGACGCTCGGCCCGCTCATCGAGCCGCGCCGCGGCGTCTACGCCGTGCGCGCCACTGTCCGTGGAAAGGCCTATGACGGCGTCGCGAATTTCGGTCGTAGGCCCACCTTCGGCGACAGCGCGCCGCTGCTCGAAACGCATCTTTTCGACTTTTCGGGCGACATCTACGATGAAGAAATCCGCATCGCCTTCATCGACTTCCTCCGTGACGAGAAGAAATTCGACGGAGTCGAGGCGCTGAAGGCGCAGATTGCGGAAGACTGCGCCGCGGCGCGCCGGGCGCTCAGCGCCTGGATCTAACGGCTGCGGCGCGCGATGAAGTCGCGGAAATCGTCGAGCCGGCCTTCCGCTTCCGCTATGTCGCTGCCAAGACGCGGCATGTCGCGTTCGAGCCGATCGAGTTCGCGCCGCGCTCGGTCGAGATCGCGTTGCGCATCAGAGCGCTCTTCGTCGGTGAGTCCCTCTTCGCGAAGACGCGCCCGGGAGCGGTCCATTTTTTCGCGCTGCGAATCGATCTGGTTGAGAGCGCTGTCATAAGCTTCCTGCGCGCGCCGAACTTCCGCGTTGAGATCATAGAGCTGCTTGCCGATGCGATACTCGGCTAGGAACACGGCTTCCGTCTCCGGCGGGCAAACGTTATTATAGGCGCGGCCGTTGCGCCCGGCGTCGAAACCGGCTTCTGGCGTGCAATAGGAGCGCAATCCGCGGTCGCGGCCGCGGTCATAATCATCGGCGCTGCCGGCAAGTCCGTACTTGGCGCATTGCTCGCGGCGCTGGTCGTATTTCGACGACGCTTCGCCATAGCGCCCGTCGCGCTCGCCGAGCGCCGTCCAGTCGGCGTTCGCACAATCCTCCTCGGACATTGTCGAACAGGCGGCCAGCGCAAGAAACGCGGCGGCGGCGAAAACGAATTTCAACACGAATTCTACCCTTGGCTCCCCGACCGTGACCTTACCTTAGCCAAGCCTGCGGGAAGGTAAAACCATCGCTTGGCGTCTGGGGCGCCCTAATCCTGTCACAAACGACGGGGAGGCTGAGGCTGCCGTCGTGTCGGAGCAGACCGGTCGGCTGTGAGGTCAAGGTCATGCGTATCAAGTCGAAAGTAGGTCTCGTCGCGGGGCTTGTCGGTCTGTCGGCTGCCGCGATGGCGCCGCCGGCTCTGGCGGGCGGCTATTATGGCGGCGGCTATGGGGGCTATTACGGACCCGGCTATTACAACGGCCACCACCGGTCTTCCTATCGCTACGACTACCGGCGCGGTCACCGCGGCAATGGAATCAGCAACGGTCAGGCTGTACTCTTGGGGGTTGGCGCTCTCGGCCTCGGTCTCGTCCTCAGCGACGCCTTCGACAGGGACAAGCCGCGTCGCGATTATGACTATCGCCCTCGCGCAGACCGCGATGATCGCGGCTACGACGCCTATGAAAACCGCGACAGTGTCGAAAGGGAGCGCCGCCGGCTCGAAAATGAACGCGCCGCGTTGGAGAACGAGCGCCTGCGCCTTGAAAACGAAGCCAAAAGGCGCGCGCTCGGCGACGACGCCTTTTCCGACCTCGACGACGATTTCGACACCCGCGGATTGGCCGGCAAAGATAGCGGCGGCGGCATTGCGCCGGAAGACGATCTCGACCGTGACCTTGCTGGTGCAACGGGGCGCCTCAGCTATGACCGGGCGTTTCAGGCTTGCCTCGCTGATGCGCGCCAGACCGCGACCCGCCAGGACATAACGATCGCTGCGCCCTACACATGGGCCGAAGCGCAGCCGCTCGGCGCAGAGGCCGTGCGGTTCCGGGCCAATCTCGGCCGCGACGGCTTTGACATGGTCTGCGACGTCTCGCGAACCGGCGTCACACGCTTGGATCTGACAGGGGTCTAAGTCCGCTCTCGACTTCGGGCGTGACGAAACGGCTGGCCGCTGTTAAGAGCGGGCCATGCGCTCGTTCACAACCATCGCATTCGGACTCATCGGCCGAATTATGGGCCCGGTTCGCCGCGCGGCTTGAACGCCGCCGCGAACCGGGGAAGTTGCGCCGCGCCCCGTTCCGTTTCCGAATGAAAGAGATCGCCGATGCCAGACGCATCGAACACAGGGTCTTCGCCCGAGCCGCGGGACTACAAAGACACGCTGTTCCTGCCCGAAACGCCGTTCCCGATGCGCGCCGGCCTGCCGCAGAAGGAGCCGGAAATCCTCAAGCGCTGGCGTGAGATCGGGCTTTACAGAAAGCTCCGCGCCGTATCGAAGGGCAAGAAGCCTTTCGTGCTGCATGACGGCCCGCCTTACGCGAACGGCCACATCCACCTCGGCACGGCGCTGACCAAAATCCTGAAGGACCTCATCGTCCGTTCGCGGCAGATGATGGGCCATGACGCCAATTACGTGCCGGGCTGGGACTGCCACGGCCTGCCGATCGAGTGGAAGGTCGAAGAAGAGTACCGCGCCAAGGGCCGCGCCAAGCGCGACGTGCCTTCGGCCGAATTTCGCGGCGCCTGCCGCGCCTATGCGCAAAAATGGCTCGACATCCAGCGCGAGGAATTCCGCCGGCTCGGCGGGGAGGGCGACTGGGATCATCCGTATACGACCATGGATTTCAAGTCGGAAGCCGTGATCGCCGGCGAGCTCCTGAAGTTCCGCGATCTCGGTCTCCTCTATCGCGGCTCCAAGCCCGTCATGTGGTCGCCGGTCGAACAGACGGCGCTCGCGGAAGCCGAGATCGAGTATCACGATCATCAGTCGACGACGATCTGGGTGAAGTTTCCGATCGTGCAGTTTGGCGAGCCAACGATGCTACCTGTCTCGCCGGGACAAAAGAAGATTCTGACGAACCCTCAGATTTCTCTGGAGGGCGCCTCGGTCGTCATCTGGACGACGACGCCATGGACCATCCCGGGCAACCGCGCCATCTGCTACGGCCCTTCCTTGGCCTACGGACTGTATGAAGTGACGGCGATGGAGCGTGTCGTCGATCCGAAGACCGGCGAAGAGCAGACGCCCTGGACGAGAGCAGGCGAGAAGCTGATTGTCGCGGACAACCTCTGGGATAGTGTCAAAGTGGCGGCGCGGATCGGCGAAGCAAGACGCCTTGGCGATGTTATGGAAGGCAACTTGGAGCCGCTCAAATGCGCTCATCCGCTGAAAGGCCACGAGGGCGGCTATCTATTCCAGGTACCGCTCCTCTCCGGCGACCATGTCACCGACGACGCCGGCACGGGCTTCGTCCACACGGCGC
The DNA here is from genome assembly GCA_964507915.1 of uncultured Caulobacterales bacterium. Taxonomy (GTDB): domain Bacteria; phylum Pseudomonadota; class Alphaproteobacteria; order Caulobacterales; family Parvularculaceae; genus Amphiplicatus. The sequence continues at coordinate 592,603 of CAZDRH010000001.1, forward strand.
CCGGCCACGGTCAGGAAGACTACGAAGCCTGGGTCCGCCACGGCTATTCGACGGCGGATATTCCGAACACGGTCGATGCGTTCGGGGCGTTCACCAAGGAAGCGCCCGGCTTTGAAGGCCGCAAGATCCTCGTTCTCGAAGGCAAGAAAGCCGGCGAGGACGGCGATGCGAACAAGGCGGTCATCGACGCGCTGATCGCCAAGGGCGCGCTGCTCGCGCGCGGGCGGCTCAAACACTCCTATCCGCACAGCTGGCGTTCAAAAGCGCCCGTCATTTTCCGCAACACGCCGCAATGGTTCATCCCGATGGACAAGCCGACGGCGAACGGGAAGACGCTGCGCCAGAACGCCCTTGCGGCGATCGATGCGACCGGCTTCACGCCGCCGCAAGGGCGCAACCGCATTCGCTCCATGGTGGAAGAGCGTCCCGACTGGCTGATCTCGCGCCAGCGCGCCTGGGGCGTGCCCCTGACGATCTTCGTCCACAAGACCTCGGGCGAGATCCTGAAAGATAACGCGGTCGACAAACGCATTCTGAGCGCCATTGAAGAGAAGGGCGCCGACGCCTGGTTCGATACGCCCGCGCAAGTCCTTCTGGGTGCTGACCATCGGGCCGAGGATTTCGAGAAGGTCGAAGACATTCTCGATGTCTGGTTCGACTCAGGTTCGACGCACGCCTTTGTGCTCGAAGGGCGGGACGACCTCTCCTGGCCCGCTGACGTCTATTGCGAAGGCTCCGACCAGCATCGCGGCTGGTTCCAGTCCTCGCTCCTCGAAAGCTGCGGCACACGCGGCCGCGCGCCCTATAATCATCTTGTCACCAACGGATTCGTCGTCGACGCCGAAGGGCGCAAGATGTCGAAGTCGCTCGGCAATGTCGTCGCGCCGGAAGAGATCATCAAGACGAGCGGCGCGGAGATCATCCGCGTCTGGGTCGCAAGCGGCGACTACACGGACGATCCGCGCGTCGGCAAGGAGATTCTCGACTCGGCGATCGACAGCTACAGGAAGCTGCGCAACACGATCCGCTATCTGCTCGGGGCAGTCGACGGTTTTTCTGACGCCGAAAAGCTCGGCCACGCCGAGATGCCGGAGCTTGAGCGCTATGTCCTCCACCTGACCCAGCTGCTCGACGCCGAGGTCATGGCCGCCTACGAGGCCTTCGACTTCAAGCGCGTCTGGCGCGCCGTTTTCGACTTCTGCGCGCTCGATCTTTCCGCCTTCTACCTCGATATCCGCAAGGACAGCCTCTACTGCGATCCATCGGACGCGCCCCGCCGCCGGGCGGCGCGCACGGTCATGGACATCCTGCTCGATCGCATCCTCAAATGGCTGGCGCCGATCGCCGTCTTCACGACCGAAGAGGCCTGGCTTGCGCGTCATCCCTCCGCAGACGGATCAGTGCATCTTCAGACATTTGCTGGCCGGCAGAGCGCCTGGGAGAACGCGTCGCTGGCGGAGAAATGGGAAAAGATCCGGACCGTGCGCCGCGCCGTCACCGGCGCGCTTGAAGTCGAGCGCCGCGAGAAGCGCATCGGCGCGAGCCTCGAAGCCCGCCCGACCATCCACATCGCCGATGCAGGGCTGCTCAATCTCTGCGCGAGCCTCGATATGGCGGAGCTGACGATCACCTCAGATGTCGTGCTCGCGCCCGGCGCAGGGCCGGCGGACGCCTTCCGCCTCGATGATGCGCCGGGTGTCGCGGTGACGCCCTCGCGGTCAGACGCCAGAAAGTGCGCGCGCTGCTGGCGCTATGTCGAGGATGTCGGGACCCGGAAAGACCATCCGGACGCTTGCGTTCGCTGCGCCGATGCGGTCGACGGCCGTGAGGCTCTTCAGCGCCCATGAAGCTCGACGAAGCGCGCAAGAAGTTTGCGGATTGGCGGAGCGCCGCGCGCGCCAATCCGTTGTTTCTGCGGGGCGTCGGCGCCGCGGGCCTCATCGCCGCGATCGATCAGGCGTCGAAAGCCTATGTGGTGCAGGGCCTGAAACTTCCGGAGATCGGCAAGATCGAGATCTCCGGCCTCTTCGACCTCACTTATGTGCGCAATTACGGCGCAAGTTTCGGTCTTCTCGCCAATCACGGCTTTTCGCGCGTGCTTCTGTCGATCATTTCGCTGGGCGTCGCGACCATGCTCGTCATCTGGCTGGCGCGCCTCAAGCGGCCGCTTGCCGCGGCGGCGGTCGCCTGCATCGTCGGCGGCGCGCTTGGCAATCTCGTCGACCGGGTGAGCCTCGGTTATGTCGTCGATTTCTTCGATTTCTCGGGTTTTCCCTTCCCGCATCTCGTGCGCACAGACGGCTTCCCGGGCTGGACCCTCGCCAATGGCGGCTTCATCTGGGTGTTCAACGTCGCGGACGCCGCCATCAATGTCGGCATCGCCCTGCTCGCCCTCGACTGGTGGCGGGAAGGGCGGAAAGAATCGGCCAAGGGATAGGTTTTGCCGCGATTTTGCCTTGATCGTCGGTCTTGGCTATAAGCGGCTTCCTCAACGGGTTTGGAGCGCGTGCGCATGAAAGTTTGGCGGATGGTTCGGGCGACAGCGGCCCTGTCTATGATCGCGCTGACGGCGTCGGGATGCGCGGGTTTTTCCCGCGCGCTTGGCGGCGGCAAGAATCCGCCTGACGAGTTTGCCGTGACGACGAAAGCCCCGCTGGTCGTTCCCCCGGACTACGCCTTGCGGCCGCCCAAGCCCGGCGAATCCCGGCCGCAGGAATTGTCGGCCTCGGAGCGTGCGCGTCAGGTTCTGATCGGCGACACAGCCTCCGCGCCGCCGACGCCCGGCGAACAGATGATCTTGCGCAAGGCCAACGCGCTGCAGGCCGACCAGAACATCCGCAACGTGCTCAACGCCGAAACCGGCGGTCGCGGGGAGAAGGAAAGAAGCTTCGCCAACCAGCTGATGTTCTGGAAGTTTGTCGGCGGCAAGATCGATGACAAAGCGGCGCCGCTCCGCGTTGACAATCCGGAAGAGTGGATGGCCGAACGCCAGAAAGCGATCGCCTCAGCGATCGGCGAGGACGGCAAAGTCATCATCAAGAAAGAGCATAATGCCCTCACCTTGCCGGGGATTTTCTGACGTGCAGGCCGGTCTCGCGGTGCGGCTCAGTCAACTGCGCTCGTTCGCGATGCTCGGATTCGGCGCCGCCGCACTCGCAGCCTGCGCCAGCATTGAGCGCACGCCGGCGCAAGCGTCTGTCGCCGAGCTCGTCAAGATTGACCACACCTGCCGGGCTGAAGACGGCAAGCTCTGCAAGGCCGAGGAACAGCCCAAAAAGGTTCTCATTGAAGGCATGCAATGCAGCCGGCTGCCGCTCCGCGCAGGCGTGCCGGAGGTATCGCGCGCGGAGTGTCTCTATGAGGCGACGATCATTCGTGTCGACGGCGAGGCTGTAAAGCTCGGGCCGCGCATTGCCGAATTCGGTTTGCTCAATTATTCGCCGGGCGCACGGCTCGGTGTTTATCAATGGTCGAAAAAGCCGGACCGGCCTGCGACGCCGGCGGCAGCGAAAGAATGAGGGCCGTGAACCGCGCCTGACTCCCGGCCGGAATCGCGCCATAATGCCTGATGTCTGCCCAGCCGAAGTTTGAAGAAGGTGAGCCGCCGCGCATCCGCCGCCTGCCGCCGGATGCTGTGAACCGCATCGCCGCAGGCGAGGTCATCGAGCGCCCTGCAGCGGCGGTCAAGGAACTCGTCGAGAACAGTCTCGACGCCGGCGCGACATCGATCGATGTCGAGATCTGGGGCGGTGGCAAGACGGGCCTCATCGTCGCCGATGACGGCGGCGGCATGACGCCCGAAGAATTGCTGCTCGCCGTCGAGCGTCACGCGACCTCGAAACTCGCCCCGTCCGCCGCCGGCGGATATGATTTGGCGAATATCCGCACGATGGGATTTCGCGGCGAGGCCTTGCCCTCGATCGGCGCTGTGGCGCGGCTCGACATTACGAGCCGACGGCGCGGCGCGGCCGAAGCCTGGTCGCTTAGCGTGCATGGCGGCATTGCGGAGGGGCCGCGCCCCTCGGCCTTCGCAGGCCACGGCGCGCGCATTGAAGTGCGCGATCTCTTTTATGCGACGCCAGCGCGCCTCAAATTCCTGAAATCGGATCGCGCCGAAGCGCTCGCGGCGTCGGAGGCCGTCAAACGCCTCGCCATGGCCGCGCCCGCGGTCGCATTCTCGCTGACAGTCGACGGACGTCGCTCCTTATCGCTCGCCCGGGAAGAGGCCGGTGGTACGGGGCGTCTCAAACGGCTCGCGCAATTGATGGGCCGTGATTTCGAGAACAATGCGCTCGCCATCGACGCCGAGCGCGACGGCGCGCGGCTGGTCGGCTTCGCGGGCGTCCCGACCTTCAACCGCGGTCTGGCCGATCGGCAGTATTTGTTCGTCAACGGACGGCCGGTGCGCGACAAGCTTCTTGTCGGCGCGGTGCGCGGCGCCTATGCCGATTTCCTTGCGCGCGATCGCCACCCGGCCGTTGCGCTCTTTCTCGACATCGATCCCGAGGCGGTCGATGTGAACGTGCATCCAGCCAAAACCGAAGTGCGTTTCGAAAACCCGGACCGTGTGCGCGGGCTCATCGTCGCCGCCCTGAAACACGCGCTCGCCGAAGGCGCGCATCGCGCCTCCACCACAACAGCGGGCTTCGCCTTGTCGCGTCTCAGGGCGGGGCAGGCAGCTCAAATGCAGTATGCGCCGAACCCGTTTGCAAGGCCGTCCTCGATGCGAGGCGGTTTCCTGCACGGCCTTGCGGAATCTGTCTCCGAGGCCGCGCCGATCCTCGACGTCTCGACGCCGAGCGCACGCGATGATTCGCATTCGTCCGCGCCTGTCGACGCCTACCCTCTCGGGGCGGCGCGCGCGCAGGTTCACGAGACCTATATCGTCGCGCAGACGGCGGACGGGCTAGTCATCGTCGATCAGCACGCGGCGCATGAACGGCTCGTCTATGAGAAGATGAAGGCGGCGCTGGAAAGCGGCGGCGTGCAGCGCCAGACTTTGCTCATTCCGGAAGTCGTGGAGCTTGAGGAATGGGAGGCCGAAGCGCTCGCTGGCCGCGCGCCGGAATTTGAAGAACTCGGTCTTGCGCTGGAGCCGTTCGGACGCGGCGCGGTGCTTGTCCGCGAAACACCGGCGCTCCTCGGCGAAGTCGATGTCGGCGGGCTCGTCCGCCGGCTGGCGGCGGATATTGCGGAGTTCGGCGCCGCTCACAGTCTCAAGGAAAGGCTTGAAGAGGTCTGCTCCGGCATGGCGTGCCGCGGTTCGGTACGCGCCGGCCGCAGGATGACAATCGACGAAATGAATGCTCTCTTGCGCCAGATGGAAGCGACGCCGTTTTCCGGTCAGTGCAATCATGGCCGCCCGACCTATGTGGAGCTGAAGCTGACAGACGTCGAGAGGTTGTTCGGGCGGCGCTGATCGTCGCGCCGATATGCGTCGTCGGACGCCCGAGAGAGCGGACAAAAAAGGAAGAACGCCTATGAAAATGCTGATCGCGCTCGCCGCCCTTGCAGTCGCCGGGAATGCAGACGCGGCTTCGCCCAAAGCGGCGGCAGCGCCGAAATCGAGCGCGCCAAGTTCGGCGGCCTATGAGCCCATGGCCTATTTCGCAGCGCTCGACGGCAAGACCTTCAGCGCGCAGTGGAAGGACAAAAACGGGACGTATACGGACGTCGCCCGCTACGAAATGATCCTCGGCGGCCGGGCGCTGCAATCGACGCATCGTATCAAGGAGAATGGTTATGGCGGCCGCACGATCTTCTTCTACGACGAGGGCAAGAAGAAGTATGTCTACCACTACTTCACCAATGCGGGCTTTCACACGGCGGGCGAAGCAACGCTCCATGAGGGCGTCCTGCAATCCGCCGAAGAGGTGAGCGGCCATCCCTCGATCGCGCTCGTCAAGGCGATGTCTGTTTTCGCGCCTGGCAAGATTGAGGTGCGCGTCGTTTCTGTGGGCAAGGACGGCGAAGAAACGCCGGCTCCGGCGCGGCTCTACAAGCCGGTCGCCGACCCCGGCCCGCTGTTTCCATAAGGCAATCGATGTCCCAGATCCTTTTCACGCCGCTCGCCGCGCTCGGCGATCACATCGACCGGACGGGTCCGGAGCAGACCGCCCGCGCGCAGGCTTTTTTTGAAAGCATGCGCCGCCGTCATTCCGTGCGCGAATTTTCTGCAGAACTCGTGCCGCGCGAGGCCGTCGAGGCGTGCATTGCGACGGCGGCGCGCGCGCCCTCCGGCGCCAATCACCAACCCTGGCATTTCGTGCTTGTCGGCGATCGCCAAGTGAAGAAGCGTCTGCGCGAGGCCGCCGAGGAGGAGGAGCGCGCTTTTTACGGCGGAAAGGCCCCAGAGGACTGGATTGAAGCGCTGCATCCGCTCGGAACAGATGCGCAAAAGCCCTATCTCGAAATTGCGCCTTGGCTCATCGCGGTCTTCGCCCAGCGCCGCGGCGGCGCCGAGTCCGGCGAGGACCGCAAGAACTACTATATCAACGAAAGCGTCGGCATCGCCGTCGGATTTCTGCTCTGCGCGCTGCACGAAGCAGGCCTTGCGACGCTGACGCACACGCCCAATCCCATGTCGTTCCTGAATGCGCTGTTCGGGCGGCCGGCGACGGAAAAGCCTTACATGCTGATTGTCGTGGGGAAGCCCGCGCCGGGGGCGCTCATCCCTAATCACGCGCTCAAGAAGAAGGCGCTGTCCGAAGTTCTGACCGTGTACTGATCAGTCGCGCCGGCGCTCAAATGCGTTCGAGGCGCGCCGCCATGTCCGCGATCCTGAGGCTCGCCGCGTCGATGACGCGCCGCGCCCCGCCATGCGTCCCGGGGTCAAGCGCGACATTCTCATCAGCGTAGTCGGCGAGCCGGCGCCGCGTCTCGGCGAGTTCGTCAGATATCGTCAGCGCCGCGAGCAGCAGGAGACGCGCATCGCCGATCTGCCCGAATTCGCGCGTCAGGCGCGCGACAAGCCGGTCGATATTGCCCGCCAATTGCTCAACGCGCTGCTCTTGCCCTTCGTCGCAGGAAATCTGATAGGCGCGGCCGTTGACGTTGACCTCAATGCGCGACATGGCGGCTCAGGCTCCCCGCGGCGTTTCGGAGAGGAGGGCGCGCAGATCGCCGATCGCGCGGCTCAAATCCTCGGCCGCGCCGGCCGTAAAGGCGTGCGCCGCCCGGGTCTGCCGGCGCATCAGGGCCGATGTTTCCTGGGCGTCTGCAAGATCGTGGAGGCGCTGATCGAGCCGTGCCTCCAGGGCGTCCAACGCTTCGGCCAGCGCTTTGGCGGAGGTCTCAAGATCGGCCATGGCGAATCCTTCATTGTCGGATCTCGAAGCAGGCGAGTTTGGGCGTCGTCGCTCGGACTGTCCAGCGGAGGAGTTTTGGTCTCAGGCCGCCTGTCTTGTCCCGTCCGTCTTGACCCATCAGGCGCTCCCGGGGCAAGAAGCGCGCGCCCCCGCCCATGCGGGCCGGCCTCCCATCGCATTGAGGGTATCCATGGGGCTCTCCGCCCAAATCGACGCGCCCCGAATCCCGGTTGAACAGGCGCGGATGGCTGACGCGATCCGAGCCCTCGCGATGGATGCGGTCGAACGTGCAAAGTCCGGCCATCCCGGCATGCCGATGGGCTTTGCAGACGCCGCTACGGTGCTCTTTGCGGACGCAATGACGTTCGACGCGGCCGTGCCCGACTGGCCGGACCGCGACCGCTTCGTGCTGTCTGCGGGCCATGGCTCGATGCTGATTTACGCGTTGGGCTATCTCCTCGGCGCGCCGGGCATGTCGATCGAAGAGATCAAGAATTTCCGGCAGCTCGGCTCCAAGACGGCGGGACATCCCGAATGGGGTCATGCGCCGCTCGTTGAGACGACGACAGGGCCGCTCGGCCAGGGCCTCGCCAACGCTGTCGGCATGGCGATCGCCGAGGCGCATCTTTCGGCGCGCTTCGGGGCCGAACTCGTCGATCACCGGACCTATGTCGTCGCCGGCGACGGCTGCCTCATGGAAGGGATCAGCCAGGAGGCCCTCGCGCTTGCGGGCCATCTGAAGCTCCGCAAGCTGATCGTTCTGTGGGACGACAACGCGATCTCGATCGACGGCCCGGTGAAGCTCGCCGATTCGACCTATCAATTGCTGCGCTTCGAGGCCTCAGGCTGGAACACGACGCGCGTCGACGGTCACGACATGGCCGCGATCGCCAAAGCGCTGCGCGAGGCGCAGACGTCCGACAAGCCGAGCTTTATCGCCGTCAAGACCGTCATCGGCCGCGGCGCGCCGACAAAAGCGGGCACTGCGGCGACGCACGGGTCGCCGCTCGGCGCTGAGGAAGTTGCAGGCGCGCGACGCGTGCTCGCCTGGCCGCATGCGCCGTTTGAGATCCCCGCAGATATTCTGTCAGCCTGGCGCGCGGCGGGATCGCGCGGCGCTGCCGCCCGGAAGCTCTGGGAAGAGCGTCTCGCCGCATCGCCGCGTGCAGCGGAATTCAAAGCCGCGCTCGCCGGCGATTGCGCGCCCGCAATCGAAGCGGCGCTTGCCGCGCACAAAGCCAAGCTCACGGCGGATCCGCCGACCATCGCGACGCGAAAGGCGTCGGAACTCGCGCTTGAAGTCGTGAATGCGACAATAAGCGAAACGATCGGCGGCTCGGCGGATCTGACGGGTTCGAACAACACAAAGACCAAAGGCCTCGCGCCGCTGACGGCAGATAACTACGCAGGGCGCTACGTGTATTATGGCGTGCGCGAGCACGCCATGGCCGCCGCCATGAACGGCATGGCGCTGCATGGCGGCATCCTTCCTTATGGCGGCACGTTTCTGGCGTTTGCGGACTATTGCCGACCGTCGATCCGCCTCGCCGCGCTGATGGGGCTTCGCGTCGTCTTCGTCATGACGCATGACTCGATCGGCCTCGGCGAAGACGGGCCGACCCACCAGCCTGTCGAGCATCTCGCGTCCTTGCGCGCCATCCCGAACTTGAACGTCTTCCGTCCGGCCGACGCCGTGGAGACGGCCGAATGCTGGGCCCTCGCGCTTGCCGACAAGACGCGGCCGAGCGTCATCGCGCTGACGCGCCAGAACGTTGCGCCCGCGCGCCTTGTGCATACAGACGAAAATCTCTCGGCGCGCGGCGCCTATACTCTCGCCGACGCGCCGGACCCGCATGTCGTGCTGATCGCCACGGGATCCGAGGTTGAGATCGCTCTTGCGGCGCAGAAGTCACTTGCCTGCGACAAGATTCGCGCGCGCGTCGTCTCGGCGCCGTCCTTCGAGCGCTTCCGCGCCCAGCCGAAGAAATATCGCCACAGCGTTCTTGGCAAAGCGCCGCGCATCGGCGTCGAGGCTGCGGTGCGCCAGGGCTGGGATCTCTTCCTGCGGCGGCGCGACGCTTTCATCGGCATGACGGGCTTCGGCGCTTCGGCGCCCGCGCCTGAACTTTACGAACATTTCGGCATCACGGCGGCGGCCGTCGAAAAGGCCGCGCGGAAACTGACGGATTAGGAGACGCTCATGACGCTTCGCATCGGCATAAACGGCTTCGGAAGGATCGGGCGCCTGACGCTGCGCTCGATGATCGAGACGGGACGCAAAGGGATAGAGATCGTCGCGATCAACGATCTCGGGCCGGTCGAGACGAATGCCCATCTTCTGCAGTATGACAGCGTACACGGACGCTTTCCGCGCGATGTAAAGGTCACGGGCGACACGATCGACGCCGGCCTCGGCGCGATGAAAGTTTTCGCCGAAAAGGATCCGGCGAAGCTCCCCTGGAAAGACCTCGGCGTCGACATCGTGTTCGAATGCACGGGCATTTTCACGAGCAAGGAGAAGGCGTCCGCCCATCTTGCAGGCGGCGCCAAGCGCGTCCTCGTTTCGGCGCCGGCGGATAACGCGGACAAGACCATCGTTTTCAAGGTGAACCACGACACGCTCACCAAATCCGATGTCGTCGTTTCGAACGGATCGTGTACGACGAATTGCCTCGCCCCGGTCGCCAAAGTGCTGAACGATTCGATCGGCATCGAGCGCGGTTACATGACGACGATCCATTCCTATACCGGCGACCAGCCCACGCTCGATACGATGCATAAGGATCTATACCGCGCGCGCGCGGCGGCGATGTCGATGATACCGACCTCGACGGGGGCGGCCAAAGCGCTCGGCCTCGTGATCCCGGCGCTCAAAGGCAAGCTCGACGGGTCCTCCGTGCGTGTGCCGACGCCGAACGTCTCGGTCGTCGACCTTGTCTTCGTGCCGAAGCGGAAAACCACCGTCGAGGAGATCAATGCGGCGATCGTCGAAGCCGCCGACGGCAAGATGCAGGGCGTTCTCGCCTACACCGACAAGCCACTCGTCTCCTCGGACTTCAATCACGATCCGCATTCCTCGATATTTGCGCTGAAGCAGACGCAGATCGTCGATGACGGGCTCGTCAGGGTGCTTGCGTGGTACGACAATGAATGGGGCTTCTCGACGCGCATGAGCGATGTCGCGCTTGAGATGCAGAAGCACTTTTAAGGAGTATTGATTTGTCCGCCTACAGAACGCTCGACGTCATCGACGTCAAAGGCAAGCGCGTTCTCGTGCGCGTTGATTTCAACGTGCCGATGGCGGACGGGCGCGTGACCGATGCGACGCGCCTTGACCGGACCTTGCCGACGATCCGCGAGATCGTCGCCAAGGGCGGCAAGGCGGTGCTGCTCTCCCATTACGACCGTCCCAAAGGCAAGCGCGTTGCGTCAATGAGCCTTGAGCCGGTCGCCGAGGCGCTGGAAGCAATGCTCGGGCTCAAGGTCGCCTTTGCGCCGGATTGCGTCGGCGAAGAGGCGGAGGCGGCCGTGAACGGCCTTGTCGGTCCCGGAGTCATCCTTCTCGAGAATACGCGATTTCACGCCGGCGAAGAGGCGAACGATCCGGCCTTCGCCAAGGCGCTCGCCGCGAACGGCGATTTTTACGTCAACGATGCGTTTTCTTCCGCCCACAGAGCGCATGCCTCGACGGAAGGTCTCGCGCATGTTCTTACCGCCGTCGCGGGCCGCGCCATGGAGCGGGAGCTCGATTATCTCGCCGCGGCGCTGTCGAACCCGGAGCGCCCGCTCATGGCCGTCGTCGGCGGCGCAAAAGTTTCAACCAAGATTGACCTTCTGCTCAACCTCGTCGGCAAGGCGGACATTCTCGTTGTCGGCGGCGGCATGGCGAACACGTTCTTGTTCGCGCAGGGAATATCCGTCGGCAAATCATTGTGCGAGCCGGGCCTTGGCGAAACCGCGCGCGAGATCATGGCGCAGGCGGCGGCGCGCGGTTGCGAGATCCTGCTCCCCGGAGACGTCGTCGTCGCGAGCAAGTTCGAGGCGAATGCGCCGCATGAAACGGTGGCCGCCGATTCGGTCGGCCCCGACCAGATGATCCTCGATGTCGGTCCAGAAACGGTCGACCGCATCGCGGACGCGATGGACAGAGCCAAGACGCTCGTCTGGAACGGTCCGCTTGGCGCCTTCGAGATTGCGCCCTTCGACACGTCGACAGTGGAAGCGGCGCGCTATGCTGCAAAACGCGCGAAAGGCGGCGGCCTCGTCGCAGTCGCGGGCGGCGGCGACACGGTCGCGGCGCTCAACCACGCCGGCGCCGCGGATGATTTCACCTATGTCTCGACCGCCGGCGGCGCCTTCCTGGAATGGCTGGAAGGCAAGACCTTGCCGGGCGTCGCCGCGCTTGCGCGCTGATCACTGAGCCGGCGCAACAATAAGGGGAAATTCAATGAATCTCGCAACGCTGAACAAAATCGCGGTCGCCATGGCCGCGCCGGGCAAGGGCATCCTCGCCGCCGATGAATCGTCTTCAACGATCAAGAAACGGTTCGACCAGATCGGCGTTGAGTCAACGGCGGACAATCGTCGCGACTATCGCGAGCTGTTGTTCCGGACTGAAACGGCGATGCGCGACCACATCTCCGGCGTCATCCTGTTCGATGAAACCATTCGGCAAAGCGCCAAAGACGGCACGCCGCTCGTCAAGCTTATCGAGCAGGCGGGCTCCATCCCAGGCATCAAAGTCGACGCCGGGGCCAAGGCGATGGCGGGCGCACGGCCTGGCGAAACGGTGACGGAAGGCCTCGACGGCCTGCGGGAGCGCCTCTCGGAGTATCACAAGCTTGGCGCCCGTTTCGCCAAATGGCGCGCCGTCATCGAAATCGGCCGCGGCGGCGACCGGTCGATCCCCTCATGGAATTGCATCAAGGCCAATGCCCATGCGCTCGCGCGCTACGCCGCGTTGTGCCAGGAAGCCGGCATCGTCCCGATCGTCGAGCCGGAAGTGCTCATGGACGGCGACCACGACATTGATGCGTGCTTTGACGTGACGACGTGGACGCTCAAAACACTGTATGCGGAACTCTACGACGCCAATGTTCCGCTTGAGGGCACGATCCTCAAGCCCAATATGGTGATCGCGGGCAAGAAGGCGGCGAAGCAAGCTTCCGTAGCGGAGGTCGCGGAAAAGACCGTGAAATGTTTCCGCGCGACCGTGCCTGCCGCCGTACCGGGCATCGTCTTCCTCTCCGGCGGCCAGTCCGACATCGAAGCGACGGCGCACCTCAACGCCATGAATGCGGCGTATAAGGACAAAATGCCCTGGGCGCTCTCCTTCTCCTACGGCCGCGCGCTGCAGGCCGCGCCCCAGAAGGCGTGGAGCGGCAAGCCCGAAAATGTGCCGGCGGCGCAGAAGGCTTTTGCGCATCGCGCCCATATGAACGGCCTTGCACAGCTCGGGACGTGGAAAGAGGGCCTCGAATTGGCGGCGTGATCTAGGCGTCGCTGTTGGTTCGATTGCAACCGGCGCCGATTAAAGGCCTTGTCGAAAAAGCGAGCGGCTCTCGCACGGGACTGCCCTGCCGTTGGTGGCGCCGCCGAAGCGTAATGCGCGATGCGGCGCACCTCAGTAACGCGCGCGAGTGTCCGGACGAACCATGCCGCTAAGAATGTCTTGGGCGCCGTCCAATCCCTTGGAGCGGCTTGGTCGCCGTGCCTCTCCTGCGTGCTTCTGACCGACCATGTGAAAAATCTGGGCGCCAGGGCTTGCAACCTGAGACTGGACACGCCAGTTAGACTGTGAGTAAACTATCCAGTGTAGTTTCCTGACGCAAGATAGACAGAGAATCTCCATGAGCGCCGCCACATCGAAGCCCCCACGGGTCCCGGAACACAAGATTGAGTGGATTGACGGCTATCCTGTGCCGCCGGACATGCCGATCCGGCCGTTTCATGCGCTTGTTTCGGTAGTGAAGCTCATTCTCAACAAGGAGGACACCCGCCAGGTCTTCGAGACGATCACCGCCCTGTCCGGCGGCTCGACCAAGCGCTTGTTCGAGCGATTCCTCGGAACCGAAACCGGCCGGAAAGTGATTTCGGGTGAAGTCGATATGGTCGCGCTGCTGGGCGACCGCGAGCGCCTGCGGAAATTGCCGGAAGGCAGTTTTGGCCGTTCGTATCTGGCGTTCATGGAGCAGGAAGGCCTCTCCATCGAAGGCCTTATGGTCGCCGCTGAGGAAGCCGACATCCGGCTTGACGAAGAGACGCAGTTTCCGGAATTCGCCCGAACTTTCCAATACCTCGATGCGACTCACGACCTTTGGCATGTCGTCACTGGCTATGGCCGCGATGCGCTCGGGGAGCTCTGCAATCTCGAATACACCTATAAGCAGACCGGCAATTCCGGCCTGCCGCTGATCATCTGGGTCGGCCGGATCGCGCAGAAACTTGAGCGTCCCGATCTCCCTATCGCCAAGGCGATCGCCGAAGCGCAGCGCATGGGCGAGCGCGCCGAGTGGATCATGGGGCGCGATGTCGAAGCGCTCTTGCCTCTGCCGCTCGACGAGGTGCGCCGTATACTGAACATCACGGAGCCGAAGATCTACAATGCGATCCCGGCAGCTGACCGCTATGGGCTTCTGAAGCCGAAAGTGAAGACGACGCAGACCGAGCGCGAGCAGGGCGTCGCTCAGGCGGCGTAAGGCCAAGTTGCGCTGACTTCGACCGATCCCACGCGAAAGTCGGTTGCCGATTGCGGGCTCTATCCGCCGGTCAATGAGTCAAGGTCAGCGAAACGTAGTATAAGCTCGCCGATTACAGCTTTCCGGCGTAAATGAGCCGCCCGGCGCCGAGTCGCGCGAGCACAAATTCAAGATCCGCGTCCGAAAACGCAAAGCAGCCTTCGCTGCGGCCAAGCTTGCCGAAGCGTTGCAACATCGTCTCGCCGACATACCAGGCGGCGTGAACGACGATGGCGCGCGCGCGGGCGTTGGCGTTTTGAGGATCGAGCCCGTCGAGACGGAGCGACTTGCCGTGTTTTCCGAAATAGAGGTCCGCCGTGCGAAAGGCGCCGGCAGATGTGGAGTTTGAACCGGCCGCATCGGAAAAGCTTTCAAGCCGTCCCGTGTGGCGCGGATCAGAGCCGCGCCCATGGGCGACGAGAAATGAGGCGATTTTGTCCTGCCGCATATCGATCAGGTGAAAGCGCTTCCGCCACGATGGTTCCGAGAAATCGGCGAGCGCCACGACGTCGTCATGCGCAACGCGGGCGCGGCTTGCGTCGAGCACCTTGACGGCAAGCGCGCGCAATATGTCCGCTGATTTCGCCGGCGCCTCTGCCTGGCGCGCGGCGGCTGAGGCCGCGGGCGCAAGGCTTGAAGTGAAAGCGCCAGCGGCAATCCCGCAAAAACCGCGTCGATCCATTGGGCTCGGATCCTCAATATGCGCGTCAGAACAATCCGAGTTCATTGGGGCCGTTTTCAGGCGCCGTTTGCGCAGCCTCCCATTCTTCGATGATGAGGCCGTCTTCGAAGCGGAAGATGTGGATGAGCGCGATCCAGTCGGACTCCGGCGTGAGGCGCACACGGCCATGGACAGCGACCAAAGCCTCGTCTTCCAGTGAGCGCAATGGTTCGAATGATTTGCGCGGAAAGGCTCGGGCGCTGCTCGCCATGCCCTCCATCAGCGAGGCGCGATCGCTCTTGAAGTGCGGATTGTGGTGGACGAACCGCGGGTGGATGCAGCGCCGATACGCCTCCTCGACCGCGCCGCTAGAGGCGAGGTGCAGGAATTCGAGCGCCATTGCGGCATTGGTCATGGCGCGCCCTCCGTCAGGCAAACATCGGCGCATTGGCGAACGGCGCTTCAAGGCTCGCCGCAGGCTCCGTGAACCAGCGCGCGCCCTCCGCCGTCATGGTGAAATGATCCTCATGCCGCACGCCGAAACGGCCCGGCAGAACGATCATTGGTTCGTTGGAAAAGCACATGCCCTCGGCCAGCGGCGTTGCATCGCCGCGCACGAGATTGGGGGCTTCATGAATGTCGAGGCCGATGCCGTGGCCTGTGCGATGCGGAAGCCCGGGCAGGCGGTAATCCGGTCCGTAGCCGGACTTTGTGAGAAAGCCGCGCGCGGCCTCGTCCACAGCGGCGCATGGCGCGCCCGGCCGCGCCGCGTCGAACGCGGCGGCTTGCGCGGCTTTCTCCGCCGTCCATACAGCCGCGTAGTCCTTGCTCGGTGCGCCGAAAACATAGCTGCGCGTAATGTCCGAATGATAGCCGTCGATCGACGTGCCCGTGTCGATGAGCACGGGATCGCCCTTCATCAGTCTGCGATCTTTTTCGCCGCCGTGGGGCAGGGCGGTGTCCTCGCCGAAGGAGACGATGCAGAAGGTCGATCCTGATCCGCCGAGCGCGTGGTGCTCCGCATCGATGAAGCGCGCGACCTCGCTCGCGAGCACGCCTTCGTACAGAAATCCGTGGGCCCGGCGCTGGACTTCGAGCGTGATCGCCTTGGCGCGCTGCATCAGCGCAAGTTCCGCGGGCGATTTTCGCGACCTGAGCGCCGTCGTCATCGGCCCGGCGTCGAGGATGCGCGACGGCTCGATTTGCGCCGCGAGCCGTCGATACATGAACAAGGGGAGCTGGTCGTCGAGCGCAACCGTCGCGTGGGCGCCGAAGCGGCGTGCGATCAGCGCGAAGGGGTCTTCCTCCTCCTCCCAGGTGAAAATGTCTCCCGGAAGCGACAGGAGTCCAGAAACCTTTTCACGCTCGAATTCGGGGCAGACATACTCGATCCGATCCCGGAAAATCAGCGCGCCCGTGAAGCGCTCGGAGGGATGCCAGACGACGCCGGTGAAATAGCGCAAACTCGATGTCGCGCCGAGGAGAACAGCGTCGACGCCCGCGCCGGCCATGAGTGTCCGCAAGCGGTGGACGCGATCGTCGCGTTCATGCGCTCCGATGGGTGAAGGCATCACAGCGGCCATCCAATGATTCTGTCCAAAGCCAGCGATCATCCTGAGCACGCCGCCCTCTCACCGCAAGCAGGGCGCAAAGCGGGCTTTGCGGGCGCGCCGCTGTCGGCTAAGCGCTCCGGCATGGCCGATTGCCGTCTCTATCTCATCACCCCGCCCCGGATCGACGATTTGCGCGCTTTCGTCGCCGCTTTTGAGCGCGCGCTGTCCGGCGGGGATGTTGCCTGCCTTCAGCTGCGGCTCAAGGAGGGCGAGACGGCAGCACAGGACGAGGACATCCTTCGTGCTGCCGAAGCGCTCTTGCCGATCGCTCGGACGCGCGATGTTGCGCTGCTTATCAATGACAGTCCCGATCTTGCGCGGCGCGCCGGCGCAGACGGCGTACATATCGGGCAGAAGGACGGTTCAGTCGACGAGGCGCGGCGCGTTCTCGGCAAGGACGCAACGGTCGGCGTCACCTGCCACGACTCCATGGATCTGGCGATCGACGCGGCGGAAGCCGGCGCCGATTATGTCGCCTTCGGCGCCTTCTTCCCGACTGAGACCAAAGAAGCGTCCGTGCGCGCGCGCTTCGAAACGGTGCGGTCCTGGAGTTTTGCGACCGTCGTGCCATGCGTCGCCATCGGCGGCATCACGCCTGACAATTGCGCGCCGCTAGTCGCGGCGGGCGCCGACTTTATTGCGGCGTCAAAGTCGGTCTGGTCCGACCCAGACGGGCCAGGTGCGGCGGTCTCGAAATTCAACGCCGCCATCGCACGCGCCGAAGCGGCCAAAGGCGCAGTTTGAACGTAAAAGTGCAACGTTGCCGTCGCGTCCTGCTGGAATCCTTCACGCAAATACGTGTAGCGTTTGCTGAGCTTGAGGGAGAACCGGCTGTGAAGCGCAGTTTTTTGGTTTGCTTGGCGACCCTCGCAGCGCTTGGCGCGATTGCGCCGGCGAGCGCGGAGCGAAAGTCGAAAGCTGAGGCGAAGGCGACGGCGGCGCTAAAAGCGTCGCCGGAATCCGTCGAGGCCTATGCGGCGCTGCAGTCCGGCGATATGGCGAAAGCGCGGTCTTTGGGTGAGACGCTCGCCGCGACCGGCGATCCGGCTGGACAAACGCTCGTCGCCTATCTCGATGAGCGGGGCCTTGCGGGGCCGAAAAATCTTGCGCGTGCGCTCGGGCTCTATGTCGCCGCAGCGAATGCCGGCTATGCCGATGCGCAGTTCGCGCTGGGTGATCTTGCCTACCATGGCGACGGCGTGAAGAAAGACCTCTTCCGCGCCGCCGGATGGTACGAACTCGCCGCTGCGCAGAATCAGCCGCGCGCTATGGCTAGCCTTGCGCGCATGCTGATGCGAGGCGAGGGCGTCGTCCGTGATCCCTCCCGCGCCGTCAAACTCTTCGAACGCGGCGCCAAAGCCGGCGACCCCGACGGCCTTTATGGACTCGGCATGGCGGCGCTGAACGGCGAGGGCCGGGCGCAAAGCTATGCAGAGGCAAAGATCAATCTCCAGAAAGCGGCCGAGATAGGCCATAGGGGCGCCGCCTATGACTTGGGTCTGCTCTTAAACTCCGGCCTCGCAGGCCCTGCCGACAAAGGGGCGGCGCAGCAATGGCTGGCGAAGTCGGCAAGTGCGGGCGTTCCGGAAGCGATGGTCGCCTCGGGGCTTCTCGCGCATGAGACCGGCGCAGTCTCTCCTTCGGCCGCGGACTGGTTCGAAAAAGCGGCCAATGCCGGCGACCCCAAGGGACAATTCCTCTATGCCGTCGCCTTATCCGAGGGCGACGGCCGGCCGAAAGACGCCAAGAAGGCGTTGATCTGGGTCGATCGGGCGCTTTTGTCAGTCGATGATATGGACCTTGAGACAAAGGCCGGCGCGGAATCCCTGCAAGCAAAACTCCGCGCTGCGCTTGGCGTCAAAATGCGGCCTGCGCCCAGTCAGCCTGCGCCCAGTCAGCCTGCGCCCAGTCAGCCGGCGCCCAGTCAGCCGGCGTCAAGTCAGCTGGCGCCCAAACCCCAGCCATAAGATTCCTGTTTCGTTCCGAATCCCCTATCGTGGCCCCATGCCGCAGGTGATTCGCATTTTGGGTGTCGACCCGGGTTCCGCCGCGACCGGCTGGGGCGTCATCGATGTCGCCGGTTCGCAGCTTGCCTTCGTCGCCTCCGGCGTCGTGCGGCCGGGCCGCGCGATGGGGCGCGGCGAATCGCTCGCGGCGATTTTTTCAGGCCTCAGGGCGCTGATCGACCAACATCGGCCCGATGAGGCGGCGGTTGAGGAGACCTTCGTCAACGCCAATCCGCGCGATGCGCTCGTGCTCGGGCAGGCGCGCGGCGTTGCACTCCTTGTGCCGGCGCTCGCCGGCCTCACCGTCGCCGAATATGCGACGAACAAGATCAAGAAGTCCGTGGTGGGACAAGGCCACGCCGAGAAAGCGCAGGTGCAGGCGATGGTCCGTGTACTGATGCCCAAGGCGGGCCCGCAAGCCGCTGACGCCGCGGACGCGCTCGCCGTTGCGATCTGTCATGCCCACCATCGCGGGGCGCCGGCATTGGCGAGGGCGCGCGCATGATCGGCCGGTTGAGAGGGACGGTCGTGTCCGTCGGCGAAGACGCCGCGCTGCTTGATGTCGGCGGCGTCGGCTATGAGGTCTATGCGCATGCGCGGCTCTTGTCCCGGCTTCAGCCGGGGGAGGCGGCGGCGCTGTCGATTGAAACGCTCGTGCGCGAGGACCTGATCCGACTCTACGGCTTCGAGAGCGAGAGCGAGCGGCAGGCGTTCCGGCTGCTGCAATCGGTGCAGGGCGTCGGCGCGCGGCATGCGCTCTCCGTGCTCGAAGTCCTGCCGCCGGACGCGCTGTACGATGCGATCGCCGCCGAAGATGTCGCCGCGCTCTGCCGCGCCCATGGCGTCGGGAAGAAACTAGCCCAGCGCCTCTGCGTCGAATTGCAGGGCAAGCTCGGCGCGCTGGCGGGCGCCGGCGGAAATCCCTTCGCCGCGTCAGTGAGAAAACCTGCCTCTTCGGACACGTCCTCTTCCGCCAAGGCGGACGCCGTCTCCGCGCTCGCCAATCTCGGCTATGACGGCATCGACGCGCGCCGCGCCGTGAATGCGGCGGCTGAAAGCGGCGACGCCGATGTCGGCGCGCTCATCAAACGGGCGCTGAAGGAGCTTGCCGCGTGAATGCTGTCCCGGTACGGAAGATCGAAGACGGCGCCGATCGCCTGATCGACGGCGAGAAGAAGCTGGACGACGCCGATGTCGCGCTCCGCCCCAAAAAACTCGACGATTTCCTGGGGCAGCGCCAGGCGAAAGAAAACCTCGCCATCTTCATCGGGGCCGCCAAAGCCCGCGGCGAAGCGCTGGATCATGTGCTGTTCCATGGGCCGCCGGGCCTCGGCAAAACGACGCTCGCGCAGATCGTCGCGAACGAACTCGGCGTCAATTTCCGGTCGACCTCGGGGCCGGCGATCACGCGCGCGGGCGACCTTGCGGCGCTGCTCACTAATCTCGAGGCGGGCGATGTTCTCTTCATTGACGAAATCCATCGCCTGTCGCCGGCGGTCGAGGAAGTGCTCTATCCGGCGATGGAGGATTTCGCGCTCGATCTCATGATCGGGGAGGGGCCGTCTGCGCGTTCGGTGAAGATCGCCTTGCCGCGCTTCACGCTGATCGGCGCGACGACGCGTTCGGGGCTTCTTGCCAAGCCCTTGCTCGACCGGTTCGGCATCCCCTTGCGGCTGGACTTTTACGAAGAGGCCGAGCTTGCCGCGATTGTCGCACGCGCGGCGGAAAAACTCTCGGCCATCCTTTCAGCGGACGGCGCGCGCGAAATCGCGCGGCGCGCGCGCGGCACGCCCCGCGTCGCCGGCCGCCTGTTCCGCCGCGTGCGCGACGTCGCCACAGTCGAAGGCGCCCCTGTCATCGACCGCGCCGTCGCCGACGCCGCCTTGAAGCGCCTTGAGATCGACCATCTCGGCCTCGACCCGCTCGACCGCCGCTATCTTCGTCTGATTGCGGAGCATTTCGGCGGCGGTCCCGTCGGCGTCGAGACGATTGCGGCGGCGCTCGCCGAGGCGCGCGACGCCGTCGAGGACGTGATCGAGCCTTTCCTATTGCAGCAGGGCCTCATCCAGAGAACGCCGCGCGGCCGCGCCCTTTCAGCGACGGCGTGGGGCCATCTCGGGCTTGCGGCGCCGACAAGGTCTCCTGGGCTTTTCGACGATACGGTTTGACGGTTGCGCGAGGCCTTGACCCCCTTCTTCCGCCTCTGGTGGCGCGCCTCGCGCGGCATGACGCTCGGCGTGCGCGTGCTCGCGGCCGACGCGGCGGGCCGGATCCTTCTCGTCAAGCACACTTACATCAAGGGCTGGCATTTTCCCGGCGGCGGCGTCGAACATGGCGAGACGGCGCTAGAAGCCGCATTGCGTGAACTTGCCGAAGAGGGCGCGGCGAGCCCGCGCGGGATTATGGAGATGTTCGGAGTCTACGCCAACGCACCAACTTTCCCGAACGACCATGTCATCTTGTTCCGTGCGCCTGAAATCGAGACGCTGCCGATAAAGCCCGACCCGAAAGAAATTGCCGACTACGGATTCTTCCCGCGTGATGCGCTCCCCGAGGGCGTCACCGAAGGCACGCGCCTGCGCCTCGCCGAAGCCTATGACGGCGCGCCGCTCTCAACCCATTGGGCGCCTGCGCGCCGCGCGTGACGGCGTAGGGAAGGCGTCATAGACTAGGCGCCCATGATTGACCGGCCGCCATTCCTCCATTCCGTCCGCATTTATTACGAGGACACGGATTTTTCCGGCGTCGTCTATCACGCGTCCTATTTGCGGTTCTTCGAGCGCGGCCGGACCGAGGCGCTGCGCGAGAGCGGCGTTCATCATACGGAGCTTTTGGCGCGCGCCGAACCGCTCGCATTCGCCGTGCGCAAGATGACGACCGAATGGATCGTACCCGCGCGCATCGACGATCTCCTCGAAGTGCGCACGCATTTCCGCGAAATCCGCGGCGCCCGCATGCTCCTCGACCAGGAAATCCGGCGCGGCAAAACGCTGCTCGCCCGGGCCGAGGTCGAGGCCGTCGCCATGACGCTGGACGGCCGGCCGCGCCGTGTGCCCGCCGATGTCGCCCAGCGCCTTGGCGGCGGCGCTTCCTGACGGACCCCGACTGGGGTCTTGTCCGGGCGCCCGTTCCCATGAGGCGCGCTGTCAGCCCAAGGCTCAGACGACCCGCCTCCATGAATTTTCTGCAAAATCCGCAAGCCGCCGCTGCAGGCGCCATCAAATCACCGGATTGAGAGGCGCATAAACACTTCTCATCCGCCGCAAAGGGGCTCGTTCCCGGCGCGGAACGGGTTTGCGCTTCGGCGCGCAACAGGTAGAAGTCGATGGCGCGCCGCCTCCGGAGCGGCGTCGCCAGGGAACGCGTGGAGCCGCTGCCGGGGCGGCCTTGTCTGCTGTACCGGCCGGCGCTTTTCAGGGCGCGGGCCGCGACAGCCTAAGGATTGCGGATCATGGAGACTGAAGTCGCGACGACGGCGGCGGCCGGCCTCGGCGGCAATTATTCGCTCTTCCACCTCTTCTTGGTGGCGGGACCTGTTGTGAAGGCGGTGATGCTGATTCTTGCCATCGCTTCGGTTTGGTCCTGGGCGATCATCATCGACAAATCGCTCCTCTTCGGACGCCTCAAGGCGCGGGCGCGCAAGTTTGAGGACCAGTTCTGGTCTGGCAAGCCGCTCGATGAGCTTTACCGGAAGACCGGTGACAAAGCGGATCACCCGATGGCGCGCGTCTTTGCAGCGGGCATGACCGAATGGGGCCGCGCCAAGGATGTCGGCCGCGGCGAGGGACTGGTCGCCGGCGCGAAAGACCGGATCGACAAGATGATGAATGTCGCTGTTGCGCGCGAACTTGAAGAAACCGAGCGCAATCTCGGGGTTCTCGCAACCATCGGATCTTCGGCGCCGTTTATCGGCCTCTTTGGCACAGTGTGGGGCATTATGACGGCGTTTCAGGCGATCGCCGTCTCGAAAGACACCAACCTTGCTGTCGTGGCGCCCGGTATCGCCGAAGCGCTCTTCGCGACCGCGCTAGGTCTCCTCGCGGCGATCCCGGCGGTCGTCGGTTACAACCGCTATTCGGCCGCGCTCAACTCCTTCTCCGTGCGTCTTCAGGGCTTTGCGGATGAGTTCTCCGCAATCTTGTCGCGTCAGCTCGACGAGAGGGCGCGCTGATGGCTGGCGGATTAAGCGTCCGGCGGACGCGCGCCAGCCTTGGCCGCGCGCAGCCGATGTCCGAGATCAATGTGACGCCGCTCGTCGACGTCATGCTCGTCTTGCTGATCGTGTTCATGGTGGCCGCGCCCCTCCTGACAGTTGGCGTCGCCGTCGATCTTCCCGAGACGGCGGCGCAGCCTATTCCGGACCAGGGCGAGCCCCTGACCGTTACCGTCGCGGGCGACGGCACGATCTATGTGCAGGAAACGCAAGTGACGCTCGAAGAACTCGTGCCGCGCCTGTCGGCGATGTCGAAGGCGGGCTATGAACAGCGCATTTACATCCGCGGCGATCAGAATCGCGCTTATGGCGAAGTCGCCCGCGTCATGGGCCGCATCAATGCCGCGGGTTTCCGCCAGATCGGCCTCGTCATGGATCCGGAAGCCGGCAAGTAGGGAAGGCGCAGCGTCAAGCGATGCGTTTCGGGTTTGTCGCTTCCGTCCTGTTCCACCTCATTCTCCTGGGGTCGGCCTATCTGTTTTTGCCGAGCCTCGCGACGCAGGTGATCGAAACACCCTTCGTGCCGGTGTCGATCATCGCGGAGGCCGAAATCGCGGACGAATTGTCCGTGCCCGAAATGGCGCCAAAGGCCGATCCCAAACCCGCGGAAAAGCCGGCGCCGGAACCGGAAGAGACGCCCAAGGCCGCCGAAACGCCGCCGGAAATAGCGCCGCCGCCGCTTCCCGAGAAAAAGCCGGACCCGAAACCGGAGCCGCAGAAAGCGCCGGAGAAGAAGCCCGATCCTGTCAAGCCGAAACCAAAATCCGATGATCTCGACCTCGACGCCTTGTCCGCCGTCGTCGACCGCGAAAAAGCCCGCCAGCCCGCTGCGAGCGGCGCGCCGAAGGAGGCCGACCGGCCTCAGGAGCGGATCGGCGCCGGCGTCAAGCTCACGGCGACGGAAGAGGCCAAAATGCAGGCGGCGATCCGCCGGTGCTGGAATCTCAACGCGCTCGCCGGCGCGCCGGACGCAAAATCCCTCATCGTGATTGCGGCTTTCGAGCTTAATCGCGATGGCACGCTTGCCGGCGCGCCGCGTTCGGTGAACGGCGCGCAGATCGCGCTTTCCGGAAACCGGTTCTGGAAGGCGGCGGAGCAGACCGCGCTCCGCGCCATCATCCAGTGCCAGCCCTATGATTTCCTCTCGCCGGAACGCTATGACACCTGGCGTGAAATGGAGCTGAAATTCGATCCGGCTGCGGCCGCCGGCTTTTGACCGGCACGCCGTCCGTACGCTGATTAAATGCCGATTTGTCCAACGCCGTTTGCCGGGATGCGCCCCATGAGACTGATAGCCCTCGCCATAGCCGCCCTCGTTCTCGCTTTCGGCCCCGCCGAAGCGCGGGTCAGGATCGACATCACGCAAGGCACGACCGAGCCCATGCCGATCGCCGTGCCGGAGTTCGTCGCGGCTGGCCCCACGACGCAGAAATTCGCGCGCGACATCACGCAAGTCGTCGTCGCCAATCTCGATCGCTCAGGGCTCTTTTCGGTGATTGACCCACGCGCCTATATCGAGCGGCTTTCGGGCGTGAATGTGCGCCCGCGTTTCCCGGATTGGCGCATCATCAACGCGCAGGTGCTCGTCGCGGCCGAAGTGCGCGATCTCGGCGACGGCCGGATCGAAGTCGCAACGCGCGTCTGGGACGTCTACGCCGATGAGCAATTGGGCGCCGTCTCATTCAAGACGCCGGCGGACAATTGGCGCCGCGCCGCGCATAAGGTTTCAGACTTCGTCTACAAGTCGCTGACGGGCGAAGAGGGCTATTTCGACAGCCGCATCGTCTTCGTGCAGGAGACCGGGCCGAAGACGAAACGCGTCAAGCGCCTCATGATCATGGACCAGGACGGCGACGGCGCCGTTCCGTTGACGGATGGTCTCAACTACCAGGTCCTGACGCCGCGCTTCTCGCCGACGCAGCAGCAGATCACCTATATGGCCCTGTTCGACAATCGTCCGGGTCAGGTCTATCTCTTCAATATCGCAACGGGCGAGCAGGAGCAGCTCGGCGCCTTCCGCGGGATGACGTTCTCGCCGCGTTTCACACCGGATGGATCAGGCGTCCTCATGTCGATGGAGCGCGCGGGCAACTCTGATCTTTTCCTCATGAATCTCGGCACGCGGCAGATCCGCCGGCTGACGGACAGCCCGGCGATCGACACCTCGCCCACCATGGCGCCGGATGGACGGCGGATCGCCTTTACCTCCGACCGCGGCGGGTCTCCGCAGATCTATGTCATGAACGCCGACGGGTCGGACCAGAAGCGAATCACGTTCGGTTCCGGGCGCTACCAGACCCCGGTCTGGAGTCCGCGCGGCGACCTCATCGCCTTCACGCGTCAGTTCCAGGGCCGCTTCTACATCGGCGTGATCAGACCCGACGGGTCGGGCGAGCGCCTCCTGACCGAAAGCTACCTCGACGAGGGGCCGACCTGGGCGCCGAACGGCCGCGTGCTGATGTTCTATCGCCAGACCGCGTCGGGAAGGGACGGCAATGGCGGCCAGGCCTCGCTTTGGACGATCGATCTGACGGGCCAGAACCTCCGCCGGGTCAAAACCCCGGGTGAAGCGTCTGACCCCGCCTGGTCGCCGCTTCTTCCTTGACCTAGGGGAAGAGATGTAATGGAAAATTCATTCCCGGAACGGAACAGCCGAGCTTGATCACGGGGGCGGTCCAACCTAAGTCTCAAAGGTCTCTTAAACTCTGCGCCCTAAGGGCGTCAGATGGCGGGGCGGGAGCAAGCATCGTTTTGACAGGGCTGGCGCTTAACTTGCACGGCGGAATGCTCGAGGCAGGTTGCGTGCTAGCCTGTGGCACAAACTTCGAGCTGAACGACGAGCAAAGTGGAGCATGAGGACGGCAATGAACATTCGAACTGCACTGAAATCGGCTGGCATGGTCAGCGCCCTTCTGGTTCTCGCGGCCTGCGCGTCGAACAGCAAAGGTCCGGACGTCGTCGCGACGGGGGACGGTTCGAATTCCGCGAATTCGCGTCCTGCCGGCCCAACGCCGGGCAGCCAGGCCGACCTTGAGCAATCAGCCGGCCACCGGGTCTTTTTCGGCTATGATGAGTATACGCTGACGTCGCAGGCCCAGCAGGTGCTCTCCCGTCAGGCGAGCTGGCTGAAGCAATACCCGCAAGTGCGCATCCTCGTCGCCGGCAATTGCGATGAACGCGGCACCCGCGAATACAACCTCGCCCTTGGTCAGCGCCGCGCGGAAGCCGCGCGCGCCTATCTCGTGAGCCAGGGCGTCGACGGCGCCCGGATCACGACGGTGTCCTATGGCAAGGAGCGTCCGATTGACCCGCGCTCGACTGAGGAAGCCTGGTCGGTCAACCGCAACGCCACCACGACGATCGCCGGCGTCGGCGCCTAGGCGGATCGCGCAATGTTCTGAGAGCGCGCCGGAGGTTCCGGCGCGCTTTTTGATTCGCGTCTCGCCCTGTGGCAGCTCTTGCGGAACCGTCGAAGAATGGACACGGCGCGCAATCAGGGCTTTCGCTACCGCGGGGCGCGCCGTAGATTTGACATGACGCCTTGATAGAACGATTTCATAAAGCGTTCCGGCGTCGAGGAATGCGTGAGGAAGGCGGTTTGAGATGCGTGCATTCATGGCGCTCAGCGCAGCGGTTCTGATATCTTCCTTTCTTGCGGCGCCGGCGTTCGCCGAATCGACCAAGGCGCGTCTGGCGCGCATTGAGCAATCTCTGACCGAGCTGCAAGCCGCCCAGCCCGGCGCGACTGACGCCGCGCTCAAGATCTCGCGCCTTGAGCAAGAAGTGCAGTCGTTGACGGGGCGCATCGAGGAGCTGACCTATCGCCTCGACCAGGCCAATGCCCGCCTCGAGGCGGTGAGCGCAGCGCTTGCGGCCGACCCACAATCGGCGGGCGCATTCGGTGCAGCGGTTTCGGCCGGCGCCGGCCAGGCGGAAACCGGTGGAAGCGACACGATCGGCCGCAGGATCGCGGAGGCGTCCACGCCCGCGGCTGATGTCGAATTGCCGCTCGATTCCGAAGCGGCGTTCCAATACGCCTCGAACTTCCTGCGCACCGGCGACTACACGCGCGCGCAGAAGGCGTTTGAGCTTTATCTCCAAGCTTTCCCGAACTCACCGCGCGCCGCTGATGCGCAATTCCGCCTCGGGGAGATTTACCTTGCGACAGGCGCCAATGCAGAGGCCGCCAATGCATTCATCGCCCACATCAAGAAATTCCCGAATGATCCGCGTGCGGCGGAGGCGCATTTGAAGCTCGGCACAGCGTTTTCGCGTCTCGGCCGACGCGACGAGGCCTGCAAAGTGCTGAAGACGACAAAGACGAAGTTTCCAAGCGCATCGCAGGCCGTTCTGACACGAATTGACCTCGAATTGCAGCGTGCCTCCTGCCAATAGGTCCCATGCGAGTGGGCCGGCCGGAGCGGCGCTCCGTGCGGACCTCGATGCGGCTCTGACGCGCCTCCAGGCGGAGGGGCCCCTTCTCCTTGCTGTTTCCGGCGGCGCCGACTCTGTGGCGCTATTGAAACTCGCGGCGGGCGGCCCGCGGGCCGTCATCGTGGCGACAGTCGATCACGGCTTGCGCCGTGAAGCGGCGCGCGAAGCGGCCGGTGTCGCTGCTCTGTGCGCGTCGCTCGGCCTGCCGCATAGGCTGCTGCGCTGGACCAAAGCCGCCGCCGGGTCTGCTCTTATGGAACGCGCCCGTGCGGCGCGCTATGCGCTCCTCGCCGAATGCGCCGTTCGTGACGGGTGTGCGGCGATCGTCACGGCGCATACGGCGGACGATCAGGCTGAGACCGTCTTCATGCGTCTTGCCCGCGGATCGGGTCCGTCGGGCCTGAAGGCCATGGCGTTTGAGACCCAAATCGCCTGCGGCGCCGGCGCGCCTGTGCGGTTACTGCGGCCGCTCCTCGGCGTTCGCCGCGCTGCGTTGCGGGCCTTTGCAGAGGGCGAGGCGGCGGCTTTCTACGATGATCCGTCTAATGACGATCCACAATTCGAGCGCGTGCGCGTGCGTGCTCTCCTTGGCGCGCTGGAAGGGCAGGGCATTCTGACGGTCGAGGCGCTTTGCGAGACGGCAAGGCGCCTCCTGGCGGCCGAGCGCGCGGCGGCCGCCGCAGAGGTTGCCGCGTTCCGGCAAGCGGAAGGCTGGATTTCGCGCTATGGCGCATTCGTCTTGAACGCCGGCGCCGCGAGCGCAACGGCGCCGAACCTTGCAGCGCGACTCATTCACGCCGTTTCTGGGGAGGAACATCCACCTGACCCGGAAGCGGCGGAGGCCGCGCTGACGTCGGCCATGGCGTCTGGCGCGGCGACGCTTGGAGGCGCTCTTGTGCGGCGGCGGGAGAGTGCGCTGTGGTTCATGCGTGAGCCAGCGGCGCTGCTGGGAAGGGGCGCTGCAAAGTCCCCGGACATTGTTTCGATTGAGCCGGGAAGAAGTCTCGTATGGGACGGCCGGTTCATCCTTTCAAATGGCGGCGAGGCGCCCGCAGGTGCGCAGGCGCTTGGCGTTTCCGGCTTGACGGCGCTAGGTCCTCGACGGGCCATCTTTGCGGCCCCCGACGAAGCCTTGATCACGGCGCCGTCGGCCGTGTTTGCGGAGAGCCCGCTCTCTGTCCGGTCGCTGCTGGAGGAACGATTTTTTGCCCCGGTCCTGAGATTTCCGAAAGTTTGACGCAAATGTGATGGCGCCCCGTGGCGCCCGGCTTTCTTAACTCCTATCTACTAGCCTCAACCGCCGCTTGCGGGCCTCGAGCCCGTGTCAGGAAAGATCGATGAACGGACGCAATCTCGCCATTTGGGGCCTCGTAATCATTCTGTTCATCGTGGCGTTGCAGGTCTTTGAGAACACGCGTCCAGGCGCGACGATCAACCGTCTCACCTACACAGAATTCACGCAGCGGATCGAAGGCGGCAGCATCAAATCGGCGGAGATTGACGGCGAAAATGTCAAAGGCGTGCTCGCGGACGGCAAGTCCTTTGTCACCGCCATTCCTGACGGCGCTGGCGTCGCGATCGCAGACAGGCTGAACGCTGCAAAAATCGAAACCAAGATCACGCCCAAGGAGCAGTTGCCGCTCCTTCTCTCCGTGCTGCTCAACATTCTGCCCTTCCTCGTCTTTCTCGCCTTCATCTTCATCGTGATGCGCCAGATGCAGGGCGCGGGCGGCAAGGCGATGGGCTTTGGAAAGAGCCGGGCCAAGCTCCTGACCGAGCGCCAGGGCCGCGTCACCTTCGACGACGTCGCCGGGATCGACGAGGCCAAGGAAGAGCTTGAGGAGATCGTCGAGTATCTGAAAGACCCGATGAAGTTCCAGCGCCTCGGCGGGAAGATCCCGAAAGGCGCGCTGCTTGTCGGACCCCCGGGGACCGGAAAGACCTTGCTTGCCCGCGCCATCGCCGGCGAAGCCAATGTGCCGTTCTTCACGATTTCCGGCTCGGACTTCGTCGAAATGTTCGTCGGCGTCGGTGCGAGCCGCGTCCGCGACATGTTCGAGCAGGCGAAGAAGAACGCGCCCTGCATCATCTTCATCGACGAGATCGACGCGGTCGGCCGCCATCGCGGCGCAGGCCTCGGCGGCGGCAATGACGAGCGCGAGCAGACCCTGAACCAGCTCCTCGTCGAGATGGACGGCTTTGAGTCGAATGAGGGGATCATCCTCATCGCCGCGACCAACCGCCCGGACGTGCTCGACCCCGCATTGCTGCGCCCCGGCCGGTTCGACCGCCAGGTCGTCGTTCCGAACCCGGACGTTGTCGGCCGCGAAAAGATTCTCTCCGTGCACGCCAAGAAAGTGACGACAGCGCCGGACGTCAACATCAAGACGATCGCGCGCGGAACGCCGGGCTTCTCCGGCGCGGATCTCGCCAATCTCGTCAACGAGGCCGCGCTTCTCGCCGCACGCCGCGGCAAGCGCTTCGTGACGGCCAAGGAATTCGACGACGCCAAGGACAAGGTCATGATGGGCGCCGAACGGCGCTCCATGGTCATGACGGAGGATGAAAAGAAGCTCACCGCCTATCACGAAGCCGGCCACGCCATCGTCGCGATCGCCATGCCCGGCTCGGATCCTGTGCATAAGGCGACGATCATTCCGCGCGGCCGCGCGCTTGGCCTCGTGCAATACTTGCCCGAACGCGACCGCTACTCGTTCTCGCTCGAACAGATGAAGGCGCGCCTCGCCAGCGCCATGGGCGGACGCGTCGCCGAAGAGATCAAATTCGGCTTGGATAAAGTGACGTCCGGCGCATCGTCCGACATCGAATATGTAACGCGGCTTGCGCGCGCGATGGTCACGAAATACGGGCTGTCCGCATCACTAGGACCGATCGCTTACGCAGAAGAAGAGGGCGAGGTTTTTCTCGGCCAGTCGATCGCGCGCACCAAGGCGATTTCGTCCGAGACCGCAAAGCTCATCGAGGACGAGATCAAGCGCTTTGTCACGGAAGGCTATGACAAAGCAAAAGAGATTATCTCTTCCCGCTACGCTGATTTCGAGCGCATCGCTGAGGCGCTGCTCGAATATGAGACGCTGACTGGCGAAGAAATCAACGCGTTGATGCGTGGCGAGAAGATCGTTCGCAACGAGCCGACGGACACGCAATCGCCGCCGCCGTCTTCAGTGCCGAGCGTTGGCGCAGCGGATGAGGGCCGCCGCTCGGAAGGCGGGCTTGAACCGAAACCGGCTTAGCGATCGCCGATTTCTTCATATTGCCTTGCGATGACCTTGTCTCATTGACGAGCGGATAGAGCCCGTAACCGGCAACTGACCATCGCGTGGAATCTTTCGAGGTCAGCGCGGCTTGGTGTTATCCAAAGCGTACGCTGATTTGCTTTTTGCAGCGACCATACGCTGCGGCAATGGCCGCTTTGGGCGGATTTGCCGGAGCAGCCGCGCCTCGGCTCAGGCCGCTTCCGTCTTTGCGCCGGGGCCGCTCAGGATTGCGTAGAGCGCGTCGCGGTCGGCCGTCTGGCGTAAAGCTGCTTTCGTATCTGGGTCACGCATGATGCGTGAAACTTTGGCGAGCGCTTTCAGATGCGCCGCCGTCGCGTCCTGTGGGGCGAGCAGCATGAACACGAGATCGACCGGCGCGCCGTCCAGCGCGTCCCAATCGAGCGGCGTCTTGAGCCGGGCGAAAAATCCCGTGACAGCCCCGATGTCGGCGACTTTGCCGTGCGGGATGGCGACGCCGCCGCCAAATCCCGTGGAACCCAGCCTTTCGCGATCGGCGAGCGCGGCGAAAACGTCCACCTGCTGCATGTTGAGCGATTGAGCCGCCGCCGCCGCAATGCGCGTTAGCGCTTCAGATTTGGTTGCGGCATCGACGGTCGGAAGGACGGAAGACGGGGCGAGCAATACGCACAATTCCATGAAACACCACCACTTGCCGTTCCCGCCGGATGAATCGCCGGGCGCGGCTCTAACGCACGAAAAGTTGAGCTTAGAAGCAGGTCAAAAAACGGTCTTTCAAGGGGCAGGATCGACCCAGCCGATATGGCCGTCGCGGCGGCGATAGACAACGTTTATCCGGCCATGTGCCGCATTCTTGAAGACGAGGGCCGGCGCATCGCCGAGGTCGAGCTGCATGACCGCCGCGCCGACCGTCATTTCCCGAAGGATGGTGGATGTCTCAGCGACGACAACCGGCGTCGGGTCGGCCGCATATTGCGCCTCGTCGCCCTCGTCCTCTTCGGCGAGGGGCGCCAGTGTATAGTAGGAGGCTGTTTCGGCCGGCAGGGCTGGCTTTCCGTTGACGTGGTGATTCTTGAGCCGGCGCTTATAGCGGCGCACGCGCTTTTCGAGTTTTTCGAGCGCATCTTCAAAAGCGCCATAAGCGTCGCCCGCTTGGCCATGCGTGGCGAGATAGACGCCGGACGCAAGGTGCGCCGTCACTTCGCAATCAACGAGGTGGCGTTCCTTGGCGAAAGTTGCGACCGCATCGGCGCCGCGGCCGAAATATTTGGTCACCCCTTCGCTGAGCCGTTTTTGGACGTGACCTTGAAGCGCTTCGCCGAGATCCATGTTTTTGCCGGAGATTTGGATTTCCATGGTGCTCTCCTCAAAATGGGCGCGCGGCGGCGGATGGCCAAAGTCCACCTTAACGCCCGGCAAGCCGCGCTAGAAGCCTAAATCGCCGTCCGAAGGGCGACCCTGCGCCGCTGCACGGAAGAGGGGATGTCGAGCGCTTCGCGGTATTTCGCAACCGTGCGGCGCGCTATCTCGACGCCTTCACCGCGCAGGATTTCCACAATCTTGTCGTCGGCAAGAATGCCGTCAGCATCCTCGGCATCGATCAATTCTTTGATGCGGTGGCGCACGGCCTCTGCTGAATGGGCTTCGCCTCCCTCACTTGATGCGATCGCGGCGGTGAAGAAATATTTCATTTCGAAGAGGCCGCGCGGCGTCGCCATGTATTTGTTGGACGTGACCCGCGAGACGGTCGATTCATGCATTTGGATCGCGTCGGCGACGACTTTGAGGTTGAGAGGCCGCAAGTGCTTCACGCCATAGAGGAAAAACGCGTCCTGCTGGCGCACGATCTCGCTTGCGACTTTAAGAATGGTACGCGCGCGCTGGTCTAGGCTCTTGGCGAGCCAATTGGCGCTCGCGAACTGATCAGACAGAAACTGCTTGTCTTCGTCCTTACCCTTGGCCTTGGAGACCTTGGCGAAATAGGCCTGATTGACGAGCACGCGCGGCAGCGTGTCTGAGTTGAGCTCGATTTTCCAGCCGCCGTCTTCGGCTTGCGCGACGAACACATCGGGGCGGACGACTTGCACCTGTTCGCCGGCGCTGTAGGCGAGCCCGGGCCTGGGCGTCAGCGAGCGCACTTCCGCGATCATATCGCGCACGTCGTCCTCGTCGCCGCCGGTCGCACGGATGAGGCCCTTGAGGTCGCTTTGCGCGAGACGCTCGATATTGTCGAGGAACGCCGTCATCATCGGATCGAGACGTCCGCGCTCGGACAATTGAATGCGCAGGCACTCTTTGAGGTCGCGCGCGCCGACGCCTGAAGGCTCAAACGTCTGGATCAGCGCAAGCGTCACTTCGACATCCGCAGGGTCCGCGCCGAGCCGGTCGGCGACCGCCTCGACCGATTCGCGCAGATAGCCCTGCTCGTCGATAAGGTCGATCAGATAGGCGCCGATGAAAATCTGCTGCGGGTCGCGCGTCGCGACGTGCAGCTGTTCCGTCAGATGATCCCAGAGCGAGATGTCGCGGGCGATGGTCGCGCCGAACTCACGATCGTCGTCGCCCATTCCCCCTTTGCCGACAGAGGCCCACTCATTAACGCGGAAATCCGCTGCGGGCGCATCCGGGCCGTGGCCGGCGTCATTGTTGAAATCCGCATCGACCGCATCTTGCGCCTTGGCCGCGACGTCGTCGCGGCCAAGGTCGATGGTTTCGACATCACCTTGCGGCTCCGGGCGCTCGGCCTCATCTGCCGGCGTAGCGTCGCTCTCAGGCGCGCGTTCGAGGAAGGGATTCTCCTCAAGCTGCGTCTCGACATATTCGGAGAGCTCAAGGTTGGACAGTTGCAGCAGCTTGATCGCCTGTTGCAGCTGGGGCGTCATCACCAGCTGTTGCGATTGCCGGAACTCGAGTTTTGGAGCTAACGCCACACGCCCCCGCTTTCCCCGTCCCTAAAGCTGAAAACCGTCGCCGAGATAGACGCGGCGCACATTCTTGTCGTCGACGATGTCGCCCGGCTTGCCCTCGATCAGCACTTCGCCTTCGTGAATGATGTAGGCGCGATCGATGATGTCGAGCGTTTCGCGGACATTGTGGTCCGTGATGAGCACGCCGAGACCGCGCTCTTTGAGATGCTGGACGAGCGTCCGGATGTCGGCGATGGCGAGCGGGTCGATGCCGGCGAAGGGTTCGTCTAGCAGCATGAATGCAGGGCCGGACGCCAACGCGCGCGCGATCTCGACGCGCCGCCGCTCGCCGCCGGAGAGCGCGAGCGCCGGCGCATTGCGGATATGGTTGATATTGAACTCAGTCAGGAGGTCGTCGATCAGCTTCCGCTGGCGTTCCTTGTTGCGCTCGACAATTTCGACGACGGCGCGCAGATTCTGCTCGACCGTCAGGCCACGGAAGATCGACGCTTCCTGCGGCAGATAGCCGACGCCGAGCCGCGCGCGCTGATACATCGGAAGACGTGTCACGTCGTGGCCGTCGATCGAGATGCGTCCCGAATCGACCGGAATGAGCCCCGTAATCATGTAGAAGCAGGTCGTCTTGCCGGCGCCGTTGGGGCCAAGAAGCCCCACGACCTCGCCGCGGCGCACGCTCATCGAAACGCCGCGCACGACAGGGCGGCGCTTGAACGTCTTGGTCATGTTCTCTGCGAACAGGCCTCCGTCCCCTTCCACCACTTTGGGTTTAGGGCGGCGCGGCATCGGTTGAACGGCCGCTCCAGGAGTTTCAGTGTTCGGCGTCATGGTGTCGGCCATTGTCCGGACCCGCCTTTAAGGATGAATGAAAACTAGCCGGCGGCCGCCGGTTTGCCCTTGAAAAAGCCGCGCACGCGCTTGCCGGATGCCGGCGTCAGGCTGATGCGTCCCGTATCGATCCAGTAGATGAGGTTGCCGCCAGTAATGACGTTTTCGCCTTGGGTGACGACGACATTGCCGTTGAAGGTGATGGTCCGCGCCGCGTCGTCGTAGAGGGCTGTATCGCCGGCGACGGCTTCCTTGCCGTTGGTGTAACGCACGCCGCCCTGGCATTCGATCGTTTGCGGCTGCTGGTCGTCGTCCATCAGGGCGATGAATTTCGCGGCGGTGAGAATGCCCTCGCCTTGGACGGCGCGCGCATTGCCCTCAATCGTCACGACCTTGTCGACAACGTCCAAATGATCGCCGAAAATGTCGATCGGCTCTTCGCTCTGGCCGACGAGCTGCGCGGCGGCAGGGCTCGCAAGAACAAGCGCTGCGGCGGCTAGGACGGCTTTAATGCCAGTCTCGGTCATTGCGGCGTCTCTTCGCTTGCGCCTTCCGGCTTTTTCTTGGGGTAAATTCGCAAGCTGACATTGCCTTCGAATACGACCCGATTTTCGGCGTTGTAGGCGCGCATCCGGTCGGCGCGCAAGCCGCCGGTCTCGGACTGGCCGGTGACGCCGCTGTCGATCGTCACGGTCTCGCCCTTCACGTCGACATCGGCATTCGGGGCCGTCAACGTATAGGTCGCGCCGCCGATCCGGTGCTTCAGTGTGACGTGGTCCTCGAGGGTAAGACGATTATCCTGCGAGTTCATCTGGCCGCGATCGGCGGTGACGACCGAGTCCTCTTTACCGCCGCTCGTCGTCGCCTTTGGTTTGACAAGCTCAGCGACGTCTTCCTTGCCGGACGCCTGGGTCAGGGACTCGAATTCGATGCGGTAGGGCTTTCCGTCCCGCGTAACGCCGGCGACGTCGGCACCCTCCATTGAATATTTCTCAGTGAACGTCTTTGGATCGACTTTGGTGTCGTTCAGCGAAAAGCTGTCGTCGCTCTTCCGGGCGCTCAGAAAAAACACGCCAATTAGCACGACGACGAGCACGGGCAGGGCGACCCGCATCTGGCTGACGAAACGGCTGCGCGCCGCCGCCTGTTCGCCGGTAAGGCGGCGTCTCGGCGCAAATGAGTCGAGCGCCTCCCGCCGAGCCGCCTTGAGCTCGGCAACGGATTTGGTCGTCAGGTTATCGGTCTCGGTTCCCATGGCCCTACTGCGCCGCACCCCTTCAAATGGGCGCCCGCGGCCCGGATGCAATTGTCAGGTCACGAGGATGCGGCATCACGGCTCCGGCTGCAAATAGGCTCAGGAATGGGCGAGAAGATCGACCTCGGCCCAGCCGGATAGGTCAAGCTCGGCCCGTGCTGGCAGGAAGCCAAAACAGGCCTGGGCAAGATGCGTCCTGCCCTCGCGGGCGAGCATGATATCGAGCTTTTCGCGCAGGGCGTGCAGGTAGAGAACGTCGGCGGCGGCATACTCGATCTGGGCGTCGGACAGGGTTTCTGCTCCCCAGTCGGAGGATTGCTGCTGTTTGGAAAGCTCGACCCCCAGCACGTCCTTGACGAGGTCTTTGAGGCCATGACGGTCCGTATAAGTGCGGGTGAGACGCGAGGCGATCTTGGTGCAGTAGATGGGCGCGGTAGTGACGCCGAGCCATTGCCGGAACGCCGCGACGTCAAAGCGCGCAAAATGAAACAGCTTCAGGGTCGATCTGTCCTCCAGAAGCGCCCTCAGGCGCGGCGCGGCGTAGTCGCCTTTGCGAAACTGGACGAGATGAGCGTCCCCTTCGCCCGCCGAAAGCTGCACCACGCAAAGGCGGTCGCGGTGCGGTTGCAGGCCCATGGTTTCGCTGTCGATCGCCACCACCGGGCCAAGAGAAAGCCCTGCGGGCAGATCGCCCTGATGGACATAATTCGCCATGGTGCGCTGGATTCCTTTAATGTCGGCGCGGACAAAACTCGGGTCCGCCGTTCAGGCGCGGCGCCGCGTGCGGAAGTCGCTCTACTGCGACCTCTCCGGCTTCGCAATGCAGGTCAATGAAACCGGCGGAGCGGAGCGCCAGTGCGTTTCGGCCGGCTGGCTGCTGCCGCAGCTTCCACAAAAAGGTGACGCTGGGCGTGACTGCCGCCGATGAGGTGCAGTTGCGGCAAGGCGGCGGCAAAGGCGTCAGCCGCGTCGTTCCGGCGTCCCTCGGCGAAAGCGAGCGCGCCGCGTGCGGCCGGAAGGCATGCTCCCGCCCAGGCAGCTCTGGCTGGTCCGGCTTGGGTTTCGGCAAAGCGCTCGATGGACGCAAGCAACGTCGCCGCTTCGCCCGGCGCGCCGGCGCGGGCGAGCGCATAGAGGTAGTGCAGGTCGTGAAAAGGCAAGAGATGCTCCCCGGCACGGCGCCGGGCCTGTTCAGCCACGGGCGCCCAGCGGTCGCCGACATCGACCCCGCGCAGCTCAAGGCGCCAGAGCATGGACACAGCGCCGATCTGCTCTTGCGGGAATTCCGGCCATGCGCCCCAAAGCCGCGCGTCGTAAACGGCAAGGGCGCCCTCGTGATCGTCCGCGCCGAGACGGAAAAGCGCAGCATGCCACCAATTGTGGTCCCGAATGAAGACGCCCTTGCGTTCCCATGTATGGGCGCAATGGTCCATCCAGCGCACGCCGTCGCGTGCCCGCCCGCGCGTTTCCAGCACATGGGCGACGGCGTGGTGCGCCCAGGCGTCGTCGATGGCGATTTCGGCCGCGCGGAGGCCTTCGGCCTCCGCCTCTTCGAGGCGGTGGTTTTGTTCCAGCGCGAAGGCGATCATGCCGTGGACATAAGGTTCGCCTTCATGGGCGATCCTGGCGCGTTCGCCGAACCGAAGCAGCGCCGGCTGATCGCCAAGATTGAAAGCGTGATACTGCCCCCACTTGATTGCACACAGATCCGCCGGCCAGCGCACCGTGAGGTCGTCGAGCAGGTTGAGGGCGCCATGGAAGTCTTTGCGCGCCCAAAGCTCCACGGCGGCGCAGAATAGCTTCTCGCGAGAGTCAGTACCGTCGACCGTCTTGCGCATACGGGCAAGGTACGGCTCAGCGCTCGCCCAGCCTTCCGCGCCTTCAAACGCGAGGTGGAGTGCGGCGGCATGCGCGCTCAGCAACGGCGCATCGGGGGCCGCGTCCGCGACGGCGAACAAGCGGCGCAATTCGGCCCCGTAGCTCAAGAACTCGCGCACATAAGTGTCGTAGCCGCGTGCTGCGGCGCCGTCTGCGCGGCTGATTGTAAGGTTATACCGGTCCCGTGCGGCCACGCTGTTACTCTCTACTACGTCGGCCGACGCTGCCGCGTGCCTCTAGGACACGCGTAAGGGCGTCAGGACCTGATCCATGGTCAGGTTGTAGCGCGTCATGCGCCGTTGCATCAACATGCGCCAATTGGCCATCGACCACAATTGCGCGTGAACGACGCTGACGAGGCCCGTGCGGCGCATCTCGATATACTTGTCGTCGGGCAGAGTGCGCAGGCGCTCTTCGTCGACGCCGAAATAGTTGGCGAAAGCGATTTGTTCCCCTGATGTGGGGCTTTGATACTGGGCCTGTTGCGCCGTGACGAGATCAAGGGCCTCCAGCTGTTTCAAGAGCTCTTCCGACATCCGCCGGTCGCTTTCGTAGCCCTTGCAAAACTCAATCATCTGCTGGGTCGCCTGCGTCGGCTCGCCATTCATGAAAAACGGCGTCTGACCGCCCGGTGCAAGCCAAGGGAAGGCCATATCGACCACGATGGCGAGGCGGTCACTGCCATTTTCGCTTGCGACGGCGAACGGGTAACGCCGCACATAGGCCGGGCAATAGACGTTCTGGTCCCAATTGCCGTTTTCGTCGACGAAGAGATTGACGTCGTCGACAATGCCAACGACGGCAAGCGGGATCATGCCGGTCGACTGATGGAAGATGATCGGGAAGTCCCGCGCCGCGATGCCGAATTCCCCCAGCACGAGCGGAATCGCGCGCGCTTTGCCGCAAAACTCGTAGGGCCGCTGCGGCGGGTTGATGCCGTATGCACCGTGCATTTCGCGGCTGAGGAGCTCAGGGCGCTCATAAAGAAACATCTTGCCCGATACCTGCCCGACCTGTTGTGTCTGGCTCATGGCCGCAATCCTTCCATTGAGTGGGACGGCGCGCCGTCAGGCGCATGCCGCGCGCGGCTTCGCCGCTCTTGTCGCGCGCTCGCTTAGCAAAACTACGGGCAAGGTCAACGCGTAATGGTCAATCACTGCGATCGGCGGCGCAAAGAAATGCGGCTGCGGCTTCTGGGTCCTCAAGCGGGAGCAGATGGCTGACGCCTTCACGGATTGTCACTTGGGCGCCGAGGGCGTTCAGGCGATTCTCGGCACGCCGGCTGACGGTGGATGACGGATCGCGCGCAATGAGCACATGGACCGAACAAGGCGCCCGGCGTACCGCGCCCCAGAAATCATGCGCCTGCGCCGCGAAGGTCGCGGCTTCCCAGTCCGGTGTGCAGGCAAGCCTTACGCCATTCTCTGCCTCAGCGAGGCCATCTTCCAGATAGCCCTTCAGCGAATCCGGGGTCCAACGTGCAAACAAGGGCTTGCGGCCATAATTCTGGGCGGCCGCTTCGCGGCTCGGGAATTTGGCCCGCCGGGACTTTGCACCGCGGACGAGCGGCCATCGACTTACTGTAAGCGGCCAGACCGGCGTCGCTGCGGCATGGCGCATCCAGGACGGCATCGCCACTGGCTCGATCAGTGCCAGGCGCTTTACGTCCTTGCGACCGCAGGCCGCGAGAGCGGCGACCACCGCGCCGCAGGAATGTCCGGACAGGATGCGGCCGCGCTGGGGCGTCGGCAAAGCATCGAGTGCGGCCGCGACATCTGCCGCATAGAGCGACCAGCTGCGCAAGGTCGAAGGGTCGGCGGGCAGCGTCGTGCGTCCGTGGCCCCGGAGGTCAATCGCGAAGATGTCGAATTGCCGGCGCGCCAATTCGAAAACGGGGCGATAGGCCGAGGCGCAAAAGCCTGTCGCATGCAGAAAAACAAGTTGCGTGTCGCCGGGCGACGGCCATCGCCACCCAGCGACAGCGCCGCCATGCATCTGCAACGTCAGGCGCTCCGCAGCCGGAGTAAAATCAGTCAGCGTATTGGCCATCTCACACCGCGTTCAGCGGCCGAGGATAGGCGGCGCGCTTTCCGCCGCAAGCCGGTAGAGCGTCTGGAGATGAAGCGCGTCGGCCTTAGCGCGGTGACGGCGCGGCGCAATGCGCGCAGCGCGCGCCAGCAGCGCCTCTTCGCGCACGCCGGCGAGAGGGCGGACGAGCCGCCCGAAATCCTGCAGCGGAAACTGTTGGCGGACGCCCGCCGCCGAAAACAGGCGGAACAGCCAGAAACCGTCCCAATCGGGCGCATCCGAATAGACTTTGACGCCCGCGAAAGCCGCGTTGAGCCGGAGGCACGCCGCTTTCACGTCGATCCCGTCTTTGAGGAGATCGTCGCGGTTGAGACCGTGCAGTCTTTCCGCGCGCCCGTCCCAGGCATCGTCCGACCACGAAGGATCGGGGCGGATCAGGAATGAATCCGCCGCGCCGTCGGCGAAGGCCCAGCCGACCTCCAAGGGCCAGGACCTCGATCCGAGCCCGGATGCTTCAAGGTCAATAAACGCCGTCGCGCGGGCGCTTTCCGTCGACGCTTCCTTGATGACGCGTTCCGCCATATCGCGCTTGAACCAGAACTCCGTGACGCCGCGATGAAAAAAGGGGCGAGGGGGCGTTATATACCCCGAAATGGCGCCGATCCGTAAAGCTGCGCTGCAGCATGGATGCCGCGCGGCGAACACTCATCCGTGTACCGCCAAGCAGTTACTTGGCCCGGAATATGCCGGTGGCGCGGTCGAGCTCATAATCAAGGACCGGGGCTTGCGCGTCAGCCTTTTTGCGGCCGACGACAGCGTCACGGGCCTCATCAAGTTTGCGGCCCGCAAAGCGGTATAGCGCAACAGCGCCGACGACGACCGCCAAGCCGGCGATAACACCTGTCAATCCGCTCATGCCCGTCTCCGGCCGTTAACCATGTAGCTCGCGTTGTCGTGAGCACTCACTCTCTAGCACGGATAGCGTGGCGGGCGCGAGAGAGTCGCCGAAAGGTGCGCCGGGCGCGCCGAAACGTCCGTGATCGCCCAAGCCTGGGGAGATCGCAGGATCGTGACTGCGCGTGGCCGCGTCAGGTCCCCGGAAACGATGCAATCAGTCGCAAGGTCGCGCCTTGACCCTCCTGATCGCATTTCGCAATCTCGAAGGACGCCCTGCGCATGAGGTTTGACTTGGCTCTGGCCGCCGCTCAACGCGACACCATTGACGGCGACGGCCCTTCTTTCGCCGACGCTCTCGACGCATTGCGGCGCGCCACCGCGGATGACCTTTCCCGCGTCAACGACACCATTGTGGAATGCATGCGTTCGCAGGCCGGTCTCATTCCAGAGTTGGCTGGCCATCTCGTCCATGCCGGTGGAAAACGCCTCCGGCCGATGGTGACGCTGGCGTCCGCGCGCCTCTTCGGCGCCGATGGAACTGCGCATGTCAAATTGGCTGCCGCCGTCGAACTCATCCACGGGGCGACTCTGCTGCATGACGACGTCGTCGACGCATCTCGGCTGCGTCGCGGCGTCAAGACGGCGAACGTGATCTGGGGAAACAAGGAGAGCGTCCTTGTCGGCGATTTTATTTTTTCACGCGCCTTTGAGCTGATGGTCGCCGCGGGCGACCTCAAAGTGCTCGAAATCCTCGCGTCGGCATCGAGCATCATCGCTGAAGGCGAGGTCTTGCAGCTCGCCACGCAAAAAAATCTCGATGCGACGTTTGAAATGTATCTTTCCGTGATCGAAGCAAAAACGGCGGCCTTGTTCGCGGCGGCGGCTCGGTCGGGCGCTGTCATCGCCGGCTGCAGTCCCGCGGACGAGGATGCCATGCGGCGCTACGGCGCCAATCTGGGCATTGCGTATCAATTGGTCGATGATGCGCTCGACTATTGCGGGGCCGAAGGCGCGCTCGGCAAATCGGTCGGCGACGATTTCCGCGAAGGCAAGATGACTTTGCCTGTCGTCTATGCGCTGGCGCGCGCCGACGCAGTCGAGGCCGCATTCTGGAAGCGCACCATTGCTGAAGGTCGTCAGGGAGCAGATGATTTCGCCGCGGCGTGCGAGATCGTCGAACGTCGCGGCGCTATCGCGGGCACGCTCGCTTGCGCGCGCCGCTACGCCGACATGGCCGCCGCCGCGCTTGACGAAGCGACCGCGGTCGGCGCTCGCCTCCATCGGGATGTCCTGCGTGGGCTCGCCGAAGCTTCCGCCTCACGGCTCGCCTGAGCCGCAGCGGCGCTTTCTGGCTTTCATTCAGGCTACATGGCAGCGTTGGCGCGCACCAGCGCATGGCGTGGCCTATTCGGCCGCCGCGCTTGAAGACGCGTCGAGGGATCCGAAGTCGGGCGCTGTCGGTCGCCTCGGCGGCGAAGCGATCAATCCCGCGCGCCGCGCGCGTCTGAAGATCAGGAGCGCCGGGACGATGAATGCGGCAAAGAGGATAGCCATCGGGGCAAATTGCAGGCCCGGCGACAGACGCAAGGAGACAAAGGCCGCCGCGGCAGAAAGCGCTGTTGCCGCCAAATAGGCCGCCGACACGCGCGCGTGGCTCCAGCCCATGCGCGCAAGCAGCTGATACAGGTGCTCACGGTGTGCTGAGACGATATTGCGGCCGCGCAGCGTCCGATGAACGAGCGTGAACGCGACGTCGAAGAGAAAGGGCGCGAGCACCGTCGGCACAAAGAACGCACTCGTCTTGCCATCCGTTTCCACTGTCGCAAGCACGGCGAGCGCCGCCGTCAGAAACCCAACAGATTGGCTGCCATTGTCGCCCATGAAAATCCGGCCCGACGGAAAATTCACCGGGAGAAAGCCGAAAAGGGCGACGGCCAGGAAGCCGGCGGCGACGGCGACCGCGGTCGCGCCTGAGAAGGCTGCCGCCGCCGAAAGCGCAGCCAGCGCAAATCCGCCTGACGCCGCCGCCAT
The DNA here is from genome assembly GCA_964507915.1 of uncultured Caulobacterales bacterium. Lineage (GTDB taxonomy): Bacteria > Pseudomonadota > Alphaproteobacteria > Caulobacterales > Parvularculaceae > Amphiplicatus. The sequence goes on from CAZDRH010000001.1 coordinate 634,672, forward strand.
GCCGTTGACGCCGTCCATGAAATTATAGGCGTTCATGAAGCCTATGATCCACAGTGCGGTCAAAATGGGGCCCGCGAAGCCAAGGTCGATCACGCCAAGCAGGGGCGCTGGCCCCTGATCTAGCCCGCCGAGAAAACCGATGAACGCAAAAGCAGCGCCGGCCTGTGCGGCAAACTTCATCCAAGCAGGCAGGGCGTATTTGTCGTCGGTAAGGCCGACAATGAAGACGAACAATGTGATGAATATCAGGGGGAAAACAATGAGTCCCGTCGATGGCGCAATCGACACGACCAGGAACATCCCGATCATCCAGGCGGCGGTTATCGCCATCCCGCCTGACCGAGGCGTCACCTCTTTATGACTTGAGCGACCATTCGGCCGGTCAGGCAGAAGGCCGCGCTTGGCGAAGGAACGCGACACCACAAAGGCGATGGTCAATACGGCGATCCCGATCGCAAGGATCGCCCAAGGCGCGCCGACCATGCCTACTCTCTCCCCGTCCTACGCACTGTTTCCGCCAGCGTCGTCCCGGAGCGTCCCTGCTGCAATCGGCGCAGCAAGCGCCCACCATCCCCGCGCCGTCGCGGCTCTGGCGGCGCGACCGGCGGAAACGCTGTCGGAAAACAAACCGTATACCGTGGCGCCGCTGCCCGACATCCTGGCCAGCCGCGCACCGGGGCATCTTGCAACAAAATCACGCGCCGCGCCAATGATTGAATTGCGACGAACGGCAAACGGCTCAAGATCGTTTCGCGTAGACGACAGATACGCCGAGACCGCCGCCAGAGTCTCAATGCGCCGCCGGAGCGGAAAAACTGGCATTGATGGGCGAGGATGCGCCGCATCGAAGGCGCGGAAAATTGGGCCTGTCGGCGTCTCGACGCGGGGGTTGACGAGACAGACCCAAAGTGGCGCCAAGCGCGGACCTTCAAATACGCGCTCACCGGCCCCGCCGACATAAACAGGCCGGGCGCCAAGACAGGCCGGCACATCGGCGCCGAGGGAAAATGCAAGGCGCCGAAGCGCCTCATCCGGGAAGGCGATGCCCCAGAGTCTGCAAAGCGCGCGCAAGGTTGCAGCGGCGTCTGACGACCCGCCGCCTATGCCGGCGGCGATCGGCAGGCGCTTGTCGAGGACGAGCGCCGCGCCGGTTGTGACGCCCGTCGCCTGTTTCAGCGCAAGCGCCGCTCTGTGCACGAGGTTGCTCTCGACCGGAAACCGCTCAAGCGCTGGCGCGAACGGACCCTCGATCCGTAGCGAAATGTCTGTGGCCGGCGCGGCGCAGACACGATCGCCGTCAGCGGCAAAGACGAAAAGGCTTGCAAGCTCGTGCAATCCGTCTCCGCGGACAGGACCGACGTGGAGGAACAGATTGATCTTGGCCGGCGCAATCTCGACGACGGCGTCCGGGCGGCGCGACGCTGTCATGGTTTGGCGGGCGCAGGCGCAGCAGGCAGCCCGTCCTTGAGCTTTCCCTCGATGGTCAGTTTCTGCGCGGGCGCAGGGCTGAGCTCCAGGGCCCGGCTCCATTGATACCGGGCTTCGACCGTGCGGCCGAGCCGCCAATAGACATCGCCGAGATGCTCCGTGATCGTTGGATCGCCGGGTTCGAGCGCGGCTGCCTTTTCAAGATGCGTGACAGCCTTCGCGAATTCGCCGCGCTGGTAATGGGCCCAGCCAAGACTGTCGATATAGGCGCCGGAACGCGGTTCTGCGGCGACAGCCTTCTCGATCAGTTCAAACGCCTGGTCGAGATTGATCCCGCGCTCGGCCCAGCTGTAGCCGAGATAGTTGAGCGCTGTCGGTTCGTCGGGCGCAATGTCGACGGCCCGTTTGAGATCCGGTTCGGCCGCAGACCAATCGCCAAGTTCAAGATACGAAGCCGCGCGCGAGATGAAGAAGCGCCAAGCGTCTTCCTTAGGCTTTGTAGGCAAGGTCGCGATCAGCTTTGTGAGCTCGGCGACGGCTTCGCGGTGACGCTTCTGGTCCGCATAGACGCCGGCGAGCGTCCAGCGCAATTCACGACCATTGGGATCGTCCCGCAGCGCCGCTTTGAGGAGCGCCGCCGCCTCTTCAGGCATCTTTTCCGCGATCAGAGAAGCGGCCATTTCGGTCCGCGCGCCTTCGAAATGCGGCGATGAGGGCGGTATGGCGCGCAGTAACGCAGCCGCATCTTCGTGCTGACCGTAAATGTTGAGAATGTCGGCGACCATCCGGCGCGCCTCGTCGAGGCTGGGGTCGAGATAAAGCGCGACCTGGGCAAGGGCGAGCGGCATGTCATATTGCGGCTCGCCGAGGTTGAACCCGGCGTCCTCCGCCCGCTCTTGCTCATCGGCGAATTGCTGCATCATCGCTGCAGCGAATGTGTAGATGGCGATCGCGGCGCCTTCATCGGCCTTGACGAATGAATAGGCGCTCGACGGTTTGGCGGCGGCAAGTCGCAGTTCTGCGGCTTCAGCGAGGCGCCGTCCGGCGCCCGGCTGACGCGCCAACACCTGGTAGAAGGCGTTCGCCGCCTTGGCGTCGCCCGCGCGTTCCAGGAACGCGCCGAAGGCGGCGCGGCCGACGGGGCCGCCAAGGCCAAAAACGGAAGCTTCAAGGCCGGCGCGCGCTTCAGCGGCTGCGCCCATTTTGTCGGCGAGAAGGCCGCGGTGAAGCGGTGAAAAGCCCGCAAAAACGCCGTCTTTCGGCGTATCGAGCTTGGCGATCGCCGCCCTGGGCCCATGCAAAGCATCTTCGACCCAGACGTCGATCGTGAAGGCGAGGGAGTCCACAAAAGGCGTTCCGAGAGGTTTTTGCAGGCGCTCGCGCGCTTCCGCATAGCGCCCGGCCTTCAGCGCGCGCACGGCGAGCACGAGGCTTGCGACGCCGTCCACACGTACATCGCCCGGCGGTGCAGCGGACAGTCGCTCCGCATAAGGAGCAGCGCCGTCAATGTCGCCGGCGGCGACGCGATAGAAGAAGGCGCCCTTCTGGATCGAAGCCTCGCCCGGCAGAATTGCGCCCGCCGTTTCAAACGCCCGCGCGGCGTCGTCGATGGCGTTGACGCGCGCTGCAAGGCGGCCGGCGAGATATTCGCCGGTCGCCGTCGGCCGGGCTTCAAGCGAAACAGTCGTGCAGCCCCCCGCCGTCAGAATGGCGGCGAGCGCGGCGATACCGGCGTGTCGGCAGAAACGGTTCACAAGGACACTCCGCGCGGCAAATCCGCGTCACATATTGGGGTAGTTCGGACCGCCGCCGCCCTCAGGCGTCGTCCAATCGATATTCTGCGACGGATCCTTGATGTCGCATGTTTTGCAGTGAACGCAATTCTGCGCGTTGATCTGGAAGCGCGGCCCGGAACTCTCTGTGACAATTTCATAGACCCCCGCCGGACAATAGCGTTGCGCCGGTTCGGCGTAGACAGGCAAATTGACCGTGATTGGGATTTTGGGATCGATCAGCTTCAGATGCGCTGGCTGGTCTTCCTCGTGATTGGTCGCCGAGAAAGAGAGATTGGTGAGCCGGTCGAAAGTGAGCGCGCCGTCGGGCTTGGGATAATCCGGCGCTTTGTGATCGGCGGCTTTGCCTGTCGCTTGCGCGTCGCTCTTGCCATGCTTCAGCGTGCCGAAAATCGAAAAGCCGGGCGCCAGCGTGTTTGTCCAAAGGTCCAGCCCCGAAGCCGCAACGCCGCCGGCGATCGTGCCCAAGCGCGACCAGAGCGGTTTGGCGTTGCGCACCTGCCGGAGTTCACGCCGTACGGAAGACGTGCGGTACGCTTCTTCATACCCGGCGAGGAGATCTCCCTCGCGGCCTTCGGCGACGGCGTCAAACGCGGCGTCCGCCGCCATCATCCCGGTCAGCATCGCATTGTGATTGCCTTTGATGCGCGGCACGTTGACGAAGCCCGCCGCGCAGCCGATGAGCGCCCCGCCCGGAAAGACGAGCCGGGGCACCGACTGATAACCCCCTTCGGTGATCGCGCGCGCGCCATAGGCGATGCGTTTGCCGCCTTCGAGAAGCGCCACGATCTCGGGATGCGTCTTGAATTTCTGAAACTCTGCATAAGGATAAATGTGCGGATTGGCGTAATTCAGGTGGACGACGAAGCCGAGCGAAATCGTATTGTCGTCATAGTGATAGAGGAACGAGCCGCCGCCGGTCGCGTTGTCGAGCGGCCAGCCGAACGAATGCTGCACATGGCCGGGGCGCGCCTTGTCCGGGCTGATCTCCCAGAGCTCCTTCATGCCGATGCCGAATTTCTGCGGCTCGCAATCGGCGTCGAGCGCAAAGTCCCGGAGAAGTTTCTTTGCAAGCGAGCCGCGCGCGCCTTCGGCGATCAGCACGTATTTGCCGCAGACTTCGACGCCCGGGCTGTAGCGGTCGGTCGGCGCGCCGTCCTTGCCGACGCCGACCTCGCCGACGACGACGCCGCGCACCGAACCGTCATTGCGCTTGAGGTACTGTGAAGCCGCCATGCCAGGAAAAATCTCTACGCCGAGCGCCTCGGCCTCGCGCGCAAGCCAACGACAGACATTCCCCATGGAGACAATGTAATTGCCGTGGTTCTTCACCATGGGCGGCATCAGGAAGACAGGCAGATCGATCGAGCCGGCTGGACCAAAAATCTTGAACGCCTCGCTCCTCACGGGCGTTTGGATCGGACTGCCGCGGTCACGCCAATCGGGAAACAAAGCGTCGACGCCTGCCGGATCGAGCACAGCGCCCGAAAGGATATGGGCGCCGACTTCTGACCCCTTTTCGAGAACCACGACCGACACGTCCGAGCCTGCGGCCGCCGCTCGTTGTTTCACGCGAATGGCGGCCGAAAGCCCAGCGGGCCCCGCGCCGACAATCACGACGTCGAACTCCATGGTTTCGCGTTCGGGGGCTTCGTCCAGCATCGGCCTTGTCTTTCTTCAGGCGCCCTCTATCGCGCCGCTCGGTGGAGACTTCGTGTCGAGACTTGGCAAACTTCGCACGCAAAGGCTACGCGGCGTGGCGCCTTTCCCGACGAGGGGCTTTAGCGTTGACCCCAGCCCGAGCCTGTGGCGAGGTCGGGCGATGAATCCCGACACGACACGGGCGGCGCTCCGTGCGCTCCTTCACTGGTATGCCGAGGCCGGCGTCAGCGACGTCGTTGGTTCTGAGCCGAAGGGCCTCTACGCCATGGACACGGCGCCGGCGTCCCGTGCGCTGCCGCGCGCTGTGTCTCGGCCGGCTGCCGTAAAGCCCATCCCGGCCAAGCCCCTGGCGGCGGACGAAGCCATCAGCAAAGCCGAGGCGGCGGCGCGCGCCGCCGACTCATTCGAAACGCTGGCGGCGGCGGTCGCTGCGTTTGAGGGCTGTCCCCTCAAGGCCGGGGCGCGAACGACCGTCTTTACTGACGGCGTGCCGGGGGCCGACCTCCTCGTCATCGGTGAGGCGCCAGGTCGAGACGAAGATGCGGCTGGAAAACCCTTTGTCGGCCGGGCCGGCCAGCTCCTCGACCGGATGCTCGCTTCGATCGATCGATCGCGCCAGACCAATACCTTGATTTCAAACGTGATTTACTGGCGGCCTCCCGGGAATCGTACGCCGACCCAACTCGAGATCGCCACTTGCAAGCCTTTTGTCGAACGGCTGATTGAACTCACCAGGCCCAAAGCGGTGCTGTTGGCGGGCGGCGTCCCCACTCAGGCGCTCCTGCAACTGCCCGGCATCATGCGCGCGCGCGGCCAATGGCGGCCTTTGACGACCGCCTCAGGCTTTGCCGTGAACGCGCTCCCGGTTTTCCATCCGGCATTCCTTTTGCGGCAGCCCGCCCAAAAGCGTCTTGCCTGGCTCGATCTGGTCACTCTCGAGCGCCGTTTAAGGGACGTTTAAGGATCGTGAACATACCGTAAGGGGCTGAGAGCCGTACCGCGCCGCGCGGTCTCGGCTTCGGCCAGCGATGAATGGTTCGGCGCCGGAATGACCGCTCTGGGGAAGCGCGGGACTGGAGACGAGGCAAGGAATGCGCTTATGTCCGGGTCAAAGTCGATCGCAGCGCCAAAGGGGCGCGGAGGAGTGCCCATGGGACTGAAGCCGGCCCTCATCGCGCTCGCTCTTACTTCGGCCGCCTGGTCTGCGCCCAGCGCAGCAACGCCGGAGCCGGCGGCGGCGTCGGCGACCGACGCCGGGCTGGCGTCCGTACCCGATGCTCTCAAGGTACTCTCGAAAGACGACAAGGCGCGCTACGAACGCGCACTCGCGCTTCAGGAGTCCGGCCGCTACGCCGAAGCGGACGCGGCGCTCGCAGAGGTCAAAGACGACCTTCTGAAAGGATACGTGCTCGCTGAGCGCTACCTCAACACGGGCTATCGCTCTTCCTTCGATGAGCTCAAGCGCTGGATGGCGTATTACGCCGATCATCCGATCGCGAATGAGGTCTACGACCTCGCGGTCAAAAAGCGCCCGCGTGGTGAAACCGGACCGCAACGCCCCTTGCCGCGGCGCTGGCGCGTCGCCGAAAGCTGGGACCTCCCGCTTGCGCTCAAGGCGGATTATGAACGCACGAACAAGGCCGAACTGCAGCGTATTGAGGGCCGGGTCCGGACGCTGGTCAAGGCCGAACAGGTCTCGGTCGCTACGCGCGAACTCGCGAGCCATCTCCAACGCGGGACCATCACGGAACGTCAATACGACCGCATGCGCTCCTGGGCGGCGGCGGGCCTCTATTTCCAAGGCCATGTCGACGGCGCCAAAGAGCTTTCCGAAGCGGTCTCCAAACGCAATCCCGAGACGGCGGTGCTGGCGTCCTGGATCGCCGGCCTCATCGCGTTCCGTGAAGGCGACATGGACCGCGCCGCCGCCCATTTCGCGCGTCAGGCCGCAGTGAAATATCAGGACGACCCATTACGTTCGGCAGGCGGATTTTGGGCAGCGCGCGCCGCTCTTGCGGCCGGCAAGCCGGAGCTTGTCGCCCCAAATCTCGAGATCGCCGCAAAATATCCGTACACGTTCTATGGCCAGCTCGCGATCGCGCAGCTCGGCCGCGAGCCGTCTTACAATTGGACACCGCCCGAGATCACGAAGTCCGGCTTCGACGCGCTCGTCGCCGCCTATCCCGGCGTGAAACGCGCCGCCGCGCTCGCCGCCGTCGGGCTCCGCGACGACGCCGACATTGAATTGCGCTGGGCGAACGGCGCGATCGATCCCCCGCTCGACAAGGACCTCCTTGCTGTCGCCGCCGCGCTCGAACTGCCGGCCGCGCAAGTCGATATCGCGCTGACAGGCAGGGCCGCTTATCTCGAACCGGGGCTCTATCCCATTCCGCATTACAAGCCGGCGAGCGGATTTGCCGTCGACCGCGCGCTGATTTACGCGCTGATGCGCCAGGAATCGAAATTCAAGACCGAAGCGACAAGCCGCGTCGGCGCGCGCGGCCTTATGCAGCTCATGCCGAAAACGGCGAGCTACATGGCGAAAGACCGCTCGCTCGCCAGAGCCGCCGGCCGCGACCGCCTCTATGACCCTTCCTACAATCTCGACCTCGGGCAATCCTATGTCGCCCACCTGATCAAAACCTCGGCGCAGGGCGATCTCTTCAGCATGGCGCTCGCCTACAACGGCGGGCCCGGCAATCTCAGCAAGTGGAAGCGCGCCCTGCCGATCGAAGATCCATTGCTCTTTATCGAGAGCATTCCGAATCCGGAGAGCCGTGATTTCGTCGAGAAGGTGCTGACGAATATCTGGGTCTATCACGCAAGGCTCGGCCAGCAGCCGTTGACGCGCGACAAGGTCGCGGCCGGACAATTGCCGCTCTATGAGGCGCTCGACCGCATCGCGAAGAATTAGCAGGCTCTCGAAAAAGTCTTTGTGCGTTTCATCCTTCGTGACGCGGCTCTGACGAGCCGCTCCTCAGGATGAAGTAACAGTTTATCAAGAGCCCGTTAGGTGTCGTCAGGCCCCGACAATCGACTTGAGCTTCGGCGGCAATTCGGCGCCGAGGCCTTTGAGGTGCTCGACCAGAGCGCGCTCGTCCGCGTGCAACGCGCCGTCGCGGCCGATGCGGTCTGCGAACCAATCGGACTCCGTCTCCGTCACTTTCTCGGCCGCCGCAGCGGCAATCGCGCGCGCGGCGTTGCGCTCGGCTTGCGCGGAAGGGCCGTCCGCCTTGAGGCCGGACAAGGAGCCCTCGATCATGCGCTTGAAGAAGCCGCCGACGCTGACCGTGCGGTCGGCCATGAATTTCTGCGTCGAAAGCGCCTCGTCGCGCGAAGGCGGCTCATAGCCGATGGCGCACATCAGGTGATTGGCGACGGCCTTGACGAAAAGCTCCGTCCACGCCGCATCGTTTTTTGCGCCCGCCGTCATATCGGCGATGTCAAAGAGGAGTTCGGCCTCGCGGCGCGTCACCGCGACATTGCCGGCGCCGCCGACCGCGAAGATAAATCGGCGGACGAGGCTTGCATCCTGCGCCGAGACGCGCGGACCGGCCTTCTTGGCGGCGATCTCCGCCTTGATCTGGTCAGCGACGAAGCCGGACATCGCGTCGGGAACCGACTTCGCCGTCTCAAGCAATCTGACGAGCAGCCCAAGTTCGAGCGCAGAAGCGGATGCGCCGTCGCGCGTCACGCGGGCTTTCAGCGTCTGGAACTCTTCATCTGTGAAATAGCCGTGCGGTTCTTCCTCGCGGAGATAGAAGTCGGCCGCGGCTTCGGCGAAGAAGTGCGCCCATTCGGCGTCGCCTTCGGGCGCGCGCTCGCCGAGCGCGAACAACGCGTCAAGTTCGTCGTCGGAGACGATCCCGTCCTTGAAGACGCCTTGGCGCAAGAGCGTCACGTCTTTTGCGCTGACATAGCCGCCGGCGCCGACGCTGACGAGCGCCGCCGCCAATCCTTCCGGACGCCCGAACGTCATGATCCGCCCTCCGCTCTCTTTGGGGCGAGAGCATCGCCAGATGAGGTTAAGAAGGCGGTAAAGCCGGAGCGGCGTTTAACGCACCGGCGTTCGCGCGAGGTCCGCCTTGAGGCTGGCGACTTCTGAGCGCAGCGCCCGGATTTCACCGATCAGCGTCGCCTCACGGCGCGCGTCCTCCGCGGTTTCGGCTTCGGCTTCAGCCTGCATGGCGCCGACGATGACGCCGATGAACAGGTTGAGAACGACAAAAGCGCTGAACAGGATGAAGGGCAGAAAGAAAAGCATCGCAAACGGATGATTCTCCAGGACGGGCTTCACAATCTCGCCCGACCAGCCGTCGAGAGTCATAAGCTGGAAGAGCGTAAACAAACTCTTGCCGAGATCGCCGAAGGCTGCGGGCTCGCTCGCGCCGAACAACTTCGTCGCCATCACGGCGCTGACGTAAAAGACGAGGACAAGCAGCACCATGATCGATCCCATGCCGGGGATCGCCTTGATCATGGCGCCGACGACGCGCTTCAGGCTCGGCACGATGGTGATGAGGCGCAAGACCCGCAAAACGCGCAGCGCCCGCAAAACGGAGAGCGGACCCGTCGCCGGCAGAAGCGCCACCGCGACCACGGCGAAATCGAACAGGTTCCAACCGTTGCGGAAAAAGGCGCCGCGCCAGACATAAATCTTGCCGGCGAGCTCAGCGACGAAGATCGCGAGGAACAGGCGATCGAGCGCGACGAGAAGACCGCCATAGGCGGCCACCGCCTCCTTCGAAGTCTCAAGCCCGAGCGTGATGGCGTTGGCGACAATGACCGCCGTGATCGCCATTTCGAATGCGCGGTTCTCGAAAAGCTTCCGCAAAACGTCCTGCACTTGCCGCTCCCAGCCGCGTTCCGGGCCGGAGATGCGGGCGACCGGCGTCCATTTCAAGGCGCGACGGCAGGCTGCTTTCGCACTGCCGCATTGATCCATCGCGGTCCCGGCAGCCGTAACAGGGGTATGGTTTCCGCACGGGTCATCTTCGCGTGTTTCGCCGCCGGCCTTGCCGCCCTCATTGCCTGGGCGATGGGGGCTGACAGCCGGCCGCTGTATGACATTCTGTCGGGGCTCTTCGCCCAGCCCTGGGCCGTCGTCACCTTCGCCGATCTCTATATCGGCTTCGCCATCTCCGCTGCGGTCATTCTGCTCACTGAGCGCCGGCTTTGGGTCGGGCTTTTCTGGGCCCTGCCGGTTTTCGTCCTCGGCAATGTCTGGACCGCCCTGTGGCTCGTGCTCCGGTTCAAGGTGCTTGCGGCGCGCCTCAGGGTCTGACGCGCCGGCGACATGCGGGTGTCATCAAGCGGCGCCAAAGAATGTGGCGGCCTTGGAGGGCTCGACCATGCACAGTCGCCGAACATTTCTCGTCCGCGCCGCTCAAGCCGCGCTGGCGGCGCCCGCGTTGCAGGCTTTGGGCGCATGCGCGACGCCGCCCAAGATCGGATTCGGGCTGAAGCCGGATCCGAAAGCGGTGCTCGATCTGCCGGAAGGCTTCACTTACACCGCCATTTCGCGCACCGGCGATCTGATGAGCGACGGCTTGTTCGAGCCGGGTTCGCATGACGGGATGGCGGCGTTTCCGATCGAGGGCGACCGTGAGCGCTGCGTGTTGGTGCGCAATCACGAAATTGGGCCTTCGCGGAAAGAAAATGGGGCTTTCGGCGCCGACTTCGCCAAGGCTGCGGCTCTCAATCCGGCCATGTTCTTCGACCGCGCCGCTGACGGGCGACCATTGCTCGGCGGCACGACGACACTCGTCTTCAATTTGCGCACGCAAAAGGTCGAGCGCTCGTTTCTGAGCCTTGCCGGCACCGCCACCAATTGCGCCGGCGGGCCGACGCCATGGGGCAGCTGGCTGACATGCGAAGAGACGCAAGAGACGCCCGGCGCTAATGTCGGCAAGCCCCACGGCTACGTATTTGAAGTGCCCGCCGCTGCACGCGGGCTTGTGGCGCCCGTGCCGCTGACGGCGATGGGCCGGTTTCGGCATGAGGCCGCCGCGGTCGATCCCGACACCGGCGTCGTCTACCAGACCGAAGATGACAGCGAAGGCTTGTTCTATCGGTTCCTCCCGCAAGAGCGCGGCGCGCTGGCGCGCGGCGGCGTGTTGCAGGCGCTGGCGATTGAAGGTCAGCCGGGCGTGGACACGCGCAACTGGGGCTCCGGTCCCGCATTCGAAGCCGGCGCACGGCTCCGTGTGCGATGGATTGACGTCCGGGATGTCACGGCGCCGGAAGGCGATCTGCGCCAACGCGGACGCACTCAAGGCGCTGCGATCTTCGCGCGCGGCGAGGGGCTCTGCGTGGCGATCGAAAACGGCAGGCCCGCCTTCTATTTTGCCTGCACCAGCGGCGGCGCAGCCAAGCGCGGGCAGGTGTGGAAGCTGACGCCAGACGCGGGCGGCGACACGCTTTCCTTGTTCGTTGAAAGCGCCGGCGGGGCGCATTTCGACATGGTTGACAACATTGTCGCCGCGCCGTGGGGCGATCTCTTGCTCAGCGAAGACGGCGGTGGTGAAAACTATGTGCGCGGCGTAACGCCGGCGGGCGCCGTCTATGCGATTGCGCGCAACGCCCTGAACGACAGCGAAATCTGCGGTCCGTGCTTTTCGCCGGACGGTTCAACGCTGTTTTTCAATGTGCAAAATCCCGGCATCACCTATGCGGTGACGGGCCCCTGGGCACGTTTGGCGCGCGCCGCGCGCGCGGCGCGGTAGCCGCGGCGGGCGGGATCCGCGCGCGCCTTCGGTCGAGTTACTCAGTTTGTCATGCTTGCGGTTCCATCGGACCGAAAACGGCCCCATTTCCGCTGCTCACGCAGGGATCGTGATGCGTCCAAAACTCGCCGTTTCCTGCCGTTTAATCTTACGCGTCAGTGGCTGCGGGCGACGGCCCACGACCGATCGGTAGAAAAAATCGAATGCTCATGTCGATTGGCGGGGCGCCTTGGGTGTCATCGTAAGGACCGGGCCGAAGGGGCGCCGGTCGGACGGTGAAAAAGGAGCCCTTATGGCCACTGATTTGATTGACACTCCCCTAAATAGACCTCGAGCGCGCATTCCTCTCTGGTACTGGACCACGGCCGGCCTCGGCCTCGCCTGGAACGCCTTTGGGATCACGCGCTTCCTGGGCTCAGCCACGGCAAGCGAAGCTGACATGCTTGCGCAGGGCCTGACAACCCAACAGGCAGCGCTTTACGCCAGCTTGCCGGCCTGGATGGACATTGCATTCGCAATCGGTGTTTTCGGCGGGCTGATTGGCTCCATCTTGTTGTTCACACGGAGCAAGCTCGCCATTCCCGTCTTCGCCGCGTCGATGGCCGGCTATGGCGTGCTCTATGCGGGCGATCTCGCCTTTGGCGTGTTCACCGTCTTTGGCGCCGTGCAAGCCGTGATCCTTACCCTCGTGGTCGCCATCGCCGCAGCGCTCTTGTGGGTTGCGCGTCACGCCCATAACAAATCCTATCTCCGCTAATCTTCAGAACTCATTCAACTTCGAATCAAGGACAAAAGATCATGCAATACATGCTTATCCTCAACGAAACGCCGGAAGAGTTCGCGAAGCGCAATCATCCTGAGCACGCGCAGGCATATTGGGGCGCTTGGAACGCCTTTATCGGCGCGATGGGCGCGGCCGGAGTGATCGTCAAAGGCGACGGCCTGCTAGGGCCTGAGACCGCCACCACCGTGCGCATCCGCGAAGGCAAGCGACAAATCCAGGATGGCCCGTTCGCCGACACTAAGGAGCAGCTCGGCGGTTATTTTGTCATCGAGGCCCCCGATCTCGATGCGGCGATCGATTGGGCGCTCAAGGCGCCAAGCGCAGCGTATGCTTCGGTCGAGGTGCGTCCTGTGATGCCCCCGATGGCCGGCGCGACCGCTGGAGCCGCCTGACATGAGCGCGGCGCTTGCGGCGGAGAGGGTGGCGCGCGCCTCCTACGGGCGGCTCGTCTCCCTAATCGCCGCGAGCACCCGCGACATCGCCGCGGCGGAGGAGGCGCTTGCCGAAGCCTTCGCCGCGGCGCTTTCCGCCTGGCCGGACCGAGGCGTTCCCGACAATCCAGAGGCGTGGCTGTTGACCGCCGCGCGGAATTCCTGGCGGAACGCCAAACGCGCGCAGAGCGTCCGCAGCGCCGCCCTCGACGAGATCGAGCGGCGCACGCTGTCCCGGGCCGAAGGCGCGCCGCTCGAGGACAACCGGCTCGCCCTTCTGTTCGTCTGCGCCCACCCGGCAATCGATCCCGCCATCCGAACGCCCCTGATGTTGCAGACGGTTCTTGGCCTGGATGCAGCGCGGATCGGCTCCGCGTTCGCGGTCCCGCCTTCGGCGATGGCGCAGCGGCTCGTGCGCGCCAAAGCGAAGATCAAGGCGGCTGCGATCCGCTTCGAGCTCCCGCCCGCCGATGCCCTGCCCGAGCGCTTGGCGGCGGTCTTGGAGGCCGTCTACGGCGCCTTTGGCGCGGGCTGGGACGCCGTCGCCACCGAAGATCAAGGCCTCAAGGATCTGGTGGATGAGGCGCTCTACCTTGGGCGCCTGCTGGTCCAACTTGCGCCGGGCGAGCCGGAGGCTAAGGGCCTCTTGGCCTTGATGCTCTATTGTGAGGCGCGGCGCCCAGCCCGCTTCGATCAGGCGGGCCGCTTCATTCCGCTCGCCGATCAAGACACGCGCCAGTGGAACCGCGACATGATCATTGAAGCGGAAGCTTGGCTCACCGCCGCCTCGCGCGAAGGTCGCTTTGGGCGCTTTCAATGCGAAGCGGCGATCCAGTCGGTGCATGCGATACGCGCGGTGACCGGCATGCTCAATCACGCCGCTTTGGAGACGCTTTACGCTCTGCTCGCCGCCCATGCGCCAACGCTCGGCGTGCTGGTAGCCCAGGCGGCGGCAAAACTGGACGCAGGCGACGCCAATGCAGCGATGACGATCTTGAATTCCCTGCCTGCGGAAAGCCGCGCGACCTATCAGCCCTATTGGGCGACACTCTGGCGCTGCCTTCAAGCCTCCGGGCGCAAAGATGAATCCAAAGCGGCGCTGGATGTGGCGATTGGTTTGACCGAACACCCGGCGGTGCGGGCGTACCTGATGGGCCAACGGCCGAAAGGCGACGGTTAGCCGAAAGGCAGGAATGGGCCAACGCCTGTCCCAACGGTCCTCAAAGACGAATGGCCGGGTCGCCCAAGACCTGCCGTTCCTCGCAGCGCTCGCGGCTCTACTGATATCTCGTCCAATCGGAACTGAGACACTACCCCCTTCGGTCACCGACTTGTCAGTCCGCTTGCGGTGGTCTAGGAGGACGCCTCTCCGGAAACATCCCTGTTTCCGCGTCTTCCGGCACGCCCCCCTGACTCAAGACAGGGACGGGGCCGGGGATGTCCCGCCGCCGGGGTAACGCCCTCGCGGCGGCGAAAGCGTTTGGATTCACCGCCGCTGGCCCCCATGTCCGGGCGGAAAGCGGCAAAGAGGCGGCAGGATGTTCGAGTCGTTATCGGAACGGCTGGGCTCGATCTTCGAGAAGCTCCGCGGCAAGGGCGCGCTCGAAGAGAAAGACGTCGATGCGGCGCTGCGCGAGGTGCGCGTCGCCCTGCTCGAAGCCGATGTCGCGCTGTCCGTCGCCAAGGATTTTGTCGCGCGCGTCAAGGAACGCGCGGTCGGCCAGGAGGTCCTGCGGTCCGTCACGCCCGGCCAGCAAGTCGTCAAGATCGTTCACGACACTCTGGTGGAGACCCTTGGCGGCGCCAATGAAGACGGCGCGCTCAATCTGGCTATGGCGCCGCCGGCCCCGATCCTGATGGTCGGCCTCCAGGGCTCGGGCAAAACGACGACGACCGCAAAGATCGCGCGGCGTCTTGAGACCCGCCTCAAGAAGCGCGTGCTGATGGCGTCGCTCGACACGCGCCGGCCCGCCGCGCAGGAGCAGCTCGCCATTCTCGGCGAGCAGGCGTCCGTGAAGACGCTGCCGATCGTGCCCGGACAATCGCCGCGCGAGATCGCCCGCCGCGCGATGGAGGCGGGACGCATCGGCGGCTACGACATCGTCATGCTCGATACGGCGGGGCGGCTCTCGATCGACGAAGAGCTGATGGCCGAAATCGCCGACATCCACGCGCTCGCCCGTCCGGTCGAAACCTTGCTCGTGCTCGATGCGCTGACCGGCCAGGACGCCGTCGAGACCGCGCGCCGGTTCAAGGAGCGCCTGCCGGTCTCCGGCGTCGTCCTGACACGGATCGACGGCGACGGCCGCGGGGGCGCGGCGCTGTCGATGCGTGCGGTCACCGGCGCGCCGATCAAATTCGTCGGCGTCGGCGAAAAGCTCGACGCGCTCGATGTCTTTGAGCCCGAGCGCATGGCCGGCCGCATTCTCGGCATGGGCGACATCGTCAGCCTCGTCGAGAAAGCCGCCGAAGAGCTTGATATCGAAAAGGCCCAGAAAGCCGCCAGGAAGATGGCGAAGGGCGAATTCGATCTCGACGATCTCGCCGACCAGTTCAAGCAGATGCGCCGCATGGGCGGCCTCGGCGCGATCATGGGTCTTCTGCCCGGCATGGGCAAAATGAAGAAGATGGTCGATCAGGCCGGCGGCTTTGAGAACAAGGAGATCGTCCGGCAGGAGGCGATCATCAGCTCCATGACGAAAGAGGAGCGCAAGAAGCCGGCGATCCTCAACGCCAAGCGCAAGATCCGTATCGCCTCAGGCTCCGGCACCTCCGTGCAGGAGGTGAACAAGCTCCTGAAGGCCCATCGCCAGATGGCCGACATGATGAAGAAAATGGGCAAAGGCGGCATGGCGGGCCTTGCCCAGCAGATGATGGGCATGGGCGGCGGGCGCATGCCGCCGGAACTTGCCGGCATGGCGGGCATGGGCGGCCCCAAGGGCGCCCTGAAGCCGCCTTCGGCCAAAGATCAGCCTGCGGAAGAGATCGACTTTGAGGAGATCGAGAAGGCCCTGTCCGGCCGCGGCGCCATGCCGCCGGGCCTTGGCGGTCTGCCGGGATTTGGACGGAAGAAGTGACGCATTCGGCGTTCGCATCCGGAGGCAAGGGGCCTTCGAAATCCGCGGGCGCTGCAACCAAAAATGACTGAGAACGAAAGAACGAAAGGAAGAAACGAATGTCACTGAAAATCAGGCTCGCCCGCGGCGGCGCGAAGAAGAAGCCCTACTACTTCATCGTCATCGCCGACGGCCGCTCGGCGCGCGACGGCAAGTTCATCGAAAAGGTCGGCCATTACGACGCGTTGAAAGCGAAAGACGATCCCAAGCGCGTCGAGTACAATGAAGAGCGCGTGAAATACTGGCTGTCCGTCGGCGCGCAGCCGACCGATCGCGTCGCGCGCTTTTTGTCGGTGAACGGCCTCGCCAAATGGTCGGCGTCGAACAATCCCAAAAAGGCCGAGCCCAAAGCCAAGGCCAAAGAACGCGCCGCCGCCAAAGCCGCCAAAGCCGAAGCCGGCGAAGCGCCGGCCGCGTAGTCGTTCGCTCAAGCGCGCGTGCCTTTGCCCAGGCCGCCTGTTGGGGGCAATGCTCCGGCTGACGCAAAATCCGAGTCTCAGTCAGTGACGAAAAAGGCCGTTCCGGAGGACCGGAACGGCGACAAAATCGGCCTCTATTCTGGCGCAATTCTGCGCAATGGGCTAACCTCGTCCGTATCGGGAATGAGGGGTGACGCCATGCGTCTGTTGATCGGGATTCTGGCGCTCGCCGCCGCAGCGGGGCTTTCCGCCTGTTCGCAGCAGAATAAGGCGTCAAAAGAGGCCGCTGCGTCAGACGTGGTCGTCGTCGCCGGCGCGCCTGCGCCCGCCATGGCGCGCGACATGGCCGCGCCCACGGAATCGCCGCCGCCCCCGCCGCCAGGTCAAAATGGTCCCGGCGCAAAGGGCGGCGCCCTGCTCGCCTATGCCTACGCCATGGGCATCAAGGCGCCGAAAGACATGATCGAGCCTTTGGTCGCAGCGCATACGAAGGTCTGCTTCGACGCCGGGCCGCAGCTCTGCCAGGTGCTCGGCTCTTCAATCAATGCGTATAATGACGAACAGGTCTCGGGCTATTTGAGCCTCCGCGCCGAGCCGAAATGGCTTGCGGGCTACCGCGCCGCGATCCCCGGGGACGCCGAAAAGGCCGGCGGCAAAATCACCCAGAATACGGTGAATGCGGAGGATCTGACGACGCAGATCACCGACACCGAGGCGCGGCTGCAGGCGAAAATCGCGCTTCGCGACCGCATCAGGGCGCTGCTTGAGCGTCGCGACGGCACGCTCTCTGACGCGCTGCAGGCCGAACGCGAACTCGCCAATGTGCAAGGAGAAATCGACTCCATGACGGCGCAGCTTGAAATGATGAAAGCCCGTGTCGCCATGTCGGCGCTGACGATCTCCTACGAGACGGATCTCAACAAGTCGGGCGTCGCCATCAATCCCGTTGCGGAGGCCTTTGCGGATTTCGGCCGGGTGACGCTCGAATCTTTCGCCGGGATCATCCGGTTCGTGTCGGCCACATGGCTGCCGGCGCTGTTCGCGCTGGGTCTGCTCTTGCTGTTGCGTCTGCTGCTGCCGGTGTTCTGGACGCAGCGGAAGAAGGCGTAGAGGCAGCCTGGGCTGACCGCACTTCCCAGCGCCCGATCTTTCGAGCCTCGGCCATTTGGCGCTTTGTTGCCAGGCCGGCGCGTCTGGACGTTGCAAAGCGGCGCGGCTGTTTGGGCGGATGCTTACCGCCGGACGCGACGCGTCGACATTCCCTGCGTCGTCCTACACATGCGCCTTCAAATTCGCCGCGGCTTTGCGCGGGGCGTCTGCATGCAGAAACACATCCTCGGCGTGATCGACATAAACAACGTCGTCTAGGAGTTCAGTCGACGCAAAGCCGCGTTCGACAAGATGCTCCATCAGCGCACGGAAGGGCTCCCAATAGCCCTTGATGTTCACGCAGATGATCGGCTTTTCGTGCAGCGCGAGCCGCGCCCAGGAAAGCGTCTCGACAAGTTCTTCGAGCGTGCCGATCCCGCCAGGGAGCGCACAGATCGCGTCGCACTCCTCGAACATGAGCATTTTGCGCTCGTGCATCGTGGTGACGACCTTGTGGTCGACGCCGTCGAGGATGCCTTCGAGGGAGACGAGAAACTCCGGAATGACGCCGAAGACTTTGCCGCCAGCGTCGCGCGCAGCGCCGGCGGAGGCGCCCATAAGGCCCATCTTGCCGCCGCCATAGACGATGCGCCAGCCGCGGCGCGCCGCTTCCTTGCCGATGATCTGTGCGGCGCGAAGATAATCAGGGTCGGCGCCGAACCGCGACCCGCAATAGACCAACAGGGATTTCATAAGGTTCGAGAGAGCTTTCCAATGCCGCCGTTGTAGGGCGGGAGTCAGCACTATAAGGTTAATGATCTCAAAGCCAAGCCGCCGGGAGGGCAGGGGTTGCGCGCCGTCATCATCATCGTGCTGTTGCTCATTCTAGGCTTCATCGTCTGGAAATCGGCGGATCGCTGGTATCAAGGCCCTGGGCTCGCGCCGCAGCAAGAGGCGCCGGGCGCAAGCGCACCCGGCGGAATTGCAAACCAGCCGCCGAAGACCGCGCCATCCTTGCCGAGCTTCGACATTGTGCGCATCGACCGTAGCGGCGACGCCGTCATTGCGGGCCGCGCCAAGCCTGGCTCCAAGATTGTGATTTTCGCCAATGGCGCCAAGCTTGTCGAAGTGCAAACCGGCGAGGACGGCTCGTGGGCCGCCAATACCGAAACACCACTCGCCGCTGGACCTGTTGAACTCTCGCTGTCGATGACAACGAGCGAGGGCGAAACGATCCGCTCTGAACAAACTGTGCTCATTTATGTGCCGCTGCGCGAGGGCGACCAGCCATTGGTCGTGCGCACGACGCCCGGCGGCGCCTCCGTGGTGCTACAGGAGCCTCGCGCCGCCGACCCGTCGCTTGGGCCCTTGGCGCTTGAGTCGATCGATTATGACGATTCCGGCGCCGTCATCTTTTCAGGCCGCGCAGAGCCCAGGCGCATGGTCGAGGTCTTCATCCGCAGCGAAAACGGCGATGCTGCAGCGCAGATCGGCGTCACGACCGCAGATCCTGCAGGCCGCTGGGCGCTCTCGCAGGCCGATCCGCCGATCCCGCCCGGCCGCTATCGCCTGACGATCGTGCAGCTCGATGCGAACAACAAGCCTGCCTACGCGATCGAATTACCCTTCGAGCGCGCGCGGCCGGAAGACATCGTGATCGCCGACGGCAAGGTCATCGTGCAGCCGGGCAACAACCTCTGGCGCATTGCGCGGCGCGCCTATGGAAAAGGCGCTCAGTATACGGTGATCTACGAGGCGAACGCGGACCAGATCCGGGATCCGGACCTCATTTATCCCGGCCAGGTTCTGGCCGTCCCACAGCAGCCTGCTGCGCAGGGCGAGACAGCCGAACCAAGCCGCGAAGGCGCGAACTGAGCCGTCAGGCGGCCTTGAACGTCAGCGCGACGCCGTTGTTGCAATAGCGCAGGCCGGTCGGCGAGGGGCCGTCGTTGAAGACATGGCCCTGATGGCCGCCGCACCGCGCGCAATGATATTCCGTACGCGGCAGGATGAGCTTGTAGTCGGTCTTTGTGCCGAGCGCATTCGGCAGAGCGTCGAAGAAGGACGGCCAGCCCGTACCGGAGTCGAACTTCGTTTCCGAAGCGAAGAGGTCATATCCGCAGCCGGCGCAGGCGAAGACGCCCTTGCGTTTCTCGTCATTGAGCGGGCTCGTGAAAGGCCGCTCCGTCGCTTCCCGGCGGAGCACGGCGTAAGCCTCAGGCGACAGTCGCTTTTTCCAGTCGGCGTCGGAAAGCTGCCATTTCGCATAGTCAGGGATTGATTTGGGGTCTGGGTTTTTGGCCACGTTCTTCTCCTTGCCTGCGCCTTGCGCCGCCTTCGCCGCGCCAGCGCCGATAGCGGCGGCTGCTGCTGCGGTCAGTAATTTTCGTCTGCTGTACATCGACATGTCCATGTTGCGGTCTTCAATTAAATAGGCCGCAGTTCACCCGTTCGATAGGAGGCGGGCGGATAAAATTGCTGCGAGCAGGAGCAGCCCCGCATCGCGATTTGACTTGAACAATTTGAGGCAAAGCGCCGCATCGTCGATGTCGAGACGCCGCCATTGCCACGCGAAATGCGCAGCGGCGGGCAAGAGCGCGGCGTAAAAGAAAAAGTGAACGCCCGTGAACGCGCCTGCCGCCGCAACGAGCACGAGAGTCGCTGCGTAGAAAAAAGCGAGCGCCGGCCGCGTCGCCGGCCCGAGCCGCAAGGCGGAAGATTTGACGCCGATCAGCGCATCGTCCTCCTTGTCCTGGTGGGCGTAGATCGTGTCATAACCGAGCGTCCAGGCGATGCCGGCGCCGTAGAGGCAAAGCGCCGCCGGCGAAACGGCGCCGGCCGCAGCAGCGGCGCCCATCAGGACTCCCCAGTTGAAAGTAAGGCCGAGAAAAGCCTGCGGCCACCAGGTGACGCGCTTCATGAAGGGATAGGTCGCAACGAGCCCGAGCGAGCCGATGCCGAGCAAGATCGTCAGCCGATTGAATTGCAGCAGAACGGCCAGCCCGATCAGCGACAGGACGATGAGAAAGATCCAGGCGTTCCGTACGCTGATCTGCCCCGAGGGAATGGGCCTCAGGGCGGTCCGCGAGACTTTCGCGTCGAAATCGCGGTCGACGATGTCGTTATAGGCGCAGCCGGCGCCGCGCATGACGAAGGCCCCGAGCCCGAACAAGGCGACCATGACGGGCGTGACCGGCGCCCCAGTCTCAAGGCTCGCCAGCGCCAGACCCCAGAGGCACGGGATGAACAAAAGCCACGTCCCGACCGGCCGGTCGGCGCGCATGAGTCGGAGATAAGGCTTGGCGAAGGCCGGCGCGAAACGATCGACCCAATTACGGGGCGCGGCATCGGGCGTTGCGGGCGCAGCGGATTTAGGGTTGGGAAAATTCATTAGATCTTTGAAGGACGAACACGCGCGCTCCGGCGCTTGCTGCGTCAAGTTCACACGAGTAAATTGATCTCAGCGGAGCAACCCCAATGTCTGACACCACGATCCTACCCCCGAAGGAGGCCGTTCGGAAAGCTTTCGAACACTTCTATGAATTGCTCGGTAGAGACGGAAAGAACCATGTGCTTCTCGAAGGATTGGAACTCAGTCGGGACAATCAGGAATGGCTCGTGCAGATTGGTTTTGATGCAGGGCGGCGAAAAGTAACCTCAAGTTCCGGCTTGGCGACCTTTGGGCCGACAGGAGAAGAGCCCATTCGCGAATTTCGGACGGTGCATGTTCGCGCGTGGAATGGCGAATTCGTTCGCCTCAGCTGATGGCCAAACGCATCCTTATCGATACAAACCTCTTGTTACTGTCCTTGTTCGCCAGTCTGAGACCCGATCTCATAGGCTCGCATCGCCGACTTCGAGCGTTTGATCGCGACGATGCCGAACTCCTCGACAGCCTTGTCGATGACTTTCAGGATCATGTGACCGTTCCAGGCGTGCTCGCAGAAGCTTCAAACCTCATCGGGTCATTCGACGGCGACCTGCGATTGGCCGCCATGTCTCGGCTTGCTCACTATGTGAGCAGTATCGAAGAAGTCTATTATCCGAGTAAGGAGCACATTGCGACGCCGGAATTTCTGAGAATAGGGCTTACTGACGCGACGATCGTCCGCCTCGGACGGGATAATGTAACAACCATCACCGCCGACTCTCCTCTGGCGCAGAGCCTGGCGCAATCAAAGTTGCCGCACATTAACTTCAACCACCATCGCACGCCCTTGCTTTGACGCCGCGACTTCAAATAGATGCTCCGCTTTCGGAGGGATTTTCGGCGCCCCTGTCTGAGGACCGGGCGCATTACCTCCGGGGCGTCCTGCGGCTGGAAGCGGGAGACGCGATCCTTGTCTTCAACGGCCGCGACGGCGAATTCGAAGCGCGCTTTTCGCCCACGGGGAAAAAGTCCGCCGCCGCCGCGGTCGGCGCACGCGTGCGAGCGCCGGAGCCGGAGCCTGATCTTTGGCTTGTCGTCGCCGCCGTGAAGCGCGCGGCGCTCGAAACCATCGTGCAGAAAGCCGTCGAGCTTGGCGCCGCGCGGATCTTGCCGGTCTTCACCGCGCGAACCCAACGCGAGCGCCTCAATGACTCAAGGCTTGCCGCCATCGCCGTCGAGGCCGCCGAACAATGCGGACGCCTCAGCGTCCCCGCGATCCCCGCCGCCGAGCCGCTCGCCAGCGTTTTGACCGGCTGGCCGACGGACCGGCGCCTCTATTTCTGCGACGAAGCCGGCGACGACGCTTCTGCGCCGTGGGGCGGCCCGCAAGGGCGCGCGCTGCCCTTTCTCGATGTCCTCGCCGTCGCTGCGCTGGGCCCCGCCGCGATCCTGATTGGTCCTGAAGGCGGCTTTGCGCCGGAAGAACGGACGCGCCTTCGGTCGGAACCCTTCGTCGCGCCGGTGACGCTTGGCCCGCGCATTCTGCGGGCCGATACGGCGGCCATTGCGGCGCTCGCCCTGTGGCAGGCGGCGCATGGCGACCTCAAGCGAACGTGATCGTTTCAGCGTCTTTGCAGAGGCGAACAGTAATTCTCGCTTGGCGGCGTCGCGGCGCGCCCGCTACAGGGATGGCCCCGGACCAGGGAGCTGATTTTTGAGCACGGGCAAACCGCAAGATCCGAACGAGCCGCCGGTCGAAAGCGTCGCAGAACTCGCGCGCTGGATCGCCGCGGGCGAAAAGCCGAAAGAGAAATGGCGCCTCGGCACCGAACACGAAAAGTTCGTCTATTGCCGCTCCACGCTCGCGCCTGTCGCCTATGAAGGCTCGACCGGCATCAGGTCCATTCTCGAAGGTCTCTCGCAGCGCACGGGCTGGCCGCTTATTGTCGAGAACGACCTCCCGATAGGCCTAAAGGGCCCCGGCGCCTCCGTTTCGCTGGAGCCTGGTGGGCAGTTCGAGCTTTCCGGCGCGGCGCTCGAAAGCGTCCATCAGACCTGTTCGGAGGCAAGCGAGCATCTGGCGCTTGTGAAGGATGTCGCAGGGCCGAATGGCGTCTCCTTCTTCGGCATGGGCTTTGCGCCGACCTGGACGCGCGACGAAATTCCGCAAATGCCCAAGCCTCGCTACGACATCATGCGGCGCTATATGCCGAAGGTCGGCAAGCTCGGCCTCGACATGATGCATCGGACGTGTACGGTGCAAGTCAATCTCGACTTCGCCTCGGAAGCGGACATGGTCCGCAAATTCCGCGTCTCTCTCGCCGCCCAGCCGATCGCGACTGCGCTCTTCGCCAATTCCAATCTCGTCGAAGGCAAGCCCTCGGGCTGGGCCTCCTGGCGCGCGCGCATCTGGATGGACACCGACCCAGACCGCACAGGGCTTCTCGATTTCGTCTTCGAGGACGGCTTCGGCTATGAGCGCTATGTCGACTATATGCTCGGCGTGCCGATGTATTTCGCGCGCCGAGAAGGCCGCTATATCGACGCCGCCGGCCAGTCCTTCCGCGCCTTCCTGAAAGGCGAGCTTCCCGCTTTGCCAGGCTCGCACGCACGCCTTTCAGACTGGGAAGATCATCTGTCTACGGCATTTCCTGAAGTGCGCCTCAAGCGCTTTCTCGAAATGCGCGGCGCAGACGCCGGGCCCTGGGCGCGCATTTGCGCGCTGCCCGCTTTCTGGGTTGGGCTCCTCTACGAAGAAGCCTCGCTCGACGCCGCCTGGGAGGTCGTCAAAGACTGGAGCGCGGGGGACCGTCGGCAGTTGCGGGAAGATGCCGCGCGCGACGGCTTCCGCGCGAAGATCGGCGGGCGCAGCGTGAAGGATGTCGCGCTCGACCTCCTCGCCATATCGCGCAACGGCCTCAGGGCGCGCGCCAAGCGCAACTGGCAGAATCAGGACGAGACGATTTTTCTCGATCCCCTGCAGGAGATCGCCGAAGGCGGCCTCACGCTCGGCGAGATCACGGCCAAACGCTTCCACGCGCTGCAAGGCGATCTCGGCCGCCTGCTGGCGGAATCGTCTTATTAGTTTGTGACCGGACGGAAAACGCGCGCCGCCCTCGACCCCTTCGGCGATGTGACGCCCGCTCTGCGCGCGCTCTCCCGCAAGGAGCCGGCGTTGAGGCGCGCTGTCGCCGCCGTCGGCCGGCCGCATATCCGGCGCCGGGAAGGGGGCTTTGAGGGCCTTTTCCGCATCATTGTCGAACAGCAAGTGTCGGTCCCTTCCGCGCAGGCGATCTGGAAGCGCGTCGGCGAAGGACTCGACCGGTCCTGTCCGGTCAGCGTCGGGCGCGCCGGTGAGGAGGGATTGTGCGCGCTCGGCCTCTCCCGCCCCAAAGCGCGCTATGTCGCGGGGCTCGCGGAAACCGTACGCGCCGGAGCCCTATCGTTCGAGTCGGTCGCCACGCTGCCGGACGACGAGGCTGCGGCGGCGCTGGTTGCGCTCAAGGGCGTCGGCCCCTGGACGGCGGCGATCTATCTTCTTTTCTGCGAAGGCCGCGTCGACATCTGGCCGCAGAACGACGTCGCGCTCCTGCGCGCCTATGAGGCGGCGTCGGGCGCGGCGTGGACGCAAAAAGCGTTCGACGCGCAGGCTGAGGCCTGGGCGCCCTGGCGCGGCGTCGCCGCCCATGTTCTGTGGACGTATTACGCCCATCTCAAGGGCCGGACGCCCATTTGAATCCGGCCGGCGTCACAGTCTTGCGTCTTGCGTCGAGGGCAGGCTTAGTCGAAAAAATCGAGGAAATCGTCGAGGGACACTCATGAACAAATCCGCCGCCGTCGCGCTCGCTGCGCTGTCGATCGCCGCCTGCGCAAAGAAGGAGGCCAAGGAGACGGCTGAACCGGCAGAGGCGCCGCCCGCCATCGTCTATCCCGTAACGAAAAAGGCCGACGCAACGGATGTCTATCACGGCGTCACCGTGGCGGACCCTTATCGCTGGCTCGAAAATGACGTGCGCATCGACAAAGAGGTCGAGGCTTGGGTCGCCGCGCAGAACGAAGCGACGTTCAGCTATCTGAAAGCTTTGCCCGGTCGCGCCGAAATCGAGAAGCGCATTACCGAGCTCTTTGACTATGAGCGCTTCGGCCTGCCCGACAAGGAAGGCGGCAAGTATTTCCACGCCAGAAATGACGGCCTGCAAAACCAGTCGCCGCTCTATGTCGCCGACCAGGCGGAAAGCGACGGGCGCCTTCTCATTGATCCCAACACATGGTCGTCGGACGGCACGGTCGCGCTCGCGGGCGGCGTTCCGTCCCCGGATGGATCGAAATACGCCTACCTTGTCCAGGAAGCGGGCTCGGACTGGAATATCATTGAAGTCGTCGATACGGCGACAGGGGCCAAGCGCGCCGACCGCGTCGAATGGGTGAAGTTTTCGGGCCTGTCGTGGTCGAAAGACGGCGCCGGCTTCTACTATTCCCGCTACCCGGCGCCTGCGCGCGGCGCGAAGTTCACCGCGCTCAACCGGAACCAGAAGGTCTATTTCCACAAGCTCGGCGACCCGCAAGCCAAAGACAAAGTCGTCATTGAAGATCCGTCGCGGCCCGACGTCGGCTGGAGCGCCGCCGTGACGGATGACGGGCGGTATCTTTCCGTTTCGAGCTTCCTCGGCACGGACGGCAACGGCGTGCGGGTCAAGGATCTTGCGACCGGCGCCGTGAAGATCGCCATCGACGATTTCAAGAATAACCATGTCCTGCTCGGCAATATTGGAACGACGTTCCTGATACAGACGGATCTCGGCGCGCCGAACCACCGCATCGTCGCGGCGGATTTTGCGGACCTGTCGCCGGGCGAATGGCGCGACGTCGTGGCGGAGGGGAAGTTCCCGATCGACGGGGCGAGCCTCGTCGGCGGCAAGCTGGTCGTTTCCTATCTTGAGGATGCAAAATCAGTCGTGAAGGTCTTCGAGCCGACAGGCGTCTTCGTTCGCGACGTCGCGCTGCCCGGCATCGGGACGGCGTCCGGTTTCGGCGGCAAGGTCGACGATTCCGAGACGTTCTACAGCTTTTCCTCGTTCAATCGTCCGTCGACAGTGTATCGGTATGACGTTGCAACCGGGGAAAGCCGCATCGTGCGCGCACCCAAAATCAAGTTCAATCCGGACGATTACGTCGTCGAGCAGGTCTTCTTCGATTCAACGGGCGGCGCGCGCGTGCCCATGTTCGTCGTTCACAAGAAGGGCCTCGACCGCAAGACGCCGCACCCGACTTTGCTGTACGGCTATGGCGGCTTCAACGTCTCGGTGACTCCGTCCTTCTCGGCTTCCCGCCTGCAATGGATGGAGATGGGCGGCGTCTTCGCGCTCGCCAACATTCGCGGCGGCGGCGAATACGGTCGCGACTGGCATGACGGCGGACGCCTCGCCAAGAAGCAGAATGTGTTTGATGACTTCATCCGGGCCGGCGAAACGCTGATCGAAAAAGGCTTTGCGAGCAAGGAGACGCTCGCGATCCAGGGCGGCTCGAATGGCGGGCTTCTCGTCGGCGCCGTCGTCAATCAGCGGCCGGATCTTTTCGCCGCGGCGCTTCCCGAAGTCGGCGTCATGGACATGCTGCGATTCACTCAGTTTACGGCCGGACGATTCTGGGTCGACGACTATGGCGACCCGAAGAATGAAGCCGATTTCAAGACGCTGTTCGCCTACTCGCCGCTGCACAACATCAAGAGCGGTCCGGAGGTCCGGTATCCTGCCGTTCTCGTCGTCACGGCGGATACGGACGACCGCGTGGTGCCGGGGCATTCCTTCAAATACGCCGCCGCGCTGCAGGCGGCCGAGACAGGACCTAATCCGAAGCTCATCCGTATAGAGACGCGCGCCGGCCACGGCGCCGGCAAGCCGACGGCCAAGATCATTGAGGAAGCGGCCGACAAATGGGCGTTTATCGCCCGGCATACCGGCCTCAAGGTTATAGAGACCACGCCCGACCAGTGACCCGGACGGTGTCGGCGTGTACCCTGACCCCGGAAGAGGGGGCGCGGACATGACGGCACGAACGGGAACAAGAATTGGTCACGCGGGAGGGGCCGCCTTCTTCGCGGCGCTCGCGCTCTTGCTTGGCGTCTTCCTGGTCAAGGACAAGCTCGCCGAGCCGCCGCCTGTCGCCGAGTCCAAGCCCTTCGACGCCGAGCGCGCCTTCGCCCGCCTTGCACGCATCCTTGGCGATGAACGTCCGCACCCTGTGGATTCTGCGGCGAACGACGCCGTGCGCGAGCGTTTGCTCGCTGAAATCAGGGCGCTCGGCTACGAACCGGAAGTCCGCGACGATTTCGCGTGCCGGTCTTCGATACGCTGGCGGTCGAGCGCCTGCGCGCGCGTGCGCAATGTCATCTTCCGCACGGGTCCGTCCGGCGGGAATGCCATCCTCGTCGCGTCGCACTATGATTCCGTGCCGGCGGGCCCGGGCGCCTCTGATGACGGCGCAGGCGTCGCCGCTGCGCTCGAGATCGCTGCGCTCATCAAGGGACGCGCCCTGCAGCGGCCCGTGATCTTCCTCGTCACGGACGGTGAAGAGCTGGGACTCCTCGGCGCTGCTTCCTTCGTGCGCAAGGATCCGTATGCGAAGGATGTCGCCGCCGTCGTGAATATGGAGGCGCGGGGCGTCGAGGGGCAGGCGATCATGTTCGAGAGCGGCGCGCCCAATGGTCGCGAGCTGCTCGCTTTCGCGGAAAAGGCGCCGCGGCCGGTCGGCAATTCTCTGGCGACCGCGATCTACAAGATGATGGACAACGACACGGACATGTCGGAGTTCCTGAAGCTCGGTCCGGACGCCTTGAACTTCGCCTATACGGGCCGCGTCTCTTTCTATCATACGCCGCAAGACAATCTCGCCCATCTCGACAAGAGGAGCCTCGGCCATATCGGCGCCTCGGCGTTCGGCGCTGTTGAGGGCCTCCTCGGCGCAGCGCCAGGCGAGGCCGATCCCGACCTTGCCTTCGTGGACGTCCTCGGCCGGACGCTGATCATTCTGCCATTTGCCGTCTGTATCGGGCTCTTCGCGGCGAGCCTTGCCGCGGGAGCGTTTCTCTACGTTCGCTCCGGCGGCGGCGGCTTTGTGCGCGCATTTCTTGTTCCGCCAGCCGCCGCCATCCTCGGCGGGGCGTTCGCTTACGGCGTCTTCTTCCTGATACGGACGCTCCGCCCCGGCGAGACGTTCTGGGCGGCGTATCCGGCGCCGGCTCAGGCGGCGCTCTATCTTTCAGCGATCGCCGGCGCTGCGGCGGCTGTCGTCTTTCTGGGCGCGACGGCGAACCGGGGGCGGCTCGCGGCCGCCGGCTGGCTCTGGTTTGTCGGCCTTGGCGCGGCAGCCTTTCACTACGTGCCGGGTTCAGCGGGCTTGACGGCGCCCTTGGCCGGCGTGTTTGCAGCAGCGGCTTTGATTGCGCTTGCCGCGCCGCGTGCGCTCGCCTTTGTTATGGCTGCAGCGGCGGCGGCCGCATTCGTCATCTGGGCGCCCTTACTCAGCTTCGCTGAATCCGCGCTCGGTCTCGGCGCCGGCTGGCTCTTCGCGCCGCTCGCCGCGCTGCTAGTTTGCCTTGCTCTGCCGCCCGCGCTTTCCGACACGGGACGCCCGGGTTGGCGGTCCGTCGCCCCCATCTTCGGCGCGCTCGTCGTCGCGCTGGTCGCAGCCGCACTGGTCCCGGCTTATTCTCCCAAGGCGCCGATGCCGCTGAATATCGTCCACTATCGCGCGCCGTCAGACGAAACGTCGTGGTGGGTTGTGCCCGATGTTCGGAAGCCGACCGCAAGGCTCGCAGCGGCCGCGCCTTTCGAGAAACGAGCGTTGAAGGGCTACCGGACCGCGCAATTCGCCGCGCCGGCGCCGGATATGGAGCCCATACTTGCGTCGATCGAGACATCATCGGCGGCGGCGGACAAGGATCAGCGGCGCGTCGGGCTCAAGATCGCCAGCGACAACGCCGACGCCGTGCTGGTCGTCATTCCAGATGCTGCGGGCCTCGTCGCACTCAACATTGGCGGGGAAACCTTGAAGCCGAGCGGCGCGGGCGATTGGGTGCTGCGGTGTTGGGGGCGAGCTTGCCGGTCGATCGCCTTCGAAGCGACAGTCGGCCTATCGCCCGTAGAATGGGATGTGTACGGATCGCGCTTCGGCCTCGGCGCAGATGGCGCCGCGCTCGCCGGCGCGCGCACGGCCTCGGAGACGCCGCTCCAATCAGGCGACCTCCGTCGCGAATGGCGTGCGGTCAAAATGTAAGCGTTGCGGCGTAGCACGCGGCCAGCGCAGAAACCCAGAATGGCCGAACAAGGCAGTCGTCGAGCACGTGCTTCGTCTCCTGCCGGGTCGCTTGTTGCATTGCAGCATAGTCCGCAGGCCTGCATTTTTCGCCGTTTTGTCAAACTCTTGTCACGGGGAATCAGCTATGGGTTTCCCACGGAAGCTGCGCTAAACTCTTTTCCACAAAGGAGGCGTTGCGTTCAGGTACGCGTGTGAAATAGGGGATCGAGCGTCGGCGGCGGAGACTGCCGGCGGATCGGCGCGGGGGCGGTGATGCAGGTCATGCATCAGGCTCCTGACGGCTGCCCGGCGCTTGTCCTCAACGCGGACTTCAGGCCGCTCAGCTATTTTCCCTTGTCGCTCTGGTCTTGGCAGGACACGCTGAAAGCCGTGTTTCTCGACCGCGTCGATGTGGTCGCCGAATACGAAACCGTCGTGCGCTCATCGACCTTCCAGATGAAGCTGCCCTCGGTCGTATCGCTCAAGACCTATGTGAACCACGCGCGTTCGCCGGCCTTCACGCGCTTCAACGTCTTTCTGCGCGACAGTTTTTCCTGCCAGTATTGCGGTTCGGGCGAGCGCGAAAACCTCACCTTCGATCATGTCGTGCCGCGGTCGAAAGGCGGGCGCACGACCTGGGAGAATATCGTCGCGGCCTGCAGCCCCTGCAATCTGCGCAAGGGCGGGCGCACGCCGGGCGAGGCGAAAATGCAGCCCGCACGCAAGCCCGAACGCCCGACCATGTTCGAACTCAACGAACGCGGCCGCGCCTTCCCGCCGCATTACCTGCACAAGAGCTGGCAGGACTTCCTCTACTGGGATTCCGAACTCGAGCCTTGATCCGCCGCACGGCGTCGCTCCGTGGACGGATGGCTGGCGGCGTCAGCCGTCGAAAACTCAAGTCGCGTCGAGCGTCCTTTTGTGGACTGTTCAGGACGCCGCTTTGACCGCTCACGGATTGAGCTTCGGCTGTGCGAGCCCGTCGTCAATGGCGGACCGCTTCGCCGCGGCCAGTCTCGATCTACGCCGACGCAATCGCGCGCAATTGCGGTCCAGACTTCGCACACAATGCCCCGCTTCGGCATGAGCGTCGCCTCCCAGTCCATTTGACAGGCGCGCATCGCAAAGCTTTTCAGGCAAATGGAGATCGGGCCACGGTGGCGTTCATGCGCTTCGCCTGTGTCGCGTTCATATCCGTCGGCGCAGAGCCGTCCCAGCGGGTCGCTGATGTCGTGCGCTACAAGAACTCGCGTCATATCGTGCTGGAAGGCGGCGGAGACGGACTTGCCCGGAGCATGTATCCGATCCCGCGCACCACTCCCTGAGCTGGTGGCGTATGCGGCGAGGGCGACGAATGCGCTCATAAGGCGGGTTTCAACATCAGTGTCTCCCGCTTTTTTTGGGAGAGTGCGATAGAATTCGTAGGCAGCGCAATTGCTTCGCCGCCATTGTCCGGCCCCTTGCCCTGTCGTAACCTGGAACAAGAATGAGGAGGCGCAAGCCATGCGGTTGATCAATCAGACGGTGACCATGTCACGGCGCGCCGTGGTGCGCGGCCTCGCGGCGGGCAGCGTCGTCGTGCTCGCGCCAGGCTGCACATACAATGAAGAGCTTGGCCGCAATCAGCTTCTGCTCGTGTCCCCAGGACAGATGGCGCAGCTCGCTGCATCGGCTTGGTCTGGTCTCAAACAGGAACAAAAAACGACGAATAACCCGAAATATGTCGGACGGATGCAGCGTGTCGCGCCGCGCATCATTCGCGCCGCAGGCGGCGACCCCGCCCAATGGGAGACGCAAGTTTTTGACTCGAAGGACTTGAACGCGTTTGCGCTGCCCGGCGGCAAGATCGGATTCTATACCGGCATTCTCGACATCATGGAAAATGACGATCAGATCGCGACCGTCATGGGCCACGAGGTTGCGCATGTCGAGTTCAACCATTCGGGCGAGCGCTACAGCCAGTCGACGCTCTCGCAGGCCGGCCTCACCGTCGCGCAGGTCGCGGTGTCAGGCAGCCGGTACCAGAATGAAATCCTCGGCGTGCTCGGCGCCGGCGCCTCGCTCGGCGTCATCTTGCCGTTCTCGCGCAAGCATGAACTCGAAGCCGACAAATTCGGCGTCCGGTACATGCATCGCGCCGGCTACGAACCAGACGAGGCGCTGAAATTCTGGCAGACTATGGCGTCGAAGAAAACGGGCGCCCCGCCGGAGATCCTGTCGACGCATCCCTCCGACACGACCCGTATCGCGCAGCTCCAGCGCGAGATCGCGCTGATCAAGTCCGGGCAAGTTTCCTGAGGTTACGTCGGCGATTGGCGGCCTTGTCATGATGCGCCGCAGAGGAATCGGCCGGGGCAGGGGCCACGTCGGCAAGTCGGCGCCGGCGCTTGCCATATTCCCAACCCGGCGATAGGGTCCGCGCCCTCGCAAGCCGGGGAAGTCCCCCGCCTTGGCGCGCCGCCTTAGCTCAGTTGGTTAGAGCGCTAGATTGTGGATCTAGAGGTCCCCGGTTCGAGACCGGGAGGCGGTACCACTAAAAGGCCGATTTAGTTAGATAAAATTCCAACAGCCCTTCAGCGATTTGACCGAAAACCCGAATTAGGTTCATATCTAGGTTCATTTTGAGATGAACCATGCCGCAGGTGACCTTTTCGGATCGCTGGCTTCAGAGCCTCAAAGCCGACGCTGCCGCCGAGTTTTCGGATTCGGTCTGCCCCAATCTTCGCCTCCGGGTCGGCCGCCGGTCGAAGACCTTCTCCGTCATGATCGGGCCCGCCGGCGCCCGTCGCCGGGTGACGCTGGGGCGGTATCCGGGTCTTTCCCTGGCCGAGGCCCGCCGCAAGGCAGCGGCGACTTCCGATGACCCCATGTCGATCCCGATCGCTCGTAAGGAAAGCCGCTACGGCACGGTCAGGGAACTCTTCGATTACGTCCTTGAGGCGATGAAGGCGGAGGGCAAAGGCTGCGAGCCGAACCGCCTTTATCTCCGCGACGGCCCCCTTGCGGCGATGAACCATCTGGGGCCAGCGACACTCGCCCGAAACGTCCGCCCGTCCGACGTCACCGCCTGGCTGCGGGAGGTCCACAAGGCCGGCGTGAAGCTCCAGCACCCGCGCGCCTATCTTTCCGCCGCCTTCAGCCGGGCGATGAAAGCGGACAACGACCCGACCGCCGAAGTCGGCGCCATCCAGTTCGCCATCGACGCGAATCCCGTGCTCAATGTCGGCGGTCGTTCCGGTGTCGTCCCGCGTGACCGCAAGCTCAGCCTTGAAGAGCTCAAAACTTTCTGGCGCGAATTGCCTAATCACACGCATCCGCAAACGGCGTCTGCCGCGCGGATGATCATTGCGATGGGCGGCGTCCGCATTCTCGAAATTCTTGGGAGCAGGAAATCCTGGTGGACGAGCGGCGACAACCCGCAACTTGCGCTGCCGAAAACGAAGAACGCGACCGCGCATGTCCTGCCGCTGACGCAAGCCGCGCGACAGGAACTTGAAGTCGCACTTGGTTACGCCGAAGGGGATTCGGAATTCCTCTACCAGAACCATTTGCGCCGCTCTGAGCACATGCCGGCGAATGCGCTCGCGCAAGCGGTCAGGCGCTATTGCGCCGCGACCAAAACGGAGCCTTTCCAGCCGCGCGATCTCCGCCGCACGATGAAGTCGCACCTTCTCGATTCAGACTCGGACCTCCGCGAGGAATGGGTAGACATCTGGCACAACCACGGCCGCCACGCCGACGTCGCCCGCAAACACTATGACCGCGCGGAATACACGCGCGCGAAGCAAAGGGTGGCGGATGCGATTGATAAGATCGTCGTGGAAATCACAGCCTAACTTTTCGAACAATGCTTGGTATAACATTCGACGTCATTTCGTCCCACAAGCAGGGGGAGGTTCTACATGAAGGCTCTCGACGTTGCGTTCCCCAAAATAATCAATGGGGCGACGCAATTTGTGATTCCCGTGTTTCAGCGAGACTACAATTGGCAAGAGAGACATTGCGCCCAATTGTGGCAAGATGTGTTGCGCGTAGCACAAGCCGAGAATGTGAAACATTTTCTCGGCTCCTTTGTCTATGTACAAACTGACGATAGTGCGGCAGGTTTTACGCGTTACCTCCTCATTGATGGCCAGCAGCGCCTCACAACGTTGATGCTACTGTTGATCGCACTCCGCGATCATATCATCGAGGAAAATTGGGTCGGCTCCGACCACGGCCCCAATGTAAAAAAGATAGATTCGTACTTTCTAAAGAACCTAGAGGAGTCAGGGGACAGGCAGTACAAATTGATCCTACGCCGACGCGACGAAGCGACCATCCGCGCTCTAATTGATCGTAGCGAATCGCCGGAGAAATGCTCTGAACGCGTAATCGAAAATTATGAATTCTTCCGTGAACGCATCAAAGACACCGATCCAGAGCTAATCTATGGAGGTGTTTCCCGCTTAATAATTGTTGATGTGAAACTCGATCGGGGCGCGGACGATCCGCAGCTTGTTTTTGAAAGCTTGAACTCGACTGGCTTAGACCTCAGCCAATCAGACCTCATTCGAAATTTTATTCTAATGAGGCTTCCCGAAAGGGAGCAGACTCGGCTCTACGAACAATATTGGAGCAAGATCGAGACACTGTTCCGCGG
Organism: uncultured Caulobacterales bacterium; assembly: GCA_964507915.1. Lineage (GTDB taxonomy): Bacteria > Pseudomonadota > Alphaproteobacteria > Caulobacterales > Parvularculaceae > Amphiplicatus. The sequence continues at coordinate 668,426 of CAZDRH010000001.1, forward strand.
GGTTGAGCAGACCTTTGATTCGTTCATTCGCGATTACATCGCGCTGCACACGTCGGCGAGCAAGCAAGAAAAAGCAGATCAGATCTACTTCGCATTCCGACGTGAGTTCGGTGCAACTGTGATTGACCTCCAAGGACTTGAGCCGTTTCTTGAGCGTTTGCTCCGTTTTGCCAGGCACTACGCAGCCTTTTCCATCGGCACCGGTAGCCCGGAAGGGCTCGCGGAGCCGCTCACACGGTTGCGGCGATTGGTCGATGTCCCTGCTATCTTGGTAATGAAACTCTTTGAACTCCAGCGCGAGAACCCCGGTTTTTCCATCCAAAGCTTTGCAGAGGCTGTCGGACTTCTCGAGAGCTATATCTTTCGACGAGCAATTATCGAAGGCAAACAGACACGCGGTTACTGGCAAATTTTCGCTAATCTTGCCTATACAATTTCAACATCCTCCCCGTTGGAGTCACTTAAAGTAGCGCTGGCAATGCTGCCCGAAAGTTATTCTTTCCCAATGGATGATGAGTTCCGTGACGCTCTTCGCGAGAGCGATATTTACCACAAGCGCGTTTGTTCTCATTTGTTGGGATGTTTGGAGAATTACGAAAACAGGGAGGCGGTCGATACCGGCAAATTCTCGATCGAGCACGTCCTTCCCCAAAATGAAAGGCTTGGATCGGAGTGGCGCAAAATGCTCGGCGAGAACTGGCGCGATGTCCAACGCCAGTGGGTGCATCGTCTCGGAAATCTCACTCTAACCGGATACAATAGTACGTATTCGGATCGGCCATTTGCGGAGAAGAAAACTATCGAAGGCGGATTTGCCGATAGCTCGGTGCGCCTCAATCGATACATCCGCGAACAAGAGGTATGGACAGCGCGAGAAATCGAGGAGCGCGGTGAAACGCTGGCAAGTCGTGCCCTAAGAATTTGGTCCGATCTTGTTGTCGATTCGGCGCTCATTGAGGCGGCGCGAAACGCCGAGTTGCGCCAACGAGCATTGAAGCGAGACGTTTCAAAAGTACCGATGTCGCAAACGGCCAAGCAGCTCCTTGAGGTGCTTCGCAAACAGATAGTGGCGATCGATCCAGCCATTATCGAACTCGCGGAACAAAAGTCAGTCAGCTACCATGCGCCGGGACCGACCTTCTTTGTCGAAGTGTTGCCGCGCAAGAACCGTTTGGTAGTGTTGGTTGCACTCGATTACGGCGGCATAGACGATCCTACAGGCATCGCCGAAGATGCACTTCAATGGAAGTTTTTTGCAAATGCGGTATATGAAGGCGGTGTCATGCTGCGAATAGAGGTAGAAGAGGACGTAGCCCAGGCTCTTCCAATTGTGCGAAAAGCTTTCGAAGTCGCTAGATCCTGACCGACGCCATTTCGGCAAAATCGTATCACAGCTGTTGAGAGGAAAAGAAAGTCGGATGCTTCGTGACGGGTTTAGAGGCGGAGAGAGAGTTTCCGCCGCCCGTCGCGGAGAACTCCCATGGAAGCAGCTACCCTTGAGTCCCGGCGGGACGCGTCGGGCGGCTACAAAGTCGATGTGTCGCGTGGAACGCGCATCGGGCGCGTCTCGTCGGAATGGTATTCGCGGCCGGATGACGAGCGGTTTCTTTCCTTGTCGGATCTTCAGGCGTCGGTGCGCTCGCGCGCCGAGCGCTCGCGCACGCGGGCGGTTGAGTGCGCTACGATCCGCGTCGAGGCGGCGCGCGAAGATCCAGAAACGCTAACCCTTGCTCTGCCAGGCGGCGAAGCGGCGCTCGCGCCGACGCATTGGAGCTTCGGCCAATTGGCTTCGCTCGTCGGCGCGCCAGCGGCGTATCTTCGCCAATTGCCGGCGCCGCTGGCGGCGATCAATCTGCAGTACGGACTGACCTCGCATCGCGCCGAACAGGTGAAGACGCTCGAAACGCAAGACGGCCGGATGGAGCTCCGCGCGGTCACCGGCCCGGACTATGGACGCATCTACGATCATGAGCTCGTCTCGGCGGTTCAGAAGATCGCCGGCGACGGCGTCGGCGACACGCGCTGGAAAATCCCCGGCGTCCTCGACTGGAAGACGGGCGTCTACGATCCGACCGCGCCGGTCAGCCGCGAGACCACGACGCTTTACGCGTCGGACCGCGATGTCTTCCTGTTTCTGGTCGATGATTTGAACCCAATCGAAGCCGGCAAACTCGCCGACGGCTCGCCCGATCTCTTCTTCCGCGGCTTTTATTGCTGGAACTCGGAAGTCGGCGCGAAGACTTTGGGTCTCGCTTCTTTCTATCTCCGCGCCGTCTGCCAGAACCGCAATCTCTGGGGCGTCGAAGACTTTGAGGAGATTATCATCCGCCACTCGAAATACGCCGCTGACCGCTTCGCTCGGGAAGCAGCGCCAGCGCTGACGCGGTTCGCCAATTCCTCGCCCGCGCCCTTTGTCACCGCGATTCGCTCGGCGCGCGAGAAGATCGTGGCGCGGGACAACGACGACCGCAGCGATTTCTTGCGCAAGCGCGGCTTCTCGAAGGCCGAGACCCAAGACGTCATCGACACGGTGCTTGCAGAAGAAGGACGCCCGCCATCCTCGGTCTTCGACTTCGTCCAAGGCATCACCGCCGTCGCGCGCGGGAAAGCGCATCAGGATGCGCGCCTCGATTATGAGGGACGCGCCAAGCGTCTCCTCGAAGCGGCCTGACAAAGCTGTCGTTCCTCAGATCATGATGATCGTTCCCGCCCGGCTCTCCTGGCAGAGCCGGGCGGGTTTTGCCGTGACGGGCCTGGAGGCTGCGAGAGAGTCTTTCGGCCGGCCCGTCGTGGAGAAGACCCATGGCCAAGGCCAAAACGAATACGAGAACCAAAACGAAACCGACCCCGACGCTCGCGCTCAGCGCCTCGCGCGACATACCGCTCGACAGGCTCGTGCTGTCGCAATCGAATGTGCGGCAAGTGAAAGCTGGCGTCTCGATCGAGGAACTCGCCGAAGACATCGCGCGGCGGACGCTGTTGCAGAGCCTCACCGTTCGCCCCGTTCTCGACGCCGCCGCCGCAGAGACCGGCTTCTTTGAGATCCCCGCCGGCGGGCGGCGCTTCCGCGCGCTGCAATTGCTCGTTCAGCAGAAGCGCCTCGCTCCCGATGTGCCGATCCCGTGCGTCATCCGCACCGATGGCCTCGCCGAGGAAGACAGCCTCGCCGAGAACATCCAGCGCGCGCCCCTGCATCCGCTCGACCAGTTCCGCGCGTTCCAGACCTTGCGCGAGAAAGGCAAAAGCGAGGAGGAAATCGCCGCGGCGTTCTTCGTCTCGGTCAATGTCGTCAAACAGCGCCTGAAGCTCGCCGCCGTCGCGCTGGCGCTACTCGATCTCTATGCGGAAGATGAACTCAATCTCGATCAGTTGATGGCGTTCACGGTCAACCCGGACCATCAGCGACAGGTCGAAGTCTGGGAGGCGTTGAAGCGCGGCTACAATCGCGAACCCTACCACATCCGGCGAATGCTGACCGAAGGAGCGATCCGCGCTGGCGACAGGCGCGTTCGTTGCATCGGCGTTGACGGGTATCAGGCGGCCGGCGGCGTTATTCTTCGCGACCTCTTCGCCGAGGACGGCGACGGCTGGCTGCAGGATGCGGGGCTCGTCAATCGGCTCGTCGCTGAAAAACTCGAAGCCGAGGCCGCCGTCATCAAGGCCGAGGGCTGGAAATGGGTCGAGGCCGCGACCGACTTTCCATATGGCAATACCTACGACCTCCGCCGCATCGACGGCGAACGCGCTCCGTTGACGGATGAAGAACAAATAGCCTTCACTGCGGCCAAAGACGAATTCGACGCGCTGCAGGAAGCGCATGAGACGTCCGAGGAACTTCCCGATGAGATTGACGCGCGGCTCGGCGAACTCGAAGCGATCATCGAGGCCTTCGAGGAGCGGCCGTATCAATATCCGCCGGAGGAGATCGCTCGCGCCGGCGTCTTCGTGAGCATCGATCCGTCGGGCGCGCTCCGCATCGAACGCGGCTTCGTCAGGCCTGAAGATGAGCCGCCGGTTGAAGACGCTTCCTTACCCGACGACGATGCGATCGGGCAGGGCGCAGCCGCCGCCGATGAAAACGGTTCGCCGACTTCCGGTGATCGCGCAGGCGATGACGACGAAGAGGAGGATGAAGCGCACGCCATCCCGGATCGGCTGATGATCGAATTGACCGAATGGCGGACGCTTGCGCTGCGAGATGCTGTTGCGAAGGATCCGGGCGTCGCTTTCCTTGCGGCGTTGCACGCAATGTGCCTCGATCTCTTCTATGCGCAAGGCGCGCCGCGCTACGCTTTGATCAATGTTCGGCAAGTCCCGCTGCGCAGCGGGGCCGCGGGGCTCGCCGACTGCGCCGCCGCCGAGTCAATCGACGCGCGGCATCAGGCGTTCAGCGATCGATTGCCTGAACAACCCGCCGATCTTTGGGAGTCGATCAAAGCGATGGATGAGGAGACGCGCCAAGCGCTCTTCGCCCATTGCGTCGGCCAGTCGATCGATGCGGTCTACAAGCCCTATGACCGTCGCAGTGATGCGACCACTGAGGCAAATGATATAGCACGCGCCGTCGCGCTCGATCTTCGCGCCGCTGGCTGGACGCCGACGGCGGACGGATATTTCGGGCGGATCACCAAGGCGCAGATCCTCGCCGGAGTGCATGAGGCGAAGGACGCGGACGCCGCCGAACGCCTCGCCGGCCTCAAGAAAGCCGACATGGCGAAAGCGGCCGAGGAGCTGCTCGCGCCGACTGGCTGGGTCCCGGCGATCTTTCGAACTAAAAGTGGCGCGGCGTCAGAAGATGAATCATCGCCCGACGCGATTACGCCGTTTGCAGAGGATTGCCGCGACGATGATGCCGGATCCGATGCGGCGTCATCCGCCGCGATCGCGGCGGAATAATCTGCATTCCCGATTAGCCTCGAGGCCCGCCCGAAAGGCGGGCCTCTTTGCATGGGAGGTCATCCATGAATGAGACCAGCGGCGATCTCGCGCGGCGGCTAGCGGCGCGGGCCCTCGACGTCTGCCGCTATTATCTGCCGAACGGGCGCAAGGTCGGCGGCTACTGGATCGTCGGCGACGTGCGCGGCGCGAAGGGCAAGAGCCTCTATGTCCGGCTGACGGGGCCGCATTCCGGCAAGGGCGCCGCCGGCAAATGGACGGACGCAGCGACCGGCGAGCATGGCGATCTCCTCGATCTCATCGCCGCGTCATGTCGCCGCGCCAGCCATCGCGACGTGTGCGCTGAGGCGCAGTGCCTTCTCGGAGACCTCCCTGACCGCGCGCCAACTCGCTCAACATCGCGACCGTCCAATTCCGTGCTGCAGGCGCAACGCCTGTTCGCCGCATCTGTACCGATCGAGGGCACGCTGGCGGAGCGTTATCTCGCGTCGCGCCGCATTGTCGGCGTCCGGGATCTGGACGCGCTGCGGTTTCATCCGCGCTGCTTCTATCGCGACAGCCATGATGCGCGCACCCAGCACTGGCCGGCCATGATCGCTGCGGTTACGAATGAGGCCGGCGAGGTCACCGGCGTCATGCGCACTTATCTTGCACGCGACGGCGACGCAAAGGCGTCGGTCGCGTTCCCACGCAAGGCGCTCGGCGCGCTCGCTGGCAACGCCGTGCCGTTCGGCGAACCGAAAGATTGCCTCATCATCGGCGAAGGCCTCGAGACCGTGCTGTCGCTGCGGACCATCATGCCTTCACTGGCATTCGCCGCCGCCCTGTCAGCCGCTAATCTCGGCGCGATCAAGATTCGGCCGACGATCCGGCGACTATATATCGCCGTTGATCGTGACGCCGCGGGAATGGCCGCTGCTGACACGCTTCGGGAGCGCGCGATCCGATCTGGCGCCGACGCGCGTTGGCTCTTGCCGACGCGCAAGGACTTCAATAACGACCTGACGATCGATGGCGCTGCTGCGCTTCGCGAGTGCGTCGCGCGTCAATTGGCGCCGGAAGATCGTTGTTTCGTTCCGCCCGGTCGCTGACGAAGGCGCACCGGAATCGGCGCACATGCTCTCGTCCACATTCGGAGCCGTCGTCTTGACGCCAGCGGCGCCGTCGCGCGGCCGTCAGGATGGGCGAGGGGGCCGGAAGCGGCGCGCCCCCGCCAAGGCCGCCGCTGCGGTTTCTTCCCCTGGCGGCGCATCGTCGCCGAAGAATCCAACCTCATCCATGCGCCATTCTTCGCGATACAAGAAACCGCGTCGGCCGGCCTCCTTCGCTTCGCTGCGGCCCGCAGCATGTCGCGCGCGAAGAGCGCGCGCTGCGATTGCTCACTCAGTTCTGATGGGTGCGGCGGCGCGCCGCTTCCGGCGAGGAGCTCGCCCATGAGGGCCGCGCGACGGCGCGCGGTCTCAAAGAAGCGGAGAATCCCATGCTGACCGACATCGATACAAGTCTTGCCGAACCCGCCGCGCTGTCGCCGACCGCGCATCTTCTTGACGAATTGCAACTCTTCGGCTGGCGCTCCAATGGCGACGAGCCGGATCCGCGACCTCTGCCCGATGCGAACACCGCGCAGGGCGCTGTCGCCGACATGGCGGACGCCCTCATCGCGACCTTTTCCGACACGCGCCTCGAATGCGATCTCGAAACGCTGCTCTGGTCGCTGGCCTATCTGTTTCATCGACAGATCGCAGTCGTTGAACGCGCGCTCGACCGTAACGAACAGCGCCAGCGCGAGAGCCAGCACGATCAGGACGGATCCGAAATCCGCTCCGTCGAGCTTGAGCGCCTCATTGCCGAAGGCCTCTCGCTCGTTGAACGTCGGAATACATACGAGTACCTGCGCGACGAAGCGGCGCGCCATTTTGAAAGCGCGACTGGTCACGCCTGGAAGCCGAGAAGCGGCTCGCTTGTCAGCCGCAACCTCGCCGCGACCAGATTGACTTCCGCCATCATCGACAGCCGCGATTTCATCGCCGCCAAGCGCCGCGCGGACATCGAGCCGCTGACGCCGTCAGGCGCGAAGATCGCCTTCGCCGGCGGGCCCGACTACAACGATGTCGCCGCGATCTGGTCAGCGCTCGACCGCGTTCACGCCAAGCATCCCGACATGGTCCTTCTCCATGGCGGCACGCCGCGCGGGGCCGAAAAGATCGCCGCCTGCTGGGCCGAAAAGCGCAAAGTCGCGCAAATCGTCTTCAAGCCCGACTGGGCGCGCCACGCCAAGGCCGCGCCCTTCCGCCGCAATGACGACTTACTCGCCGCGCTCCCGGTCGGTCTCGTCGTCTTCCCCGGCGCCGGCGTCACCGACAATCTCGCCGACAAGGCGAAGCGCCTTGGCCTGCCGCTCATGGATCACCGACGGTGAGCAGGAACCGTATCGTCTGAAAACTCGTGTCACCTCAACTGGTCGCCGCAACACAATGACTAAAACTCTCAGCCGGCGTCTCAAATTGCAATGTTTCTCTTGGACGCTCATTTAGCTGCCGGGCGATTTTGTTAAGTTGCGCCTGCGAGTGCGTCGATAAGTCTGTTCCCTTGGGAAGATACTGCCTGAGCAGACGGTTGGCGTTCTCGTCGGAACCGCGCTGCCACGGGCTATGCGGATCGCAAAAGTAGACGTCGATTTCCGTCGCCATCTTGAACCGCTTGTAGTCGGCCAGTTCCTTGCCGCGATCCCAGGTCAATAATCTGTAGAGTTCACGCGGCAGTCTCTGCGATTGCTTGATCAGGGCGAATACGACGCTTTGTGTTTCCTTGTTTGGAACCTTCAACAGCATGACATAGCGCGAATGCCGCTCCACCAGCGTCGCAACGCAGCTGTTTTTAGAGCCGCCTAGGAGGTCGCCCTCCCAGTGACCGGGAACAGCACGATCTTCCGCGCTGGTCGGCCTTTCGCTGATCGATACGGCGTTGGTTATCTGACCGAGCCCGTCGCGCTTTAACGTGGCATGCTTCGAACGGCGTATCGTGCGTTTCGAGCGAAGATGCTGCATCAGCTCTTTCTTCAAGACGCCGCGGGCCCGAACATAAAGGCTTCGATAGAGAGTCTCGTGCGACACCTGATTGTGCTCTTCTCCGCGGCACCTTTGCTTCAGCCACCCGGCGATTTGTTCGGGCGACCAATCGAGTTGAAGCTTGCGCGCAATTGTCCGGCGCAAAGACCGGTTGCCGGCCAGTTTACACGGGTTTGGGCGGCGGGCGCGATCCCAGGCTGCTTGATCGGAATGGACGGCTCGATAAGCAGTGCGGCCGCCATTGCGCTTGACCTCACGGCTGATCGTCGATGGGGAACGCTGTAGCCGGCGCGCAATATCGCGCATGGATCAACCGCCTTTGAGCCCGCGCGAGATATCTTCACGTTCCACAAGACTCAGCGCCAGCCGCTACCGTGTTCGTTCCGGCGGGCGTATGCCGCCTGTCCGCGATAACAGCGGGTAAATCGACGATGAATTGCACTCGAACCCGCGGCCGATCGAACTCATCGACTCGCCACGCCGCCGTCGATCCCAAATCTCAGCCTTCTGTTCAGCAGTAAAATATATCCGACGCCAGTAGCCCATCGCTCACACTCCATCTTTCCTTCCAAAGATTAAGTGTTGCGACCACCCATTGAGTGCGCCCGACAAAGCTGACCTAACTGGGACCACGGGGGATAGCGCCTAGAAGCAAACAAAACCGCGCGATGTTGGCGTCACGCCGCCAACCGCAGGCTCTTCGTTTCGAGCGTGGGCAGTGCCGCCTATTCTGCAAGTAGGCCGTTGCGACGGCCATTCCCGAAGACTTCCTCTTCAGTGTATTGTCAGGTGGGGATGAGGTTTGGTGGACAAACCTAGGGGGTCAGCGGAGAGGGAGCTGAGGCAGGAAGTCTCCCCTCAGACTCGTGCTGCGCCATCCAGCGGCGAGGGCGGCAAGCCGCAGCGCGCGCGAGTTCACTGAGTTCACGCCGAAGCTGGCGCTGCCCAAGGCGAGTGGGGCAGTCTGCAGCATTGGCGAAAAATTTTCGGTCAAGGCTGCGACGGGCGCCGGTTCGCTCAGCGTGCCGATCAACGTGCCGCAAATGCGCGCCGCGCCGGAACTCGCTCTCAACTATAACTCAGGTTCTGGAAACGGGCCAGCTGGCGTTGTAGGTCCTCTACTCCCAACATGACAAACAATTTCGGTCTTATCATAACGCCGGAGTCCGCGGTCTGTCTTGATGGGCCCACTGGCGCCGCGACTTCTTCGATCTCGCCGACGGCGGCAATGCGCCGACCGCCGCCGAGGCGTTGACGCGAATCGCCGAACTCTACGCCGTCGAAGCGAAGATCCGCGAACAAACCGCGGACGCGCGCGCCGCGCGGCAGGCGCGATCAATACCGCTCGTCGATGCGCTCTTTGCTTTCGTCGCGGGCAGGCCGCCGCACATCAGCCATAGAAGCGATCTCGCCAAGATCATTCGCTACGGCATGAAGCGCCGCGAAGGCCTCACCCGCTTCGACGACGACGGCCGCATCAAGATGGACTCGAACATTGCCGAGCGGCTCATCGCCCGCTCGCGCTAAATCGCAAGAGCGCGCTCTTTGCCGGCTCGGGTGAAGGGGCCGCGAACTGGTCGACCGTCGCGACGCTCGTCAAGACATGCAAGCTCAAAACCATCGAGCCAGGTGCCTATCTCGCCCACGTCCTCACAAAGCACGTCAACGCCTGGCCCCAATCCCGCCTCGACGAACTGTTCCCTGGCTGAAAAAGCCCAACGTGCCCTGAGAATCCCGCTTACTTAGCATCTCCCTAGCGCCTAGATAGTTTGTGCCTTCGAACAGCTAGTTTGCGTGCTCGCCGCGCGCTACCGTTTCGGCTAGCGGCGCACCACTGACATGGACTTGGTTCCAGACACGCAAGAGGCTGTCAGGGCGCTCTTGGCTGAGACCAAGATTGGCGCAAGGGGCACCCTTGCTGTCGGCGAAGCCAAAGGCAAGGGCTCTGAGATTCTCGGAAGCGCTCGCGCCATTCTGGCTTTTCTTAGTCGCCGCATTCCTTTGCTTAAGTAGGCCGATCTTTGCCGCAAGCCGAGCCTCGAACTTCTGGGCCGAAACATGTTCAGATTGCTGGTCCGAAGATTTTTCGACGGATTCCCCGCATTCTTTGCGAGCCTCTGGTTCCGATACGAGCAAGACGCCTCTACCGGCGATGGCGCAAACTGCCTTAGAACCCGTCCGTGAACTGGCCTTCTTCTCCGACCGTCTCGGTATGTCGGTTTCCCTCCTCCAGTTCGATCCCCGCGTTGGAGGAGCGGACATTGAGGAGGAGGAGCCGTGGGACAGCTGCGACCAGTTCATTGCTGGCATGCAGCGATGAACGAGATCGCGGCACCACTCCAAGTCCGCGGTCGCTCGCGAGCGCGAAGAGTGATAGTGATCGATTGTTCGGGCTAACGGAAAAGTTCCAGCGAGACTCAAACCATCTCGCGGGTACTCTCCTATTGTACGAGAGGTGCAGGACATGCTGATTTTCGCCAACAGCGCATCCCCATCAGAGATCAGCGACCTGCTTGCGACCACACCGATAGACGGGATTACGATGAACCCATCACTAGTTGCAGCAACGGGCAACCTCGACCTCTCGGATACCATTCAACGGTTCCTGCAGTTGATCGAAGGCCCCATCTTCGCTCAGGTTGCGAGCCCGAACTCCAGCGAAATGGTGGCCGAAGCACAACAGCTTCGGCGAATCTCGGAACGAGTCGTGATAAAATTGCCATGCACCTCTCCCGGTTTTATGGCGTGCAGGAGTCTAGTTCAACATAATGTGCCGGTGAACATGACGCTTTGCTTTAACCAAGCTCAAGCGCTTCTGGCTGCGCGAGCAGGAGCCAAGTGGGTTTCTCCATTCGTTGGTCGGCTCGATGACGCGGGTCGCCATGGAGCCACAACATTAAAGGCGATCTGCTCAACCCTGCGAGATTACGGCTTCGGATCGTCCACCTCGGTACTCGCCGCATCGATTCGCTCAGAGGAACACTTCGCGGCAGCTCTTGAAGCATGTGTTCGGGGCGTAACACTCAGCCCTTCTCAGATTCTGAAACTTCACCAAGACCCACTCACGGAGGAGGGTTGTGCCGCGTTCGCCCGTGACTGGTCCGCAGTGGCAGGCGCGCACCATGTCCCAGATCAGGAGCCGGCTCGCCAAGCTGACGCACTGAAGACTACCTCCGGCCCTGCAGCCGGATCATGAGCTAAATTTGGAGTACCCGCGTGGTCATCGGCCAGAAAGTCGTCGATATCATTTGGAACGTCACTCGACTGTGTCCTTGGGACTGTTCTATCTGTTGCGTCGATGCGATCCACGTGCGTAAGGACCGCTCGCTCAACTCGATCGTTCTGAGGACATATGGCCTATCGACGCGCCAGGATCTTTCAGTGGCGCCCGATTCAGATAGTTTCTCAAGCGCTAGCCAGTATCTACAAGCCAGTGGGCATGAGCTGAGTCTTCGCGACAAGCTTCGAGTCGTAGATCACTTGGCCGGCTTCGACGCGCGACTAGACATCAGTGGTGGCGACCCCCTGATCCTCGCTGAGAACTGGGAATTGATGGAGTACGCTAGCAAGAAGCTCGGCAAATCTAATGTCACAGTGACTGCGACCGGCCTAGGCGTCCACGCTCGGGAAACCGACGCTCTTGCCCGGCTTATCGGCGAATTCAACTTTACGTATGACCCCATTTTCGAATCGCAGTCGGCGCATGCGGCGGATCGCCCAGCAGGCTACGCAGAATCTAATCTGCGGCTTGCTTCACGGCTGACGAAGAAGGGCGTATTTACGCGAGCCGAGTTGCCCTTAACCTTACACAACTGTGAGCCGGAGAACCTACGCCGTGTCTACTCAAGACTGGAAGACGCGGGCATCGATCGCTTGCTCTTGATGAGGCTTTTTCCTGTCGGGCGCGGCGCAGTTCACACCGCAGCCGTTCCGACTCGGTCAGACTATCTAGCAGCCATTCAGGTACTCCGAGAGCTTGAGCGAAGCGCCGGAAAACCAAACGTACGTCTACAATGTGCGCTTCGCCACCTCGAACATGATGGACGCGTGCAGGCGGAGAATCCTTGCGACTTGCTGGCTAGGTCCTTCGGGCTAATGGCCGACGGCACGCTGCTGCTGTCTCCTTGGGCCGTCGGACCACACGGCCATCCGCTCAGCGAGGAATGGATACTTGGGAATCTGGCCCGCACCCCCCTCTCTGACATCCTCACAGAGAACCGCGTCCACGTCCTCCGTCGGCAGCTTGATGCGAACTTCGGCCACTGCAAGGTCTTCGCCTACCTCCACAGCACTGAGGTCGACCCTGAAAGTCGCATGCTTGACAGGGTGGACCCTCTATTCGCACAGCACAGCGAGCGTGCCGTCGCACGGGACACTCCGGAGGATGAATGAGAACTGGCGAGACACCATGCCGTTCCATTCTTGTTCGAAGCAAGCTTCCGGACACGGATTTGGTGGCAAACTTGTATGTTGGATGTGCCTTTGGATGCACCTACTGCTATGCGAGCTTCATGGCGAGGCAGGTCAACGAGCCGCGGACTGATTGGGGAAAGTTTGTCTACGCCAAACGCGGCGCGCTCGATGCCGCGCGCCGAGACCTTGACCGACTCAAGAGGCGGGGTGCCACTCCGAGTATTCTTCTCAGTTCCGTGACTGATCCATACCAGGGAATAGAGCGCAAGCTTCAGCTCACGCGAGGGTTTGTTTCTGAACTTGCCCGTAGGAAATATGAGGGTCGCCTGAGTATCCTCACAAAATCCCCTATGGTCCTACGGGATGCTGGCGTTCTCAGTGATGTACTGGATGTCGAGGTCGGACTGACCGTAACGCTTGGCGAGGATCCAATTAGCCGAGAATTGGAGGCTCACGCCCCCTCTATCGCACAACGCCTCGACACGCTTCGACGTCTCGCCGAAGGGGGGCCAGAGACATATGCCTTCGTCGGTCCCGTGCCGCCGCATATCGTGGACGACCTCGACCAAATCGACGCGCTCCTTAGCAGTCTCCGAGAAGCAGGTGTCCGTTCAGTCTTCGTTGAGCATTTGAATGCCTCTCATTCTCTGCGTGCAAGAATCGCCGCAATTGCGGAGCAAAGATGTCCGGCATCACTGCACCACTATCTGACAGCACCGCCACCGGCGACGATCGACGCGATTACACGTTACGCAGAGGCAACCGCTCGCAAGCACGGTCTCGTCCTTCGGACCGGCAAAGTAATACAGCACGAATCAACTCGCAGGATGGCGACAATAACCGCACGATCTCATGAGACCTCAAATGGCGGGTAGCACGAGAGCTCGGGCGATTGCGCTTCAGACTACTCCTCGCCTCGCGACATTCCTATTCAACTATGTTCAACTCGGCTTAGTCGTCGCGGTAGCCGAAGCACTTCCGAAACAAAGCTTCAACGTACTGATCCTCGTCTTCTTTGAACTGGGGATCCTCGCTGATTGCTTCGTTCGTGGAGGATCGATGCGGGTTTGGATCGGGCTTGCTTGTGCTTCAGCGCTCGGCCTCCTTGTGCCCCCGCTACTGCTGCCAGCGAACGTGGCGATCTTCACGTCGATGGCTGCAGCAGGGCTGTTGGCGATGTCACTGAAGAAAATCCGCTCGTCAACCGACGCTTTAGGCAAGATTAAGCGTCGCTGGAGGGCTCTTGGTTACCTGAGTGCTGGGCTGTTCTCAACGTGGCTGGTCACTGTTTTCGTGGTGGCCCTTTTGGCGGCAGTGTACATCTCTCGAGTATCTGAGCGCATGGATCCTCCGCTCCCCGAGAGATTTCGGCTAGACGCCCAGCGACTTGGTCCGTACTTGGTCGTTATGCTCCACCATCTACATTACTTCGCGTACGCGTATATCGTGGTAGTTTTATTTCACAGCAAATACGATGTGCCCGCTGCAGCTTTGGGACCTCTGTTCTATGTAGGCTGGATTGGTTACTACCTATTTATTCAAGCGACGAGGCACCAGAGGCTTCTGGTCGTTTGCGGTCACGTCCTCGCAGCGCTATCTGTGTTTGGCATGCTCCTGTTCGAGTCCTTCACCGCGGTGCTCCTGCTGTGGCTCCTCACGGGTGTCGGGGGTGGAACGATCGTGTTGCTTCGTGAGGCGAATACTAGTGACGATGTAGCGGTGTACGAGAGGTTCAAGGCCTGGGAGTCCTTCGGCCACGTCCTCGGACTGGCATGTCTCGCGGCCGCTGTGCTTTTCGAACTGCCGCCCCTATCCTTTCTGGTTTCTGGGATCGCCGGCCTGGCGTGTGCGGCGGGCACTGCACTCTGGGCAGGCGAGAGCAGAACGCGGATCGATGAGGCCGAGGAGGTAGTGGGTCGAAGCGTCGCCGTCGCTGAGGAAGACGCGCGAACGCGGAAATGACCGAATCTTTAGCGTCCCAGCTTCGTGCAGTTCTTCGTTTGGCGGAAAAGCACGCCGATTGCAAAGTTGTAGCGGCGGATACACCGCCGCAGGCAGAGTACTGCACAACGAACGACGTTTTCGCAGTCGGCTCGATTGTTGCGAAGAAGTACCGGCTCGACGACGCGTATAGGGTGGAGACAGGAATCTTGAAGGGCTCGCATGCGTTTACGTTCAAAATACCGAGGCTACTCTTCTCTCACCAAAGCGAGGCACTCGGCAGCTGGAATGTGATGGAGCGTGCTGACGGCGCCACGCTCGCCGCAGCGTGTCCCAAGGGCCAGAAACTCCGTTGGCTAGTCGAATGCATGATTGCGGCTCTTGTGGAGTTCGAAGAGCGCTCATGGGAGATAATCTCTGGGCCCACACTCCGATGGCGATGGGAGGATGGTGTCAGTGCGTTGGTTGCGGAATTGCGGCGAAATGGTGATAGCGACGCTGCGGAAGCACTCGTCGCCATTGCGTCCGCGTGCGATGGCCTGTCTGAGTGCATCGATGTGGTTCCTTGTTTCGACCTATTCGCGCGCAACATCATCTGGAGTGACTCCGGCGCAGCGCTCGATGTCACGTTTGTGGACTTCGACAAGGCCGGCAGGCTGGTGCCAGCAGGCGAGCAACTGAGCCATATCGCGGTGGTTTCGGGCCTGCGAGTGGCAATGGGGGACGTGGCATCGCGGTACGCTCAATTGGCCGGTCGACCACTCGACTCGGTGAAGCGCATCGTTGACATGGCCTGCTTCTTTCGCGCTCTCGCTGGCGTCCGCGACTCCCTGCCATGGGAAACTATTGGTGGAAGCGAGACGCGTGAGGATCCTCACGCCGGTGAGAGAAGTACCGTTTTGCATCATTCCATCACCGAAGCCGAGCGGTGCATCCCTGCAATCTGCGCATCTGCGGGTACAGGGATTGAAGGTGACCTGCACCTCGTCCTGTCGGGTATTCGAAATCTCACGAGGCCTCTGCCGTGGGAGTGACCATCTGCGTCAGCCTTGGGGGGAGCAGGCTAGAGGTTGGTCTACTATCGGACCAACCGAGTAGCCCGAGGTATGTCGGGAGCGGATCGGTGGACTGGCGTCGTGAACTCATTGGGTCTGCGGCGTCGGCACGGGCGCTATGTGATGTGGTGGCTTCACTCACCGCTACCCTTATTGAGAACCTAACCGATGCAATGAGTGAGAATCTGAGTCTCGGCGTCGCGTTCCCAGGTCCGCAAGCCAATGGAGTGTGGTTCTCGAACAATTTAACAGACGATTTCCGAGGTGGCGTGCCGTTGGAGCGCCTACTCAAAGTGGCACTGCAGGAACGATGCAATTTGATGTGCCCTCGACTAGTGATCCTCCTCGATGCGCAGGCTGACGCCGGAGGAGAAGTGTATCATCCTGATGGCGCTCTCCGAGAGAGTGGCCCCATGGAGAGCGCTTGTGTACTCAACATCGCAACAGGCATCGCAGCGGGGTTTGTAGACGCCGGATGCCAGTGGGGGGTGCTACACACAACTAGCGAGTTTAAGGCGGCAACCAACGGATGCTTTGACAATGGTGGCGGTCAGCTCGGTCGGCATCTGTACGTATCCTGTGACGGCGAATGGACTTATCACTATCGGCCGTTTGGGCAGACGGCTTCGGAGGTTAGCGGGATTCGAATGACCGACTACTTGTCGGGACCAGCCTTAACTGCACGACTTGCCCTAGAGTTAGTACGGCGGGGCGAACGTGTGGGCGATGGCTGGAGAGAATTCAGTTGGGTGGAAAGCCAAGCGAGGCGGTTGTGTGAGCACAAGGAGGACGATCTGCAACCTGACTCTGCGCTAGGGGAACTAGGCGCACTCATTCGAGCGAATTGCGAGCCGGTGAGCCGCCTGGTGCTAGCGTGGGCGGATCGAAGCCTCGGGGACTCCAGTACACCTTGTTCACTGCGGCAAGCGCTGCATGATTTCCGTGAGACCGTGGCGTGCGACTTTGGGCGTGCATTGGCAGTCCTACAAAGTGAGCGCGGGTGGGAACGGTTCGGTCGTCGGATCGTAATGACGGGCGGTGTTGGTCAGAATCTCTTCGCACGTTCAGGTCAATCATTCATGTCACGGATCGAGTCGTTTTTGCATCCGGACACAGTGCTTGTTCGATCCCGTCTCGTGGGAGGGGCGGAACGCGCCGCATGGTTCTTCCACCGCGGCGTATTCAATTAAGCCGGTATCTGTCGCTCGTCGCAGTTACCGGAATGCGCAGCGTCACCCATGGTCCCATTTTCGACGGAATACTCATGGCTTCGCACCCTCTTGCTTCCACAGTGCTTCCACGGGCGGTGCAAACGCGAATGCGGAAGACCGAGATTCAATGCCCGGTCGGATGCCTGCGAGCGACTGACCAGCGCGCTGGCTGATGCTCGCTCAGGAGTTCTCTGATTCGATTACTGAAGAACAGTGTCGACACAAGATTGTCGTACCTCAGCCCCTTCTCGGTAAGTTGTATCTCCGACGGCCGGATATTGACGAGTCCCTCTTGGCGCAGCGCGTCAAATTCGTCTGGAAACAGTTCCACCGGGCTAACACCAAAACGTCTTTTGAATGGGTCAAGCGGAAAGTGTTTATAGCGAATACTGAGAGCAATCTGTCGACGCTGCAATTCCTCCTTGCTGAGCTTGTAGGCGTAGCGAGCAGGGAATCGCGACGCCTCGATATCCGAAAAATAAGCATTCAGATCCGTCATTGCGTTCCTATATCTGTTTCCAGGCCTATAGTGCCAACTAGGTGCATATGATTGTGCTCCTGCGCCAAAGCCTTTTACGGGGTGGCCCACTGCTTCATTCGCCTTGTTGAGGTAGCGATCAGTTCCGCGGAAGAAAAGAGTCCGAGTCTGCTGTTCGTAGCCGGCGGCCTCAAGGATTTCCACCGCAGCGTCGTACATAGAATAGAACACTGCTCGATTCGATTCGCTCGCTTCACCATGTCTCGTGTGTTTTGCCAACCCAGTAAGCGGCTTCACGTTCAACGGATAGATCGATAGGCATTGTGGAGAATGCTCCAGAACTTCATGCAAAGTTTTCCGCCAATTCGACAGCGTCTGCGAGGCAAGCCCGTAGATAAGGTCCACGTTGACGGTCGAGAATCCAAGAGTCATGCTCGCCTCGATCAAACCCTTGACATGAGCACGAGTGTGCTGCCGAGCAAAACGCCTAACTTCCAGCTCATCGACGCTCTGAACCCCTAAAGAGACCCGAGAAACGCCAAGTTCTCGAAGATCTGCAAGGTAGTCGCTAGTGGCGGTCTCCGGTGCAACTTCAAGTGTGAATTCCTCTATTTGAGAACCTAACGTGAGAGAGTTAAGCGCGACAAGGACTCGGCCAATTTGCTAAGGGCTGAGCATGCTTGGAGTTCCGCCGCCAAAGTAAATGGTTGTGCTCTCTCCTATGCGCGGAGCGAGAACAGGCTCATACATTTCGATTTCACGGACAAGACAATCGACGTATCTGTCAATAAGCTCGGCACCGCGGGTTTCTTTGACCATGAAGAGGTTGCAGAACGAGCATCTTTGCTTACAGAACGGCACATGAACGTACAGATTGATGCTGTTCCCATCGGCACCAGCCTCTGTCCAAACCTCACGCACATCGAAGTCGTGAGTAGTCTCTCGATAGACTTTGTGCGGAGGATAGGTACAGGTGAAATGACCAATCCGGCCCTCTGTGTAGCCCTTTTGAATCTCGTTTCGGAGTAATGAAGTGCGATGTGTCATGGTTAGTTTCTCCGCCTTTCGCGAGGGGCCAATTGTATTAAACCAATGCCCACTGGATTGGCCGGCTATTCTAGCCAATGTCCCCCAAGGGAACGAGCATTGGCAAGCGTGGTCCTTGAAATTCGAGATAGTGCCCGGGTGGTGGTGTATGAGGAGGCTGCGCGCCGAGCCTCCGGCGTAGCGCAGCGCCTGACCGACTGCGCCGCCATTGCCGATCTTCGGTAGAGGTTTGGTTTACCAGAGCATGAACGTATCTATCAATCGGCGTTTAGACCGTCCATGCCGGTTCACAACCCGGCGTTCGTTTCGGATTTGGCGCGGCTGTTTGGCCCGCCATTGCCTCGGTGCCTAAGCCCCGGCGCCGATCATGGATCGAGAATTACTTTCAGCTTTCTTTTCCCGTTTTCGTTCGGCTGCCAAAGACGGCGGGGACGCGACATCGATAATCGGCGCCGTTTCGCCGCTCTCCAGTGGCTGGCCTGCGTAGAGCTGAGATCGCGCGAACCCAATGTGGCGCCGCAATAGGGCGACCAGCGCTCAATCGCCATTGAGAATCTTCCTAACTCCTGACCCATCGCCCATCGCGGCTCTGATGGCCTGATCTCGCCGCAGGCCGGCTTCGCCTCGATCGCCTTCAGCGCAACGGCGCGCCCGAGACTTTTTTCCCCTGGCGGCCCCAAAGGGAAGAGGGGCCGCCATTCCTCGCGGGAAGTCAAAAAAGTCTCGGGGCGCGCCATCCTCCGCTTCGCTCCGGCTCGAAGACGAGTGCGCCGGCGATCGCCCGCGGCTTCTTGATCGCCATCGAGGCCGCGATAGGCGCGGGCTCAAACATGAAGGAGACTTCGACATGGCGACCATCGGAACATTCACCAAATCGGGCGACGGCTTCACCGGCAGCGTTGCGACCCTCACCCTCGACGCCAACGTGCAGGTCCGGCCCGCCGAAAAGACCAGCGACAAGGCCCCCGACTTCCGCCTCTTCGCCGGCCGCGCCGAAATCGGCGCCGCGTGGAAAAAGACCTCGAACGAGAAACGCGACTATCTCTCGGTCCGCCTCGACGATCCCTCGCTCCCCGCGCCGATCCTCGCCAATCTCTGCGAAATGGAGAACGGCGAATTCGACCTCATCTGGTCGCGCCCGAGCCGCCGCCGCAACGGCGAGTAACGCTCGAGCAAATCAGCGCCCCGCCGAAAGGCGGGGCGCTTTTTCCATGATCTTTTCGCCGCCGGAGCCCGCCTCCGGCGGCACAAAACATGCACCGATCAAAAAAGGGGAATGGGCGCTTGCGCGCCCGTGGGGGCGTCGATGACGTGCATCCTTAACTATTGCAGCGGGCAGCCGACTGCCGATCTTCTCGTCATTCTCTATTACCTGACGGCGGTCCTGGCGACGCTCGGCCTCGCCTATCGGGCCAATTCGAGAATGGTCCGCACCGCGGCAATCCTTGTCGGCATCTGCTGGGCGTTCGGCCTTTTCGCTTATCTCTATCTCGGCGTCGCCAGCTACTATCTCGTCGCCGTCATGCTCGACACGATCCTCGCCTACCAGTTCTGGCGAATGGGCAAGGTCTCGCTCTTTGCCGTGCCGCTCTTCTATTTTCAAATGCTCGACATCGCCTTCATCGTTTTCGCGCAAAGCGTCGGGCTGTCGAATTTCATGACCATGTTCGTCCTCAATCGAGGCTTCGAGCTGACGCTTCTCTACCTGATCGGTTGTTCGCTCTTCCGCCTCCATATCCTGCACCTGCAGAAGATTTCCAAGGAGCCAATCACCGACTGGCGCGTCCGCTTCGTTGCGGCCTAAGGAACAGCTTTCACGCCGGACGGCGATCACGCGCACAAAGCGCCTGCGGCATAATTGCTGCCTGCCAAGGCTTTGAGCGACCTTGCCTGACGGCGAGACTCGCCCGAGCCTGACCACTCTTTACGAACGTCGACTTCGGCCGGGACCGCTGGAAGCGCCCCGGCCTTTTTCTTGCCAGAATGGTTGATCAGTGGACGCCGGTCTCGGCTTTGGCGAGCTCGTCGGCAAGAACGCGGAGAAGCCCTAAAAGCCGCGAATTAACCATCACTTGCTTGCCGGTTGACAAGGTCACCGTGACTGTCCCGTCCGGCTTCTCGTCGGAGAGTTTGTCCTTCCAGACAGCGCCGTCGAAGGGATCGAGTTTCATGAAATCATCGCCGCGCAGATTAAGGGCGGCCACGTCAATAAAGTCTTCGATCGTCTTTGTCACGTGATCATCCTATCGATCATGATCGCGCGTGCTTCTGTCGCCTTGATCGTCAAACAGAAGAGCGAGCGCAGCGGCGTCTTTCAGGCGCGCGCCAAAACGATTCCGGTATTCTCGAGCGAGGGTTAGAACGCAGTCGGCGACCGGATCGCCGGCATGTCGCTTCAATGCGTCAAGGTTCGCGTCGAGCAGGAAAAACGAGACGATGAGCCGCTCAACCGGCACCTCAACATGAGCCGCGACGCGCTCAAGAATGGCCATGGAAACCGGCTTCAACCCCGCCTCGATGCGCGAATAAACCGGCTGGCTCATGTGAAGTAGTTCGGCCATTTCCGTCTGCGTCAGGCGCAGATGAACTCTCAAAAGCCTGAAGAGAGACCCGAATTCGAGCACCGAAAAACGCCTCCGAACATCATCGAAATTGTGCGCTCAGATGAGTAAATTCGCAAGTTGCCCCGAATGCCGAACACCGCCCCAGAATGGCGAATTTCACAACCGGCGGCTGATTTATTCAGTGGGCGAATAGATTATTCGCCGGCTGAATAAGACCCCCCGAAAAAGAATAAGACCCCCCGAATTTCGAATAGGGGCGCATTCTCGATTTCGCGGTTCGGCGCGATCATGCGCCCGCAGAATGACGCCGCCCGTCGGCAAATTCACGCGGATGGCGCTAGACAAGCGAGAGCCGCCATGGTTGCGAAAGACTTCACCGAAACCAAGAAGCCGATGCGCCCGCCCTTGGTCGACAGCCCTTATCTCTGGGCGTCCGAAGCGGCGCTTTACCTCCGGATCAGCCTCCGCGCCCTCGAAAATTTCCGCGCGTCCGGCGAAGGGCCAGCCTATCGCAAGCATGGCGGACGCATCGTCTATCATCGCGAGGATCTCGAACGCTGGTCGCTGCGCCGCCGTTTTCAATCCTCCGCAAGACGCGACGATGACCCATGAGCGCACGGCTATTTTCGATCGTTGTCCTCGCCGTTTCGGTCGGCGCGCTGGGCGTTGCAAGCGTCGTGGAATTTCCGTCCCTTGTCGTCTGGAACGCCTCGGCGAGCGCGCCGATCGGGCTCTACAGAATCGAACGCCGCGCGCTACGATTGGGCGAGTTCGCCTTGGTGAAACCAGAACAAGCGCTCGAAAATTTCATCGTCGAGCGAGGCTATTTGTCGGAAGACGTGCCGCTGTTAAAGCGCGTCGCGGCGCTTTCCGGCGCGGAAATTTGCCGGGATGCCGAAGCGATTTTCATCGACGGAAACCATGTCGCCGATGCGCTCCGCAGCGATTCCGCGGGCCGCGTCATGCCCGTCTGGCGCGGCTGTTTCACACTCTCCGACGACGAGATTTTCCTCCTCAACTCGCCCCCGAATTCGCTCGATGGGCGGTATTTCGGCACAACAAAAATCGATCAGGTCATCGGCGTCGCGATCCCGATATGGATTTCGGATTCAGATGTTTGAGGCGCGTACGGAAGAAGAAAGCCGGTAGGGCAAGATGAAAGCATTGGTGCAACGAGCGCCCCAAAGTCAGTCTGCACGTCGGATATTGGTGCACTATCGCACGGTTGCATGGTGCAATTCAGGGCATGCTCCATGAAACGCGACGACGAGGAGTTTCGCCCACGATTTGGCCGCATGCGCGCCGCCGGCGGGCGCGCCTCAAAGCGCTATGTCGCGAAGCTCTACGCGGCGGTCGAAAAAATGCAGCCCGCCGCATTCGCAAAGAAGTCAGGCAGGCGCTTCACCGGCGCGCGCCTCGGCCGCGGCGCCGGCCTCGGCGTAAGCGCTGCGATGCGCGGGTCCGCCTTAGCGAAATTCCGCTCCCGCCGCGTCGCCGTCAAAATCCGCTCTGTGCGCCTCGGCAGCGCAGGGCTCGCCAAGGCTCGGGCGCATTTAAGCTACATCCAGCGCGACGGCGCATCGCGCGGCGAGGGGCGCGGGGAACTCTATGGACCTGATGGGGCTGCGGTCGACGGCAAGGGATTCCTGGAGGAGGGAAGCGGCGACCGGCATCAATTCCGGATCATTCTGTCGCCGGAAGATGGAAACGAGTTGCAGGACCTCAGCCAGTTCACGCGCGACGTCATGGCGGCCGCCGAGAAGGACCTTCAAACCCGGCTCGACTGGGTCGCGGTCAATCACTTCCATACCGACCACCCGCATGTGCATATTGTGTTGCGCGGCCGCTGCGATGACGGCGCTGACCTCGTCATTGCGCGGAGCTACATCACCCACGGGTTTCGCCGGCGCGCCGAGGAACTGGCGACGCTCGAACTCGGTCCCCGCCGCGAACTCGACATCGCACGAGCGCGCGCGGCGGAAGTCTCCCGAGAAGCATTCACCTCGCTTGACCGCGAACTCATGAAGCGCGCCGCCGCCGGCCCGATCGGGTTCGACGCGCCGGAGACGGCCTATGACCGCTTCGAGACGAAGCTGCTCAAGGATCGTCTGCAGACCCTGCAGGCGATGGCGCTCGCCGAACGTCGTCCCGAAGGCTGGCGTCTCGCGCCGGATATTGAACGCCGGCTTCGGGAAGCGGGCCGTCGCGGCGACATCATTCGCTCCATGGGCGCCGAACTCGGGGAAAGCCTCGCGCCGCAGCGTCTTCGCGATTTCGCCGCCGAGAAAACTGTGACCCGCATCGTCGGGCGCGTCGCTGGAATCGGCGCGGCGGATGACAGCCATGAACGACGGTTCCTCGCGATCGAAAGTGCGGACGGCCTGCAATGGCATGCGCCGATCGATGTCGTTCCCGGCGCGACGCCGCCTGTCGGCGCCATTATCGAGATCACACGCGCCGGCGCCGCTCCGCGCGCGGCCGATCGCACCATTTCCGCCATCGCGGAACGTCAAGGCGGGGTTTATGCCGACGCGATTCACGCCGCCGCCGACCCGTCAGCGAGCGCGGATTATCGCCTCGCGCACAAGCGCCGACTCGAAGCTTTGCGTCGCCTGGGGCTTGTCGAGCGAACGACCGACGGCGCCTGGCGCATCCCGGAAAACTTTCTCGAGCGCGCGGCGGCGCATGAAGGGAAGCGGGCCATGGCGCGCGTCCGCGTGTTGTCCTGGGCGGCGCTCGATCAGCTGCCGGCCGTCGGCGCGGTGACTTTTCTGGACGATGCGCTTGAGCGTCGCCTGAAGATTGAAAGCGTGCCGCATGGATTCGGCGCCGAATTCGATCATGCGCTGGCGGTGCGGCGGCGATGGCTTCTCGCGCAAGGCATCGGCAGGGAAAGCGATGATGGCTTTGCGATCGATCGCGATCGCCTCCGCTCGCTCGGTCGAAGCTTGATTGAGGACGCCGCCGGGCGCATTGCCCATCAACTTAGCAAGCGCCACGCCCCGGCGCAGATTGGCGACCGCATCTCGGGCCAATTCAGTCGGGTCGTCGACCTCCCCGCCGGCCGCTTCGCGATGATCGAGCGATCGAAGGAGTTCACGCTGGTTCCCTGGCGCGAGGTCCTCGAACAGCGGCGGGGGATGGAGATTACGGGACTCGTCCGGGCCAGCGGCATCAATTGGGAACTCGGCAAGACTCGGGGTATCAGCCGATAAGGCATGCTGATCGGGCAGGCGTTTGAAATATAATGTGTAATATATAGCTCGTTAAACAGAAATTTTGAGCTTTTTGCGCAGAATTTGGCGCAAAAACTAGCCGCGTTTGATTTTTTTGTTTTTGCGCCATATAGTGCGTGTAAGCGCCTTAATAGCGCTTAGTGAGCAGAATATGGCGCAAAAGATTGATCCAGAAACGGGCGGACCGAACGCTATCGAAAAAATGGTCGGACAGCGCCTGCTCGAAATCCGGCTGGCGCGTAACATCAACCAGGCGGACCTCGCGGAGGAGGCCGGTGTCTCCCGCCGCACCATCACCCGCCTCGAAAACGGCGAAGGCGTCTCGCTCGACACGCTGATCCGCGTCATGACCGCCCTGGGGCTCGCCGACCGCTTCGCCGTGTTGCTCCCCGATCCGGCGATCCGGCCGATCGAACGCATTCGTCAGGGCAAGGAGCGTCAGCGCGCGCGCCGCACCTCGAAACCCGCCGCCAAGCCCTGGCATTGGCATGACAAGGGCGAGGACCGATGACCGACGCGCGCGTCATCCTCTGGGGGCGCGACATCGGAGCCGTGTCCTGGCTCGAGGATCGCGAGACCGCCGTCTTCCAATACGCGCCCGAATTCGTCGGCAGCGGCATCGAGGTCGCACCGCTGATGATGCCGCTGCGCGAAGCGCCTTATGAATTTCCCGGCCTGCCGCGCGACGCATTCAAGGGTCTTCCCGGATTGCTCGCGGATTCGCTGCCTGACAAATTCGGCAACGCAGTCATCGACGCCTGGCTCGCGACGCAGGGGCGAACGCCCGAGAGTTTCAATCCAGTCGAACGGCTCTGCTATATCGGTGCGCGCGGCATGGGCGCCGTCGAATTTGAGCCGGCGATTCTTGGCGCCCAAACTCGAATTAAAAAGCTCGAAGTCGCCGCGCTCGTCGAACTCGCCGACAAGGTTCTCAATGACCGCAAGGCGCTCACCGGAACGCTCGACGGCCAGCACGACGCGAAGGCAATCGAAGACATCATCCGCGTCGGCACATCTGCCGGAGGCGCGCGCGCGAAAGCGATCCTCGCCTGGAATGAAAAGACGGGGGAGTTCCGGTCAGGACAAGTGAAGGCGGACGACGGCTTCACCTACTGGCTCATGAAATTCGACGGCGTCTCCGGCAATCGAGACCGCGAGCTCGCTGACCCGCAAGGCTTCGGCCTAATCGAATACGCCTACCATCTGATGGCGGTCGACGCCGGGATCGAGATGACGCCATGTCGCCTCCATCGCGAAGGCGGACGGGCGCATTTCATGACAAAACGGTTCGACCGCACCGATGACGGCGAGAAGCTGCACATGCAATCGCTCGCCGCGATGATGCATTACGATTTCAATCAGCCGGACGCCTATTCCTACGAACAGGCGCTGCAAACCATCCGACGCCTGCGCCTTCCGATGGCGGATTTCGAACAGCAATTCCGCCGCGCGGTCTTCAATGTGATCGCGCGCAATCACGATGATCACGTGAAGAATATCGCCTTCCTGATGAACAAGGCCGGCGAGTGGCGGCTATCGCCGGCCTTCGACGTCGCCTACTCCTACAACCCCTCCGGCGCATGGACGAGCCGCCACCAGATGAGCGTCAACGGCAAGCGGGACGGCTTCGTTCTTGAAGACCTGATCGCACTTGCTGAAACAGGTGGGATCAAACCTGCAAAGGCGCGGCGCATTGTTGAGGAGGTCGATGCTTCAGTCGGCAATTGGATACGATTTGCAGCAGAAGCTGGAATTGATGCGGTAACCTCGGATCGCATCAGCGCCGCCCACCGCCCAGAGCTAACGACAATCGCATGATTTCTCTTCCTCATCAGTCCGTTTCGTATGCAGCAGCCGTAACACCGGAAAAACGACATTCAGTCGATCTTCACGGAAACTTAGATAGCCGAAAATCTCAAAATCAACCGAATAGATGGGAGCTGACAGAAATCTGAGCAAGCCCCGCAAGAAACGCCAAGTGCAATTGCCGAATTCGTTTGCTATTTTTTGATCGATGGAGGCCTTCGGCCTCATTAGGAGCCCAGAGAATGGCCGATCTAGAGGCCCTGAAACCTAACGCGGTAATTCGCGGCGTTCTGCCGACGGGCACTGCTACGGTGGTGACGGTTCAGTGGTTCGGCTCTGAAGCGCTGGAACTGACCTATAAGGACGCGGCCGGCAAGGTTGCGAATGTACTCCTGTACCGTCACGACGAGCCGCGCCTTGAGATTGTCGAGGAGGGACGCCCTTGGAGCTTTGACGGCGACGGGGCGTTGTTCCGTTTGACGTCGGAAGCCCAACGCATTCGGCTCGCCCATTTATTTGATCCCGTTCTCGCAGTTCATACATCAATCGTCGATCCGCTGCCGCACCAGATTACTGCGGTCTATGAATCGATGCTGCCGCGGCAGCCGCTGCGCTTTCTGCTGGCGGACGATCCGGGCGCCGGTAAGACAATCATGGCCGGCCTCCTGATGAAGGAGCTGATTGCGCGCGGCGATCTTCATCGCTGCCTCGTCGTTTGTCCGGGGAGTCTCGCTGAGCAATGGCAAGATGAACTTAATCGTCGTTTCAGCCTGTCCTTCGACATTCTGACAAATGACAAGCTGGAAGCCGCGCGCACGGGAAACTGGTTTCTTGAGACGAATTTCGTCATTGCGCGGCTCGACAAACTCTCGCGCAATGAGGATGTGCAGGCGAAATTACAGGCGCCGGATTGCCAGTGGGATCTCATCGTTTGCGACGAAGCGCACAAGCTATCGGCGACGTTCTTCGGCGGCGAACTGAAGTACACCAAGCGCTATCGGCTCGCGCAGCTATTATCGACATTGACGCGCCATTTCCTTCTGATGACGGCGACGCCGCATAACGGGAAGGAAGAGGATTTTCAGCTCTTCATGGCGCTTCTCGATGGTGATCGCTTTGAAGGAAAATTCCGCGACGGCGCACATACGGCGGACGTCTCAGATTTGATGCGCCGGATGGTGAAGGAGAATTTGTTGAAGTTCGACGGCACGCCGCTCTTTCCAGAGCGCGTCGCATACACAGTTTCCTACCACCTCTCGGATCCTGAAGCTGCACTCTACAAGGAAGTTACCGACTACGTTCGCCAAGAGTTCGACCGCGCCAAGGCGCTCGAAAACGACAAACGCGCCGGCACGGTCGGATTTGCGCTAACGATTCTTCAGCGGCGTCTCGCCTCCTCGCCAGAGGCGATCTACCAGTCGCTGCGGCGACGGCGCGAGAGGTTGGAAAGCCGCTTGCGCGAACTCGACACGATGCAGCGGGGCGGGCGCGCTACTGCGTCATTCACCGGCGAGTTCGACCCCGATGACATTGAAGAGCTTGAGGATGCGCCGGGCGCCGAGCTTGAGGCGGCGGAAGAGGAAATCCTCGACGAGGCGACCGCCGCCCAGACGATGGACGAGCTGCGAATTGAAATCGAGACTCTGAAGCGCCTTGAGGCGATGGCACTGGCGATTCGGCGCAGCGGCGAAGACAAAAAGTGGCGAGAGCTCGCTTCGCTGTTGGGCGAGATTTTTACGACCGTTTCCATCGCCAATCAATTCGCCGAGGAGGCAGCGCCTTACGACGCCGGGCCGTCGCCGATTGAAAAGCCGAAGCCCTCGCCGCATCAGAAACTCGTCATTTTCACCGAGCATCGCGACACGCTGAATTACCTGCTGCACCGAATTACGACGCTTCTCGGCCGACAGACGGCTGTCGTCACGATTCATGGCGGTATGGGACGCGAGGACCGACTGAAAGCGCAAGAATCCTTCAAGCACGATCCCGAAGTCCAGGTCCTTCTTGCAACTGATGCGGCTGGCGAAGGCATCAACCTTCAACGCGCGCATTTGATGGTGAATTACGATCTTCCCTGGAATCCAAATCGGCTGGAACAGCGCTTCGGCCGCATTCACCGCATTGGACAAACCGAAGTCTGTCATCTCTGGAATCTCGTCGCCGAAGGCACGCGCGAAGGCGACGTCTATCGACGCCTTCTCGAAAAGCTGGACGAGGCGCGCGCCGCGCTTGGCGGCGCCGTGTTCGATGTGCTCGGCAAGCTCGAGTTCGACGGCAAGGCTCTCCGCGACCTCCTGATCGAGGCGATCCGCTATGGCGAGCAACCCGATGTCCGCGCCCGCCTGACGCGCGTGGTCGAGAACGCCTTTGACAAGCGCGCGATCCAGGATCTGCTGGAGGATCACGCGCTCGCACATGATTCGATGGATGCAAGCCGGGTTTATCGCATTCGCGAAGAAATGGAGCGGGCCGAAGCGCGGCGCCTGCAGCCGCACTATATCGAGTCCTTCTTCCTCGAAGGCTTCAAACGTCTTGGCGGCAGTCTCAGGGAGCGCGAACCGCGCCGCTATGAAGTAACCAACGTGCCGGCGCCGATCCGCAACCGCGATCGCCTTATCGGCATGGGCGCGCCGGTTCTGCCGCGTTATGAGCGCATCGCTTTCGACAAGCAGCGTCTGACGCCGCAGGGCCTCGCGCCGGCGGCTTTCGTTTGCCCGGGCCACCCGCTTCTTGACGCGACGCTGGACTTGATCCTTGATCGCCATCGCGACCTGCTTCGGCGCGGCGCTGTGCTGGTTGATGATCGCGATCAGGGAACGAGCCCGCGTGTGCTCTTCTATCTGGAGCACGCCATTCAGGATGCGAGCGCGACGAAATCGGGCGAGCGCCGGGTCATCTCGAAACGGCTCTTGTTCGTGGAGGCGGACGCGGAGGGCGGCATGCGCCACCTTAATTACGCGCCCTATCTCGATTATCGCCCGCTGGCGGAAGCCGAGCCTTCTGCCGAGGCGATCATCGCCCGGCCGGAATGCGCCTGGATCACGAAGGACCTCGAATCAAAGGCAATGGGCCACGCGATCGCCAATGTCGTGCCTGAGCATTTGCAGGAAGTCAGAAAGCGCAAGCTCGAACTCCTCGACAAGACGGAAGCGGCGGTGAAGGACCGCCTCACTAAGGAAATCAACTACTGGGACTTCCGCGCTAACCAATTGAAGGATCAGGAATCGGCGGGCAAGGCGAATGCGCGGTTGAATTCCGGCGAGGCGCGAAAGCGCGCCGATGCGCTGCAGGCGCGGCTAGAAAAGCGGATGGAGGAAATCCGGCGCGAGCGCCAGATCGCGCCCTTACCGCCGGTCGTTGTCGGCGGCGTGCTGATCGTACCGGCGGGTCTACTCGCGCTGCTCGGTGGAAAAGCGCCGGCGTCATTCATGACCGCTACGGACACGCAGGCCACGGCGGCGCGCGCGCGGGAAGTAATTATGGATATCGAGCGCGAGCTTGGTTTCGTGCCGGTCGATCGCGAGTTCGACAAGCTCGGCTACGATATCGAAAGCGCGGTGCCGGGCACAGGGAGCTTACGCTTCATCGAAGTCAAGGGCCGCATCTCCGGGGCCGAGACGATCACCGTCACCAAGAATGAAATCCTTTATTCGCTGAACAAGCCCGAAGACTTCATACTCGCGATCGTCGAGTTTCTCGACGGCGGGGCGCACAAAGTGCATTACGTCCGGCGCCCGTTCACCAAGGAGCCGGACTTCCACGCGGCCAGCGTGAATTATTCGTTTGCGGAGTTGATTGCCAAAGGGGGAGCCCCAACGTGACACCAGGTGCCATGTCGCTTGCTGAACAGCTTGCGCCGCTCGCAGCACGGCTGCGCAAAACGCACGCTGTTGTTCGACCCATCAGTCAATCATTGATCCAATTGGATGCGGCGACGAACCCTGCAGCATTCGTCGATGCTCTGAAGGTCATTCTGCCATGGGTTAACGACCGAGCGGGACGGCCACTTCCGCCGGAGGCTTGGGAAGGCAAAACCTTTGAACTCGAAGAGGTGGGCGCTCAGCGGACGTCAGCCGTCGCGATCGATGAGCCGAGGTATTGGGCAGCTCGCCTCGATGACAGCGATAAGGATGTGCCTCAGCGCAATTGGGTGAATGAAATCACCGTCGCCCAACGAAATGACCGTGAGGTGCTCGTCGGAACGCGGTTGCTCTGTGTCACTCGCGGCGACGATGTGCCATTCCAGCCGTCCCTACAGAGATTTGTGCGAACGCTTGTTGAAAAGATTCCTGGCTGTCGCGTCGAGGGGCGCGAAGTCAGCATAGATCCTTGGTTTGTCAGGAGAGAGAGCGACGTCTACGAACTCGTCGATCTGATGAGGGATGACTCGCGTCGCCTGGATCTCATCGTTTGCTCCCTTCCAGAGGGCAGCGAGAATCCGACGGACGCTGCAATTGATGCCGTCAACTTTCATCGGAAGACGCTCGGCGCGGCGCATGTCGCGATCCTCTCTTCGAATGCGTCTTATGCTTTGACGGACGCAGTCGGAAAGGAGTTCTCGGTATTCCGGGCGGCGATTCGAACATATCGGCCCGGCTTTAACGATACTGAAGACGAACCCTATTCTCATCCGTTAATCATGGGGGATCGGGTCAAAGCGTTCTTGCCCAATGGCGCAGTCGATTTCCAAAATTTCCTGATTGGCCAAACGCTCATACGCAGCGCTGCCGGGAGTGATGCGGATCGATACTTCCCTCCATTTTCGCAAGTAAAGCGCGTCGCGGCGGAATTGCGCATGAAGCGCGCCAAAGAGCGCGGCACGTCCCAGAAGGACTTGCTTTCGCTTGCGGAGGAGGAAATTCGGGAGCTCCGTGAAGCCGCCCAAAAGGACAAAGAAGTCTATGAAGGCTTGGTGGCGCAATATGAACAGGACGCGCTGCAGGCACAGGAGGAGGCTCAGCAGGCCCGCGCTTCGAATTTGAACCTTCAAGCGAGGATTAGGGCGCTCGAGACTCAATTGGCGACCTCTGTACAGGCTGAAGCGCGATCGATTCCAAACACTTTGGACCAATTCGAGGATTGGTGCCGCAACGAATTGGCGGGCGCGGTTGAAGTGCTTAATCGGGCATTCAGCGGTGTGAAGAAGTCGCAGTTCGAGGATATCGCGTTGATCTATGAGGCAATGTTGCTTCTCAAGGATCTTTATGTCCCGATGCGGCGCGAAGGGGGCATTGAGCGCAAGAACGCATTCGAGACCAGTTGCCAATCGCTTGGGTTGTCCGATGAACCGACATTCTCCGGCGAGAGATGGGGTGAGCAAGGTGACGAATACAAAGTTCGCTATGGCGGCAGAGGCCGGCTGCTCGATCGGCATTTGAAAAAGGGCAACAGCAAAGACCAGCGTCATTGCTTCCGACTCTATTACTTCTGGGACGATGAGACCGAACAAGTCGTTGTCGGCTGGCTGCCGTCCCATCTTGATACTCGCAGAACTTGATTGGGACGCATGAAAACCTTCAAAAAACTCATAGAGGTCGCGCTCCCGCTTGAGGCGATCAATGTCGCCTCGGTGCGCGAGGGCTATATCTATAGAGGTAATCCTTCGGCCCTTCACAAATGGTGGGCGCAGAGACCCCTTGCAGCGGCGCGGGCGGTGATCTTTGCGCAGATGGTCGATGATCCGTCCGAATATGTTGATACGCTGCTGGACGTGCCAGAGACGAAACGGGCGGCGCAGCGGGAATTGAAGAAGCGCCATGACCGTTGGTCGCAACGTAAGCACGCCTTCGAGTTCGCGACGGGAATGGAAGTCGTCGCCATGCCGGAGCCAGGGCCGGAGCCGACGCTGGAGGATTGCGCGGCGGATATTGAGCGAGAGAAACTTTTCGACATCATCAAAGACCTCGTGAAGTGGGAAAACACGACGAACGAGGAAGTGCTTGAAAAGGCGCGTGCCAAAATCTGGCAGAGCTGGCGGCGCACATGTGCGGCGAACGCGGATCACCCAAAGGCAAGAGAACTCTTCGACCGGCACTCGCTGCCGGCGTTTCACGATCCCTTCGCCGGCGGTGGAACGCTGCCGCTTGAGGCGCAGCGTCTGGGGCTTGAGGCCTATGCGTCTGATTTGAATCCTGTCGCGGTGCTCATCAACAAGGCGATGATCGAAATCCCGCCGAAATTCGCTGGGCGCCCGCCCGTCAACCCGGCGGCGCGCAAAGAGGCGGAGCACGGTGAATTGCGCGCGTGGAAAGGCGCGCAAGGCCTCGCCGAGGATGTGCGCTATTACGGACAGTGGATGCGCGACGAGGCGGAAAAGCGCATTGGCCATCTTTACCCGAAAGTCGAAGTGACAGAGGAGATGGCCGCGGAGCGTCCCGACCTCAGACCTTATATTGGTAGTAAGCTCACAGTTATCGCCTGGCTGTGGGCGCGCACAGTGAAAAGTCCGAACCCTGCTTTTCGCGACATCGACGTCCCGCTCGCTTCGACTTTCATGCTTTCGACGAAAGCCGGCAAGGAAACTTATGTCGAACCACTCATTGAGAAGGAGAGTTATCGATTCAACGTTAAAGTTGGAAAGCCCAGAGATTTAAGCGCAGCGAAGCGCGGCACCAAGGCGGGTAGCAGCGGCAGCAGCTTCGTTTGTTTAATGTCAGGAACGCCCATTACATTCGAATACATTCGTTCTGAGGCGAAAGCAAAGCGCCTAGGTGTTAGACTGATGGCTATTGTCATAGAGGGCGTCCGTGGACGAACTTACTTATCGCCCTCTACGGAAATGGAATCGATCGCTGCTGAAGCGGAACCGAGGGCTTACTCGGAGACTGCGTTGCCCGCAAAGGCGTTGGGTTTTCGAGTACAAGAATATGGGATGACGCAGTGGGACGATCTCTTCACCTCCCGTCAGCTGGTTGCGCTAAGTTGTTTCTCAGATCTCGTCACTGAGGCTCGAGAATTCGTTAAGGCCGATGCCATTGTAGCAGGTTTTGCGGGCATTTCTGATAAAGCGCCTAATGATTGTATTGCCGCAGAGTCTTATGCAGATGCGGTCAGTGTCTATTTGGCGTTTGCCATTGATAAAGCGGCAGAATACGGATGCACTATTGTGCCGTGGTACTCCAAGGAAGACCGACCAAAGGGACTCTTTGCGAGACACGCAATCCCAATGGTATGGGATTTTGCGGAAGTGAATCCACTTTGCGAAATCGGCGGTTCTCTCTTCGCTTCAGTAGGCATTATAGCTGGTGCGCTCTCTGGTTGCGTTGCCAACGGTCCGGGCGCGATAGCAATTCAGGCCGACGCGAGGCAAACCGAAAAAGCGGAAAATGCAATAATTTCTACCGACCCTCCGTATTATGACAATATCGGCTATGCGGATCTTTCCGATTTTTTCTATGTCCGGCTTCGGACCTCTCTCAGGAGGGTTTATCCAGAGTTATTTTCAACTGTTGCTGTACCAAAGGTCGAAGAATTAATTGCCACGCCATATCGTCATGAAGGAAAAGGCGCCGCCGAGAAATTCTTCCTTGAAGGAATGATTCAAGTGATGCGCCGTTTGGCGGACACCGCGCACAGAGCATTCCCAACTACTATTTATTATGCATTCAAACAATCGGAAACCGACCGCAGGGATGGTACCGCCTCGACTGGATGGGAGACTTTCTTGGAAGCGGTCGTCCAAGCAGGTTTTGGCCTGAGCGGCACTTGGCCCATTAGAACTGAGCGCGGTGCTCGTTCAATTGGGATTGGAACAAATGCATTGGCATCATCCATCGTCCTTGTTTGCCGCACGCGCGACGCAAGTGCGACAACTGTCACCCGCCGCGACTTTATCAGCGCCCTCAAAGCCGAACTGCCTGAAGCGCTCCGCCAGCTTCAGCGCGGCAACATCGCGCCTGTCGATCTCGCGCAGGCATCGATCGGCCCCGGTATGGCGGTTTTCACGCGCTACGCCAGCGTCATTGACGCCGACGGCAAACCAATGAACGTGCGCGAGGCTTTGGCGCTCATCAACGAAGTGCTCGACGAGACGCTGACCGAACAAGAAGGCGATTTCGACGCCGACACGCGCTGGGCTCTCGCCTGGTTCGAGGAGTTCGGCTTCGAGCCCGGCGAATTCGGCGTCGCCGAAACGCTGTCAAAAGCGAAAGTGACAAGCGTCAGCGGTCTCGTCGAGGCCGGCATCGCGCATTCCAAAGCCGGCAAGGTGCGGCTGTTAGAGCCGAGCGAACTTCCCGCCGACTGGGATCCAGCAACCGATATGCGGCTTACTGTTTGGGAGATCGTGCATCATTTGATCCGTGTCTCTGAAGCGGGCGGCGAAGCCGCCGCCGCGGCGCTCGTCGCGAAGCTCGGCGTAAAGGCCGAAGTCGCGCGCGAGCTCGCCTATCGCCTCTACACGCTCTGCGAACGGAAAAAGCGTGCAGCCGAGGCGCTCGCCTATAACGCGCTCGTCCAGAGCTGGCCCGAAATCTCCCGCCTCGCGCAGGGCATGGCCGCGACGGTTAACACCGGCCCGGCGCAAGGGGCCTTCGACGTCTGACGGACTTGAAAACCCAACATAGATGGGTTATTTAAATGACGACGGTGCATCGCGCCCATGGCTGCCGGTACGTGGTTTTCACCAACGATCACGATCCGGCCCATGTCCACGTCTTCGGGCAAGGCGCCGAAGCGAAGCTGTCGCTTGATCCCGTGGCCCTTCTTTCGAGCGCCGGGTTCAAGAAGCCGGATTTGAAGCGCATCCTGAAAGAAGTTCAGGACCAGCGCGACTTGCTGCTCAAGAAGTGGAACGAAATTCATGGCGAGCGTTGAAGCAATGATTGAAACCGCCGACCGGCGCGGCAAGGCGCTCCTCAGCGACGAGCCGCGCGCCGCCGCCGCGCGCTTTGATCGCAAGACCGGCCGCATCGTCGTCGATCTCACCAATGGCTGCACCTTCGCTTTCCCCGCGCGGCGCGCGCAAGGGTTAGAGAGGGCGGATGACGCCGCCCTCGCCGAAGTCGAAGTTCTCGGCCTCGGCGCGGGCCTTCACTGGGAGCGGCTCGACGTCGATCTCAGCGTTCCGGGCCTTATCGCAGGCCTGTTCGGCACGAAAGCGTGGATGGATCGTCAGCGCGCGGCGCATGCGGGCGCCGCTACGTCGCCCAAAAAGGCCGCCGCCGCGCGGGAGAACGGCAAGAAGGGCGGCCGGCCGGCGAAAGGCACAGTCGCCCCCAGCAAGGGTGGCGCGTACGCTCATTCAATCAAGTCAGGATCAGTACGCGTGCAAGCCGCCGCTGGGCCAAAGGTCGCTAAGGCGGCGCGCAGAGCTGCGAAACGAAAGGCTTAGCCGGGATGGCGATCACCAACCAGGAACGCGTCGGCAAGGCGCTCGACCATCTCCGCGCCGGTCTCGCGCCCTTTGTCGAACGTGAGGTGCGCGCGGCCACCGAACGCGGGAAATCGGTTCCGGCGCTTCAGGCATTCGCCGAAGATCCGATGTTCAAGGATCGGGCGATCGACAAATGGGACGCCTCGCTCCTCCTCAAATTTATGTGGGACAGTTGGAACGACGTTTTTCGCGATACGCTGGGGCATGCGGAGCGAAGCCTCGTCAGTGAAATCCGCAACGCGCGCAACGGCTGGGCGCACCAGAACGCCTTTTCGAGTGACGACGCCGACCGAGCGCTCGATTCCATTCAGCGCCTCTTGACCGCCGTCTCGGCGCCGGAGGCCGACGAAATCGGCAAAATGAAAATGGAGCTGCGCCGCCTCATCTTCGAGGAACAATCCCGCACCGAGCGTCGCAAGACCGTGAGCAATATCGAGAGTCAGGTCACGGGCACGCTCAAGCCGTGGCGCGAAGTGGTGACGCCGCACAAGGACGTGGCGAGCGGTCGGTATCAGCAAGCCGAGTTCGCCGCCGACCTCTGGCAGGTCCACATCGGCGAGGGCTCCGACGAATATCGCAAGCCCGCCGAATTCTTCCGGCGCACTTATCTTACCGAAAGCCTGCAGGACCTCCTGACGGGCGGCATGCGCCGGCTTTCGGGCGAGGGCGGCGATCCAGTCATTCAGCTGCAAACGAATTTCGGCGGCGGCAAGACGCATTCGATGCTGGCGCTTTATCATCTGTTCTCAGGCGCAAAGCCTGCCGATCTCCTCGGCATCGATGCGCTCATGGCCGATGCCGGCGTTGAAAAACTTCCGCCCAAGGTCACGCGCGTCGTTCTGGTCGGAAACAAGATCTCGCCCGGAAATCCGTCCGTCAAAGCGGATGGAACGACGGTCCGGACGTTGTGGGGCGAACTTGCGTGGCAACTTGGCGGCAAGGTGGCGTTCGAAAAAGTTCGCGCCGACGACGAACGAGGAACGAGCCCCGGCGACGTGCTCAGAGAGCTGATGAATGCCTATGGACCCTGCCTCATTCTCGTCGACGAATGGGTCGCTTATGCGCGCCAACTGCATGAAGACGCCGATTTGCCGGGCGGCAGCTTCGAGACGCATTTCACATTCGCGCAGGCGCTGACCGAGTCCGCCAAACTCGCCAGGCAATGCCTGCTCGTCATCAGCTTGCCGGCCTCTGACACGGGGTCATCGCCACATGCGCAGGCCGAAGACGAAGAAGTCGGCGGCGCTCGCGGCCGCGCGGCGCTTGCCCGCCTTCGCAATGTGATCGGACGCGTTGAATCCTCTTGGGCGCCCGCCAGCACAGAAGAGGGGTTTGAGATTGTTCGGCGCCGGCTCTTTGAGCCGATGCTCGAGAAGGCGCAGTTCACGGCACGCGACAATGTCGCGCGAGAATTCGCCGATCTCTATCGCAAGCAGCATCAGGAATTTCCGCCAGAGTGTCGCGACTCTGATTACGAGACGCGCCTTCGCGCCGCCTATCCAATTCACCCAGAAGTGTTCGACAGGCTCTATGCAGACTGGTCGACGCTCGTGAAATTTCAGCGGACGCGCGGCGTGCTGCGCCTGATGGCGGCGGTCATCCACAGCCTCTGGGAACGCGGCGACGCCAATCCGCTGATCATGCCCTGCAATATCCCGATCGACGATTTACGAGTGCGGGATGAGCTGACGCGCTATCTCTCCGATCAATGGAAACCCATCATTGAAAAAGACGTAGACGGGCCGAACGCCTTACCGCTCCGAATCGACGGGGAGGCACCGAATCTCGGCAAATACTCGGCGACGCGCCGCGTCGCGCGCACGATCTATCTTGGCTCGGCGCCGACCGCTGGCGCCGCCAATCGCGGCATCGAGGATCGGCGTATCAAGCTCGGCAGCGTGATGCCGGGCGAATCGCCGGCCGTGTTCGGCGATGCGCTGCGCCGGCTTGGTTCGAACGCGACCTATCTCTTTCAGGACGGCGTCCGATACTGGTATTCGACGCAAGCGACCGTCACCAAAGTCGCCGACGATCTCGCCGAGCAATACAAGCGGGAGCCCGATCGCGTTGTAGAGGCGATCGAAGAACGGCTTCGCGCCGACCTTCGACAGGCTGGCGATTTTCGACGCGTTCACCTCTCGCCGGCGAACGGTGCGGACGTGCCGGACGACTTCGACGCGCGCCTCGTTGTCCTTAGTCCGGAACATCCCTTCGCCAAGGATCCGGCTAACAAGGCG
The DNA here is from genome assembly GCA_964507915.1 of uncultured Caulobacterales bacterium. Taxonomy (GTDB): domain Bacteria; phylum Pseudomonadota; class Alphaproteobacteria; order Caulobacterales; family Parvularculaceae; genus Amphiplicatus. The sequence goes on from CAZDRH010000001.1 coordinate 705,751, forward strand.
AGCGCGAAGGCCGCTGAAATTCTTGCTCAGCGCGGCAGCGGCCCGCGGCTTTTTCAGAACTCCCTCGTCTTCATCGCCGTCGATTTGGCACGTCTTCAAGACCTCGACGAGGCAGTCCGGCGTCAGCTTGCCTGGAAGACGATCCTTGACGAGAAGGTCGAGAGAAACCTCGATCCTCTGCAAGTGCGACAGGCGGAAGCGCAGCTGCGAAGCGTCGATGCATCGGTCACGGCGCGGTTACCCGAAGCGTATCAGTGGCTCCTCGTTCCGACGCAGCCAAAGCCGGGCGATACAATAAAATGGGAATCCTATCGCCTCACCGGGCAGGAGAGCCTTGCGGCCCGCGCAAGCAAAAAGCTGCGTTCGGAGGAATTGCTGTTTCCTTCCATGGCCGGGACGCGTCTTAGAATGGAGCTCGACAAAATTCCGCTTTGGCGCGGCGAGCATGTCTCCATCCGGCAAATCGCCGAGGACTTCGCGCGCTATCTCTACCTTCCACGTCTGCGCGACTCGCAGGTCCTCATCGCCGCGATCCAGGACGGCCTCAGCCTGCTGTCTTGGAAGCAGGAGACGTTCGCCTATGCGGATGGATTTGATGAAGCGGCGCAGCGCTATCGCGGTCTCCGCGCCGGCAAGCAGTCGCCGAGCCTTGTCGGCGAACTTGACGGGTTGCTGGTCCAATCGGCCGCAGCACAGTCGCAAATCGACGCGGAGGAGCAGGAAGAGAGCGGGGCAAATAATAAGAGTTCCGCGGGCGACGATCACACAAACCCTATTCCGAATGGAGGTACAGGATCGATCGGCGCAGAAGAAGCGGGGAAAACTGCGCCTACGCGCTACTTCGGGAGCGTCGCGCTCGATCCTGCCCGCGTCGGACGGGACGCCGGCCGCATCGCCGACGAGGTCATTGCACATCTTACAGGATTGGTTGGCTCCGAGGTAACCGTAACGCTCGAGATCGAGGCGCGCGTGCCCTCTGGCGCTCCGGATAACGTTGTTCGAACGGTGACGGAGAACTCACGAACTTTGAAATTCAAGGTGCAGGGCTTCGAAGAGACCTGATCCGTCGGCCGTCCCTAGGTCACTAACGACTTCAAGAGAATGTCGTAATCGCGTCTGTTCTCGACAATGATCGGCGTTTCCTTTGGGCGGTCGATCTTCTCGGCGACGTCAAGGCGCATCCGCTTGTCGAAGTAATAAAGCATCGCGTGGCGCACCGACATGACGCACCGGCCATTGGTCATGCCGTAATCTCGTTCAATTGTCCTTTTCTGAGCATCGCTGAAATGCGGATTCGGAATTAGAACAACTTCAAAGTAGCTGTTCCATTCATTGTCATCGCTCGGATCAGCGAGCGGCGCCGCAAGTTTCCCAACACGAACGCAGCGCGAAATAATGAAGTCCTTGAATTTACTTTGAATATGGCAATAGGCGCGGACGTGCCACCGCAGCCCATCAGTCGCCAGCGCATGAGGCGTGATTTCGCGCCAAAGGGGTTCTGGGCGCGCATCGTTCATCGACTGGTATTCAACTGAAATCGCCTGGCCAGTGCGAATCGCCAGCAGAATTTTTTGAAACTGGAACGCCGAAATATCGCGCCTCGGTACGGGAATGACGTCGCAAGAAGGAAGCTCCCCCATCATCGTTTCATCGGGGGCGATGACGTTCTCCTCAATCGCCTTCAGCTGAGCGAGGTATCGCTCAGGATTGGGGACGTAAAAGGCCGGCTTGAATCGCGGTTCCGCGAGATAACGCTTCTCACTCGTGTCGTATCGGAGGTTATCGGGAGCCGTTTCCTTGTATTTCGCGATGTCGGCAGAGGCTTGTTGCATCGAAACACCGAATTTTTTTCGGATGTCCGTCCGCCGCACCGAGCCCTCCCAGAAGAGCCGAAACTCAATAAATTCAAGGCGTTGCTCGACACTCCAAGCTTCATTTGTCGGTCGGGGCGGCATAGGCTCTCCATTTAATGAATCAAGTAACTTGACGGATCGATAATCAAGAACTATCTAGAAACTAGAGCAATTTCGGGAAGGGACGCAATGGTGCGACTCCGCCCCATGCTGCGGCAGAAAGGGCATGCGTCATGCACGTGATTAGTTTCTTTCCGGAAGGTAACGCCGACACTTGTCTCATCGAGCTTGAAAACGGCCGGATCGTTGTCTTCGATTACGCCAATATGTTCGACCCGGACGATGAGTCCGATAAGCGGATCGATCTCGAGCCGGAAATCAGGAAGGCTGCTGGCGACGACAAGTATGTCGATGTTCTTGCGATTTCGCACCTCGACAAGGACCATTTGAATCGCTCGACTGACCTCTTTTGGCTGGAGCACGCTGAAAAATACCAGTCGGACGGCCGCATCAAAATCGGCACGCTCTGGGTTCCGGCGGCGGCGATTATTGAAGAGGGCGTCAAGGACGAGGGGCGGATTCTGCGTCAGGAAGCGCGCCATCGCCTCAAAGCGGGTAAGGGAATTCGGGTATTCTCATCCCCTGGCGCGCTTGATGGCTGGCTGAAGGACAACGGTATTAATCCCAAAGACCGTGCGCATTTGATTTCAATTGCGGGCGAGCTCGCGCCGGAATTCTCGCTCAGCGTCGACGGCGTCGAATTCTTCGTCCACTCGCCCTTCGCGGAACATGGCGACACCGGCATTCGCAACGACGGCGCTCTTTTCATGCAGGCGACCTTTAGCGTCGGCGGCCGGATGACCCGGCTGATCCTTGCGGCCGACTGCGGTTTTGAGGTCCTCGAAGCCATCATCCGGCTCACCAAGGCGCATGGCAATGCAGACCGCCTCATCGCCGACATTAACAACATCCCGCACCACTGCTCTTACCTTTCCTTAGCGGTTGAGAAGGGTGGCGACGAGACCGAGCCGTCCGCCGACATCAAGTGGTATTACGAACAACAGTCCGCGAATGGAGTCCTCCTGGTCTCAACCAGCAATCGCATCCAAGGCGAGGACACCGACCAGCCGCCGCACAGGCAGGCCGCCAATTACTACAAGCGTGTCGCGCGCATGTGCGGCGGCGAATTTCTGGTCACCATGGAGCAACCGACAGCCGTCGCGCCCAAGCCGATGGTCATCGAAATCACGAGCTTGGGCCACAAGAGGCGCAAGCGCATCACATCCGCCTCCATCAGCGTCGCCTCGGAAAGAGCTAGTCGCGCCGGATGAAAATCGAGGAACTCCTTGGCGGAGAAATTGAAACCCGCGCGCTTCGGTCAAGACGGGCGATGCGGCTGGCTGGCTTTCTCGACGCCGGCAGGTATCCCTATTTCAGGCTGATTTCCCGGCACGCCAATACGACCCACGACTTTCTCGCCATTGAAATTGATGTTGAGGTCCCTCAGGATCGGTCGGTCGCCATTAATCCAACAGAACCGCTAATCGTCGCATTTTCGTGCGAGACCGATGACCGTCATCCTGAAGTCTTCCCGAGACGTGACGACTTTCCTCTGGGTCATCTTCACGTCATGGTCGATGCGAAATCCGGACTGCATTCGCTCTGTCTTTATTCGGCTCAATTCAGAGAAATTCGCTCACGCACGACGCCATTTTCGTTTCTCCTAAGAATCAAGACCTGGTTGGAGCGCGCCGCCGAAGGAACACTTCATCCGGATGATCAGCCGCTAGAGCCGGTGCTCATCGGGGCCGCCGGCACCGTTATTTTGCCGCGGGGCGAAATCACTTCTGAGCGGCTTGGCATTGTAAGCGCCCATAACAGTTCAAATGGCCAATGGACGCTGCGCGCCGGCGTAATTGCCGAGGGTGCCCCGAAGGATTTGCCGAACTTCGTTGTTAAGCGAATTGGTGCAAACGCTCGTGTCGCCGCCGCGTCGGCCTACACGCCTCAGACCCTCGCCGACTTATCGACGCTTCTCGGCGACCGGGGCGTCGATCTCGCCAAAGAACTGCAAGAATGGGCAATATCCCTTAAGAACAGCGTCAACCACGAAATCGCGACGCCGTTGCTTCTTGTGAGTTTCCCGACGCGTCGGGCCGAGGCTGCGGAAATTGAACGCGTCGATGTTTGGGCGTTTTTGATAAACGCTACTTTCAAGGAATTGGGCGCCTCTCTTGGAAATTACGAAAGCGGCGCGTTCGGCGCCGTTCCACTTCTCGGCTTGTCAATCCAGAAGCCAGCACTGGAAGCGGTCGGAATCTCGCCGCTCATCGTCGTGCGCGAAATCGGACGCGGCGACCTCGCGGCATTTTCAGGCGACGAATGCGAGTCCGAACAATCCATTCTCGCCGTCGGCGTTGGCGCGCTCGGTTCAAAGGTTCTCGAATTGGCGCTGAGGGCCGGGTTCGGTCGATGGTCGCTCCTCGACGACGATATATTCCTTCCCCACAATATTGCGAGGCATGTGCTTGGCGACTGGTCCATCGGTCAGGCAAAGGTCGCCGGCCTGAAGACATTCCTCAACGCCGCCCTCCCGGGTGAGGGCATTTCCGCAACCCTGGAGAATGACCTTCTCACGGATTTTGACGACGCACGCGTACAAGCGGCGCTCGAACAAAGCGAACTCGTGCTCGATATGTCGGCGTCAGTGCCGGTTGCGCGGAAGCTTGCCGGAGCGAAGACCGTCAAGAGAGCCGCCTCGATTTTCCTCAACCCGCAAGGCTCGGATCTCGTGGTTCTACGAGAGACCGCAGATCGATCGATTTCTCTTCTGGAGTTAGAGGCCAACTACTACAAGGCGCTTTCTACGAACAACCTGCTTGCCGGGCATCTTAATGACGCTCGCGGCGCGCCGATTCGGTACGGCGCAGGTTGCCGAAATTTATCGGCGCAAATCAGCGCAGATGTCGTTTCGATTTTTGCAGGCGTCGCCACAAACCAGGCCAAGCGGATGAAGGGCGAGCCGGACGCGATGGCGTCGATCTGGCGTCTCGACGAGGATTCCGGCGCCGTGGCCCGAATTGATCTTGCTGTTTCAACCTATCGCACAATCGCGGCGACGGATTGGACGCTCCATTGGAGCGAGGCGTTGTTGCAGGACATGGCGCAAATGCGTCAATCGGACCTGCCAAACGAGACAGGCGGCGTGCTCGTCGGGATGGTTGATTTTGACGCTCAGAGCATTTTCATCTGCTCGATGATTGAGCCGCCGCCCGACAGCACAAAGCGGCCTCACTATTTCGAACGGGGCCGTACCGGGCTTGCGGAACGCCTCGAAGAAATTGGCGACCAGACTGCGGGGCAATTACGCTATGTCGGAGAATGGCATTCCCATCCCCGCCGTGTTGCAGCGCGGCCGAGCGCCGACGACGATCAGCTCTTTGACGCATTAAGGTCCGCATTCCTCGGCACGGGCGAACCCTACATCATGGGCATCATGGGAGATGACGAATTCTTCTTCAGGTTTGGCTGCGACGACTGCCGATCAGACCACGTTCTGGGAAATTTGAGTAGCGGAGGGGGTGAAGATGTTCGCCGGATGGCCTGACGCCTATGATGTAAGGGCGCGCATCGCGCCGATCGTTCTGATTGCGTCGCCGGTCATCGTCCATGCGGCGAGCGCTGGAATCCTCAACAAATCCGTGTCGGAAGCGTCAGTCTTCGGGGTTTGCGCCCTTGCGCTGCTGACGATCATGTCCCAATTCGGTCGCGATCTAGGCAAGCAGCTGGAACCGCAGCTGTTTGAGAAATGGGGCGGGGCGCCGACGACGCAACTCTTGAGACATCGCGACAGCCGGGTCGACGCAGAGACGAAAGTGCGTGTTCATTCAACCCTTCAGACAAAGATCGCAGGCCTTTCGCTTCCGTCCCGCTTTGAAGAAGCGGCCGATCCCCACGCCGCTGATGAAAAGTACCTGACAGCGGTCCATTGGCTTCGCAGCAAAACCGCTGACAAAGAGAAATTCGCGCGACTCCGGGAAGAAAACATTAATTACGGATTTCGACGAAATCTTCTCGGACTGAAATGGATTGGCGTTGCGATTTCAATGGCGCTGCTAGCCTACCTGATCGGCGCCGTCGCTATTGGCGGTGAATACCCAGGCGCATTGATCAGCTCGCCGGGGTTCTACGTCGCTGTAGCGACGCTCTTTGCCGAGTTGCTGATCGTGACGAGGAATTGGGTAAGAACGGCGGCATTCAATTACGCACACGCCCTCGTGAATGCTGTTGAGTCTCTCCCATAGATGATACGCGGCGACGCATGGTTGCGCATTCGCCCGTGATAGAAGGCAGCAATCTGCAACGAGGCGCAAAGCGCCCAAACGAAAACCAAATAAGCGCAGCAGGCCTCATGCACTGCAGAATATTCCCTAGTGACATTATTCGATCCGTGAGCCGATGATCGCGCCTGAGGAGCCAAGCGCGCTCCGAACGGACGAAGATCATGACGCCCACCAAGATTCTTTTCGGCCAGGCGATCGTCGTCATCTTGATCATCATGATGGCGATGGCGGCGGCGACGCAGTTCGTCGCCGTCTCGTTCGGCTATGACCCTGCGCTCGGGGCGCCGTGGTTCGAGTTCGGCGGCATGCCGGTCTACTACCCATGGCGGCTTTTCGAATGGTGGTTTGCGTATGAAGCGTATGCCCCCGACGTCTTCATGCGAGGCGGCGCCATCGCCGCGTCGGGCGGGATGCTCGGCGCGGCGGCGGCGATCGCCGGTTCTCTCTGGCGCGCGCGGCAGAACCGGAATGTCACGACCTACGGCTCGGCGCGCTGGGCGCGGGCGCGCGACATCGCGGCGGCAGGACTCTTTTGCGAAGCGGGCGTCTTTCTCGGGCGCTGGCGCGGGCGGTATCTCCGCCATGACGGGCCCGATCATGTGATGGCCTTCGCGCCGACGCGCTCCGGCAAGGGCGTCGGGCTCGTCGTGCCGACGCTTCTCTCCTGGACCGGCAGCGCCGTCATTCACGACATCAAGGGCGAGAACTGGCGCCTGACTTCCGGCTGGCGTTCGAATTTCTCGCATTGCCTCCTTTTCGATCCGACCGATGCGGCGTCGGCGCGCTACAATCCGCTCCTGGAAGTCCGGAAGGGCGCGCGCGAGGTTCGCGACGTCCAGAACATCGCCGACATCCTCGTCGATCCCGAAGGCTCGCTCGAACGGCGCAATCACTGGGAAAAAACCGGCCACGCGCTCCTCGTCGGCGTCATCCTCCATGTCCTCTACGCCGAGAAGGAGAAGACGCTGGCGCGGGTCGCGGCCTTTCTCTCCGATCCTTCGCGCACCTTCGAGCGCTCCCTGTCGATCATGATGTCGACCAATCATCTGGGCACGCCGCATCGGCCGAAGGTCCATCCCGTGGTCGCGCAGGCGGCGCGCGAGCTTCTCAACAAATCTGACAATGAGCGCTCAGGCGTTCTCTCGACCGCGATGAGTTTTCTGGGGCTCTATCGCGACCCGACCATCGCTGAGGTCACCAGCGCCTGCGACTGGCGGATCGACGATCTTGTCCACGCCAAAAATCCCGTCTCGCTCTATCTAGTCGTGCCGCCCTCCGACATCTCGCGGACGAAGCCGCTCGTGCGCCTGATCCTCAACCAGATCGGGCGGCGGCTGACCGAGGAACTCGAAACGGCGTCGGGCGCCAAACGTCACAAGCTTCTGTTGATGCTCGACGAATTCCCGGCGCTCGGACGTCTTGATTTCTTCGAATCGGCGCTCGCCTTCATGGCCGGCTATGGGGTGCGGGCCTATCTCATCGCGCAGTCGCTCAATCAGATCGAAAAGGCCTATGGGCCCAACAATTCGATCCTCGACAATTGCCATGTCCGCGTCGCCTTCGCCGCCAATGACGAGCGCACCGCGAAGCGCATTTCGGATGCGCTCGGGACGGCGACGGAATTGAGGGCGCAGCGGAATTATGCCGGCCACCGCCTCGCGCCCTGGCTCGCCCATGTCATGGTCTCGCGTCAGGAAACCGCGCGGCCGCTGCTGACGCCCGGTGAGGTGATGCAGCTCCCGAACGACGAAGCGATCGCGCTCATCGCCGGCCTTGCGCCCATTCGCGCGAAGAAGCTCCAATATTATCGCGACCGGAATTTCACGGCGCGGCGCCTACCGCCGCTGTCGGTCGAGGCTGCGGACGGCGCCTATCCGGATGCGCCGCCAGCGCGGAAGGATGACTGGTCAGGCCTCGTCGCCGCGACCGACAAGCGCCTCGATCAGCCCTGGTTCGATCTCGTGACCGCGCAGGACGACGCAAGCGATGGCGGCCTCGCAAGGGCGCCGGAATTCGACGCCGCGAAGCCCACGCCTTTGTCCGCGCCGGAGCAGGAGACGCCGCAACACGATGACACGGACGATCTCGCAGCTGCGCGGCGGCTGAGAGCGCTGGCGCGCGACAATGTGCGGCGCGCCGTCGCCATCGATCAGAGCCTGCCTGGCTTTCTCCCCGGGATCTGACGACATGAACAAACCGCGCATCAACATTCATGTAACGCCCGAGGCCGATCAGCTCCTGAAACGCGCCGTCATGGCAGGCGCCGCCAGCAAAGCCGCCGTCGTCGACGCAGCATTGAAACAGTTCCTCGATGCGAACGCGGACGAGCGCGTGCTGACGCGCATCGCCCAGCGCCTCGACAAATTGACCCGCGCCATGGAGCGCATGGCGGATGAGGGAATCGCGCAATCCGAAACCCTCGCGCTCTTCGTTCTCTATTATCTCTCGGTGACCCCGCCGGTCCCGGATTCGCTGCGCGGCGGCGCTGAAGCCGCGGGGCGCAAGCGCTTTGACCATTTCACGAAGGAAGTCGCCGCCCGCATGGGCGGCAAGGCGCGCTATTCGGATGCGCTCCTAGCGGCGATCAATCTTGTCCGACCTGGCCCCGACGAAGGTGAGGAGCGCGCGGCATGACGCGGGTTAATGAAACCGAGACTGCGATGCGGCGTAGCGCCATGCTGGCGACCGCCTTCGGGCCGGTCATCGGCGCCGCGCTTCAAGACGCCCTTGTCACCGAAATCCTCGGCAATCCCGATGGCGCGCTCTGGATCGAGCGGCAAGGCGCCGGGCTCACAAGAGAATCGACGCTGCTGAAGTCCGCCGATGTCGAGCGCATCATTCGCCTTGTCGCGAGCGCGATCGGCGCGTCGTGCGACCGCGACCACCCGATCGTCTCGGCGGAGCTCCCCTCGGGCGAACGCTTCGAGGGTGTCCTGCCGCCGGTCGCGCCGGCGCCCTGTTTCGCGATCAGGAAGCCCGCGACGCGCACCTTCAGACTCACCGATTATGTCGAGACAGGCGCGATGTCGGGTGCCGAGGCGATGATCCTCAAATCCGCGATTGCGCGCCGTCAGAACATCCTGATCGCCGGCGGCGCGTCGTCGGGCAAGACGACGCTCGCCAATGCGCTTCTCGCCGAAATCGCCGCGACCGGCGACCGGCTCGTCATCCTTGAAGACACGCGCGAACTTCGCGCCGATACGCCGGATGTCGTTGCGCTCCGCTCCTCGCCGACGGTCGCGCTCGAACGCCTCGTGCGCTCCACGATGCGCCTCCGGCCCGACCGCATCATCGTCGGCGAAGTGAGGGGCGGCGAAGCGCTCGCTCTCCTCAAGGCCTGGAACACCGGTCATCCGGGCGGCGTCGCGACCGTGCATGCGAACTCCGCCGCCGCGGCGCTGACGCGGCTTGAACAATTGATCGCCGAGCGCGTGCGAGACGTTCCGCAGGAACTCATCGCCGACGCCATCGATCTCGTTGTCTTCATGAAGCGCGATGCGCGCGGCCGATGCGTTGACGAGATCCTCCGCGTCGATGGCCTCAATGAGGGCGGTTATCTACTCGCCGCACCTTCGACCCCCGACCTCGTCGTCATCAAGGAAGGAACCAAAACATGACGCTCGCCGGCCTTCATCGCCACCTCCTCATGTTCGGGCTGATCGCCCTTGGCATCGTTCTCTTCTCGGTGCCCGCTCATGCGGCAGGCTCCGGCATGCCTTGGGAGGCGCCGCTGACCGCGATCCTCGCCTCGATCGAAGGACCTGTCGCGCGCATCGTCGCCGTCATCATCATAATCATTACGGGGCTTTCGCTCGCCTTCGGCGACACGTCGGGCGGCTTTCGCCGCCTCATCCAGATCGTTTTCGGCCTCTCGGTCGCCTTCGCCGCGACGAGCTTCTTTCTCGCCTTTTTCTCCTTCGGCGGCGGCGCGCTCATCTGAGGACGGACGATCATGATCGACGGCTATCGCATCCCGATCCATCGCAGCCTCGCCGAGCCGATCCTCCTCGCCGGCGCGCCGCGCGGGATCGCCATCCTCAACGGCACGATCGCGGCGGCCGTCGGGCTTGGCCTCCGCATGTGGATCGCCGGGATCGTTCTCTTCTTCCTCGGCCACGCGCTCGCATCCTTTGCCGCGAAAAAAGACCCGCGATTTCTTGAAGCGGGCGTCCGGCATCTCAAACACAAGGCGTATCTCTCATGCTGAACCTCCGCGAGTACCAGCAGCGCCCGAAACGCCTCGTGGATTATCTCCCTTGGGCGGCCCTCGTCGCGCCCGGCATCGTTCTCAACAAAGACGGGAGTTTCCAACGAACGATCCGCTATCGCGGGCCCGACCAGATGAGCGCCAGCCCCGAGGAACTCGTCGCCTTCACCGCGCGCGTCAACAATGTGCTGAAGCGCTTCGGCTCGGGATGGGCGCTCTTCTTCGAAAGCGCGCGCGTGCCGGCGTCGGACTATCCCGCGAGCGATTTCAATAATCCGGTCGCTTTCCTCGTCGACGAAGAACGCCGCGCCGATTTCGAGACGGCAGGGCGGCGCTTTGAGAGCCTCTATCACCTGACCTTCACGTGGCTGCCGCCGACCGACCGCGCGTCAAAAGGCGAGGCGCTTTTTCTTGCGCGCGAGAGCGGCGCGAAGGGCCCAAGCTGGCGCGATCATCTCGGGTCTTTCATCCTCGAGACGGATCGGGCGATCGGGCTCTTGGCTACGCTCTTTCCGGACTGCGCGTCGCTCGACGATCCGGCAACGCTGACCTTCCTCCATGCGACGATCTCGACCAAACGCCATCCCGTCGCCGTTCCGGCGACGCCGATCTTTCTCGATGCGCTTCTTGCCGATTCGCCGCTCTCGGGCGGGCTCGAGCCGATGCTGGGCGACCAGCATTTGCGGATCGTCAGCATCCTGGGGCTGCCGCCGGCGAGCGAGCCGGGATTTCTCGATGAACTGAATCGCCTCGGCTTCGCCTATCGCTGGACCGCGCGCTTCATCGCGCTCGACAAGGGCGCCGCAACGCGCGAGCTCACCAAACTTCGCCGGCAATGGTTTTCGAAGCGCAAATCCATCGCCGCGATCCTGAAAGAGACGCTCTTCAATGAACAAAGCGTGCTCGTCGACGCCGACGCCGACAACAAGGCCGCCGACGCCGATGCGGCGTTGCAGGAACTCGGCAGTGATGATGTCGCCTTCGGCTATTTCACGGCGAGCGTCATCATTGCGGATAAAGACGCTGCGACCGCCGACACACAAGCGAAGGAGATCGAGCGCGTCATCACGGCGCGCGGCTTCGTCACCATCCGCGAAAGCGTCAATGCGGTCGACGCCTGGCTCGGGAGCCTGTCGGGCCAGCTTTACGCCAATATCCGCCAACCGCTGATCCATACGCTCAATCTCGCTCATCTCGCGCCCTTGTCTTCGGTCTGGGCGGGACCCTCGTGGAACGATCATCTCGGCGGGCCGCCGCTTCTGGTCGCGACGACGGACGAGACGACGCCGTTCCGGCTCTCGACTCATATCGGCGATGTCGGCCACGCCATCGTCGTCGGTCCGACCGGCGCCGGCAAATCCGTGCTCCTCGCGCTCATGGCGCTGCAGTTCCAGCGTTACGCGAACGTGCAAGTCTTCGCCTTCGACAAGGGCCGGTCGCTCCGCGCCGCGATCCTCGCGCAAGGCGGCGCGTTTCATGAGCTTGGCGGCGCGGCGAGTCCGGTCTTTCAGCCGCTCGCAACCATTGATGAGGAAGACGGCCGCGCCCGCGCCGCCTTTTGGCTCCTTGGCGTTCTCGCGCAGGAAGGCGTCGCGCCGGACCCGGCGATCCGCGATGCGCTGTGGACCGCGCTCGGCAATCTTAGCGAAGCGCCGGCGAAGGAGCGCACGCTCACAGGTCTGACGCTACTTCTTCAGCACAGCGACCTTCGCGACGCCTTGAAGCCTTTCACGCTGGACGGCGCGCACGGCTCTCTTTTCGACGCCGAAGAAGAAACCTTGGCGCTTTCCGACATTTGCGGTTTCGAGATGGAGACGCTGATGCGGCGCGAGGCGGCGATCGCCCCGGCGTTGCGCCATATGTTCGACCGGATCGAGAACCGCTTCGACGGAAGGCCGACCTTACTGCTGATCGACGAGGCCTGGGTCTTTCTCGACCATCCGCTGTTCGCCGCGCAATTGCGCGACTGGCTGAAGACCTTGCGCAAGAAGAATGTCTCGGTCGTCTTCGCGACGCAGTCGCTCACCGACATCACGCAATCGGCGATCGCGCCGGCCATCATCGAAAGCTGCCCGTCGCGCATCTTCCTTGCCAATGAGCGCGCGCTCGAAGCCGGCCTTCGTCCCGCCTATGAAGCCTTCGGCCTCAATGCGCGCCAGATCGAGCTGATTGCGACCGCGACGCCGAAGCGGAGCTACTATTATCAATCCGCCGCCGGCAATCGCCTTTTCGATCTGACTCTCGGGGAGATCGCGCTCACGCTTTGCGGCGCTGCCGATCCCGACACCCAGAAGCTCATCGACCGGATTCTCGCTGAAGGTTCCGACGACTTCGCGGCCTCGTTTCTCGACGCGAAGGGTCTCGCCTGGGCCGGTGATCTTCTTCGCGCGAGACCTGCGCCATCACAAAGAACAGAAGGAGCCTTCCCATGCGCCGCCGAATGAAAAAGAGACTTGCCGTCCTCGCATCATCCCTCGCGCTTGCGATCGCCGCGCCCGGCGCCGCCGATGCGCAATTCTTCGGCGGCATCGTCTACGACCCCTCGAATTACGCGCAGAACCTCCTGACCGCGATCCGGACGCTGACGATGATCAACAATCAGGTGAAACAGCTCACCAATGAAGCGCAGATGATCGTCAACCAGGTGAAGGATTTGACAAACCTTCCCTATACGGCGCGCGCGGCCCTGAATTCCCGCCTTGCCGAAATCGACGCCCTCATCAAATCAGCAAAGAGCCTCGCCTATGACGTCGCGGCGATCGACGCGGCGTTCAAGTCGCTCTACCCCGAGGATTACGCCGCCTTTTCGAACGCCGCGATGGCGGCCGACGCGCGAAAGCACTGGGAGGAAGCCTCGCGCGCCCTCCATGACGCTGTCCTCATGCAGGCGAAGATCACCGAGACGATCGCCGCGGACCTCTCGACGCTCGACGAGATCGTGACTCAAAGTGAAAACGCCATCGGCGATCTGCAGGTCAGCCAGGCCGCGAACCAGCTTCTAGCCCTCCAGGCCAAGCAATCGATGCAGACGGCGGAACTCCTCGCCGTCAACGCCCGCGCCGACGCGCTCGACCGCGCGCGGCAATTGCAGATGGAAGAACGCGCGCGAGTCCTGCGCGCGCGCTTCCTTGGCGACGGGGTCATCTATCCATGATGGGCGCGACGATGGGCATTGCCGGAAAGGGAAGGAGTTTGGCGCATGGGTAGCCTCGGCGTCATCGACAGCTTCACCGCGACCTTCGTCAGTTATATTGATAGCGGGTTCGGGCTGCTTGCTGGCGACGTCGGATTCCTCACCGCCATCCTCATCGGCATCGACATCGTCCTCGCCGGGCTGTTCTGGTCGATGAACGGCGTCGACAATGTCATCGGCCAGTTCGTCAAGAAGGTGCTCTATGTCGGGGCCTTCGCCTTCATCCTCAATAATTTCGCGCTGCTCGCCAACATCATCTTTGCAAGTTTCGCCGGGCTCGGGTTCGTCGCGACTGGGACGACGCTGACCGCCGCCGACCTCATGAGACCGGGTTTCGTCGCCAATGCCGGCTACACCGCCGCCTATCCGCTTCTCGAAGAAGCGAACGGGCTCCTCGGCTTCCCGAGCTTCTTCGACAACTTCGTGACCATCGCGATCATCATTCTCGCCTGGGTCATCGTCCTCTTCGCCTTCTTCATCCTGGCGATTCAGCTCTTCGTCACCATCATCGAGTTCAAGCTGACGACGCTCGCCGGTTTCGTGCTCGTCCCCTTCGCACTCTGGAACAAGACGTCGTTCCTCGCCGAACGCGTCCTCGGCAATGTGGTCTCATCGGGGATCAAGCTGATGGTGCTGGCGATCATCGTCGGCATCGGCTCGACGATCTTCTCCTCGATCACGTCCGCCTTCACGCCGGGCGCGATCACGCTCGAGGACGCCGCGGCGACGATGCTCGCTGCGCTCTCGATGTTGGCGCTCGGCATCTTCGGCCCCGGTATCGCCGCGGGGCTCGTCTCCGGCGCGCCGCAACTCGGGGCCGGGGCCGCGGTCGCAAGCGTCGCTGGAACCGGCGTAGTGCTCGCCGGCGGCGCGATGCTCGCAGGCGGCGGCACCAGAGCGGCGGCGTCAGCCGGCGCCTCGGCGGTGCGATCGGGCGCGGCGATGGCGGGCGGCGCGAACGCCGCCTTCACGCTCGCCCGCGCCGCTTCAGGTAACACCGGTTGGCGCGGCGCGGCAGCCGGCGCCGGCGGCGTCGCCGAAGCAGGGCTCGCGGGCGCCGCGCGCAGCGTCCGATCCTCCGTCTCCAGAGCATTCGGCAATCCCGGCGAAGCTTTCCGCGCCGGGGAACGCGCCGCCTTCACCGCGACCGGCGGGAAACTTTCATCTGGCGCATCAGCCGCCGCCGCGGCCGGGCTCAGCGCATCTGCGCCCGACTGGGCGCAGCGGCTCCGGCGCGAGCAGGCGCTTCACGGCGCCGGGCTCACCGCAACGCATGTGATCGCCTCCGGCGATCGCGGCGGCGCCGGCGAAGGCCCGCGCCTCCATCAGACCGAGGAGTAAAAGATGTTCCGGCGAGCGAGCGTGCACTATGGCGAGGCTCCGATCCCCGAAACGCCTTATGCGCGCGCCGGCGCAGAATGGGACGCACGCATCGGCTCGGCGCGCGTTGCTGCCGCGAACTGGCGGCTCGCCGCCTTCGGCGCGCTCATGGTGGCTGGCGTCGCCGTCGGCGGGCTTCTCTGGCAGTCGACGCGGTCCATCATCACGCCCTATGTCGTCGAGATCGACGGCGCGGGCGCGGTGCGCGCCATCGGCCCGGCGACCGCCTCCTGGACGCCGTCCGACGCGATCATCGCGCAGGCGCTGGGCCAGTTCATCCGCGACGTGCGCTCGGTCTCGATCGATCCCGTCATCGTTCGCCAGAACTGGCTGCGCGCTTACGATCACGCGACGGACAAGGGCGCTATGGCGCTCAACGATTATGCGCGCGACCAGGATCCATTTGGCGATATCGGGCGGCGCAGCGTCGCCGTCGAGATCGCGAGCGTCGTCCGCGCCTCCGCCGACTCCTTTGAACTCCGCTGGACCGAAAAGACCTACCAGAACGGCCAGTTCGAAAAGGCGGACCGCTACACCGCGCATCTCACCATCGTCCTCGCGCCGCCGAAGACCGCCGAAGCGCTGCACAAGAATCCGCTCGGCCTCTACGTCCACGGCGTCAACTGGTCGAAGGACCTTTCACCCGGAGAACGCTCATGAAGAAAATCTTCGCGTCCCTGGCGGCGCTCGCCGCCCCGGCCTGCGCGACACCATCGCCGGACCTCGCCCCTGAAACTGCGCGCGCCGCAACGCCCGCCAGAATCGTCGCTTTCGATGCGCCGCCCTTGCGCGAATTCGTGGAGACGCCGACGCCCTGGCCCTTGCCCGCACAATTACAGACGCTCGAGGACGCCGCGCCGGCGCCGAGCCTCAAACCCTTCGAGCGCATCGACCGCGCCAATGAGCGCGCGAAAATCGAGCCTGACGCCGACCGGTTCCTGAACGCCGTGCAAATCTATCCCTTCATGGAAGGCGCGCTCTATCAGCTCTACGCCGCGCCCGAACAGGTGACCGACATCGCGCTCGAACCCGGCGAGCGGCTCCATTCGGTCTCCGCCGGCGACACCGCGCGCTGGATCGTCGGCGACACTGCGAGCGGCACGAAAGCGGGCGAGCGCACGCATATTCTGGTCAAGCCCGTCGCGCCCAACCTCAAGACCAATCTCGTCATCGCGACCGACCGGCGCGCCTATCACCTCGACATGCGCTCCTTCCGCGACACCTATATGGCGGCGATCTCCTGGACCTATCCGCAGGACGCGCTCGTCAAGCGCCGCGCCGACAATGCGGAGAGCGCCTCGCGCGCCGCGTCGACCATCGCCGCCGGGCTCGATCCCGGCGATCTGAAGTTCCGGTACAGGATCGAGGGCGACCGGCCCTCCTGGCGCCCGGTCCGCGCCTTCGATGACGGACGGCAGGTCTTCATCCAGTTTCCCGAAACGATCGCGCATGGCGAAGCGCCGCCGCTTTTCATCACCGGCGCCGGCGGCGAACCCGAACTCGTCAATTACCGCATGCGCGGGAATTACTATGTGGTCGACCGTCTCTTTACCGCCGCCGAGCTCCGGCTCGGCGGCAAGAAACAGGCGATCGTCCGCATCACGCGCACCGATCGTGACGGACGGCGCTGAGATGGACGCGCGCAAGGATCCGCCCGAGGCGTTGCGGCTGCGCGGCCGGCCGCGCGGCGTGACGCGCCTTAACCGCACGGCGTTGATGATCGCCGCGGGCGGGGCGGGGCTCCTTCTTTTCGGGGCGATGAGCGTCGCCTTGAGGCCCCCGCGCGCCATGGGCGAGGCTTCCAGCAAAGAGCTCTACAACACCGAGACCAAGCCGACTGCGGAAGGCCTCGACGCCCTCCCGAAATCCTACGCCGACGCCGTTCCGAAACTGGGGAAACCGCTGCCCGGCGATCTTGGCGCCGCGATCCTCCGCGCCGAGGAGGCGCAGGATTCGCTCGCCTATCTCGACACGGAGGATTTTGCCGCCCTGTCGCCGACGCCGTTCCGGAATTCGCCGGAAGCGGACGCCGCGCGCGAGGCGGCGCTGAAAGAAGCGCAGGTCGCGGCAGCGGCGCGCGAAGGCGGCGTCTTCTTCCAATTGCGAAGGCAATCGTCCGTCGCACCGGTCGCCTTGGAGCGCGTTGCCGAACATGGGAACAATTCGCCGTTCAACTTTGATATCGGCGCCGATCGCACGTCCTTCGGCGCGGAGCGCGAGGACGATCCGAACCGACAGATCCGCAAGCTCGACTTCCTGGCGGACAAGGGGGCAAGCGAGACGGACAACCCTCATCGCCTGGAAGATCCGCTGACGCCGTTTGAGGTGATGGCGGGGACCGTCATCCCGGCGAGCCTCATCACCGGCGTAAACTCCGATCTGCCGGGAACCGTGATCGCGCAGGTGACGCAGAACGTCTACGACACCGTCACCGGGCAGTATGTGCTGATCCCGCAGGGCGCCAGGCTCATCGGCCGCTATGACAGCGTCATCGCCTTCGGCCAGAGCCGGGCTTTGCTGGTCTGGTCGCGGATCATTTATCCCGACGGCGCCTCGATCGTGATTGACAACATGCCGGCGAGCGATGTCGCCGGCTATGCCGGCCTCGCCGACAAGGTCGACTTCCACACCTTCCGGCTCCTCAAAGGCGTCGTCCTCTCGACGCTGCTCGGGGTCGGGACCGAGCTTTCTTTCGACGACAGCGAAAGCGATCTCGTCGAAGCCTTGCGCGAGAGCGCGCAATCTGCCGCCAACCAGGCCGGCCAGCGCATCGTCCAGCGCAATCTCGACATCCAGCCGACGATCAGGATCCGCCCCGGCTGGCCGCTCCGCATCCTCGTGCACAAGGATCTGGTCCTGCGCCCCTTCAATGCGAAGGAGGCCGTTCGATGAGCCTCAAGATCGGTCCTGTCGCCAATCGCGCGCCCCTGAAGATCACGATTGCGCTCGCGCCAGGCATCCATGACGCGCTCGCCGATTATGCGCGCCTCCATGCGCGGGAATTCGGACGCGAGGTCGCGCTTACCGAGCTCGCGGCGCTGATGATCGAGCGCTTCCTACAATCCGACGCCGGCTTCCGGCGCGCCCGCAAGAATTTGACCAGCTCCAGCAGCAGCAAGGGAGAAACCCCATGACCATCATCGGAACGTTCTCGAAAACCGCGGACGGCTATGCCGGAACCATCCGCACCATGACCATCAACGTCAAAGCCTCGCTGGTCGCGCATGACAAGAACGGTAACGACAAGGCCCCGGACTTCAAGCTGCTCGTCGGCGACAAGGAGTTCGGCGCCGCCTGGCGCGCCGTCGCCAAAGGCGAGAACGGAAAGCCGTTCCTGCGCGTTGAACTGGACGATCCGAGCTTCGCCGCGCCGATCCGCGCGGCGCTCTTCGAGAACGGCGAAGAAGGAAAGGGCGCGCTCGTCTGGAGCAGGAAGGGTTGAGCAGGTTTGGTCGAATTCGAAGTGGGTGTCTGTCATGAGCATAACCGTAGTCGAAAACGCAGAGACAGGCCGCGTCGAGCGGCTGCTTGGTCGCGAATCTGCGCAGCCTATTGACCCCTATGGGAGATTTCTGAAGCTGGCCGACGTAATGCAGTCAATCGGCGTCAGCCAGGCGATGGTCTACAAGCTGATGCACGACGAACGCCTGCCGTTTCCGCGGCCGATCAAGATCGGAAGAGTCTCCGTCTGGATCGAGCGAGATGTTGTCGTATGGAAGGCGCGGGTAGCGGGCGAAAGTGTCGGGGTCTTCTGGCGCGCGGAGTTAACGTGAAGCGGCGTCGGGCAAAACGTCGCCAACAAGGGCTGTTTGATGCGAGTGTTTACTTATTCGCAAAAAAACGCGCGATGTCTGCTCGTCGCCAATGTCAATGATCCGCAAGGCAATTGACGACCAGTCGCGCGATACCGGCGGGCATATCGAAGACAACCCGCCACCCGATAGGCAGAATGATTCGGTCTGACCGCCTTGATCAACCCCCTGTTTCTGATGGTATTTTTTACGCCTGCGAGCACTCTAGCGCAACGCAACATCGCCTCAATAAGAACACCGCATTCGCAATTATTGCTTCTTGAAACTCATCGAATGGCAGGCAATAGTCGCTTAAGGGAGGGCTTCATCATGAAAATCAATAACTGGCTGTCTGGCGCAGTTGCGCTCGCCAGCGCCTGCTTCGCGACCAGCGCGAACGCACAAGGAAACAAGTTCGAAGCCTCGGCGGATGCTTTTACAAAAGCAGTCGAAGGTTATGTAGCGGCTGTAGATGGTCAAGCGAAGGAATCGCGCGCTGACGCTCGCGCCGCCCATCTCAAGCAGATCATCTATGCGTACCTGATGCGGTCGGATCTTGCTTCCAGGCCCTCCCTTTCCGTCGTCGATACCGCTGGCGGGACCCAATTTGACGGGTTCACACTGTTTCTGTGCGCGCCGCGCGTCGGGTTCTCGGAAATCGAAGGTCACGAAACCTATCTTCGCAACTTGTCCGCTGGGCTTCAGGAGCTCACAAATTCTCCTCCGGACAAGCTGATTCCCCTTATCTATTCGCTGTCCAAAGACTACTCGAAAGCGCTTGGCGCGCAGCCTCCTTCGAACAACGATTTGCCATTCGACAAGACGCCGGTTTTCTCAAAGTGCGCGGAGGATATCGCAAAATACCCGACCGCGGCCTACGGGCCGTTTGACTCAGATGCGCGTTTTTTTGGTGCAATCCTGGGGCTGATCGATGTCATCAAGTCGACAATAGTGCCCGCAGCCAAAGCGGTTCTGACACAGGTGGATCGAGCACGTCGAAACGCTGCAATCAAGGAGTTCATTCTCGACGACAAGAATCGAGAGCAAATGGCGGCTTCGATCGCCGAAACGAACAAGTTCATGGAGAGGGCGTTAGCGTATGAAAACGCCAAGGCTGTATTGAAAACGAAGGATGCCTACTTCCATTTGTTTGAAACCGCCAAGCCAGCTGCCGAGATCGACGGCTGCAAACCATACCTCAAAGTCACACGCAGCGATGAGGATACGTTGAAGCAGTCACGTGAATTCCAGCGGTGTCACGCGGCGCTCACGAAAACTTGGGGCGAGTCGATGGTCGCGGCGGTAACGGCGGCGGGGGAATATGACGCAAAGGCTGACGGTCAGTTGGCGTTTTCGTCTGCAAAGCTGGACCAATCCATCGACTATATTCACCGTGTCGCAAAGGGGCAGCGGCTAGGGGAAAAAGAGACGAGCGAGTTCATCGGCGGTGTTCTGGCGATTATGGCGGCCGCGCAGAAAGTAGAGACTGCGATGAGCGATGACAATATCGACAAGATCGAGGAAGCCGTTCGCAAGGTCTTTGGTCAAAAGCCGAAGAAATCCGACGCGGCGGGCACGCCCTCCTAGCGCCATCGGCCTCTGAGCGGATTCGGACCGGTTCTGCTCTTGGCGAGAGAGCGTGTTTGATGCGGGCTATCGAAAGAGCGGGTGGGAAGCGTGCGCAGGATCTTTGGAGGGTATGCTTTTCTTCTGATTGCATTTGGGTGCGCGTCGACGACTGACAGAGCCGATGGCGAGTTCTCACAGAGAAAACTCAACATTCTCGCTGACCAGGAAACCATAGGGTTTCAGTCAAGGATCAGCGAGGGCTTTAAACAGGCGACCGCCGTATCGGTTGATACCATTATCGACGGCGTCGACGATGCCTACCGAAATCTTTGCGATCCAGCAGCGCGAGTCGATTTCGTGGCGTCGTCGCGGCCCATGACCGCCAATGAGAAAGAAGTTTGTTCCGTCGCTGGCCTCGGCAGTCCCGTCTCGATGAGCGCTGGCTTCGATGCGATGGTGTTGATCGCCCATCAGTCAAGTCCATTAACCGATCTCGAGCCGGAGGAGCTATTTCGCGGCCTTACAAATCTCTCGGTGGACCGGAACGCCGCGGGTCATTGTTCAACTTTTTCTCAGACAGTCAGCAATTGGCGCCAGGTAGCGTCGCGGCTTCCTCAGATTGAAATCAGAATCTTCGGTGCAGACCCGATTTCGAGCTCACCTTTGCGATTGTCTGAGGTCACCAAGCTAGCGTCGCGCGATTTCGACTGTGCGTCCGGCCTGGAACTTGGGTCTGTCGCCGGGATGATCCGCACAGACGGACGGGCGCGAGGCGTCAATCAGGCGCAATTGTTCGCGGCGCTGCGGAGCGATCGAAACTCTATCGGCGTCCTGCGCTGGTCAGATGCACGGCTTCTCCCCACCGACTTGAAACGCATCAGCGTGTCCGGGGTCGTCCCCGGCAAAGAGGAGATTTATTCGTTACGCTACAAGCTTTCCCAGCAAGCGCACCTTACCGGCGTGGCAAGATCAGACATGCCTATCAAGACGCGCGACGATTATAAATTCCATCACGCTGTCTCTGTTCCGACGCGCGTCTGGGTGCGGCCCGATGCGGCCAAGTTGTCGACAAGCCATGCAGCGGCGGCGGCCTACAGGATCGCCGTAAAGACGATGCGCGCGCGGCGCTCCGACGATCCCACAAGCTGGTCCTTCCAGGCAAACAAGCACGGGACTTTTGATCCAAAGTCGAATGCGACTGAAAGATCTCATTGGGATGCCTGCAATCACGACGATCATTTTTTGGCATGGCACAGAATGTATCTGTACTACTTCGAACGGATCGTCCGGCGCGCGAGCGGCGATCCTGACTTTGCTCTTCCGTACTGGGACTATTCGAACCCGCAGAACGTGCGTGCGGCGTACATTCCCGAAATGTTTCTGAAGCCGGCAGATGAGGCGGAAAACAGCCTCTTCCGCAACGCGCGCACGGCTGCCCTAAACAGGGGCGAGCGATCACTGCCGCCGGGAAGCGTCTCTTTGGCGCGACCGCTCAGCGCTCCCAATTACACGAGCTTTCAATTTTCTGTTGATGCGCAGCCGCATGGACCGGTCCATGTTTCCGTCGGCGGGCGCGGCGCCAGCAGCTGCACTGACTCAGAATCATGTTGCCGGTCCGGCCTTATGTCATGCTTTGAAACAGCTGCGCAGGACCCTATTTTCTGGACCCATCACGCGCAGATTGACCGCATCTGGGAGCTTTGGCTCAAAGCACCCCACACGGGCGGCGGCAATCCTTCAGGTCCTGAGCATCGCGAATGGCTTGAAACAAGCTTTTCGTTCTTCGACGAATACGGTCGAGAAGTCCGCATGAGCGGTGCAGAAATCCTGAACACCGTCAACGATCTTGGATATCGATACGAAGATGAGACCCTGCCTCCCGGTCTTGCCCAGCGAGCCGACGAGGAAACACCGCTTTCGCTTCCCACAGCCGTGTCCTCGCCAGAGGAGCGCGCCGCGATTTATCGTCGGACCGACATCACGCTCGCCGATGCACAGCCGAGCATTCGTTTGGATTCCGCCCCCGACCGCGCCGAATTCAGCGCGGACGATCAAGACATCGCCTTCATCTTGGGGATCGACGGCATTTCTGCGGAGCTGCCGACCGGAGACTATTACGAAGTCTATGTGAATCCGCCGTTGGGCGAGGACCTCACATTCGAAAGCCCATATTTCGTCGGAAATTTGGCGATTTTTTCTGGGCGCTCTTCCCGGCCCGGCGAACACGCCCATCATCAACTGTCTCGCCACTTCGACATCACGGGTCTGGTTCGATCCGGCATCATCGACGCATCGCGCCCTGAGTCTCTTCGCCTGGAATTCCGTCGCGTTTCGTTTGACGTCGAAACCGACATTGTGCGGCCCACGAGAATTCAGTCAGCCGAGATTTTCGTGAGGGAGAGATCGCCCTAGAACTGATTGGGTAAGGAAACGAAGTCGATGCTCCGACTGCTTGTATGGTTGATGCTTGCCTTTGCGATGTTGGCTTGCGTCTATGTCGCGCTTGATCCAACGATCGGCGTCGGCCCTAGGGGCGTCGCATCAGGGGCGGATCTTGAGCTGGATTTTGTAGGCGTCGCCGCCGAGGGACGCACTGTCGACGATGAACCGCCGAGCCTTCTGCCGCTCCGGGAGACGCTTCCCAAGAAAGCGCGCGTTTGGATGCTTACTGACGATTACGCCTATTGTTTTGACGAGACATCCGAGTTGATTCTGGTCCCGAGCGGCTTCGTCACGGACCTTGCGTCAATCCCCGTGATCGCCCGCGTCGCCTACAATCCCGCCGACTACGCAGAAGCGGCGGTCGTCCACGACTATCTCTATGCGATTGGGGAAGCAGACTGGCGCAAAAAATCAGATCGAATATTCCGGGCGATCTTGCGCGAAACAAATCATTCAACACGCCGCGCCGAGGTCTTGTTTCGTGCGGTCAGAATGGGCGGAGAGAGCGGCTACGGCTTAAAAGACGACTGGGTCTTCTGGGATCGACAGGAGCGACGCTTCCTTAAAGACCAACCGAAACCGGTGGAGGGACCTGTTTTCGATGAGTGTTGACTTCGCGCGAGCGTTTTGAGTGAGCCTGAACCCTGCAGCCCTTTCGGCAGGAGCAGTCCTCGCCTTCGCCGCCGTCGCTTGCGGATTGTGGATGGGCGTCTCGTTCGTTCCGGGCGGCCACATGTTCCGATCGCTGATTGCGATCCCAATCCTTGAGCGCGACCAACAAGACTCAGCTGCCTGTGAGGTCGCTGCCGACGGCTCGCCTGAGTGTGGATCGGAGCAGGACGCGCTGGATGTCGGCGCCTGGGGCGTCGAGGGCCTGAAGGGCGGGTTCGGGCAAGGCGGCGACGTCAATTACGAGTTGATGGAGAATGTGGCGAAGGGTTCTGCGGCCTATCAGCTGGCGCGCGGCGTCGGGCTCCTTTGGGTGTTGGACAACGAGCAAAAGGAATGGATTCCATGCACGGCGTTCCTGATCTCGGAAGAGCACCTCCTGACGGCCGGGCATTGCGTCATGAAGGTGGATGGGGAGAACGAGTGGCGGAAGATAGGTCAGGCGAAATTCGTGCTTGGCTATCTCGGCGAGGCGGCGGCTAAAGCGAAGAGCCCCGGTTTCGACGTCGTCGGCAAGGGCATGGTCAGCCTTGACCTGCATCTCGGGCGGGCGTGCGACGCGTCAGAGAATGCGACCGAAAGCAAAAAAACCGAGGCGGCGAAGCCCGAACATCGCGACACAGACGCCCATTACCGTGCGAGCGACAAGGATCAGGGCCTCGACTACGCGCTTCTCGGACTCTGTCCCGGCGAATTCCAGCGAAAGGTGACGCAGTCCGAAGATGAAGACGTCCGGCGCTTCGGGCCTGTCGACATCGCCGAAGTGGCGCTTGAGGAGAAACATGATCTTCTCCTCATCCATCACCCGGAGCGCTTCCGTCAGGTGCTGACGCAGCGCTATTGCCGGACGGTAGACCAGAAGGACGGCGACCCGTCCTTCCCTGCGAACTTCCGGCATCTTTGCGACACGCACGGCGGCTCATCCGGCGCGCCCATCTTCTCCCGGCGGCACGAAGCGGTGACCGCGATCCACACCTGCTGCACCTATCACCATGGCGACGCCGCTGAACTCGCTGTCAGCCGCTTCAACCGCGCCGTCCACATCGCCGCCGTCGCCGAAGTCAACGACGTCGTCAGACGGCTCATGATCAAAAATCCGCTGACGGCTGAACAACGGCAGCGTCTCGCAGAGGCCGCTGACCGCGCCGCGCAGTCTCGGCGGCTTCTTGAAGAGGGCGATCCAAAGCTCGCTGCATTCGTCGCTTATACGGGCCTTGCTCCTTTTGACCTCAGGAAGGATGCCGAGCACTTATTTGCTCGCACTCCGGATTTGCAGACGGCCCTCATCAACGCGATATCCTCATTGAGAGAACAAACGACAATTGTGCACGACGCGCATGTTGTTTCCGTACGGTTCCATCCGGACGGCGTCCGTGTGTTGACGGTGTCCACCGACGCTGTCGCGCGACTTTGGGCGGCTGACACAGGTTCCTTGTTGGCGGAACTCAGACATGACGGGAGCGAAGCGGAAGTTGTTCCTCCCTCGTTTGGTCCGCAATATCAGCGGCGCTACATAAATGAAGCGATATTCAGTCCGTCCGGAGATCGCATTCTGACTGCAGGGAATGACGGAACGGTGCGCATGTGGAATCTCGACGGCACTCCCGGCGGCCCGGTTTTCAGAAGCGATGATTTAAATTTTGCCGGGAAGATCGCGATGAGCCCAGACGGCTCCCGCATTGCCGCTGGCGGTTGGAACGGCGTCGTTCGGCTGTGGAACTCGGTGACCGGCGCACCACTCGGACAAGCCATGCGCCATTACGAAGCGATAGATTTTCCGATTAGCCACGTCGAGTTCAGCGCTGACGGCGCGCGCCTGCTATCAGCGTCGCACGATGGGACTGCGCGCTTGTGGAACGGCGTAACAGGCGCTCCGGTCGGCGCGGTCATGCGACACGAAAATCAAAAAGCTGTCGATGGCGCTGCGTTTGATCCTGCTGGCAGCCGCATTATCACATGGACACATGGCTCATCGCTTCAAGTCTGGGATGGATACACCGGCGACAAGATTGGCGACGACATCGGGTCGGACAACGCGTGGATTTTGCATGCCTCCTTCAGTCCCGATGGCAGCCAGATAATTACCGCGTCAGACGACAGAACGGCGCGTGTATGGGACCTTGAAACACGAAAACAGGTCGGAGTGACTCTGGAGCACGGATCCATCGTCACGTTTGCAGGCTTCAGCCCGCAGGGTGACGTCATAGCGACGGCCGACAATGCGAATGTCGTTCGACTCTGGGACGTTGAGACCGGCGAAGTCATGGATGGGCCGATGAAACATGATGGCATGGTGCTTCGCGTTTCGTTTAGCCGCGACAGTACGCGGCTTGCGACGGCGTCTGCCGACAAGACTGCGCGCATATGGAACGCAGCGAACCTAGCCCCAATCGTCAGCCGCGTTAATCACCCGCGCAAGGTCACCGATGTCGATTTCAATCCTGCTGGCGACCGAATTGCGACTGCTTCGGAAGATGGTCGCGCCCGCATCTGGACGGCGGCAGGAACGCCAACGGGCGTCGAGGTCCAGCATGAAGGTCAGCTTACGGTTGTTGCCTTCAGCCCGACCGGCGAATCATTCTTGACGGGATCGACGCATGGAACCGTGCGCCTTTGGGATACGGACACCGGCGAGCCGATTGGCGAGATCATGCGAAATCGGCTGGGAAGCCGAATTACTTCTGCACAGTTCAATCGCGCCGGAAACCGAATTGTAACGGCGGCGGAAGATGACGCCATACGGATTTGGGAGGGGAAGTCCGGGCGCCTCGTCAACGAAATTGAGCGTCACGACGATGTTGAATTTGCCACGTTTGATTCGAGCGGCAAGCGAATCGTTTCGACAACGAAAGTTGGAGAGGCGCGTATCTGGGACATCACAACCGGCACCCAGATTGGCGATGTCATGCGCCACGAGAGCCAGCAGTCGCCTTTTGGCCAGGGACGGTTTGTTCTTCATGCGGAGTTCAGCCCCCAGGGGAACCGCGTCGTAACCGCCAGCGAAGACGGTGCTGCGCGTGTTTGGGACGCTGAAACAGGGAAACAAGTCGGTCAACCCTTGCAGCACGGCGACGCAGTGTTTCATGCCAGCTTCAGCCCAGCTGGCGATAGAATCGTCACAGCGTCCTTTGACGGCACCGCCCGTCTCTGGAACGCGGAGGATGGCGCGCCGGTAGGTGCAGTAATGCATTCTTCGGTTGCTGACGACGGAATGCACGAAGCGGTGTTCAGTCCCAACGGAAATCGACTGGTGACGGCCTCGTCCACGGCGCAGATGTGGGATGCGAAGACCGGCCTGCCGACTGTAATGAAAGTCGGAGACTACACGGGATATGTCGAGAAGTCGGAGTTCAGTTCCGATGGGAGGCTGGTCGCGACAGCATCGGACCGTGCTCTCATCATATGGACGGCGCCGCCGTCTGATCGAGGGCTTCTGGCGGCTTTCAAGCGGCGTACGGAGGCGCTCATAATCAACGATCCTGCGGATTGCGCGCGCTACCGACTTGATTGCGATACGCGTGCGGAAGGAAGAATTGACCGTGAATAAGAAGGTCCGCATGCAAAGATATCCAGTCACCCGCCGCCTATCGGCGCTGGCGATGCTGTTGGGGGCTTCCGCCTGCAGCGTGGCGCAGCATCCGGAAGCGGAATCTTCCACTCCGGTCGCCGCCTCGCCAATATTTGATCCCGTCGATGTCGACTTGGAATTTCGTGACCGGCTCGAGTCGTTGCAATATCCCGCTAGCGGTCCCGAAGTCTTTTTTGGCGCGGAAGCGCCCGCAGGAAGATTTCTTGAGACGGCGCTGATCATTCCAAAGATCGGCGCCACACGCCTTTGCACAGGCGTTCTGATCGAGCCCGATATCGTTCTCACTGCACGACATTGTCACTCACGGCTGGTCGCCAAGAAGGACTCTCTCGTGCTTTTTGGCGATAACAATGAGGTATCGACTTCAGACAATCAGCTTAACGCAAAATTTGCGGGCGAAGTGGCTGAAACGCGCCTTTTTCCTCGAGAACGCGGGCGTGCCGATATCATGCTGCTCCGTTTGAAGCACCCGGCCCCGCCCGAAATTCCGGTTGCGCGTCTGGCCAGCGTGCAGGACATCGATGCGGCGCAACTTGCCAGAATCGTCGGCTTCGGCGTGACCGAACGCGGTACCCGCGGCCGCAAAGTTTTCAGCGATGTTGGCGTGGTCACCAAGGATTGCAGCGGTCAAGGTGAATTTCTTGGCGCGGCAACAACCAGAGAAGATCTCTACGGATGCATCCGCGGCGAGGAGTTGGTCGCCGGCCTTGTAAAGGACATCCCCCCGCAATGCAGTGTCGCGAAACAGATTGGCGAGTGTCTCGCAATCTTCAGTCAGAGGGACGAAGCGACACGGCAAGCTGCCTGTACAATCGAAGCGATTCGGGAACGGGAGTTTGCTGATCGGGACTTCCAGATATGCGCTGATACCTGCAACGGCGATAGCGGGGGGCCGCTCTTTGTCGCACCGGCGGCAACCGCCGCGTCGTGGCGTGCCTACAACGCGCCCCTCAACTGGGTGGGTGAATTCGCAGATGACGGAACAAGAATTGCGCCACCGCGATATGCGCTCGCTGCGATAACTTCCCGCGCCGTCGATACGCGAGATTACGTTCGTGCGCATGTCACGCCGGTTGAAGGACGCAAATGCGGAAACGGCGGCATCTACACGCTGCTGACGGAAGATCGCCTGGCCTGGATCGCCGAAGCGATCAGTGACTTGCGAGAATGATCAAAGGAGGACGATCATGGAGCCGCCGAAGTACGGTAAGTTAAGCCTGATCAGGCGCATTCCTCTCATATTGTGCTTGGCGACAATCGGGTGTGATGAGCCGGAACAAGAAGCTGCGATAAAGACGGCGACGGATTCTCCTAATCCTCAGGAAGCGGCAGCGGAGACCGAAGAGGTTCAAGAGGATTTGATAATCCTCGACGAACGAAGGGAGAAGGCCCTGAGTGAATTGGGGTTTCGTTTAACGGGACCCGAAGTGCTTCGAGGTGAGGATGTCGCCAAAGGCGATTTTCTCGAAACGGTTCTTATAGAATCGCAGTTCAGTGTCGACCAGCGTTTTTGCACCGGGGTTTTGATTGCGCCTTCCGTCGTCGCCACCGCCGACCATTGCGTTGTCGAGGGCGTCGTACGGAAGGGCTCAAAGGTCAGGATTCTCAACCACAAGACCGAAGCGGCGCTTTTTCAAACAGAAGTCGTCGAGGATCCGAGATCGTCCGTCATTCAATTTACTACACCAAAGAAAGTCGGCGCCGATGTTCGTGTAAGAACCGATCTTGCGCTTTTGAAATTGAAGGTTGCGGCGCCCGACACCATTCGGCCAGTTCCGCTCGCTTCGCCGGGCGATATTCAGGCGTCGAATTTCGCGCGCATTGTCGGCTACGGCGTCTCCGAAGAGCTTGGCGCAGATGGAGAGCCAACTTTCGATACAGCCACCGGCGAATTCAAGTTTACATCCGGTCGTAAAAAGTTCGCAGACCTATCAGTCGTTAGCACAAACTGCACGAATTCAATGCCGATTAACGGCGTCGACCTGCCAATGTCGACCGCCGTAGATTGTTCAAAGAACCAAGAGATCGTTGCCGGATATGCAGGCGGCGTCAACACCGTCTGCAGCATCAAGAAGTTGGTTGAGGATTGCCGAAAGACGGCGCCGACGCCCGAGCAGGCTGCGAAGTGTACGCCAGAATTCGCGGCGGAAATGGCCGGTGCGAATTCGGAGCGCGCGCGGATTATTTGCGCCGACACCTGCAGCGGCGACAGCGGAGGACCAATTTTCGTCGCACCCGAGAACCTGGCAGGGTCGAATTACCCCAATTTCGCTTCGACCGAGGTCTGGAAAGGGCTGAGAGACAATGAGGGTCGTCAAACCGCCCCGCCGACCTATCGACTCGCCGGAATAACGTCCCGATCGGTCGGTGGCAGGATCCAAGGCCACACGACGGTCGCCGGCCGCAAATGCGGCAGCGGCGGGATCTACACGCTCGTTGCGACCGGCGAAAGCCGCAATTGGATCGCAAATGTGCTGACCGAGTGGCAAGTGAACTGAAAAGAGGGCAAGCGATATGATCCCCCACCTTAAGGCTGCAAACTTTCTATTGATCGCCGTTTCGATAATCCTCTTTCTGTGCGGCTCAGTCCTCGGGCTTACCCTGCGTGCGGCAGGCGTCAATTCGTGGTCGAAATTTTCCGCGCTCGCGTCGGAGGCCGTCTTCGGCGCTCCTAGTAAAAACGTAAGATTCG
This sequence comes from uncultured Caulobacterales bacterium, assembly GCA_964507915.1. GTDB lineage: Bacteria > Pseudomonadota > Alphaproteobacteria > Caulobacterales > Parvularculaceae > Amphiplicatus. The sequence continues at coordinate 735,479 of CAZDRH010000001.1, forward strand.
CCTTTGATCGCGAGCTCCTCGGCGAGGCATCGCTCCGCAGCCGTTCCAATGTCGGGCTGCCGTCGCCCCTGATTGCGAATGCCAGCTTGGAACTCCTCAATGATTTCGCAGCGAATTCCCGCTATCGGGAGCTCGTGACGAGTGCCGGCGTGCTTCGTCTTGACCTGCTCGTCGAAATAGACGGCATCGAACAGATATCTCCCTGCACGGCATTTCTGATCGACAGCGACAAGCTTCTTACAGCCGGGCATTGTCTCGCTCCTGCGAAGAGATCAGGCGACCTTCTCGAGGGTTCGCTGCGCGTAGGCTATTACAGCGACGCAGACGAAGGAGTGAACATTCCGTCTAAATTCGCAATCCTGGAGGAGGGTGAAAAGCGCGAGAAGCAACTTGATTATGCGATCGTCAAAATCGACCCCGCGGCTGCTTCGTTACTGAAGGAAAATGGCTACCATTCGGCTCGAATGAGCGGCGTCCTGCAAGCCGCGCAGGATCTAGTGGTCATCCATCACCCGCTTGGCGACGTTCTCCATCTTTCAAGGCGAAATTGCCGATTGGCTGGCGGCGACAGCGAGCCGCAGACTTCCGAATATTTCGAGCATAGTTGCGGCACTTTGCCGGGAACCTCTGGCGCTCCGATTTTTGACGATCGGTCCATGACCGTTGTCGGCGTTCATGTTCGCGGCGACCCGAATGTCATTCAACTTAATCGCACCGACGGTAGCGGGCTGAGTGTTGTTGCGTTGATGGAAGCAAGCCCGATCATAAAGACGCTTGCTGGAGGCAGCCTACCAGACGACTGAGGGGGTGAGGTATGAAGCTGGTTCGCTACTCGGTATTTTTGGCGGTCGTTATCGCGGGATTGTCGGCTGCGACGCTCTTTCCCCGCACGTTTTCGAACGCTGGCCATGCGATCGGCAGAGCGATCGCTACGCTCAGCGGGACGCCTCGACAGGTTGAGGCGTCATGTCGGGTCGGAACGAACGATGCCATCGACTGCGGATCGCCGCAATCGGCGCTGAACTTTTCGTGGCGTGAAGGCATCAAGGGCGAGTTCGCTGGCGCCGATCCAAACTATGAGTTGATCGCCAATCTCGCTGAAGGCGCGGCACCGCGCCAGTTCGCACGGGGAGTAGGTCTGCTGTGGATCCTGGATAACGATCAGAATGCATGGATTCCGTGTACGGCGTTCCTGATCTCCGATGAGCACCTACTTACCGCCGGCCACTGCGTGATGAAGGAGCATGAGGATAATAAATGGCGCAAAATACGCCAGGCGAGGTTTGTGCTCGGCTTCCGTGAGGGCAGCATGGAGCGCGCCCAGGACTTGGCGCACAAGGGAGCGGGCTCTGTCGCCTGGCTGCAAGTTCAACTGGGCATCACGCCGCAATGCAAGCTCAGTGACATTGCCGGAGAAGACGAAGTGCTGGTCCGGCATCCCGATACTGCAGCGTTCTATCGTGCGAGCGACGGAGACAAGGGACTCGACTACGCACTCCTTGGCCTATGTCCCGGCGAGTTCCAGCGAGAAGTGACGGAAAGGAGCCTTCCCTACGGCAAGATCGACATTGCCGCGGTCTCGCTTGAGGAAAAGCATGACCTCGTAATGATCCACCATCCAAGCTACTTCAAGCAGGTCCTTACGCAACGCTACTGCCGCACGGTCGACGGCAACGCCAATATCGGCATGCCGCAAAATTTCAATCATTTATGCGACAGTCATAGCGGCTCATCAGGCGCGCCAATCTTCTCGCGTCGCCACGAGGCTGTGACCGCGATCCACACCTGCTGCGACTACAGTCACGGCTCCGCAGCCGAGCTTGCCGTCAGCAATTTCAACCGCGCCGTCCACATCGCCGCCGTCGCCGAAGTCAACGACGTCGTCAAACAACTAATGATCAAACAACCTCTTACCGCGGAGCAGCGCCAGCGCCTTGCAGAAGTCTCCAACCGTAGCATTCAATCACGAAATCTTCTCAGGGCGGGAAATTCTAAATTGGCTGCATTCGTTGCGTACGACGGCCTAAGCACGTTTTCCGAACGTGCAGACAGAGCATTGCTAACAAAAAATTCCAGAGAGACGAAAATCTCTCTGCAAAACGCAATTTTTTCGCTGCATGAACACATGACAGTTTTTAGCGAACCAGAACAGGACATTCGCGCAGTATTTGGGCCTAAATCTCTCCTGGCGACTTTCATCGCCGATCAAGCAGATTCAATTGAAATCCGAAACGCCATCACAGGAGCATTCAAATGCGGTACTTCTACGCGCGGCAAGAAATCAAATGATCGCTCGCTTTCAGACGTTCAGTTTCTGAATTCTTCAGAAGATCAAACCTTCTTTGCGAGCATTACCATAACCGGCTCTGCCAGAATCTGGGACGCGGAAACGTGTGCGCTTTGGCGAGAATTGAAACATGGCGAAAAAGGGATCAATGACATCGCAATCAACCCCGACGGAACAATGGTTGCTACTGCTAGCGCAGATGGGTTTGTCAAGCTTTGGAATATTGAAGACTCCTCGCTTCAGGGCTCGTATAAGCACGAGGCGGCCGTAGTCAACGTAACATTCAGCGAAGATGGAAAACGCATAGCTACTACATCGGAAAATGATATTGTAACAGTTTGGTCCATCGGCGCCACTTCACGCTTGTCCCGCCTGGCTCATAATTCTAGGCCAGCATGCGCTCAATTTTTGAGCAACCCGGACCATCTATTTACCCTAACCCAAGAAGGAGCTGCAATTTGGAGTCTTGAAAGCGGTGAACCTATCTCTAAGGTAACCGGAAAGTCCGATCCGTCAGGGTACGTGCGAGGGTACGTGCGGAAGCGTTGCCCTAAGTTGCACGATCTGTTCGCGCTATACGACGACGACAAATTTACTTTCTACGACATTGAGCTGAAAAGTCATAATAGAAAAGAAATTCGAATTCCCGATCTCGATTACTGGGTGCTTTCAAGGGATGGAAAGTTCCTTGCTACAAATCGAATAGATGAAAGCCCGATTGTTAGGTTCGCATCGACCGGTGACAAATATTTTGAAGTTCAAGCGCCGATTAATACTATTCCGGTAGCATTTGACGTTTCTAGCAGATTTTTACTAACTGTTGGCTTTGCTGGTGCAGTTCAAGTGTGGGATGTGGCGCTACGTGTGCCCAATTCCATAATTGGAACGAGTCACGCCGCCCCGTCTCCGCTTTTCAGGTTCAGCGCAGATGGTCAGTTCGCAGTGGTGTCAACAACCGGCAATTGTGCGGACGTTTGGAATTTGAAAAAGCAAATGAAGTTGCGGTCAGTCTGCCATCGCAAAAAAATAAACAGTATTAATGTCGATCCCGCTATCGGATTGTTCTTGACCGCATCGGATGACGGCACCGCTCGAGCCTGGGCGCTGGAGAGTGACAGTAGTGATCGGCCGCCATTGTATCACGAGCACCCAGTTAATTCCGCTGAATTCGGCGTCAATGGCAACATATTGACTGTTACCCGAGACGGGGATGCATTTATTTGGAAGGGGAATAGAAAAGAGTCGATCGGTAGCGTCAAATTTGCACATTTCAGCAGAGATGGACGCAATATTATTGTTGGAAATGATCGGAATTTGAATATTTGGAGAATCGATAGCCCGAATATTGGGAAAGAAAAAGTCGAAATACCAATTTGCAGCCAACCTAGAGACGCATCTTTATCAGCGTCAAATAATAAAGTGTTGGTACTGTGCGGAAAGTATGCGACAGTAATCGATATCAGGAATAAGGAATTTCGACAATTTCAATTGAGCCATTATCGGCTAGGCGGTTGGATTGATTACCTCGTAGGCGGAGAAGATCATTTCAGGTTCGCAGCATTCGACCCAACTGGCGGCCGGATTCTTACAATTGGCACTGACAAGACAATAAGAATCTGGGACGCGGAAAGCGGTGCCCCGGTTGGAGATATCATTCCACTAGATGCAATCGGCGCGGCTTTCGCGCCGACTGGTGACGAGGTAGTCATTTATGGACGCGAAGGCAAGGCGTCTGTGTTTGACACAAATACCGGACAAAGGATCGAGACTGGCGTCGAGGTCAATGCTGAAATAACCTATGCAGAATATGACGTTTCTGGGAAATATTTGGCAACAGTGACCGCCGATGGATTTGTGAAAATTTGGGATGCTTCCCCTACGGATGACGACCTTATGCAGGAGGCCGGCACACGACTGTCACGTTTAAGCATAATCGATCCAAATGAATGTCTACGGTACAGACTCAATTGTAACCCTGCCAAGAAAGTGTTCGAAGATGTGTCATATGACGATTTACCTAACATCGGTGAGTTTGAAGACTTCAATTAGACAATTGTGTTGTCACTCTCGCAACCCGGTCTGATTTCTAAGATTACGAGTGCGCCGAACTCTTGGCTGCTTAGGAGCGAAAGGGAATCGAATTTGTTTATTGTTCTGCGCAATCCGCCGCCGCTCTCATTCTAAGAGAGTTTCGCAGAAAACGATACGTCGAGGATCTGTCTTTCCGTGTGGAAATAATAAATCGCGATCTGACGTCCTGTGTAAACAATCTGAGTAAACCCTAATTGGGGGAGTCACAATTGAGCAGCATGAGTCAAACCCAGCGCAGGTTGGTTCGGCAGCGGCAATTTTGGTTGTCCGTTGGCGGCATGCTTATGCTGGTGGGGCTTTCTGTTGGGATGCAGGGTGTCGGCGCCGGAGTCTTCAGCACGCCCAGGAATGAAACAAAAACTTCGTCATGTAGCATTGGGGGAGACGGCTCGCCTGTTTGTGGATCGACGCAGGATGCGCTGGATGTCGGCGCCTGGGGCGTCGAGGGCCTGAAGGGCGGGTTCGGGCAAGGCGGCGACGTCAATTACGAGTTGATGGAGAATGTGGCGAAGGGTTCTGCGGCCTATCAGCTGGCGCGCGGCGTCGGGCTCCTTTGGGTGTTGGACAACGAGCAAAAGGAATGGATTCCATGCACGGCGTTCCTGATCTCGGAAGAGCACCTCCTGACGGCCGGGCATTGCGTCATGAAGGTGGATGGGGAGAACGAGTGGCGGAAGATAGGTCAGGCGAAATTCGTGCTTGGCTATCTCGGCGAGGCGGCGGCTAAAGCGAAGAGCCCCGGTTTCGACGTCGTCGGCAAGGGCATGGTCAGCCTTGACCTGCATCTCGGGCGGGCGTGCGACGCGTCAGAGAATGCGACCGAAAGCAAAAAAACCGAGGCGGCGAAGCCCGAACATCGCGACACAGACGCCCATTACCGTGCGAGCGACAAGGATCAGGGCCTCGACTACGCGCTTCTCGGACTCTGTCCCGGCGAATTCCAGCGAAAGGTGACGCAGTCCGAAGATGAAGACGTCCGGCGCTTCGGGCCTGTCGACATCGCCGAAGTGGCGCTTGAGGAGAAACATGATCTTCTCCTCATCCATCACCCGGAGCGCTTCCGTCAGGTGCTGACGCAGCGCTATTGCCGGACGGTAGACCAGAAGGACGGCGACCCGTCCTTCCCTGCGAACTTCCGGCATCTTTGCGACACGCACGGCGGCTCATCCGGCGCGCCCATCTTCTCCCGGCGGCACGAAGCGGTGACCGCGATCCACACCTGCTGCACCTATCACCATGGCGACGCCGCTGAACTCGCTGTCAGCCGCTTCAACCGCGCCGTCCACATCGCCGCCGTCGCCGAAGTCAACGACGTCGTCAGACGGCTCATGATCAAAAATCCGCTGACGGCTGAACAACGGCAGGCAAATGAGTTTTCGCGAGCGCGAGCCCTTCAGTCTTTAAGTGAATCAGAGCGAAATAACTACAAGCTCGCCGCTTTCTTGGCACTCGACGGACTCGAACATTTGGCTAAGCGAAAAAGTGACGCTGAGCTACTCTTGAAATCATCAAGCTTGACAGAAGCCGCTCTAACCAAAGCGCTGCTGCACATGAATGAACTTTCCATGTTTGCGCGCGAGACCGAAGTCTTAGGAGCGGAATTCGACCCTTCGGAAAATCGTGTGCTCGTATCTGGAAAAGGAGTTGGTGCCAGGGTCTGCGAGCTCAAAATGAAGCAACCGGAATGTTTGGGCATCGGCGACGCATCCAACAACAGGCAGGTATTCGGAGCTTTTAGCGAAGATGGGACCAAAGTGTTATTGTGGTCGAACGGCACAGCCCGCATTTACGACGCAGTGACACGAGAGCCGGTATCGGCGCCACTCAATCATGGCGGAGCGCTCGTGCGTGCCAAGTTTAACAATGACGCATCGCGTGTTCTTACTTATTCTCCCGCTGGTAGCAATTTTGCGGTCAAAATTTGGGATGTCGCTACCGGTCAGATGATTGGAGATCCGCTTAAACATCAGGGAAAGATTCAAAGCGCTGATTTTAGCCCCGACGGATCTCAGGTCTTGACGGCATCATCCGACAAGACAGCGCGCGTTTGGGACGCCAATAACGGTCATGAGATCGTTTCCCCAATGCTGCACGGCGGCATCGTAAGCGCGGCCTCATACGATCATACTGGCAATCGTATATTGACATCATCGTGGGACGGTTTCGCACGCATCTGGGACGCTCGCACAGGTTTGCTGATTGTGTCATGCCAATCCCCAGCGGAGCCAAACCAAGCGGGCCCACTTCTACGCAATTCGATATTCAGTCCAGACGGAGAGCGTCTTCTTACTATTGGCTGGTTTGAGGTGAGACTTTGGCGTTCATCGACATGTGAGCAAATCGGACTACCGCTCCGCCATGACGACAGTTTATCGGCATCATTCAGTCCGGATGGAACAAAAATCGTTACTTGGTCCACTGACAGAACAGCCCGTGTCTGGAGCGCGATGACGGCAGAGCCTCTGTCGGGCCCAATTCGCCATGAAGCTGTTGTGAGCCATGCCATTTTTAGCGAAGACGGGAGACGAATTGCGACCGGAACCCAAGACGGCAAAGTCCGCGTGTGGGATCCAAGTTCCGGTGAGCCAATTACGCCCTGGCTCGGCCACGGAGCGGAAATCGCAACAATCGCTTTCAATAGACACGGCGATAAATTGATGTCCTCGGCTCTCGATGGGGCTCGCCTATGGCAGATTGATCTTTCTGTATTGGCTGGACGGGAAATTTCACACGTGAGCGGCGAATCCATCTCGAATTATCGTTTCAGCCCCAGCGAGAGCCACGTCCTAACGTGGGACGGGGAAGGGGCCCTCAATCTCTGGAGATTAAGTTCTGGGGCACGTGAGTTCGCAGAAACTCAACTATCTAGCGATTTGGTAGATGTCGAATTCTCAAACGATGGAGCAATCATTCACACAATTGCCCTTGACGGAACCTACACTGCGCTTAGATCAAACGATGGGACCATAATAAGGAAAAAGCTTTTACAGCCTGGCATCAAATCGGCTCACTTTAATCGAGGAGCCACGAGGCTTGTTTCTTCTTCGAACAACGAGCGTTCGCTTTGGGACACAGAAACCCTCAAAGATTTGCACCGCGCGCGCGTCGAAGAGGTCGATGATTCCTTCTATTTCAGTCCCGATGGTGAGCTCTACGTCGAGTTTATCGGCGACAACCATTTTCAAATTCGCGACTCAAAAACAGGGTCTCGAAGACACGACATTCTACACCGACCAGTCTCCGACGAAAGCACCGTCTTTAGTCAGTCTCCGCGAATCATCAATTCGACGTTTTCACCCGACGGTACGCTTTTCTTGAGCGCATTAGACGATGGATCGATACGCGGCTGGAACACAGACACCGGTATCGAACGGTTTTCACCCATCGTGCTTGGCGAGAACGCTGCATCCTTAGATTTCAGAATGGGCGGCCTCGAAATTCTCATTTCGTCACGGCGCGGGGAAACGTCAGTCTATGATGCATTCTCGGGACAACAAATTGGGCCGTCTATTTCACGGCAAGGGCGCGTTCTGGTGGTGGCAAGCGGTGTGTTTGGTGCTCGGTACAGCCCAGACGGCACCAAGTTCGTCGCCGCATCTCTCTGGGATCGTTCGGCCTTCGTATACGATGCCTCAAGCCTTGCTGCGGAATCGCCGGCGCTTGCGCATGAGGATTTTGTTTCATTCGCTGAATTCAGCGCCGACGGCTCGAAAATCCTTACTCAATCGGTGAACTCTTTTAGGGTGTGGGATTCCGAAACTGGGACGCCTCTTTCTCCTTTATTTCTACGCCCGCTCCAAAACTTTCGCCCGGCGTTTAGCCCGGATGGATACGCTGTGATTGCACCGACGGCAGATGGAACGGCCACAATTCATGATATCCCTCCAATTGGTCTGGCGCTTGTTGCCACCGCTAAAGAGCGTTTGGCAGGGCTTAAGCCTAGCCCTGAAGAATGCCAGCAATATAGAATCCAGTGCGATCGGTAGCGTACTTCGCCGACGTAGAGAGTACGGTGGCAATGTCAAAGACAACCGCCCGGATTCCGATCTACGTTGAAAATTCAGGGCAACATGACATTTCGACGGTCAAGAATGAACCAAATGAACCAAGTTTTGGCCAGGAAGGTCTGGTTCTGAAACCTTTGGATCGTGAATCTAGGTGGTCGAGCGTCGCCTAAGGCCCAAAACTCGGTTCACTTTAGGTTCATTTTCTGGTGGAAATCCATGGTTTTTGGTGGTCCTCCATGGAATCAAATAGTTGGCTAAGCCATTGAATTAATTTACGAAAGTCGTTTTAAAACAATCACTTAGAATCGTCCGTATTCGGATTGTGGATCTAGAGGTCCCCGGTTCGAGCCCGGGAGGCGGTACCACTTCTTTCAAGACATAAAGCGCTGTTCGCCGGAAAAGCCGTAGGTCAATTCTGCGCGGCGTCGGCGAACTCAATCTCCGCCGGGAGCACGCCTTCGAACTCCAGCGCCGCGGGGCCCGTCATGTAGACGTGGTTGTCGTCTGCCCACTCGATTTCGAGCGGCCCGCCATCGAGTTCGACAGTCGCCTTTCGCCCCGTCAGGCGCCGCCGATTCGCGGCGACGAGCGCGGCGCAGGCGCCGGTGCCGCAGGCTTTGGTGATGCCGGCGCCGCGTTCGAAGACGCGCAGGCGGATCCGGTCAGCGGCCTCCACATGCGCAAGCCCGACATTCACGCGCTCAGGGAACAGCGGATGATTTTCGACCAGCGGGCCAAAGCGGTCGAGGCGGTGCGCATCGACGTCGTCGACGAAAAAGACGCAATGCGGATTGCCCATGCTGACGGCCGACGGCCCCCAGAGAACGGGCTTGTCGATCGGGCCGAGCTTCACGTCGACAAAGCGCGTGTCCTGGACTTCTTCCGACAACGGAATATCGCGCCAGCCGAATCGCGGTTCGCCCATATCGACGCGGAACTCGAACGGCCCCTTGCGCTCGGCGCTGATGGGGCCGGACAGAGTCGACAGCGCGACGCGGGCCGCGCCCGCTTCTTCGCAGAGGATCCAGCCGACGCAGCGCGCGGCGTTGCCGCAGGCGCCGGATTCCGATCCGTCCGCGTTCCACACGCCCATGAACGGGCCGTGCCGGTCCTCTATTGTGATGACTTGATCGCATCCAATACCCGTCTTGCGATCGGCGATGCGTTGCGCCAGGGCCGGGGTCATTTTCAGGCGCGACTTGCGCGTGTCGAGAATGACGAAATCATTCCCGAGCCCGTTCATTTTGCGAAAAGGATGCCCCGCCGCGCTCATGGCGCCTAGGTGACTCGCCCGGACGGCGTTTGCAAGGGATTGACCGGCGAAGGCCCCGCGCGCCGCTTGGCCGCCGGAGAGATCATGTGATCGGTCTTCTCCCAGAAATGCGGCCTTCGAATGAGCTGCCAAAGCCCTCGATACGCGGCGATGGAGGTCAGCTGCCAGTAAAGCGGGGCGAGCAGCGCCGAAGGGGCAAGGCCCTTGAGGCCGCGCTTTAGAGGTGCAATGGCGGCGAGGGCGACAAACAGGAGGTTTCCGAAAACGAGAGCGAAGATGTTGAGCGCGAGCAAAGGCTGCGGCCAGACGGCTCCGGCGGACACGCCGCTTGCCGCAGAGAGCGCCGTCGCGGCCAGCAACAAGGGGTTGACGAGCGCGGCGAAGACCGTGCCCCCGACAAAGAGATGCGTCGTCAACAGGCTGCGCCATCCGGCCGCCACGGCCAACTCCTTGACGTTCCGCGCATGGACAAAAAACGTCTGCATATAGCCCTTCATCCAGCGCGAGCGCTGGCGCAGCCAGTTGCCGAGCCGGCAATTGGCTTCTTCATACGTCGTTGAGTCGAGGACTTCGACGCGATAGCCGCGTCGCGCCAGGCGAAGCCCGAGATCGGCATCTTCCGTCACGTTGAACGGGTCCCAGGCGCCGACTCGGCGTAAGATCTCTGTACGGAATATATTCGATGTGCCGCCGAGCGGAATAGGCAAGCGGAGCCTGCGCAGGCCCGGGAGAAACGTGTCGAACCAGAGCGCATACTCGATCGCGAACAGGCGCGTCAGCCAGTTTTCGTGGACATTGTAAAAGTTGAGATGCGCTTGCAGGCAGGCGAGCCGTTGGTCGCCGGCGGCGAAGCGCGCCGCCGCCTTGCGGAGCTGGTCGGGTTCGGGTTCATCTTCGGCGTCATAGATGACCGTAAGCGCGCCGCGCGCGAAATGGAGCGCGTAATTGCAGGCTTTCGGCTTGGTCTGCGGCGCCGAAGGCGGCACCACGATAATGCGCCACGAGCGATCGAGCGCCAAAGCCTTGGCGGCCGACGCCGTCTCGACGTCTTCGCGTTCCAGAATGAGGAGGATGTCGAGCTTGTCCGGCGGGTAGTCGAGAGCGGCGATCGCGCGCGCAAGGCCCGGCAGGCTGTCAGCTTCGCGAAACAGGGGCAGGAGAATGGTCACAGCGGGCAGGTCCGCATCGGGCATGTCGCCAGCTGCAGCTGTGTCAAAGGGCGCTTCCTCGGGCTTTGCGGCGAGCACCAGCGCGACACGAAAGGCGATCGACGCGAGGAAAAATGCCGTCAGCGCAACATTGATCGCAATCAGGATTGGCGTCGGACCGAGCAGCGCGATGCCCGCCACGATGCTGACGAAAGCGAGGGCAGGGCGAGCGTTCGATCTGCTGAAGAGCCGATGCGCCGAGGCGTCCGGGTCGGCGCGAACAAGGGACCAGACGGCGTCATCGACACAATCTGCGTCATCATCGGCCGCGAGGCGCCATTGCCGTGACGGAATAGACGCGCCGTCGCCCATGTCAGAACGACGTCCAGAAGCCGGCGAAGACACTTTCGCCGCGCAGGATGTTTCGGCCCGCGACTTCGTGCGCGCCGCCGATCTGGACGGAGACGCGGCGGCTCATGCGCCAGACGGCGGTCGCCCGCAGCCGCACAAGATCATAGCCCGCGCCGCCAGGCTCGGGGGCGCCGACGGACGACGTGGTCTGGCTTTCGATCAAGAGAAGGCCACGGCCGCGTTCGAATCCAATTAAAGCGTCGGCCCGGAATTGATCGGCGCCGGGACCAAATCGGCGACGATAACCCGCTTCGGCGGTCGCGAAGACCTTGATCGGCCGTAGGATGACATCGCGCCCATAGAGCAGGCGCACCTCAGCGTCAGCGCCGTCAGTCGCAAGTCCCGGTCGAGCGCCGGACTGGAAGCGCGTCGGCTTGGCGCCGGCGAGCCTGATGCCGAAGGCGTCGTGTTTCGATTTAGCGAGCCGCTTCTGAATGAAGCCTTCAAATTCGCTCACTCCGTTGGCGGAGAATAGCTCATAGCCGTCGAAATAGGTTGATACCCCCCAAAGCGCCTTGCCGCCGACAGTGAGTCCGAGCCCCGCGCCCCATTCGGCGTAAACATCCGCATCGATACGTTCGAACCGAAGGCCGCCAAGAGCGTCCGCCGCAGGCGCGGGCGCGGCAGCGGTGAAATAGTTCGACTTGCTGGAGACGAAGAGGTCGCCGCGCTCACGCCCCCAGGGAGACGCGCGGGCAGGGTCCAAAACCGCGAGGGCCGCCAGGGCCGCCGCTGCAAAAACGCCAGCTCTTTGGAAGCGCCGAAACCGCTCGTTTCCGCCGCCGCCAGACGCTGTGTGAGCACGCAGGACGCCAGCACAAATGGCCGCACCTGCAGATAATTGGCCGATGGCCACGCGCGAGAAAGCGCATACGGCCAAGCAAAGCCGAAAACGCCTCTGCGGATCAACGCGCGCGCGCATAAGCAACGCCCTTTCGGCGCGCATTCGCCTGAAAGACGAGGATGGGTTGAGCGCTTTGCGTGTTCTACTTCTGCAGGAAGCGCAAGAGGATAGTGATCACGATACTGACCAGAATCATCGTCGTCAACGGGAAGTAAAACGTGAAGTTGTCGCGCCGAATGAGAATATCGCCGGGCAGTCTGCCAATGCCGATCTTGGTCAGGACAGGCCATAGCAGGGCGACGGCGATCAGGAGAATCCCGATGACAATCAGGGTTTTCTGAAATCCGGACATGACGCGCTCCTTTTTAGGGCCGGTTGCGCCCAAGCTTGTCGTGCGACTCCACCCAGTCGCCCGCGACGATCGCCGAGGCGAGGGAAACATCGCCGGCCAGCGCCGTCGCCGCGCAGATTTCAGCGAGTTTGCCCACTTTGCCGGCGCCATAGCAGCCAAGGAGTTCAAGACATTCGCGCTGCGTCGGAAGTCCCGTGCCGCCGCCATAAGTGGCGACGATCAAAGATGGAATGGTGATCGACCAGTAGTAGTCGCCGTTCGGCGACAGATCGACATAGGTGATCGCCGCATGTGATTCTGCGATGTTCGCTGCGTCCTGGCCGGTCGCGATGAAGAGCGCGGCAAGACCGTTCGCCGAGTGCGCGCCGTTATTGGCGGTCCCTGCGAGCATGCCGCCGGCGTTGGAAACGAGCCGTGCACGGAACAAATCAGCGGCGGACACGCCCATGACGTCGCGGAGGAGCGCGTCCGGCAGCACGGCTTCGGCGATCACGCGCGCGCCCCGCGCATGCAGCATGTTCATATGGCTGTGCTTCTTGTCCGTGTCGATCGCGCCGGAAAGGGTAAAGCGCGCGCCGCCCGGATAAGCCCCGGCGATCCACTCGCAGGCGGCGAGCGTCGCTTTGCCAGCCATGTTCTGCCCCGCTGCATCGCCGGTTGTGTAGTTGAAGCGCAGAAAGCATTTCGGCCCGACGCAGAATTGCTGGATGTGCGAAAGCTTTCCAACGCGCGTTGTCGTCTCGGCGGCGTTCGCAATCTCCTCGAAGCGCGCGTCGACCCAATCCCGGAAGGCGCGGGCGCCGCGCGCGTCGTCGAAATGGAAAACGGGCGCGCGCTGCATGAAACGCTCGATCACGGTCGTCTTGACGCCGCCCGCTTCGGCAAGGAGCCGCATGCCGCGATTATAGCTCGCAACGAGCGTCCCCTCCGTCGTCGCCAGCGGTACGTAGAAATCACCGGCGGCGTGCTCGCCGTTGATCCGCAAGGGACCGGCAAGGCCGATCGGCACCTGGGCGACGCCGATGAAGTTCTCGATATTCCCCGGCAGAACGGCAGGGTCGAAGGAGGCCTTTCCGACATGGGACAGCGTGACCCCGGTCTGTTCTGCGGCGAATGCCCGTCGCGCAGCCGCCATGGCCGGCGTGTAGTCATTCTCCTTGTCACGAGGGATTTTCGGGCGTTGCACCATGAAGGGGTCTTTCGCTTGCGGTCCTTGAGAGGCTCGCCGTTATGAGGGCGGCTGTCGAGCCCCAGGCCCTTGTGCGGCGTGCCGCATCTGCCGCTCGGCAAATTCGGCGCAATCTGCTACAGCCCGACTCGAACAGCCTCGGTCCGCCATCAAAGGTTAAAGACGCCATGCCGAAAGACCCTGAACGCATCACGATCCTTGCCCGCGAGTTCACCGCGGCCGCTCTTGAATTTCATCGCGGGCGGATGGCGGAAAAAGGCTATCGCATGGAAGGATCGATCACGCCGCGCTATTTCAAGATGATCGAGGGCGCCGCCGAGCCAAAGGATCTCTTCAATGGTGAGCCGCTTTTCGCCGTCACCTTTGTCAAGCGTGACGCCGGGGACTAATACCAACTTGCGCTGACTTCGACCGATTTCACGTGGAAGTCGGTTGCCGTTTGCGGGCTCTGTCCGCCGGGCAATGAGTGAAGGTCAGCACAACATAGTAAATGGCAGGCGAGCCGCTCTGGGCGATCAAGCGTTCAACCGCCCTGGTTTTTCTTCCGGCGCTCGAACACCATTTCATAGCTGAAGCGTTCGGCCGGATGCCGCGATTCGGAAACGACAAAGACGCGCCCCTTGGCGTCCCGATAGCGCCGGATCGTCTCCAACATTGGCGCGCCGCGGAACGCGCCAAGCGCGGCCGCGTCTTCGGCGCCCAGCAAGCCTGCGGCGATCCGCTGCTCAATCCGGCCGGCGCTGATCCCGAAGGCTTTCTCAATCTGCTCGGTGACGGCGAGGGCAGGGTCTGAGACATCCGCGACTTGCGCCCCTGTCCAGTCCGCGACAAAGATCGTGGTCGCCGCAACAGCCTGCGCGCCGGCGCGCCGGACGCCGTCGAGAACAAGCCACATCCTATCGATATCGGCTTGGAAGCGGGCGGCCTCTGCTTCAGTCATCGGGCGGCGCGCGGACCGGGCGATCTCAAGACGCGCTTCATGCGCATATTTCATCAGCGCCGGAAGGTCGCCGAGCGCCTGGGTGAAGCCTGACGGGTCGCCGGTCGCGACCACGGTCGTGCCGAGGCCGGGGCGGCGGTCGATGAGGCCCTCGTCAGCGAGCACTTGCAACGCCGCCCGGGCGGTATGGCGCGAGACGCCGTGTACGGAGCATAACGTATGCTCAGTCGGCAATTGGCCGCCGATCGCGATGCGGCCTCCGGCGATGTCGCGGCGGAGCGCATTGGCGAGTTCGAGATAGCGCGGGGTGCGGGCCATGGGTCAGAGCTTCCTTGCGCGTTCAGTCCACGCGGCCTCAAGTCTGCGCCGCCAGTCCGGATGGGCGATGGCGATCAGCGCGCGGGCGCGGGCCTCGACGGACAGGCCGCGGAGGTCTGCAACGCCGTATTCGGTGACGACGAAGCCCATATCGGCCCGTGCGACCGAGACAGCAGGCGCTTCAAGCTGCGGCACAATACGCGAGACGGCGCCGCTTTTGGCGGTCGAAGCAAGCGCGACCACAGGCTTGCCGCCATAGGCCCCGCCCGCGCCGCGCAGGAAGTCGACGAGCCCGCCCGCGCCGGAAATCTGTCGTCCATCGACGAACTCGGCGTTCGCCTGGCCGAAAAGATCTACCTCGATGACGGAATTGATCGCGACAAAGTCCGGAATGCGGGTCAGGACTTCCTGCGCATGCGTGTGGGAAACCGGCGCGAAGCGGAAACGGAAGTCGGCGGCCGCGGCGGCGTAGAGACGCTCCGTGCCAAGAGCGACGCCCGTCGTGACGGCGCCGGGGCGGGCCTCTATCGCGCCGGCTTCAAGGAGCCCGAGCACGCCGTCGCTCACCATGCCCGAGTGGATGTTCAGCTTCCGCCGGCCTGCGAGCGCTCGCAAAACCGAGAGCTGCACATTGCCGAGACCGAATTGCACCGTCGCGCCGTCCCCGATGAGGGAAGCGACATGGCGGGCGATTGCGTCGAAGACGGCGCCTGGCGCCGGGGGCGCATAAGCGAGCAACGGCCGCGCCGCCTCGACGACGGCGTCGAAGGCCGCCAGCGCGTAGGAGAGAGACGCAGCAGGCGCTGGCATCGCCGGATTGACGTGGGCGATCTTTACGACGTCCGGCCGGCCAAGGACGGCTGGCGAAAAGTCGGCCGAAACGCCGATCGACACGCGCCCCTTCGCGTCCGGCGCAGATGTCTGTACGAGCGCGGCGGCGATGGGCGCGTTTTCCAAGCGGCGGAACGCTTGAGCATAAGAGAGCGGCAGGAAGTCGACGCGGCCGGCGGCGAAGCTCGACTGAATGTCCGGAGAAAGAAAGATCGTCTCGGCGCGCGACGTCCCATCCAAGCCGGCGTAATCCGTGCGATTGACGCCAGGGATCCAGATCCCGTGAAAGACGAGGCCGCGCGCCAGCGCCGGCCGAAGGCGCATCGCCTCGCCAAAGAGCAACGGCTCGCCGGAACAGCCTGCAATATAGACCCGCGCACCGTCTGCCGTCCGTTCACGTAGGAACGCGAGCGCCGCTTCGGCGTTGAGGGTTTTCGGATACATCGGGCTCCGGCATTTTCAGCCATCGGTCTCCATGCTACACCAAACAAATGTCCGGACAAAATCCTTCGGCGCCGTCGGTCACAGAACGGCTGGCGCAACGTCTCCTGAGGCCGGTGTCGGATCGCGATCGCAAGCGCGCGGCGCTGCATGTGCTTGACTGGACCGGCTGCGCCGTTGCGGCGGCGCGGTCGGAGCCGGCGCGGATCATGCGTTCGGTTTTCACCCGGACGGACGACCTTGACGGCGTCTTTTTCTGGGGCGCGCTCGGCAATGTCCTCGAAATGGATGATGTCGACAAGCGCGCGCTCCTGCATCCAGGTCCCGTCGTCATCCCGGCGGCGCTTGTCGGTTGCGACCTCTACCAGGCGGACGCCGAATTGTTTCTCGACGCGATTGTCCGCGGCTATGAGGCGATGATCCGCATCGGGCGCGCCGTCGGGCCTGAGCATTACAAATATTGGCACAATACGGCGACATGCGGGCCCTTCGGCGCAGCGGCGGGGCTCGCGGCGACGATCCCGCGGCCGGAGCCGAGAATCGTCGACGCGCTGGGCCTTGCAGGCACGCAGGCGTCCGGCCTCTGGCAGATGCGCCATGAGCCGGCGTCCATGGCCAAGCAGCTGCATACGGCGCGCGCCGCGCATGCAGGCCTGACCGCATTCAGTCTCGCCGACGCGGGGTTCGTTGGTGTCCGGACGATCCTGGAAGGGCCGCAAGGTTTCTTTGCCGCCGCTTGCGGCGCAGCGTCAGCGGAAATGGTGCTCGACTTTCCGGCGGATGCGCCCTGGGCGATTTATGACGTGAGCTTCAAGCCCTGGCCTGCGTGTCGTCACGCCCATGCCGCGATCGACGCTGCGCTTGCGCTGCGCAATCAGGGCTTGAAGGCCGAGGACATTGCGAGCGCGGTTGTCAGGACCTATCGCGACGCGATCGCGTTCTGCGACAAGCAGCATCCTGAAGATGCGCTTAGCGCCAAATTCTCCCTGCAGCATTCTGCAGCCGTCGCGCTGCTCGGCGGACCGCCGTCGCTCGCAGATTTCGAGGGGAAAGCGCTGCGCAACGCCGAGACAAAGGCCTTCCGCGACAGGATCAAAGTGAAGTCGGACGCCGGGTTCACCAGCCGCTACCCCGCTCGCTTCGGCGCGGCGGTCGAGGCGACGTTGAAAAGCGGCGCCACGCTTGTCGCCGAGGTCGGCGACGCGCTCGGCGACCCCGAAAATCCGGCTTCGGACGATCTTATCTACGAAAAGGCGATGGCGCTTATCGCCCATGCGGGCCTTAAGAAGGGCGAGGCGAAGCAGCTTGCCGCAGCCGCGCTCGCGCTGCCAAAAAATGAGCCGCGGGCGTTTCGCGCCTTTTATGCGCTCCTGAAAGAGGCGTGCGCGGAATGAACGCGACGCAAGCCTTCGCGCGCCATGTTCTCGAAACGCCTTTTGCGCGAATCCCGGAGCCGGCGCGGCGCGCAGGCAAAACATTTCTCCTCGACACGATCGGCGTCGGCGTTGCGGGCGCAAAGGCGCCCCTGGCGGCGTCCATCCTTGCCGCGGCGCGGGGGTGGGGCGGCGCCGGCGTTTCAGGCGCGGCGCAGGTCCTCGGCGTCGGCGCGCGATTGCCGGCGGCGTCGGCGGCCTTCGTCAACGGCTTCCAGATCCATTGCCAGGAGTTCGACTGCGTGCATGAGGCCGCGGTCGTTCATCCGATGGCCACGATTTTTGCAGCGCTCGCCGCGGAAACGCAACGCGCCGGCGCTTCGGGCGAAAACCTGCTCGCGTCGGCGATCCTCGCCGTCGATGTCGCAGCAGGGCTCGGCGTCGCCGCAAAGTCTCCGATCAAGTTCTTTCGCCCGGCGACGGCCGGCGTCTTCGGCGCGACGCTCGGGGTGGCGCGCTTGCGCGGTTTCGCCTTGCCGACGGCGCTCGACGCGCTCGGCTTTGCGCTCGCCCATGCGTCCGGAACCATGCAGGCGCATGTCGAAGGCAAGCCGGCTTTGCCCGTGCAGATCGGCAATGCGGCGCGCGCCGCGCTCTTCGCCTGCGATCTCGCGCAAGCGGGCGTTGCGGCGGCGCATGATGTGTTTGAAGGGCCGTTCGGCTATTTGCCGCTGTTTGAGGACGCCTTTGATCTTGCGCCCGTGATCGAGAGTCTTGGCCGCGTCTGGCGCATCACTGAAGTATCGCACAAGCCGTTTCCGACAGGCCGCGCGGCGCAGGGCGGCATCGTCGCGGTCCAGCGGCTGAGGGCCATGGGCGTTTCTCCGGACAATCTCGAAAGTCTCATCCTGACTGCGCCGCCGCTGATCAAACGCCTCGTCGGCCGTCCGTATCAGGAGGATATGTCTGTCGCCTATGCGCGGCTGTGCTTCGCCTATACGGGGGCCGTCGCGCTGACCCGGGGCGATGTCGGACTTGAGGATTTTGCGCCGGACGCCTTTGCGCAGGACGACGTCCGGCGCATCGCCGCACGCATCACGGTCGCAGACGACGGGTCAACGGACCCGGCG
This sequence comes from uncultured Caulobacterales bacterium, assembly GCA_964507915.1. Taxonomy (GTDB): domain Bacteria; phylum Pseudomonadota; class Alphaproteobacteria; order Caulobacterales; family Parvularculaceae; genus Amphiplicatus. The sequence goes on from CAZDRH010000001.1 coordinate 754,114, forward strand.
GCCTTCGCGCCGCAAATCGCGCGCGCTACGCTGATCGACGGACGCATCGTCGAGACGCGGATCGACTCTCTTCTCGGCGCGCCTGCCGCGCCGCTGACGTATGAGCAGCACCTTGCGAAGTTTCGGACCTGCATGGCCTATGGCCTTGGCCGGACGGCCGGTCCTCGCGCCGCTGACGCGCTGATCGCGCGCATGGAGACGATCGAACAGGAAAAAGAGGCGGCGGATCTCCTCCGCCTCGCCTCAGGGAGCGCAGCATGACGGGGCAGGGCGGAGCCGGCGCGGCCAAAGACGGGCACAGAACCTATTTCAATTCCGTCGACTGGGCGGCGCTTGAGCGCGATCATCCGATCGGCGAGGATTTTGTCCGTTTCGCGACGACGATCTCTCGCGACGCGCTGCGCGCGCGGCAGAACGCGCTCTTTCTGCGCTGCGTCGAACGCGCCTGGGCGACGCCCTTCTATCGGCGCCTGTGGGGCGCAAAAGGAATCGAACGCGGCGACATCCGTTCGCTAGACGATCTGCCGAAACTGCCGGCCTTCGACAAGAGCGACCTTATGGAGTCGATCGCGCTCGCCCCGCCCTTCGGCGATTTCGCCGGTTTTGAAAGCTATCCCGCCGGCGCCCGCCCGCCGGCGATCTTCCACACCACCTCGGGCACGACCGGCACGCCGCAGGTCATCCTGTTTGGGCCGAAGAGCCGGGAGGCGCAAAATCTCCTTCTCGGACGCCTCTACCGGTTCCAGGGTCTCCGGCCGGACGATGTCGTCCATTCCGTCTACGGACATGGCATGATCAACGGCGGCCATTATGTGCGCGAGGCCGTGACGCACTGGACGAGCGCCATCTTCATGTCCGCAGGGACGGGCGTTGAAACCCGCTCGGCGCGTCAGGTCGAATTGATGCGCGACTTCCGTGCGACGGTGATTGTGGGCTTTGCCGACTATATCAAAAAACTCGCCGAGGTCGCGCGCGAGAGCGGAATCATCCCGGGCCGCGATATTCACATCCGCATGATTTCCGGCCACCTCGGCCGCGAAGACAAGGACGCGCTCTCCAAAGCCTGGGGGGGCGCGCAATGCTTCGACTGGTACGGAGTCGGCGACACGGGGACGATCGCGGGCGAAGGGCCGGATCGCGACGGGCTCTACGTCATGGAAGACGCACAGTATCTTGAGATCTGCGATATCGATAAAGGCGCTGAGGTCGCCGAGGGCGCGGAAGGCGACATGGTCGTCACCTGTCTTTACAAGGATGATCTCTACCCGGTCATCCGCTTCAACACGCATGACGTGACGCGCGTGAAGCGCGGGGTCTCTTCGATCGGCGTGAATTTCCGGCGTATCGAAGGGTTTCTCGGGCGCTCCGACAATATGGTGAAGGTCAAGGGCATCAACGTCTTCCCGCAGGCGATCGGCCCGATGCTGGAGGAGCACCCGGCCTTCCTCGGCGAATTCATCTGCAAGGCGGCGCGCGACGCCTCCGGGCGCGAAGAGTTCACCGTCGTCGCAGAAGTGCGTGAGCGCTCCGAGACGGTGGCGGCGGCGCTCGCCGACATCGTGAAGAAAAAACTCGGCATCGCCCCGGCGATCGAGCTCGCGGACAAGGGCGCGCTCGCGCCGCTCACCGGCATCGAGACGCGCCAGAAGCCGATCCGCCTCATCGATGAGCGCTTCAAGTGACGGCGCTCCATTGGCTCGACGTCACGGATCTCACCGCCGCTTTCGCACAAGGGAAGACCGACCCCGTCGAGGCGCTGTCGGCGTTCCTCACGCGCATCGAGCGGCTGAGCCCGCAGCTCAACGCCTTTCTCGATCTTCGCGCAAACGCGGCGCGCCGCGAGGCCGAGGCGAGCGCTGCACGGTACCGCAAGGGCGCGCCTCTCTCCGCGATCGACGGCGCGCCGTTCGGCGTCAAGGCGAATATCGCCGTCGCCGGCCTTCCGCTGCATGCGGGCATTGCGGCGTATAAGGAGGATATTGCGGCGGAAGACGCGCGCGTCGTCGCGGCGCTGAAGACCCAGGGCGCGATCCCGGTCGGCATCCTCAACATGCATGAGGGCGCGCTCGGCGCGACGACGGACAATCCGCATTTCGGCCGCTGCACGAACCCGTGGGATCCGGCGTTGACGCCGGGCGGCTCTTCGGGCGGTTCGGCGGCGGCGGTCGCAGCGCGGCTCGTCCCCTTCGCGCTCGGCACGGACACGATGGGAAGCGTGCGCATCCCGTCCGCCTATTGCGGGATCGCCGGTTTCAAGCCGGGCAAAGGCCGCATCGCGGAGGAGGGCGTGCTTGCCCTCTCGCCGACGCTCGATCATGTCGGGCTGCACGCTCTGACCGCGTCAGATCTTGCCGCCATCGCCGCCTGTCTGTTCGAGATAGGGGTTCTCAGCGCACCGCAGCAGGTCACGGTCGGCTTCTGGCGCGGTACGGCGGATGTCGATCCGGATGTTGTTGCAGCGTTCGACAGCGCGGTGCGGCTCCTCGGCGGCGACGCTCTTCCGAGGGCGGATGTTTCCGGATTCGATTTCGGCGCCTTGCGGCGCAAGGGCTTGCTCGTCAGCGAGATCGAGGGGCATCGCATCCATGCGCGCCGTCTTGCCGAGAACCGCAAAGGGTTTTCACCGGACTTCGCCGCCATGCTCGACTGGGGCGCCGCGCAAGAAGCCGCGCGCGGTCCCGCGGCCTATGCCGCGCTTGAGGCGGCCGGCGCGCGTTTTGCGGCGGTCGTCGAGAGCGCCGGCGTTCTCGTCCTGCCGACGGCGCCGCAAGGTCCTTTCCGGTTCGACGCGCCGGTTCCAGCCAATCAGGCCGATTTCACCTGCCTTGCGAATTTTGCTGGGCTGCCGGCGGTCGCGGTCCCGGCAAGCAACGAAGGCGCGCCGCCCGCCTCTATCCAATTCATCGCGCCCAAGGGCGAAGACGGCCGCGCGTTGGCGGCGGCGATGGCGTTTGAGTCGGTGAGGGGTGCCCCGCCAGTCCCGAGCCTCTGAAGCCGACTCATATCAAGTTGCGCTGACTTCGGCCGATTCCGCGCGAAAGCCGGTCGCCGATTGCGGGCTCTATCCGCCGGTCAATGAGCCAAGGCCGGCGCAATCTCTTATCAATGGGCTCGCATTCCTATCCATCCGCAGCGTAGTCATTTCGGCGGTTGGTTCCTCTGTCGAGATGCGCCGCAACGCTTGCGCGCCCATTCTTGACAGGGCCTCAAGCGTCCATTTTTTTGTGCCTTCGCAACGGGGCGAGCGATGCAATTTGCGGATTTGGCGCTGTCCTGGCTGTTTGACGCCTGCTTTCCCCTATGGGCGTCGGCGGGCCCGGACCCGCGCGGCGGGTTTCGAGAACGCCTCACCCTCGAGGGCGCACCGATTGACGATGCGCAAACCCGCGTTCGGGTTCAGGCGCGCCAGACCTTTGTGTTCGCCCAGGCCGCCCTGATGGGCTGGCGTCGCGACACAGCGCTCGACCTCGTCCGGCGCGGGGCCGGCATTATGCTTGAGGGCTGCCGCAGGCCGGATTTCCTGTTTGGAAAAATGATGCGCGCGGGCGGCGGACTCGCAGACCCGCAGCCCGACCTCTACGACAACGCTTTCTGCCTGATGGCGCTCGCTTGGGCCGCGCGCGCACTCGGCGAAGGTCGCCTTCTCGACGAGGCAGACCGCACGCTTGCCGCGCTCGACGCACAGATGGCGCATCCTTTTGGCGGGTATCTTGAAACGCTGCCGAAGACGCTGCCGCGCCGGCAGAACCCTCATATGCATCTGTTCGAGGCCGCGCTGGCGCTGCACGCGGCCGACCCGTCGCGGGGCTATCTTGCCAGAGCCGACGCCATCGCCGCCCTGTTGCAGGAAAAATTCTTGGACGCTGCGACCGGCGCTCTGCGCGAATTTTTCGACGACGAGTGGACGCCCGCCGCCGGCCCGGAAGGGGCGATCGTCGAGCCGGGCCACATGTTCGAGTGGTCCTGGCTCCTCGGCGGCTACGCCAAGGCAAAAGGCGTCGCGCCGCTCGCCGCGCAGCGCACGCTCTATGCAGCCGCGCTGCCTTTTGCCGATGCGCGCGGTCTTGCGCCCCAGACGGCGGATCGTCATGGGCGCATTCGCGACGGAAGCCGCCGGACCTGGCCCCAGACGGAAGCTCTGAAAGCGCATCTTGCGACGCTTGAAGCGGGCGACGCAGCGGCTGCGGCGCGGGCGGACCTCGTCCTGTCCAGTCTCTTCACGGACTATCTTGATGGCGTCCCGAAGGGCCTTTGGCGCGACCATTTCGACGGCGGCGGCCGCATGCTTGCACAAGATGCGCCGGCGAGCACGGGATACCACATCGTGTTGGCGCTCGCGGAATATGTGCGCGTCGCAGGCGGCGGACGCGCCGCCACAGCAGACCCGCGCTTGTGAGACTAGCGGACTATTTGACGGAAGGAAGATCAGGCCGAGCGCGGGATCGGCCGCAGTGACGGCGCGCGGCGCAAGACTTTTCGCGGCGACCAGACGATTGCACGCGCAATGTCGCCGATGGAGGCGCGGCGTGCGGCCTGAATAGCGCGGCGGCGCGCGGCCAATTCATGAAGCCGTCCGTACCCGTCTTTCAACGCCCGCACATAGGCGGGCCCGACGCCGAACATAAAGGCGCGCGGCAACAGATAGAGGTCTGCGGCGAGGCGCAGCGGCGCTGTCGGCCAGTAGAGCAGCCCAGGCAGGTTCTTGTACGCCAGCCAGATGCGATTGCGATTGCCGTGGTAGACGGTGAAGTCGCTACGCCGGCCGGAGACACCCGATCCCTCATGCGCGACGCGCGCCTGTTCGAGCTGCACGCATTTGCCGCCAGAAAGCCGCAGGCGGAATCCAAGATCGGTATCCTCGCCATAGCAGAAGAACGTCTCGTCAAATCCGCCGAGCGCCGCGTATGTCCGCCGCCGATACATGGCGGCCGCGGCGCAAGGCGAGAAGCATTCGCCGTCCGGCGGTATCGCGGCCGCCGGCCAGCCGAATCCGCCGCGATAGGGAATGCCGAAAATGCTGAAAACGTCGCCCACGCCGTCGAGGACGCCGGGCGCGGCGGCGTCGGTCTGCGTCGAGCCGAACGCGTCGGCAAAAGGATAGCGCCGGGCGCCCGCAAGCAGGTTTTCGAGCCAGTCCGGTTCGGCGTAGGCGTCCGGGTTGAGAAAAGCGAGCCATTCGGCCCCGGTCGTACGCGCCGCGAGGTTGTTCGCTGCGGCAAAGCCGAGATTTTGGCCGGCCTCAATGATCCGGGGACGGAGCGCAGATGCGCGCGCCGCCGCAAGCGAATCGTCCTTCGATCCGTTATCGACGACGATCGTCTCGAACGAACGGAACGTCTGGGCCTCAAGACAGGCAAGGCAGCGCGCAAGGCGCGCGCCGGCGTTGTAATTGACGATGATGACCGCGACGTCGGGCGTCATCGGCGTTCCACGTCAGTGCCGGTCATCGCGCATGCGCCCCATCGGCGCCTCGACGGCTTGCTTGACGTGCCCGAGCGCGGTCGCGCGCGGCGGCTGGCGCCATCTCGCTCGTCGCTACAGAGCCCTTCGATCCTGACGAAGCAGCCGCCGCCATGGAGCGTGAGACCTCGCGTATCGCTCGCGCCGGGGGCCATTGCGGGCGAGGGATCGACTTCGCCTCTCCTACACACACGAAACTGCTTCGGCCGAATGCGCGTGCCGGCGCCGCCAGATATCATGACGGGTTGAAGGTCCATGTTCAAAAAACTCACCGCAAAATGGTCTGTCCGCCCCGGACAGCGGGCGACGTTCAGCCGCGCCAGATTCAGAAGCCGTATTCAGGTGAATTCACTGCTGCCGGCAAGTCGTTATGGCTTGGAGCATCGACCTATCGCAAGGTTTTCTCGGAACGCGATGGGCGCTGACGCTCCTTCCGGCTGATTGCCCCGAAGGCCTTTCCGAAACGGCGCAATCGAGGCGCCTCGATTAAGGGCTGCCATCCGCCAAGGCGGCCCATGCCGGACGCAGAGACGCCGGCCGCCGATGAAATCTATGGTCAGATTTAGTGTCTCGCCTCAACCGGCGGACGCCGCTAAAGCCCTGGCCTCCATCCCGAAGGGAGTTCCTGTGTCCATTGCGTTCATCGACCTCAAAGCCCAGCTCGCGCGCATCCGCGGCGACATGCACAAGGCCGTTCTCGACGTGGTCGACAGCGCCGCCTATGTCATGGGCCCGCAGGTCGGCGAGCTTGAAAGGCGCCTGTCGGCCTTTTCGGGCGCCAAGCACACTGTCGCTTGCGCCAACGGCACGGATGCGCTCGCCTTGCTGCTCGCCGCCTGGGAGATCGGGGAGGGCGACGCGGTTTTTTGCCCGAGCTTTTCCTTCGTCGCGACGGCGGAGGTCATTCCCTGGTTCGGCGCGACGCCCGTCTTTGTCGATATTCTTCCCGATACGTATAATCTTGATCCGGAGCGTCTTGAAGCCGCGATCGCCATGGTCCTGCGCGAGGGGCGCCTCAGGCCCAAGGCGGTCATCGCGGTTGATCTTTTCGGTCAGCTTGCGGACTATCCGCGGATCGCCGCCGTCGCGCGAAAATACGGCCTGAAGCTGATCGCCGACAGCGCGCAAGGCTTCGGCGGCACGCTCGGCGGCAAGCATCCCGTCGCGTGGGCGGACGCGGTGACGACGAGTTTCTTTCCGGCCAAGCCGCTCGGCTGCTATGGCGACGGCGGGGCGGTGCAGACGAATGATCCGGCGCTCGCTGAAGCGCTCGACTCCTTGCGCGTCCACGGCAAGGCGACAGCGGCCGACATCGCCGCCGCGCGCTTCGAGCACGATCCGAAATATCTCAATGTGCGCGTCGGCATGAACAGCCGCCTCGACACCATCCAGGCGGCGGTCCTGATCGAGAAACTGAAGATCTTCCCCGAAGAGATTGTCGCCCGCATGCGCATCGCTGCGCGGTACAATCGCCTGCTCGACGGCGCCGTGCTCCGCGTCCCGACCCTGATCGAGGGCGCCGTCTCCGTCTGGGCGCAGTATACGATCGAGGTTGAGGACCGCGCGGCGCTCGCCGCCCATCTGAAAGACAAGGGCGTGCCGACGGCGGCCTATTATCCGGTGCCCATCCACCGGCAGCGCGCCTATGCGCATTACCCGTCCGGCCCCGGCGGTCTTCCGGTTACGGAAGAAAAAGCCGGCCGCGTTCTCAGCCTGCCCATGCATCCTTATCTCGACGAGCCGATGCAGGACGCGATCGTCGAGGCGGTGCGGGCGCATAACCGGCGGTGAGGCGCTGACGGTCCGCGATAGCAGAACGCTCCCTCTTCCCCCGTCGCCAGACGGGGGAAGTGGCGCGAAGCGCCGATGGGGGCGCTTTGGCGAGCGACAGACTCGCGGCTTCCCCCCCTCAGTCGCCTGCGGCGACAGCTCCCCCGTTTTCACGGGGGAGCGGAAGAGCGCCATCAAACAAGAATGATCATCTCCGAATAGGCGCGCAGCCTTTCGTCATGGGTGACGAGGCGATAGGGCTCGGCGAGGGCTGTCGCCACCAGGAGCCGGTCGAACGGATCGTCGTGATGCCGCTCAAGGCTTTCGACGGCGACGATGTGGTCTGCGGCGATCGGGACAATCGCGATTCCAGACTCGACGAACAGGCGGCGCGCGGTCGCCGCCGGCATCGGCATTGCGTTGGCGCCCTTGCGGCCGAGCGCATGCTTGATCGCGATTTCCCAGAGGCTTGCGACGCTGACATGCGCGCGCGCGCCTTGCGCCGTGAGAAGACTGCGTGCAGCGGAAGACAATCGCGGATTGTCCTCGATTGCCCATAGGGCGATGTGGGTGTCGAGCAGCAGATTCACGCCTGGCCCTTGATGAGGGCGGCGGCCTCGGCCTCGATGTCGGGATCGGGGGCCGGCGTTTCGAAAAGCCCCTTGGCGAGACCCAGACGCACCGGTGCACCATGGTCGAGCGGGACAAGCCTGGCGGCCGGCTTCCCATTGCGCGCGATGATGATTTCGCGTTCAGCCCCACTTTCGACGGCCTCGATCAGCCGCGAGAGTTGCGTCTTGGCGTCAAAAATGTTTACAGTCGGCATCGCATTGCCCTGGCTAGACTAAGCCAATCAAGGTCATTTTGGACGTTTTTGTCAAGGGCAGCACATTCCGACGCCTCAAACGCGGCAAGCCAAGCCTCCGCCTGAGGATTGCTCGGTAGCCGCCACGCGCTGCGCGGAGACTCGCGTGCTCACATGGATTTTGATGGTGCGCCCTTCGTCGAGAATGCGCCGGCAAACGCCGGTAAAAAAAGCGCCTGACTTCATAAATAACGTGAGATTTTGATATATATCTATCTGAAAATAAACAATTAAAAAAAATCTATCCACACTTCTCAGAGCGCCATTAGGCTTTGCCGCGTCAGTTGCGTGGGTCCCCCTATGAGCCTCTCCTCGAATCTTCTCCTGCCTTACATCCTGCCTCAGCAGTCCCAGAAACATGTCACGGTTAACGAAGCGTTCCGGCGTCTCGATGCGCTGGTTCAGCTTTCGGTGAAGTCGGCGACGACCACCGCCCAGCCCGCCTCGCCGGCTGATGGCGCGTGCTACATCCTCCCCGCCGGAAAGACCGGCGCCGACTGGGGGGCGATGTCCAATCTCGCCGTCGCCTATTACGTCGACGGCGGCTGGACGCAGCTCACGCCGAAAGAAGGCTGGCTCGCCTGGGTTCAGGATGCGGATCAAATCCTCGCCTTTAACGGCTCGACATGGAATGTGCCCCCGCTCACGCCGCCGGACAGGTCCGTCACTTACGCGAAGATGCAGAACGTCTCGGCGACGAGCCGCTTCATCGGGCGGATTAGCGCCGGCGCAGGCGACCCGGAGGAACTGACGGGGACGCAGGCGACGACGCTCCTCGACGCTTTCACCCCGAGCCTCAAGGGGCTCGCGCCGGCGTCTGGCGGCGGCACGTCGAATTTTCTGCGTGCGGACGGGACCTGGGCGGCGCCGGCTGGCGGCGGCGGCGCGTGCGTCGGTGAGAACCTCGTCATCAATGGCGACTTCCAGATCAACCAGCGCGGCTTTGCGGGCGGCGCGCTCAGCGCCGGCGCCTTCGGCTTTGACCGCTGGAAGGCGGCGACTGGCGGGGCGAATGCGACGATTTCAGGCTTCGTTCTGACGCTCGCCTCCGGCGAACTGGAACAAATCATCGAACCGGCCGTCTTCGGTCTTGCGTCGTTCGCCTCAACACAGGTGACGATTTCGGCCGAAGCGCCGAGCGCCGATTTGACCGTGACCTTCGGCAGCCAGAGCGGGACGATCACGAGCGGTTCGGGTCGTCGCTCTGTCACGCTGACGCTCGGCGCCGGCGACACGGGCAACCTGTCGCTGAAAGTGAAGCGCGCCGCGGCCGGCAGCGTAAGCTTCGGCCAGGTGAAGGCGGAAACGGGCGCTTCAGCGACAGCCTGGGCGGCGCGGAATCGGAACGCGGAAAGACAGCTCTGCGAGCGCTACTTCGTGAGCGGCTTTGCTGAAGGCGTCGCGCCCGCAAACGCCGTGCTCACGACGAACTACGCGGGCTTCGCCTTTGCGACGTCCACGATCGACAGCCAGTTCATCGCCTTCCCGACGCGCCTGCGATCGGCGACGCCGGCGCTCACGTTTTTCTCGGCGAATGTCGGCGCGCCCACGGCCGGCCTATGGCAGTGGTTTCTGCCGGGAACAGGGTGGCTCAACGCTGCGAGCACCATCGCGAACCTTGGCCATCTGCGTTCGGATCTCGGTTTCATCGCCCAGCTCGGCGTGTCCGGCGCCGCGGCCGCGGGCGCGTACATCGTCGCCGGCGGCTGGACGGCGAGTGCGGAGCTATGAAGAAGGCGGAAACACAGCATGCGGACCTTCGGCCTGGCGTTGCGTGCTTTGACGTGACAGGCGTCAGCATCGTTTTTGGATGGGTTCCGTCGGGACTGCTCATCCGGCGCAAGGCTGACGACGCCTTGCTGGGGATCTGTTCTGTCTGCGCGCATGCGCTCGCTTTCTCGGCGGCGTTGTGATCGTGCGAACAAACAAGCCGCAGGCCGGCGTCTGTCGCACGCGAAGCGTCATGATCGCTGACGACCGCGCGGCGAAAGTTCTTCTGCGGCTTAGGCGATCAGGCCGCCGCCTCGCCGAGTTCCGGCACACGCGCCAGGCTCGGCGCTTCGTCGATCCAGGTTTCGAACCACAATTCCAGCATCAGCATCGCCCAGATGCGGGTGTGATGCAGGGTGCGGCCCGAGACATGGTCATCGACAATCTGCTCGACATAGCCCGGGCGGAAGAGTCCGCGGCCGAGCGCGCGTTTCGACAGCAGCGCGTCGCGCGCGGTCTTTTCGAATTTGCGTTTGAACCAGACGTCGATCGGCACGCCGAAGCCCATTTTGGGGCGATGGATGACTTCGGTCGGCAACAATCCTTCCGCCGCGTCCTTGAGGATCTTTTTCAGGACGCCGCCTTCGGTCTTGACGCTTGGCGGCAGGGCTGCGGCCCATTCCATCAGGTCCGGATCAAGGAAGGGCGGCCGCGTTTCAAGCCCGTGCGCCATGGCGGCGATGTCGACCTTCACCAGAATGTCGTCCGGCAGATAGGTGTGGATATCCGCCCAGGCGGCGCCGGATGGCAGGCTCGGCGCAGCGTCGAAATAGGAATCGAGCAGGCGCACCGAACTCTCCGCCAGATGCGGACGGAGCGCTTCTCCAAACGCGTCGCGCTTGTCGGTGTCCTGGAACGACATGATCGTGAATTCATATTGCGACGCCGGCATGTCGGAGGCGAGTTTGAGCAAGCGGCGCGCGCCGCGGAAATAGCGCCGCTGCGCGAGACCTTCCGGCATGGTCTGCGCGACATAGCCGGCGGCGCGGCGCAGCGCGCGCGGCACGCCGCCGATCCATTGCATGTCGAGGCAGGTCTTGTAGCGGCCATACCCCATGAAAAACTCATCGCCGCCGTCGCCGGACAGCGCGACCGTCACGTGCCGGCGCGCAAGCCGCGACAGGAAATAGGTGGGCAGGGCCGAGGAGTCCGCGAAAGGCTCGCCATAGTGCCAGACGAGTTGCGGCAGGATGTCTGCGGCGTCCTCGCGCACGACCTCTTCATGGTGCTCGACGCCATAGCGCTGCGCCACAAGCCGCGCGAAGGCGCGCTCGTCATATTGCGGTTCGTCAAAGCCGATCGAAAACGCCTTGATCGGCCCGCTGCTTTCCTGCGCCATCAAGGCCGTGGTCATCGAGGAATCAATGCCGCCGGACAGGAAGGCGCCGACCGGCACGTCCGAAACGAGGCGCCGCTTGACGCCCTGGCGCAGGAGTTCGCGCGCCTCAGCGGCAAGGTCCCGTTTGTCGGCGATCTTGCGTTCGCGGGGCGGGGGCAGGCGCCAATAGCTCTTGGGCTCGCCGATTTCGCCGGGGCGGGCGATCAGATAACTGCCGGGCGGCAGTTTGCGCACGCCGGCAAACGCCGTCATCGGCGCCGGCACATATTGGAACGCCAGATAATGGCTGATTGCTCGGAGGTCCGGGCGACGCTCAAAGCCCGGGAAGGCGCACAGCGCCTTGATCTCCGACCCGAAAATCAGTGTGCCGCCGACCGACGCATACACCAGCGGCTTTTCGCCGATGCGGTCGCGGGCGAGCATCATCGTGCGCCGCTCGGAATCCCAGAACGCGAACGCAAACATGCCGTTGAGGCGCTTCAGCGCGTCAGCGCCCCAGCGGCGCAGCGCATAGAGCAGCACTTCCGTGTCGCTCTGGGTCCTGAAGGTTTCGCCGAGCCGCTGCAGCTCGTCGCGGACGTCGCGAAAATTGTAGATCTCGCCATTGTAACAGAGGGCATGTTTGCCGTCGGCCGAAACCATAGGCTGGTTCGCCGACTCGCTGAGGTCGATGATCGACAGCCGCCGATGGGCGAAGCCGGCGCCGCGCTCAGCCCAGACGCCCTGTCCGTCGGGCCCGCGATGCCGGATCGTCTGGGCCATCGCCTGCAGGATCGCAGAATCGTCCGGGCGAGACGCGCCGGTCGGCCTCAAAAAGCCAGCAATACCGCACATTTACTTGGTCCCCTGCGATTCCGGAATCCCACGAGGCCGTTGTTTCGGGCGAAGTGGTCAGCCCGTCAAGCCAAAGCCGCGCCCGGATACGCGCCGAACCTTTTGCATCGTTTTGCAGGAAGGGCGTCATCGGACTGTCATGGAGCTGAAAGTTCGGCGCACGCGTGTTCAGGGACGCCACAAAGGCATGGATTTTGGCGCATCAGCGCGCGGCAGCGCGCCCTTGAGATCGAAGACGGACGCCCCGTCAGGATGGGCGATCCTCTGCATCAGCGCCCAGCCGCGCGCGACATACTCCCGATGCGCGACCGCCAGCACGATGCCGTCGACGCCCGAGACAGCCTCGATGGGGGTGATCGCGACGCCATATTCGTGCAGCGTCTCCGCCGGATCGGCGAGCGGATCGCAGGCGACGACGTCGATGCCGAAACGCTGCAATTCGTCGATGACGTCGAAGGATTTGCTGTTGCGGACGTCAGGCACATTTTCCTTGAAGGTAAGGCCCAGCACCGCGACCCGCGGCGACGGCCGGCCGCGCTTCACCAGCGCGCGGATGCATTCGCGCGCGGCGAGGCGGCCCATCTCGTCATTGACGCGCCGGCCGGCGAGAACGACCTCCGGGTGGATGCCGAGCATCTGGGCCTTGTAGGTGAGGTAATAGGGATCGACGCCGATGCAGTGGCCGCCGACGAGGCCGGGCGTGAATTTGAGAAAATTCCACTTCGTGCCGGCGGCCTCCAGCACGTCGAGCGTGTCGACATTCATCCGCCTCAGGATCAACGAAAACTCGTTCATCAGCGCGATGTTGAGGTCGCGCTGGGTGTTCTCGATGACCTTGGCGGCTTCCGCGACCTTGATGCTGGACGCAATATGCACGCCCGCCGTGACGACGGCGCCGTAAGTCTGCGCGACGATCCGCGCGGTCTTGTCGCTGTCGCCCGAAACGACCTTGGCGATGGTCGAAAAGCGATGCTCGCGGTCGCCGGGGTTGATGCGCTCGGGCGAATAGCCGACGCCGAAATCGGCGCCCGCTTTGAGGCCCGACGTCGCTTCAAGGATCGGCACGCAATCGTCTTCCGTGCAGCCCGGATAGACCGTCGATTCGAAGACCACGATATCGCCGCGTTTCAGCGCCGCGCCGACGGTGCGCGAGGCGGATTTGACGGCGGTGAGGTCCGGCCGGTTGGCGGCGTCGATCGGCGTCGGCACGGTGACGATGAAGAAGTCCGCCTCGGCGAGCGCAGCAGGATCGCTCGCGAAGCGGATGTTCGCGGCGGCGATGTCTTCCGCCGTCAGTTCGTTGGTGCGGTCGCGGCCGGCGCGGAGCTCGGCGATCCTTGCGGTGTTGATGTCAAAGCCGATGGTCGGAAATCCGGCCTTGGCGAACGCCGCTGCAACCGGCAGGCCGACATAGCCAAGGCCGATGACGGCGATCTTCCTCTGGGAGTTCATGTGCGCCGCCGGAGAGCGAGTTGCTTTTTTCGGGGCTCGTCGTATAGCGAACGCCGAATGAATTACAAGGATTGCCGCGTGCGCCGGACGGCGAGGCGCGCGCCGCGCGGGTTTGGCCTCAAGGGGCCGGGACGAGGGGGCGATGCCTCACCCGATCGGCGGGCGAGTTCCCGCCTGGCGCCGACATTGAACTTCAGGAGTGCTTCTTGCCGCCGATCCTAGTCACGGGCGCCGCAGGTTTCATCGGATACCATCTTTGCGAAGCTCTCCTCAGCAAAGGGCTCGAGGTCTTCGGCCTCGACAACATGAACGCCTATTACAGCGTTGCGTTGAAAGAGGCGCGTCTTGCGCGGCTCATGGCCCGCAAGAATTTCTCATTCGAACGAGTTGACCTTGTCGACGCCGAACGCCTTGAGGCCCTGTTCGCGGCGCACCGCTTCCCGCTCGTCTACAATCTCGCGGCGCAGGCGGGCGTGCGGCATTCGCTGAAGCGCCCGATGGACTATGTCCGTGCCAATGTCGAGGGGTTCCAGAACATCCTCGAATGTTGCCGCCATCACAAGACGGGCCATCTCGTCTACGCCTCGTCAAGCTCCGTATACGGCGCCAACCAGAAGATGCCGTTCTCGCCGCATGACGGGGTCGACCATCCGCTCAGCGTCTATGCGGCGTCCAAGAAATCGAACGAGCTTTTCGCCCACAGTTACAGCCATCTTTACCGCTTGCCGACGACGGGTGTGCGCTTCTTTACGGTGTACGGTCCCTGGGGCAGGCCTGACATGGCGATGTATCTGTTTGCCTCCGCGATCCTCGCCGGAAAGCCTATTCAGCTTTTCAACAATGGCGACATGCAACGCGACTTCACCTATGTCGACGATATCGTGGAATCGCTGATCCGCCTCGGCGAAAGACCTGCTGCGCCGGATCCGGCCTGGAACGCGATGCGTCCGGATCCGTCGACGAGCAACGCGCCCTATCGCCTCTACAACATCGGCAACCATTCGCCGGTTCAGTTGGTCCGGGTCATCGAGATCATCGAAGAAACGCTCGGCGTCAAAGCCGTGCGGGAGTATCTCCCGATGCAGCCCGGCGACGTCAAATCGACCTTTGCGGATGTCGATGATCTCGCTCGCGACGCCGGCTTTTCGCCGTCGACCCCGATTGAGGAGGGGATCGGCCGGTTCATCGCCTGGTACAGGGAGTATCACCGCGCATGAGCGGCTCTGACGCGGCACTTTCGGCGCCCGAGCGGGCGTCCGCGCTCGACCTGCTGCGCGCCTATGGCGCGTCGTCCGCCGAACTTTTCAAGTCTCTCGTGGTGCGGCGCAAGCTGCTTCTGGCGCTCGCCCGGCGCGACGTCTCGGACGAATATGTTCAGCATGCGTTTTCATCGCATTGGTCGATTGTGATGCCCTTGTTCACGGTCGCGGTTTATGTGTTCGCGTTCACGGTCGTGTGGCCGACGCGCGTGACGGCGCCGGACGGCTATCAGACGGACGCGATCGTCTATCTGCTGTCAGGGATCTTGCCCTGGCTCGCGCTGAACATGGCGACCGGCCGGGCGCTGACGAGCGTGACGAACAACAGCAATATCGTCAAACAGATGTCGTTTCCGCTGGAATTGCTCCCGGTGAAGACGCTTGTCTCGCCGCTGGTCTTTTTCGGCGTCGGCCTCGTCGCCGTCGTCGTCTATGCAGGATGGATCACGGGCGGCGCGATCTTGCCATTCTATCTCATCGGATTGCCGGCGGTCGCCGCGATCACGCTCCTCACGCTGCTCGCCCTGGCGGTCGGGCTCGCGGCCTTGCAGGTGTTCCTCCGCGATACGCGCGAGTTCGTCTCGATGTTCTTTTCGCTCGGGCTCTTCCTGCACCCGATCCTCTATCTGCCCGCCGCGATCCCCGAAGCCGTGCGCGGCGCCGTTTATGCGAGCCCCTTCTCTTATCTCATCTTCTGCTGGCAGGACGTTCTGTTCTACGGCGCATTCCATCGGCCCTGGGCCTGGGCGGTGGCCGCAGTTTTCGCCGTCGTCCTATACGCCCTTGCCGCACGCCTGTTCATGGCGTCGAAGCCGCATTTCGGCGAATTCCTGTGAGCGACGGATCGGACGCCGGTTTGACGATGCCCGCCGATCCGGCGGCGGCGCTCGCGATTTCCATTCGCGGCGTGTCGAAGAATTATGAGATCCACAAGAAGCGCGCAGGGCTTGTGGCGGAAGCGCTCCTCGGCCGGAAGTCGGCCGAGGTCAAGCGCGTGCTGTCCGACATCAACATCGACATCCGTCGCGGCGAGGTCGTCGGCGTCATCGGCAAAAACGGCGCCGGCAAAAGCACGCTCCTCAAGCTGATCGCCGGCACGCTGCAGCCGACAAGCGGCGCGATCGAGGTCAAGGGCCGGGTCTCCGCCATTCTGGAACTCGGGACCGGCTTCAACCCGGCCTATTCCGGGCGCGACAATGTCGTGATGTCGGGGCTGATGCGCGGCCTCTCGGAAGCGGAAGTCAAAGAGAAGCTGCCGTCGATCGTCGCCTTCGCCGGACTTGAGGAGGCGATCGATCGTCCGTTCCAGACCTATTCGTCCGGCATGCAGGCGCGCCTTGCTTTTGCGGCGGCGGTCGCGGTCGAGGCGGACGTCATCATCATCGATGAGGCGCTGGCGGCCGGCGACATCAGGTTCACGGCGCGAAGCCTCCGGCGCGTGCGCGAAATCTGTCAGAGCGGCGTCACCGCGCTTTTCGTCTCGCACCAGACCTATCACGTGACGCAGATGTGCACGCGCGCAATCTGGATCGACGACGGACGGGTCCGGATGGACGGGCCGCCGATCGAGGTCTGCCGCGCCTATGAATACGAGATGCATGAGGCGATCGCGCGCGACGAGGGGCGCATGCGGCCCCAGCCGGTTTTCCCCGCACAAAACGCCGTAACACCAAGCGCCGCAGCCCCAAACGGCGAATCTCCGAACATCGCGTCGCCTGACTCCGCTCCTTCAGCGCAGGGCGCGCCGGACGTCCCGCCGACAGGCCATTTCTCGACAGGGGAATATCGGATCCTCAGCGTCGACTTTCTCGACGAGAACGGCAGACCTGCGCAGATTTTCCGCTTCGGCCGGCCGATGTCGATCCGCGTCGCCTATGAGCGGCTCGCGCAAGGCGAGCCTGAGTTCTCTTGCGGCCTCGCCGTCGGCGTCGTCAGCGCCGATGAGCGCCAGGCGGTGATGTATCTCAATACCAATTATCCGCATTCGGACGAAGAAGCTGAGCGCTATTTCGACGCGCCCTTCCGGAAGTTCAAGGGCCGGCGCGGCGTCGTCGAGGCTCGCATCCCCTATGTTCAGCTGAAGCCCGGGAACTATGTCGTTTCGCTCGGCATTCTCCCGAACGCCCCGGATTTTCATCAGTTCTACGAGTATCATCATCTCGCCTACCGCATTGCGGTCGCGCGGAACGGATACCCGGAGCCGTCGGTCTTCTACGCCATGGTGGACTGGACGAATGAGCGCATGTCGGGCTCTCAGCCGTGACACGCTCCGCTTCTTGCTGAACAAGGATAAGACCGCCGCCGATGCTCGACCAATTGAAGAACCTGATCGCCATGCTCCGCGACGTCCATGCGCAAGTCGCAACGATCCATGCGCGCGGCGTGGCGCAAGAGCGCGAGATCGAGGCGCTTCGACAGCGTCTCGACAGCTTGCACCTGGCGTCGGAACATGCCTCGGCCAAATTGGACGCTGCGGCGTCTAAGCAGAACGCCATCGAAACGCAGACATTCGAAAACGGCAATCGGGTTCTTTCTGCACTGAGCGCTCTCGATACCCAGACGTTTGAGAACAGCAATCGGATCCTTTCGGCGTTTAACGACCTCAACAATGTCACGTTGCCCGATCTCGGCGGCGAATTGCATGAAGTCGCCGCGATTGTTCTGAAAGCGGGCGCGCATGCTGACGGAACTGCACCCGCAACAGAGAGCAAGCGGCCGGCCCCTGATCTCTCCTTGACGTTCGAAGTGGCGCTGGCGCGCGGCGCGCGCGATCACGCGAGCGTCTTTGATCACTGGAAGACGCGCCTTGATGATACGGCGGCCGCTTTCGCAGAGACCAAGGTCGGCAATGCCGCCCATCTTGGCGACGTCTATTCCCGCCTTTTCCGGCTGTTTGTCGAGCGTCACGCCGCCGGCGCAATCCTCGACGTCGGTTGCGGCCCGTTCGGCGTCCCGTATTATCTTGAGGGTTTTGCGCGTGACCGCATCAGCGGTCTTGAACCTTTGCCTGCGCCGCCTGCCGACTTCACCCTCGTGCGCGGCATTTCGGAGTATCTGCCCTGGCCGGATGCGAGTTTTGATACGATCGTTTCGGCGACATCGCTTGATCACTGCCTGTCGCTCGACAGAACGCTCGACGAATTCGAGCGCGTGCTCGCTCCGGGCGGCTCCATTCTCCTGTGGATCGGGTCGAACCCGGGCGCCGCGGAATTCCGCCCGGAAGACCCCGCATTCGAACCTGCGGACCAGTATCATCTCTTCCATTTCGACACTGCGTGGTTCGAGCCGATGCTTGAGCGGCGCTTCGTCATCGGGGAGACCCAAAAGTTCCGGCGCCCGGGCTATGCGCATGTGTTCTATCGCCTGACGCGCCTTGACGCGGCGCGGAATTGAACGAATTCGACTCCTTTGAAATAGAACCCGCTTGATCTGGAATTGGACATGTTTGATTTCGACGCGATGATACGCGCCGCGGCGGCGAACATTCGCGATCCGAAACCGACGATCGCGTTCCCTTATGACATTCCGCAGCGCATTCTTATGGATCTTGCGGATGCGGGCGTGATCGGCGGCTGGATTGCGGATTCTCGCGAGCAGGCCCTTGCGAGCCATGGCGCAAAGGGGTGGTGGACCAATCGCAGCCGGCCTGATCTCGAGATTGGAAAGAACAGCTCAAAGACGCTCGCCTTGATGGGCGTCGAACCGTCCTGGCGCCTGTCTCGCGGGCTTCTGGCGAAATCATGGCGCGCCGGCGTAAGGCGTCTTGTCGCAGCCGATAACGCGGGCCGCATCGTCGAAGATGTGTCGGGCGCAGATCTCGTCAAAGCGCTGACGGATCGGCTGTTCCAGCCGGGCGATCGTCCGACAGCGGACTTTACCGCGTGTTATGACATGTTCTTCCGGGCGCTCGGGGACGAAATGCGCGCGCCGCCCGAGTCTTTCGAGCCGGACCGGATTCTTATTCTGATTGGGTCGCTCGGGCCCGGCGGCGCTGAACGCCAAGCGAGCTATTTGGCGTCGGAAATCGCCCGGCGCGGCGTCCACAAGGTCGAGCTTGCCTGTTACAATCTCAGCCCGCCCGGCGATTTCTTCCGTCCGGAGGCGCTTGCCGCGGGCGTGCGCGTCGTCGAAATCAAACCCACGGATATTGATCGCTTGTCGCCTGCGGCTCGCGATGCTCTCAAGGAAGCAGAAGAGCGCTTTTCAGCGATTGGCGGCCCGTCTCTGCTCTATGTCGTTCTGCAATTGTGCGAGGCGATCAAAGAAAGCCGTGCGGCGACAGTCCACACCTGGATGGACTACAACAATGTGCTGGGCGGCATCGCCGCGACGCTCGCCGGCGCGCCGCGCCTCGTGATGAGCGGGCGTTCGGTGTCGCCGGAGAGCTTCCAGATCTTCCAGCCCTATATGCGTCCTGGCTATGCGGCGGTCTTCGCGCGGCGCAAGACCGTCCTGCTCAACAATAGCGACGCCGGCGCCCGCGATTATGAACGCTGGCTTGGATTGCCGGCGCGCTCGATCGCGACCGTCCGCAACGGGTTTGAACAACCGCTGATCGACCGCGCAAAAGCGCGCCGCGAAAGCCGTGAGGCCCGTGGATGGACGGATACGACGAAGGTCGTCGGCAGCGTGCTCCGCTTTTCGGAAGAAAAGCGCCCTGATTATCTTGTGGACGTCGCGATCCGCATTCTGGAGTCGCGACAGGACATTCGGTTCGCATTTTTCGGGGACGGGCCGATGCGGGCCAAACTGCTTGACCGCGTGGCGTCTGTCGGGCTCAGCGACAAAATACTCCTGCCCGGCGCGACGCGCCAGGCCATGGCTGAAATCGCAGGTTTCGACGTCTTTGTGCTGGCGTCGAGAATGGAAGGCTTGCCCAATGTGCTTGTCGAGGCGCAGCTCATGGGCGCGCCCGTTGTGTGCACAGGCGTTGGCGGCATGGGCGAGACAATCGTCGAAGGCGCAACCGGCCTCGTGGCGTCCGGCGACAGCCCCGCGGCCTTCGCAGACGTGCTGCTCGGCCTTCTCGACGATTCGGAGCGTCTGCGGCGTATGTCCGCCGCGGCGCTCGAACATAGCGGCCAGCGTTTTTCGATCGCCCGGATGGTCGATGAAACCATGAACGTTTATGGCTCGGCTGACGTCGAGGCGACGGCTTAGAGGAAGATCATGAACGAAGCGAAACGGTTCTGGTTCGGCCGCAATTGGCACGAATTTGTCAAAGCAAGCTTTAGCGAAGAGCGCGTCGCGGCAGCGAGCGAGCGGCTTCTCGGCTTTGTCGGCCGCCGTGACCTCGCCGGGCTCGATATGCTCGATATCGGGTGCGGCAGCGGCATTCATTCTTACGCCGCGCTGAAAGCGGGCGCGCGCCGCATCCACAGTTTTGACTATGATGAGAATTCTGTCGCCGCGACGCGCTACCTTTGGGACAAAGCGGGCCGTCCTTCGCATTGGACCGTCGAACGCGGCGATGCGCTGGACGAGACTTATATCGCCGGGCTCGGTAGCTGGAATTTTGTCTATTCCTGGGGCGTCTTGCACCATACAGGAGCGATGTGGAAGGCGGTCCGGAACGCGCAAGGACGTGTCGCCGACGGGGGGCTTTTCTACATCGCGCTCTACGCCAAAGACGTTCAGCCTGAAGCGGCGATGTGGCTGCGCGTCAAGCAGGACTATGTCTCGCGCGGCTGGCTGAACCGGCGCCGGCTCGAAGTCTGGTACATCTGGAACCACATGATCGATCGCAAGCTCTCGCGCTTGCCGACGTTTTTCGAGCGCATGGCCGAACACAAGAAAAACCGCGGCATGAGCCTGATGACGGATATCCGCGATTGGCTCGGCGGCTGGCCGATGGAGTTCGCAGGGGATCAAGAAACCGTCGATCTGCTCGAAGGCGAATGCGGGTTTCGCCTGATCAATGCGACAACGGGAGAAGCGTGCAGCGAATTCCTGTTCGAAAAGACCGGGCGACCGCAGGCCGTGACGGACATAAAGCGCTTCATCGCCGTCAAAAAGGCGCGGGGCGGCGACTCACCTTTCGACGCAGGCAAGTTGGACGCGCCCCCTGTCGGACGCGAGGGAGCGAAAGCGTAGGGTCAGCGACCCCGATCTATTGTGACCTAGATCGGTTCGCCACAGCTGCGGGCCGGCGAAGAGCCGCTTGACACACGCACACAGACCCGATGGGGCCGACGCCCGTTTTTTGAATGGGGCGGTTTTTGCACGTCCGGATTCAAATACGACCCTTCGGTGCCAAAACCGGACAAAACACACGCCTTGCGGGAATTGCGGAAACCATGTCCTGGAACTCACGAAAATATCGGTATTCGAGGTCGTTTTGGGATAGAAAATACGACCATTATCTCTTCCTCATGCGTCAACAATGTGTTAACGCACGTACGTGAACGGAACATCCGTCCGCGCTCTTGGGAGCAAAGAAGCGCGCGAGAGTTTAGGGTTTTTGCTCCAGGGAAACTGTATGCGTAACATGATAGCTATTCTCGCTGCTGCCGCCATTTCGATCACTTCGGCTTCGGCGGGCACAGTCGCGATCGCCAACGGTAACTTCGAATCCGCCTATACCTTGACGGGTATTGACCCGGTGCATGGAAATTGGGGGCTCGGAGCGGCCAGCTGGACCCAGGGCGGCAATAATCTCGCTGGCACCTACGAACCGAATTTCGGCGGCGGCCAAGCCTATAACAGCCAGGCGAGCGGCGGCAACGGCACGCGCGTCGGCTTCGTCAACCAGGGTGCTTCGCTCAGCCAGATCACGAGCGCGCTCTTTGTTGGGAACACGACCTACACGCTCTCAGCGGATTTCGGCGATCGTCTGACCCAGACGGCTGGCGGCTCTTTCGCCATTTTCGCGGATACACTGAACAACATCGTCGCTACACAGACGATCACCTTTCCGGGCGAAGGCCTGTGGTCGCGGCAGACCCTTTCCTTCACGCTGGATGGCTTTTCGCAGCTGATCGGAAAGCAGATTGGCATTGCGTTCTTTGGCGGCGGCACGCAGGTCTCGATCGACAACATCGCCTTGGCGTTTGATACGGATCAGGTGGTGACGCCGGTCCCTGGCGCCATTTGGCTGTTCGGTTCGGTTCTCGCTGCCGGCCTGCTGCGCCGCAAGCGCAAAGCCTGATCGGACGAAAGACGCAGAATTTGGAAGGGGCCTGGCGCTGCGTCGGGCCCTTTCGCGTTTATGCAGGTGATATCGGCCGGCGTACGATAAAGAGTCCCGAAAGATCGCTGATTGCGTCTTCGGTCGCCATGCGAAACGGCGACGCCTTGGCGTTCCGGAGGCGCGGCATAAAGTCGGCGAGATAAGACGCCGTAGCGCGTTCGTTGCAGTAGTATTGCGCAATCTCGAAGCCGGCGGCGATGAAGAGCTGTTCAATCTCTGGCTGGCGGCGCTGCGATCCGTATTCGTAATGAACAGACTTGTTGAGCGCGATGAACGCCTCGGGCCGCAACAGCAGATATTCGAGCGGACGCGAAAAGTCGCGATGGTCGCGGAAATCGATCTGGTGCACGCCAAGTCCGCCCGGACGTGTCAGCTTTAGAAATCTGGAAAATGCCCGCGCCGGGTCCGCCAAATGCTCAAGGACTGCATTCGAACAGATCACGTCGAACGCGGCGTTAAGCGACGCCGAAAGCCCTTCGGCCCCTGCATTATGCAGCGTGATCGGGCCGCCCTCGTAGCGGCCGGCGTCGGCCAATCGCCGCAATACCGCGCCGTCGCCGCCTGCAGCTTCTTTGTCGATCAGATCCGCCAGGGCGTGATAAAAGGCGCCGTGATAATCAGCCTGCCATGGCGCAAGCCATCGATCGGCGACGGCCGCTTTGGCGCCATGCGCGGCAAGATAGGCGACGGCGCCAAAAGCGGTGCCAGGACCGACTTCAAGGATCGTCGAGCCGCGAACCGGAATGCCAAAGCGCTCGATCTGATATTTGAAAGACTGACCGCACCCCAGTCCGTACTCTGCGTCGCTCTGCACCTGTTTGGCGTCGCGATTGTGCAGATTGCCGGGAACAGTTTTGGGCGCAGGAAGCAGTCCAATGCGCCGGGCAATGGCTGCAGCTCTGCGAGCGGCGGCGTTCAGGTTTATCATGGCGTTGCGGCGGCTTGTGCGAAAAGGGACTCGTAAGCCTCGATCATGTCGTCGAATGTCCACGATGTGACAAGGGCGCGCCGTGCGCCTGCAGCGAGGCGATGACCAAGCCCCGCGTCAGTTGCAAGCGCGGTCATGTGCGCCGCGAGTGTTTTTACGTCTTCGGGTGCGTAGAAAAGCGCGCTCTCTCCATGCGTCAACCGTTCGCTCGCGCCATCGACTTCTGCGGCAAGGATTGGGAGTCCTGCGGCGGCGGCCTCAATGAAAGTGCGGGGAAACGCCTCGGACCGCGATGTGTTTATCAGCGCGTCAGCGCCGGCAAGGAGGCTCGGGGCGTCTTCGACGACGCCAAGTCGGCGCACGTGCAAGCGCGTTTTGTCGGTAAGGCTCTGGTTGAAGGCCTGCTCATAGCGGGCCTCGGCATCGCCGATCAGGACAATCTCTACGCGTTCAAGGACGGCTGGGTCGAGACGGGCAAGGGCATGCGCAATGTCCATCTGTCCTTTGCGTGCGCAGAGTGTCCCGACCGATGCGAATACGAAAGAATTCTCGCGGGCGCCCAATCGCTTTCGGGATGCGACGCGGTCGCCAACGCGCAAGGATCTGGCATGCGGTGCGTTATAGATCACCGGACTGTCGCTTGGCGCAAAGTCTTGCCAGGCGCGCGCCGCAGCCTGCGCGACAAACACGACGCTTTGCGGATAGGAGAACGCCCCAAGCGCGCGCGCCGCGACCAAGGGATGGCGGTCCGCGAGGCGCAGGCGCCAAGGCTCACTTTCGCGAATATTCCAGATGGATGGCGCGTTGGCGCGTCGCGCTGCGTCGATCGCGGGAAACATGTCGATGGTGTTGACATAGATGAGCGGCGCCCCGGCCTCGGCGATGGCGGCGGACAAAATTTCAACGTCCCGTTCATAAGCGGCCTGCGACGACTGCCGAACGATGAGACGTGGTTCAATGTGAGCGCTCAAGCCCACATCATCATAAACCTGTCGCACAGGTCCGTCCGACGCCGTCCAGATCGCGAGCGACCATCCGCGTGCGGCAAGACCAGCGGCCAGCTCAGCTTGACTTATCGGTGCGCCCGTCAGGTTGAGCGACGGTGAAATCATGATGGCGCGCTGAGTCCGCGTCGCAGAAGCGGCGCGAGGCGTGTTGGGTGGACTTACAAGCGGTGCAAGCCCCCGTGGCAGAGGCAAGGGCCGGCCGAACAGGCGTGCATAAACGCGGCGCAGTATGGCACTGACATCGCCTTCGGCCAGCAAGTCGACGAGGACGCCCGCAGAGCCTTGCCTCAAGCCCGGGCCGTTGCGGCGCAGGAGCGCCGCGGGCGCATTGTCATTCGGGGGAGGGGTGCTAATCACGCGCGTTACGGAAAAACGGGATTCACATGGCGGACATGCGCTACGCTTTTGGACGAAACTGGAGCGAGTTCATAGCCCGGCGGCTGAATGCCGATACGATTGCGGCGTCGGCGCAGCACCTTGCCGGTTTGCTGAAGGTCAATTCGCTCGACGGGGCGACTTTTCTGGATATCGGCTGCGGTTCGGGCGTCCACTCTTTGGCGGCGCTGCGGCTTGGCGCCGAGCGCGTCATTTCCTTCGACTACGATCCAGACTCCGTGAAGATTACGCAGAAAGTCCGGGAATGGGCCGGGGCTGATCCGAATTGGCAAGTGTTCGAGGGGTCGGTGCTCGACGTCGCGTTTATCGATTCATTGCCCAAAGCTGACATCGTCTATTCCTGGGGCGTTCTACACCACACCGGAGACATGTGGACGGCCGTGTGCAACGCTGCGCGGGCGCTGAAGCCGCAAGCCGAGTTCTATATCGCCCTTTACTCTTCCGACAATTACGTCAATCCCAGTACGGACTATTGGGTGACGCTCAAGCGGGCATACAATAAGGCGTCGCCCATGGCGCGCACCTTGATGGAAATGCAGTACATGCACTGGAGGCTCATAGAGCCTTCGCTCGACGCGCCTGATCCGCTGAATGCCGTCGCCGAATACGGCAATCGCGGCATGACGGCCTGGACTGACATCAAGGACTGGCTCGGCGGCTACCCGATCGAGTTCGCAGGCTTCGCCGAGACGCGCGACTTCTGCGCCCGCGAGATTTCTCTGGATCTCGTCAACGCGCTCGCGGGGGAGGGGTGTACGGAGTATGTCTTCGCCAGGCTTGAGACCAACGAAAAATGGCGCGCGATCGAGGCCGCGCGGGCTGCCTCGCGCGTCCCGCTAGTTGGGCCATATATGAAGGCGGGCGGCGCGGCCTTTCGGGCGAATATGCCACCCGAGCTCGCGGCGCTCGGCGACACGGACGCCGATTTCTGGCGTTCGCCGGCGATGCTTTATGAGGACGGCAAGCCACTTGGGCTTGCGCATGCGCCGCCGTCGACCGTTTGCGACTATGGCGGCGGGAGATTTCGCCATGAGGGCGCGACGGTGATCTTCTCTGCGACAGATAGCGGAGATCCGAACACGAATGGACGGCGCTATGAATGCTGTCCGGCCTATTGAGGATGAAAGCGATGCGTTTGGGCAATCTTCGCTGGCGCGCGCAGCAAGCGGTACGCAACGTCTTGCTCGGGACCAAGCCAGAGAGCCCGGCGCGTCTTGCCTATCGTGTTCTGCGCCGGGTTCCAGGCGTCCGCGCACTCTGGGGCAGAGTCTCGTTGCGCGATTCGCAAGACTGGCACGACGTCGCCGCCTATGCCGCGAACAATGGAAAATTCGCGCCGTCGGCGGCCGCGCCAGATTTCGGCCCGCCGCTTGCGTACGACTCTCCGCAGTTCTTCGAAGATCTTGTTGCGCGCATCGAGGCGCATCACCCCGCGCAGAAGACGGCTGACGGTCCGATCGTGCTCGTGAACAACGGGCTTTCCGCGGGCGGCGCCGAACGGCAAATCGTTTTTACTTTGGCGGGCCTGAAGGCGCGCGGGCGGCGCGCCGTGTTCATCGGCGAGTACCTCGAGCGTACGCCTGAACATCGGTTTTACCTTGGCGCGCTCGAACGCGAGGGCGTCGAATGGCGCGCACTCAAACAAACGACGCGGCCGGGCCAGCAGCTCTATGCTGCGGTCGCTCAGCCTGTCGCGGCGTCTCTCGCGCGCCTTCCGACTCACATGATGATCGAGATTCTCGATCTGGCGACGGCGCTGAGCGAGTTGCGCCCGTCCGTCGTTCACTTGTGGCTTGACGAGACATCAACCAAAATGGGCCTTGCGGCCCTTATCTCCGGCGCGCCGCGCATTGTTCTTTCTGGGCGCAACGTCAATCCGACGCATTTTGATTTTTACCAGCCCTATATGCTCCCGCTTTATCGCGCGCTTTCGCGTTCTTCACGCGTCAGGCTTTCGAACAACAGTGAGGCGGGCGCGCGAAGCTATGCCGAGTGGATCGGGCTTGCGCTCAACGAGATTGAGGTCGTCTACAACGCCGTCGATTTTCGAGCCTGGCCTGAGCATGACGAACAAGAGCGGCTTGCGATGCGGGCATCCCTCGGCGTCCGCGATGACGCGCCGCTCATCGTCGGCGTTTTTCGACTGGCCGATGAAAAGCGTCCAATCTTATGGCTCGAGGCGGCGGCGGCCCTGAAAATGCGCCGACCGGACGCTTTTTTCGCTCTCGCGGGCGACGGCGCCATGCGCAAAGACGTTGAGCGTGCGATCGCGCGTCTTGGGCTGACGAAGAGCGTGAAACTGCTCGGCGAGACGACCGAAGTCAGCCGGCTCTACGCTGCGGGCGATGTGTTTTTTCTTGCATCGCGCGAGGAGGGGACGCCGAACGCCGTCATCGAGGCGCAGCGCTACAGATTGCCCATCGTTGTGGCGGACGCAGGCGGCGCACGCGAATCATTCGAGCCCGGATCAACGGGACTGCTCATCGAAGAGGCTTCGGCGGTGCGCCTCGCGGAAGCGCTCGATCGTGTCCTCGGCGACGAACAGCTGTTGCAGCGCGCGCGGGCGCGCGGGCCAGAATTTGTGGCGGAACGCTTCGGCCTCGAACGCATGATCGACGATACATTGGCGCTGTATGCGCGGACCTAGCGTGGCGCATGGGCGATGGCCACAATGAGGGGAGGGCGATGCTAAAGCTCTTGCGGAAAATACGGGCCGAGATGCGCAGCGCAAACGAGCAAAAGCTCGCGCGTGAGCGGCGTTTGCCGCCCGCCGTGCTCGAATTCTGGCGCGACTTTGGACGCACCTGGGCGCGGGATGAGGCGTCCGAAGAGGATCGCGCGCGCGTCGACGCCTTGTTTCGACGCGCTGAGGCCGGCGGCGGCCCTCGCGTCGTTCGACAAGGCTTTGAGCGCCAGTGGCGCGACGGTTTCGAGGCGGGCGAAGCAGGCGTGCCGTGGACGGTCATCCCGGCGGTCCTGCCTGACGCGGCCTATTTTGCCTTCGCGGAAGGCGCATCGCAGGCGGCTTCGGCGCCAAAGGATGAGGCTGCGAGCCCGTCAATTGCTTGAGCGCGCTTAGCGCGCCGGCTCGACCGAAATCACTCTCTTGAACGGCCAATTCGCCACAAACCGCACGTCTGCTGGATCGACGCAAAGCGCGGCGCGTCCTCGTCGTGGCAGCGGCGTGCCAGTCGGCGCATAGACGCCTTCATATCCTCCAAGGCCTGGAGCAATCGTGACCGCCCCGACATAGTCGCCGTCCGGCAGTTCCCCCACATTGTCCGAGATCCAGGTTGCGGGAGCGTGCTTAGGTATTGTTTCATCGCGATCGACGGTCAGCGGCGAAAGGTCGGGCTTTGCGTCCGTTACAAGGCGCATCCGGTTCGCGGTGCTGAAGTCAATGACAAATTGCTCGGCTCCCGCCGGGCAAGTGCGTTGCGCCACCGCCGATGCGTCGCTGAACAGAAGCCGCAGCGGCGTTGCGGGAGCGGCCATCAAGGCGAGCACCAGAGCGGCGGGCGCCAGAAAGAATCGCCCCATCGCCGGGCGCGGCGCCGGCGCTATCGACGGCGCCGCGCGCCACATAAAGGGCATCATGCGCTGGAGAACCGGACGCGCCAACATAGCGACGAACAGCGCCGGCAATGCCGCCTGCGTCAGGGCCCCGCTTGAGGCCCAGACGCGCGGATGTCCGTCTCGTGCAAGGAAGAGCGCCGACAAAAACTCCCCCGCCGCCGCAAAGAAGAGCAGCCGTGCGCGCGCAGATTTGAAGGACATCATCCCCGCGGCGAAAAGGCTCGCCAGAACGACGTAGAGTTCCCCCCGCGGAATCGCATCGGCATACCAGGGGGCGTAAAGATAAATCCGGGCGTTGAAGACCAACGCGCTCAGAAATGTCTCCGGCGCACTCTGGATGTTTTCCAGGCTCAGCCTGTAGATTTCGCGAATGTTCTCGCGCGTCTCGGGAACGAGCTCCGGGTGATCGGTCTGGAGCGCCGACCATTCCTTGCCGACTGAAAGTCCGTACACGGTCTGCGCGAGGTTGGCGTTCGAGACGGCGGGATCGCCGCCTGAGGCGCCGACGGCAAGGCTATGCAAAGCCAGCGCGCCGGCCGCCGCCGCGCCCGCCATGCCGGAGCGTTTCACGAAATCCGGGAGTGTCAGCCTGCCGAGCAACCCGGCCCAGAGGACGAGTAGGGGAACCGCGAAAAGCGCGCCGGCGCGCACCATTTCGCCGACCGTAAACAGGCCGATGCCGACGCAAGCGAGCCAAGGCGATATCCGCTCGCCCGCGCGCAGGAGAATGCCGCCGGCGACGAGACCAATCAAAAGGCCGGTCGCCTCGGACATGGTCTGCCCGAAGGCGTATTTCTGCGCGAAGGCAAGGACGATCAGGGCGGCAATCGCCGCGGCGGCCCAGCCGAGCCAGCGCGCAAGTTCGCGCGCGAAACAAAAGCACGCCGCGCCAATGAGCGCGGCCTGTAACGTCAGCGTCCCGACGAGATCTCGGCCGGCCGGAAGAGAGAGACCTGCGAGAAAGTAAGACGCCAGCGGGCGACGGTGACACCAGGTCGTCGCTGCGCCGTCGTCGACCAGCTGACTGGCGCACAGCCAATAGTCTTTGGAATCGCTTACTTGAAACACCGCGCCGATCGCATTGCCCAAGGTGCCGCCCTGAACAGCGAGATAGTAAAAGAGGAGCCCCCCGCATGCGGCCGCGACAGCGCCGCCGATGACAGTCGCGCGCGTCGATAATTCGGCCGCGCCGACGCCGCCAAACAGCGACCCTGCGGCTGCATGCGCGCGCTCGCGTCCGATAATGTCGGCGAGTATGGCTGCCGCGCGAGGAACATCGAGGCGAAGAAACGAATCGCGCCGGCGCAGGCCGAACAGGATCGCCGCCGCCAGCGGCAGGCCTGCTAAAACGACGCCGATGAAAGAAATCTGCAGCGGCCGGACCAAAACATAGGTACGGCCATTGGTCATCGGATGCGTGGCGTCAGACGCCGAGAAAATGACGTAGTCGTCGCCGGGCTTCGACCTATACCAATGTGAGAAACGGCCGCCGCCCTTTTCGATGATCTCATTGTGCAAGGCGTGCGGCACAATCAGCGGGACGCCGTCTTCAAGCAGCTGCGCGCGAGAGCCTTTGCCGCTCGGGTAATCCGAACGCGACGCAAGCCAGAAGGGCGGGTTTGGGACCACTATCCCCGCCCCGTGTCCGCCATAGTCAGTGATGGCGGCGCCCGAAAAATCGTGTCGATCTTCAGTCCTGTAAGACAGGCAGAACCCAAGCCATGCAATGGCGGCGATGAGCGCCGTGTAATAGGCGAATCGTGACTGCATCTTCTGTCTGCTCAAAGCGTCAAGGATAGACCGCCAAGGAGCCGGTCCGATCGGCCGCAGGAAAATGGTCGAGAGAGGATCGCAACGCTCAGGCCGCCCCTTTGCCCCGCGCCTTTCCCGAGCGCGCGGCTCTCAGTCCCGGGCTTAAACTATTCCCCGTTCGTCCCTTTTTTTTTGGCACCGGCCTTGGTACCTCACTCCCGACTTCTGTCAATACGAGGAGAACCGCCAGAATGAAAAGGGCCCTCATAACGGGCGTCACAGGCCAGGACGGCGCTTATCTCGCGGCGTTTCTCCTCAAGAAGGGTTATGAGGTTCACGGCGTTAAGCGGCGTTCGTCATCGTTCAACACGCAACGCATCGACCCGCTCTACATAGACCCGCATGAGAAGACGTCGTTTTTTCTGCATTACGGCGACCTCACGGATTCAACCAACCTGGTGCGCATCGTTCAGGAAGTTCAGCCGGACGAGATCTACAACCTCGCGGCCCAGAGCCATGTGCAGGTCAGTTTCGAAACGCCGGAATACACGGCGAATGCGGACGCGATCGGCACGCTGCGTCTGCTTGAGGCGCTGCGCATCCTGAACCTTACGGATCGCACGCGCTTCTATCAGGCGTCGACATCCGAACTCTACGGCAATTCGGGTGAAAGGCCTCAGTCCGAAACGACGCCGTTCGCGCCGCGCAGCCCCTATGCGGCGGCCAAGCTCTACGCCTACTGGATCACCGTCAATTACCGCGAGGCTTACGGCATTCACGCCTCGAATGGCATCTTGTTCAACCATGAAAGCCCCATGCGGGGAGAAACATTCGTCACACGGAAGATCGCCCGCGGAGTCGCAGCTATCGAGCTCGGTCTGCAGACGAAATTCTATCTCGGCAATCTCGACTCAAAGCGCGATTGGGGCCACGCCCGCGATTTCGTCGAGGGCATGTGGCTGATGTTGCAGCAATCTCAGGGCGACGATTATGTCCTCGCCACCGGCGAAACGCATTCAGTGCGCGAATTCGTCGAGTCGGCTTTTGCGAAGGTCGGCCGCACGATCGTCTGGAAAGGGCAGGGGGTCGAAGAAATCGGCGTCGATCAGCGCAGCGCCGCGACGCTCGTGCAGATCGATCCGCGCTATTTCCGTCGTACGGAAGTCGATTTCCTCCTCGGCGACTCTTCCAAGGCCCGCAAAATTCTTGGGTGGCGGCACAAGACGAGCTTTGATCAGCTGGTTTCAGAAATGGTCGCCGCCGAACTCGAAACCATGAACCGAGAGCGCGCTTTCCGTTCGCATGCGGCGATCGAATAGGACGTGTCGATGGCGGCCTATGCGCTGCAAGGCAAAAAGATTTATGTCGCCGGCCATCGCGGTATGGTCGGCGGGGCGCTCATGCGCCGGCTCGCCGCCGAGCCGGTAACGCTTGTCGCTGCCGACCGCGCGACCGTCGATCTGCGCGATCAGGCCGCCGTGCGGGGATTCTTCAGAGACAACCGCCCGGATGTCGTTCTTCTCGCCGCAGCGCGCGTCGGCGGCATTCTGGCGAACAACACGCGGCCCGCGGAATTCCTGCAGGACAATCTCACGCTGCAATCGAACGTCATCGGCGCCGCCTATGAATACGGCGTTGAAAAGCTGGTTTTCCTCGGCTCGTCCTGCATCTACCCCAAATTCGCGCCGCAGCCGATTGTCGAAGACGCGCTTCTGACCGGACCGCTCGAACCGACGAATGAGTGGTATGCGATCGCCAAGATCGCGGGCCTCAAACTCTGTCAGGCGATCCGCCGGCAATATGGCCGTGATTTCATCAGCGTCATGCCGACCAATCTTTATGGTCCCGGCGACAACTACGACCTGCAGAGCAGTCATGTCGTGCCGGCGCTGATCCGCAAAGCGCATGCGGCGCGGCTTCGCGGCGACGACGCCTTCACGATCTGGGGCAGCGGCGCGCCGTTGCGCGAGTTCATGCATGTCGACGATTGCGCGGACGCGATCATCCATGTGCTGAAGACCTACTCTGAAGACAGCCACATCAATATCGGCTCGGGAGAAGAGGTGACGATCCTCGATCTTGCCCGCATCGTCGCCGAAGTCGTCGGTTTCAGAGGCCGCATCGACCTTGATGCGACCAAGCCGGACGGCACGCCGCGCAAGCTGATGGACTCCTCTCGGCTCCTCGCGCTCGGTTGGCGGCCGCGCCTGACGTTGAAAGCAGGCCTTGCCGATGCGTATCGCTGGTTTCTGGCGCATCATGGCGAGTGACCTGCCGACAGGCGCGGCATCGCCGGAGAGCGAGCGCAAGCGCGTCACGCGCGGCCGGATCGCGCTTGCGATCAAAGCGGCGATCAGCGGCGGCGTGCTGTGGTTTACGCTGTCGCGCCTCGATTTCCACGCCGTCCTTGAAACGGGCGCGCGCCTCGATCCGGCGCCGATCATACTCGCGGCGCTCGCGCTCGCGGCGAGCATCGCTGCGGCGGCGGTGCGATGGTCGCTTCTGACGCGCCGTTCTGCGCCTATCGGAATTGCCGAGGCGCTATCGACGACGTTCGCCGCGCAGTTCGCCGGCAATGTATTGCCCTCATCTCTCGGTCAGGACGCGGTTCGAGCGTTTCTGTCGAAGCGTCCCGCGCGCGATTTCGCCGAGATCGTGTCGATCATCTTCCTTGATCGCCTCTGCGGCGTCATCGGGCTTTGCATCTTGATGGTGCTCAGTCTGCCGCGCCTCTCGGAGCTCGGTAAGGCGGCGGAGGGGCGCGACGCGACGCTCGTTTCGCTGGGCCTTGCAGGCGCCGCGCTTGCCGGCGCGCTTTTGATCCGGCATTTGCCGAGGCCGAGCGGCGCGCCGGGCTTCGTCGTCAAGCTGTTCGATGCGGCGCGACATGCGGGCATTCTGCTGACGTCGCGGCCGGGCCTCGTCGCCATCGGGTTTTCGATCCTCGTGCAGGCTCTGGTCGTTCTGTCGATCTGGCTGATCTCTCAAAGCGTCAGCGACGTGCGTCTTTCCTTGTTGGACACGTTCGCGACGGTGCCTCCGGCCATGTTCGTCTCGCTCATGCCCATCAGCATCAACGGCTGGGGCGTGCGCGAGGGCGCGATGGTGTTCAGTCTGGGCCTTGCCGGAGTGGCGGGCGCCGACGCGCTTGTCATCTCGCTCGCGTTCGGCCTTCTTCTGATCGTAGTTTCCTTGCCGGGAGCTTTCACGCTCCTTTTGAAAGCCAAATCGTGATGGACGATATGCGGACGTCGATAAAAGATCCGGTCGCCGCCCAATCCGGCGCGCGCAACGCCGCCGTTGCCGCGGCCTATGACGCCGCCGCTGATTCTCGGCGCCGCTGGCTCAAGAAGAACGCCTATTACTATGCGCGCGATCTTGCGCATATGCGCTTTCACGTGACGGAAGGCCTCGACGTGATCGAGATCGGCTGCGGCACGGGCGACCTTCTCGCCGGCCTCAAGCCCAGGCGCGGCGTCGGCGTCGATATCAGCCCAAGGATGATCGACGAAGCGCGCAAGTCTCATCCCGGTCTCGAATTCATGGTCGCAGACGCCGAGGCGCCGGGCGCGCTCGAGGGTCTTGGGACTTTTGACATCGTCGTCATCAGCGACGCGATCGGCGTTCTTGAAGATGTTGCGGGCTTCTTCAAAAGACTGAAATCCTTGTGTCGCCCGCAAACCCGCATCATCGTCGCCTACTATTCCCGCTTGTGGGAGCCTTTGCTGCAGGTCGCGACGGCTTTGGGCCAACGCATGCCGACGCCGCCGCTGTCGTGGCTTTCAACGGCGGACATCATTGCGATGATGGACTATGGCGACGTCGAGCCTGTCTATCGCGACTGGCGAATCCTCGTTCCCGTGCCGCTCCTTGGCCTTGGGACATTGATCAACCGCCATATTGCGCCCTTGCCCGGCATTCGGCGTCTCTGCCTGCGCAATTATGTGATCGCGCGGCCGAAGCCCTTCCCCGCGGAGAAAGGCCGTTCGCCATCCTGCAGCGTGCTTATTCCGTGCAGAAACGAACGCGGCAATATCGAAAATGCGGTGAAGCGCCTTCCCGTGTTCTCGCCGGACCAGGAAATCATCTTCATCGAAGGCCATTCAAGCGACGGCACCTACGAAGAATGCTTGCGCGTGAAAGAAACCTATCCTGACCGGAAGATCGAGGTCTTCAAGCAGACAGGTAAGGGCAAGGGCGACGCCATGAAGCTTGGTTTCGCCAAGGCGACCGGCGACATCGTCATGATCCTTGACTCAGACATCACGGTCCGGCCCGAAGACATGCCGAAATTCTACACGCTGCTCGCCGAAGGGCGCGGCGAATTCGTCAACGGCACGCGCCTTGTCTATCCGCGCGAAGAGGCGGCGATGCGCGGCCTTAACTATCTCGGCAATCGATTCTTTGCGGGCGTGTTCTCTTTTCTGCTCAACCAGCGCCTCACCGACACCTTGTGCGGCACCAAGGCGATGTGGAGAAAAGACTACGAGCGGCTCGCGGCGAACCGGGCCTATTTCGGCGATTTCGATCCCTTCGGGGATTTTGACATGTTGCTCGGCGCCTCGAAGATGGGACTGAAGATCATTGAATTCCCGGTTCGTTATTACGCCCGCGAATACGGCTCTCCGCAGATTTCGCGTTTCCGCGACGGGTTCATTCTCCTGCGCATGTCTGCGTTGGCGTGGCGCAAGCTCAAAGCGATATGACATCGGAGGCGCTCAACGACTATCGCTCGATCTGGGCGAGAAAGCCTGCGCTCCGTCGCATCTACGACGACATCTTCGACCGCATGCTCGCCTGGCGGGCCGACGGTCCGGCGCTTGAGATCGGCGGCGGCGTCGGCGGCCTCAAGGCGCGGGCGCCGGACGTCATATCGTCGGACATTCAATATGCGGACTGGCTGAATATCGTCGCCGACGCCCAGCGCCTGCCGTTCAAGGACGGGGCCCTCGCGACGATCATGATGCTCGACGTTCTTCACCACGTCGAGTTTCCGGGCAAGTTCTTCCGCGAGGCCGAACGCGTGCTGCGTCCGGGCGGGCGCATCATTCTTGTCGAGCCGGCGATCACGCCGGGCTCCTCGCTGTTCTACAGGTTCATCCATCACGAGCCCGTGCAGATGCGCGTTGATCCGCTGGCGGACGGAGAGAGCGATCCTGAACGCGATCCCTATGACTCGAACCAGGCGATCCCCACGCTGATCGCAACGCGCGACCGCCGTCGTTTCCATGACGAATTCGCGGGCCTCTCGATCCTTGAGGCGCGCTGGTTCTCGTTTGTCGCCTATCCGCTGAGCGGCGGCTTCAAGCCCTGGTCGCTCGTGCCTGCCGGCGCGGCCGGCCCGCTCTTGAAAGCCGAATCCTTACTCGAAAAGCCGCTCGGCCGCCTCTTTGGGTTTCGTTTGCTGCTCGTGATCGAGAAGAAAGCCCGATAAGCCACAGAAGAGCCAAGCGGTAAGGGGGCCAATCCGTCCTTGAACAACTCGGGACTCTCCGTGTTTCAAGCCCGGAGCCATTTGGTGCCCAGAAGAGGAC
>CAZDRH010000002.1:0-204323 GCA_964507915.1 uncultured Caulobacterales bacterium
GTCGACACGACGAACATCCTCTTCATCTGCGGCGGCGCCTTCGCCGGCCTCGAGAAAATGATCCAGTCGCGTCAGGCCGGCTCGTCGATCGGTTTCGGCGCGACGGTGAAAGCGCCCGATGACCGCCGCGTCGGCGCGGTGCTGCGCGAAGTCGAGCCCGAAGACCTTCTGAAGTTCGGCCTCATTCCGGAATTTGTCGGCCGCCTGCCGGTCATCGCGACGCTTGAAGACCTTGACGAGGCCGCGCTCATCCAGATTCTCACCCAGCCGAAGAACGCGCTGATCAAGCAGTATCAGCGTCTCTTCGAGATGGAAGATGTGAAGCTCACCTTCACCGAAGACGCGCGCACGGCCATTGCGCGCCGGGCGATCGCCCGCAAGACCGGCGCGCGCGGCCTGCGGTCAATCATGGAGTCGATCCTCCTCGACTCAATGTTCGATGTGCCGGCGGCTGAGGGCGTCGTCGAAGTCGCCGTCAATGCCGAGGTTGTCGAAGGCCGCGCCAAGCCCCTCTACATCTACGAAGAGCGGCGCAAGGAACCGGCGACGGCGGACGCTTCCGCCTGATCTCGTGTCATCGAATTCAATGGAGCCGCGGGTCGCACCCGCGGCTCTCTCGTCCGTGGATCGCCCTTAGTACGTGCCTTGCGTCTGCAAACGCGGAGTTTGACGCTCGATCATTCACTGTTCGTGCCTTGGAATCGCGCCGGGCTGCCGCCCGTCGTCGCCTGTGCCCAAAAAATCTCGCATCGGGCCGCAGGCCGCGCCGCCGACGATGCAGCGTGCCCCCCTGCCGGAGCCAAGCCAGACCGCTTGAAGCCGCTGCTGCATTGTGTCTTCGCCCTCAGCGTAACACGATTTTGTGATTTCCCACGAATAATGGCCATTCTCTTTGGGGTGACGGGGGCTGAATCATGGTCTGTGGCGGCATTGTCGGCACGGCTTAAGGCGGCTTGAATTGGGGGCGGCCGTCGCCACATTGACGCGAAGCCTGTCGCTGAGCCGCGGCGCTGCGCGCCGTCGCAAACGGGGCAGGTGAGTTCAAATCCGTCTGGCGCGATGCGGCTCCGCATGGCGAGCAGGCGGGCGGGGCGCCTGAAGCGGGCCTCGTCAGTTCAGGAGAAAGTAATGTCTGAGAAAGTCGTGTTCCCCGTGCTGCCGCTGCGCGACATCGTCGTCTTCCCGTCGATGGTGGCGCCCTTGTTCGTCGGGCGCGAAAAATCCGTGCGCGCGCTCGAAATCGTGATGATGCAGCACAAGAAGATTTTGCTCGTCGCCCAGAAAGACGCCGGCCACAACGACCCCGAGCCCAAGGACATTTTCGACATCGGCGTCGTCGCGTCGGTGCACCAGCTTCTGAAGCTTCCAGACGGGACCGTCAAAGTGCTCGTCGAAGGCGAGCGCCGCGTCCGCATCCTGAAATATGTGCGTACGGACGAATATTTCGAGGCAGAAGCCGAGATCGTCGAGAGCGCCGCCGTCGCCGAAGAGGAGATCGAAGCGCTGACCCGCTCGGTGGCGTCGCAATTCGAATCCTACGCCAAGCTCAACAAGCGCATCGCGCCTGAAGTCATGGTTTCGATCGGCCAGATCGAGGACCCCGGCCAGCTCGCCGACACGGTCGCGTCGCATCTCAACATCAAGATCAACGACAAGCAGCAGCTGCTTGAGATCGCCGACGTGGCGGAGCGCCTGGAGCGCGTGCTCGGCCTGATGGAAGGCGAGCTCAGCGTCATGCAGGTTGAAAAGAAGATCCGCAACCGCGTCAAGCGGCAGATGGAGAAGACGCAGCGTGAGTATTATCTCAACGAGCAGATGAAGGCGATCCAGAAGGAGCTCGGCGAAGGCGACGACGGCCGCGACGAACTCACCGAGATCGAAGACCGCATCAAGAAGACGAAACTTTCCAAGGAAGCC
Source organism: uncultured Caulobacterales bacterium (assembly GCA_964507915.1). GTDB lineage: Bacteria > Pseudomonadota > Alphaproteobacteria > Caulobacterales > Parvularculaceae > Amphiplicatus. Next base: position 1,918 of record CAZDRH010000002.1, read on the forward strand.
CGCACCAAGGCCGAAGCGGAGTTGAAGAAGCTGCGCCAGATGTCGCCGATGTCGGCGGAATCGACGGTCGTGCGCAACTATCTCGACTGGCTGCTTTCCATTCCGTGGGGGAAGCCCTCAAAGGTGAAGACAGACCTCAAAGCGGCCGAGAAAGTTCTCGATGCGGACCATTTCGGCCTTGAGAAGGTCAAGGAGCGCATTCTCGAGTATCTCGCCGTGCAAAAGCGCACCAACAAGCTGAAGGGCCCGATCCTCTGCTTCGTCGGCCCTCCGGGCGTCGGCAAAACCTCGCTCGGCAAGTCGATCGCGCAGGCGACGGGACGCGAATTCGTGCGCGTGTCGCTCGGCGGCGTGCGCGACGAGGCCGAGATCCGCGGCCATCGCCGCACCTATATCGGCTCGATGCCCGGCAAGGTCATCCAGTCGATGAAGAAGGCGAAGAAATCCAACCCGCTCTTCCTGCTCGACGAGATCGACAAGATGGGCCAGGATTTCCGCGGCGATCCGTCGGCGGCTCTCCTTGAAGTGCTTGATCCCGCGCAGAACGCGACCTTCAATGACCACTATCTTGAGGTCGATTACGATCTGTCCGACGTGATGTTCATCACCACGGCGAACAGCCTCAATATGCCCCAGCCCTTGCTCGACCGCATGGAGATCATCCGGATTCCGGGGTATACGGAAGATGAGAAGGCCGAGATCGCGCGCCGGCACCTCATCCCGAAGCTCAAGGCCGACCACGGCCTGTCCGACGAGGAATGGGTGATCACGCCGGAGGGCCTCTTTGAGCTCATCCGCAAATACACGCGCGAAGCGGGCGTGCGCACGCTCGAACGCGAGCTGTCGCGCCTCGCGCGCAAAACGGTCCGCGAGATCGAATCCGGCGGCAAGAAGCAGGTCGTCATCTCCGAGAAGAATCTCGGCGACTATGCAGGCGTGCAGAAATACAGATACGGCGTCATCGACGGCGAAGACCGCGTCGGCATCGTCACGGGCCTCGCCTGGACGTCGGTCGGCGGCGACATTCTAACGATCGAAGGCGTCAAAATGCCCGGCAAGGGCCGCATGACGCCGACCGGCAACCTCAAGGACGTGATGAAGGAGTCAGTGTCGGCCGCATCCTCCTACGTCAAGAGCCGGGCGGCGGCGTTCGGCATTGAACCGCCGGTCTTCGACAAGACCGACATCCACATCCATGTGCCGGAAGGCGCAACGCCCAAGGACGGACCTTCAGCGGGCGTCGCGATGGCGACGGCGATCGTCTCAGTGCTCACGGGCGTGCCGGTCCACAAGGACATCGCCATGACCGGCGAGATTTCCTTGCGCGGCCGCGTTCTGGCGATCGGCGGACTCAAGGAGAAGCTGCTTGCAGCGCTCCGCGCCGGCATCAAGACGGTGCTTATCCCCGAGGAGAACGAGAAAGACCTCGTCGAGATTCCGGACAATGTGAAGTCCGGGATGAAGATCATCCCGGTCAAGACCGTCGACGAAGTTCTGGCGCTGGCGCTGACCCAGCCCCTGACGCCGATCGAGTGGAGCGACAAGCCGGCGGCGGCGCCTGCTGCAACGGAGCCTCCGCCAGACGGCGAAAGCGTCGTCACGCATTGATGAAGCGCGGCCGCCTCCTGAAAAGGGGGCGGCCTTTCTACGGCCCGGGCCACGGGCGCCTTATCGCTTGCCCATGAGTTAGGGTCAGCCCGGTGGGGCATGAACGGCGGACGCCGCGTCGATTGGCGCCCTCGCATTCGCTCCCTTCTGCAGCCAGAACCTCTGCCGGATCAGACGCTGGACCGGAAAAACCGCACGTGGGCTCGCCTTCAACAAATCCTGAATTATCGAGCAAATCCGAGGTTTTACCGGAAAATTGTCAGACTATGGCTGACGTCCGGGACGAGATCGACCGGCTCGACAGAAGTCTCGTCCGGCTGATGGCGGAGCGGCAACGCTACATTGAGGCCGCCGCGCGCATCAAGGACCGGGAGGACGAAGTCCGCCTGGAATGGCGCATCGACGACGTGCTCCAGAAGGTCAAAGCCGAAGCGGCGCGCCAGGGCCTCGAATGGTCGATCGCCGAGCCGGTCTGGCGCGAGATGATGGATCGCTGCATCGCCCATGAGGGCGTTGTCTGGAGGGCGCTGCGGCGTCTTCTGCCCAAAGCCTGAACTCAGGACCGCTTGTTTCGCTTGGCGTCGCCCCGCGACGCAGGGGATACTCGCCCTCGACTCGGGCGAGTGTCGCCCCACCGACAAAACAGAACATGGGTGAGAGCATGAACAAGAACGAATTCATCGATCGCGTCGCCGACATGGCCGGCATCAACAAAGCGGAAGCCGCGCGCACGGTCGACGCCGTGTTCGATGCGATCACCGATGCGCTGCGCAAGGGCGACGATGTGCGCCTCGTCGGCTTCGGCACGTTCTCGGCGACCAAGCGTCCGGCGCGCGAGGGCCGCAATCCGCGGACCGGCGAAAGCATCCAAATCCCTGCCTCGATCCAGCCGAAGTTCTCGCCGGGCAAGGGCCTGAAAGACGCGCTGAATTAAAGACGCGCCGCGTCAGCGTCACGGCGACGGCGGCACAAACCACCCGTCTGTCCGATAGGCCGACTTGCTGACTGGGCGGCTGCGCGATAGGCAGTTTTCTGCGGGCGGTTAGCTCAGCGGTAGAGCATCTGGTTTACACCCAGCAGGCCGGGGGTTCGATCCCCTCACCGCCCACCATCGGCGTTCTTCAGCGTCCAGACCATCCCGCCGGCGGGCGCGACTGGCGGCGCGCTTCCGGAATGCGGGCGCGCAGCTTGCGACCGAAGCTTCTGAGGCAGACTTCCTGCTTTGCGAGCGGTCCTGCAACGAAGCTGCGTGACGCCATGCCTTTCTGCACGCGCGCGATAAGCGCGGTGTCTTCCAGGTTGACGCGCCGGTTGATGCGCCAGTTGAGATAGCGCGCCGCGCGCATCTCGCGCCGCGCGTCGGGCAGGCAATAGCTGATCTCGCGGATCAGCGTTTCGGTCGGCGAGACCGGCAGGAACTGCATGAAGTCGACCTGATCCGGATAGATGTCGAAGGCGACGTTCGGCCAGAGCTTGAAATAAAGCCAGCGACGCCGGCTGGCAGCCGGCAAATGATCGGCCTGCGGCAGAAATTTCTGATAGGCGCGTTCCGAAACATTGGCGGACGGGGCGTCGACAAGGTCGCCCCACATGCGATCGACATGCGCCTCGGCTTCGACGCCGTAGCTTTTGCCGAAGAGGCGCGTGAGGCCGGGATGGGCGACCGGAATATGGAGGCCGTCGGAGTAGTTATCGGCGACATTCTTCCAGTTGACGGACCGCGGGCGGAGCGTGATGCGTCCGAGCGCGCTGAGATCTTCAAAGCGATAGGGCGCGATCTGGTCTTCATAGGGCGCCATCATTGCTGCGACCGCCGGCCCCTCGCTCTTGAGGCGGATGAACACGAAACCGCGCCAGATTTCGAGGTCAACCGCCGCAAGCCGCTCCCGCGCCATATCGAGCGCGGGATAGTCTTCGCGCATCGGCGTGGCGACGAGCCTGCCGTCGAGCGCGTAGGTCCAGGCGTGATAGGGGCAAGTGAGGCGCCGCGCGCAGCCCTTGTGGCCGTCGACAAGTCGAGAGCCGCGATGCCGACAGACATTCGTGAAGGCGCGTATGACGCCGTCATCGCCGCGCACGGCCAGAACGCTCTCGCCGAGAAACTCCAGCGCATGCCAGTCGCCCGTCTGCGCAATGTCGCTCACATGACAGACGACCTGCCAGCTTGACGCGAAGACGCGCTCTTTCTCCGCCTCGAAGAAATCGCGATCGTCATAGGTCCAGGCGGGGAGGCCCCAATCGTCCTCAAACGCCGACGTTTCGGCTTCAACGCTGCGGGCGGACATGACGACACCTTGCGGATTCAAGCGGTTCGGGCGCGAAGGTTAGGCGCAGGCAGAACAATTTGACAAGGCGCAGATGCGCGCGGGCGGCGGCGCGTCTTGCCGCGTTTTTCATGTTCCGCCGATGGCCGCGCGCGCTTGCAAGGCGTAGACTCCAAATAGCAACCCCCTGAAGGAGACGCGCATGTTCGACGCCAAGCTGATGGAAATCGCAACGAAACTCATCGACCATTGCCGCAGCGGCACGGAAGCCGAAGGGCTGAAGACGCTCTACGCCAAAGACTGCGTTTCGGTCGAAGCAGCATCTCCGGGCGGCGGCGACGTCGAGAGCAAGGGCATTGACGCCATCAAGGGCAAGCATGACTGGTGGAATAACGCGCATACGCTGCATGCCGCCTCCGTCGAGGGGCCGTTCCTGCACGGCAAGGACCGGTTCGGCGCGATTTTCTCCATGGACGTGACCGACAAGGAATCGAAGCGCCGTATGCAGATGAAGGAGCTTGCGATCTACACCGTCGCCGGCGGCCAGATCGTCCGCGAAGAATTCTACTACGCCCCGATGTAAGGCGCGGTTCAGCGCGGCAGCGCGCCGCGCAGAACGAGGTCGAGGGCCTCGCGGTTGGCGCGGCGCGCTTGCGTCGCGTCGCCCGAACGGGCCCATTCGAGCGTTGAGGCGCGCCAGGCGCCGACCAGGCACTGAGCGACGAGGCGCGGGTCGAACTCCGGCGTGAGCTCGCCTGCCGCCTGGCCTTCGGCGACGATGGCAGCGACGAGCGCGACGAGGCTTGCGCTCGACTCGGCGAAGGCGCCGGCGTCTTGTGCTGCGGCGTCGGCGACAATGGCGCGCAGGAGATCGGCCCGCGCCGTCCATTCATCGAGCATCAGGGCGCGGAGGAGTTCGAGACGCTCGATCGCCGGCAGGTCGTAACCTTCGAGCCGCTCCCGAAGGCGCTCCGAGACATCCTCGTTGAACGCCGCGATGAGCGCCGATTTGGTCGGGAAATGCGCAAAAAACGTCGCATTGGCGACGTCGGCGCGCGCGCAGATGTCCTCGACCTTGACCGCGTCATAGCCCTTTTCGGCCATGAGCGTCAGCGCGGCCTCAAGGATCTTGAGGCGCGTCTCCTGCTTCTTCCGTTCGCGACGCGACGGGATCACGCCCGGCCCCGTAGCGTGAACCCAGCAAGAATCTCGCAAAGCCAGCGACCCGCGGTCAGCGCGGAGATCTCGCCGACATCAAGCGCTGGATCGAATTCTGTAAGGTCGACGGCGCGCACTTTCGGGTGCCGTCCCGCGATGCGGGCGCAGGCGAAGAAATCGCGCACTTCGATTCCGCCAGGCCTTGCGCCCGGCGCGCCAGGCAATTGCGCCCGGTCGATCACGTCAATGTCGAAATCGACATAGATGGCGTCGAGCGCGGAGAGGCGCGCGAGAGACCCTTCAAGCAGCGCGGCCGCGGTTCGCTGCGCGCAGTCTGTCGCAGTGAAGACTTCGATGCCCGTCTTGCGCGCCGTTTCGTGCATCCGCTTTGAGTTGGCGAAGGGCGCAAGCCCGATCTGGACGATGTTCCGGCCGGGAAGGCCGTCTTCAAGGAGCGCCTTCACCGGATTGCCGTTGGTCAGGCCGCAATCCGTGTCGCGAAGGTCGAAATGCGCATCGAGCGTGATGAGCCCGATTTTCGCAAGGTCGGCGCCAAGGCCGTGGACGCCCGGCCGTGTGACGGCATTGTTTCCGCCGCACAGTATGACGAGGCGTTCGGGCGCGGCGCGGATCGCGTCGCGGATGGGAGCGAAAGAGGCGTCCGGCGCAAGCAGTTTCAGCGGCAGATCGCCCGCATCGCGCAAGGCGAGGCAGGAAAGATCCGTACCCGTCTCGACATCATAGACCGAGAAGCGCCGCGCCGCGACGCGCACAGCAGCAGGCGCAAGATCGCAGCGTCCCGGGGTCAGCGATTTTTCAGCCTGAGGTGCGCCGATGAAGACGACGTCGGCGGGCCCTGCCGGGCGGAAGAGGCTCGCGGCATTGGTCCATGCGGCGCATTCGGAATGGGCGTCCATGCGGGTCTTCCTTGGGCCATGGCGCGGGCGGGAGGATGCTTGTATAGACGGCCGGCTCTTTCCGGCAAGTTGACCCGATGTTCGACCGCTTGATTGTCAATGCGCGCGTCGCCACCATGGACCCTGCGATCTCGGGCGCCTATGGGCTGTTGGGCGACGGCGCGGTCGGGATCACGAATGGGCGCATCACCTGGACTGGGCCGCGCGGGCTGCTGCCGGGCAGGGCGCCGTCGCTCGCCCGAGACGTGATCGACGTCGAGGGCCAGCTCGTCACGCCTGCGTTGATAGATTGCCACACCCATATTGTCTTCGCTGGCGACCGCGCGCGCGAATTTGAGATGCGCTTGGGCGGCGCAAGCTATGAAGCGATCGCCCGCGCCGGCGGCGGCATTCTTTCGACCGTGCGCGCGACGCGCGCGGCCTCTCTTGCCGACCTTGTCGCCGCCGCTTTGCCGCGTCTGCGGGCGCTGAAGCAAGGCGGCGTCGCGACAGTTGAAATCAAGTCGGGCTACGGTCTCGATGTCGAAACCGAGTTGCGGATGCTGGAGGCCGCGGGCGCGGCGGCCGAGGCTCTCGGGTTGCGCCTGCGCCGGACCTTGCTGGGGCTCCATGCGCTGCCGCCGGAATACAAGGAGGATCGCGCGGGCTATGTCCGCCTCGTCTGTGAGCGGATGATTCCGGAAGCCGCGGCGAAGGGCCTTGCCGACGCGGTCGATGCGTTCTGCGAAGGCATAGGCTTTGCGCCGGACGAGGTGCGCGCCGTGTTTCAGGCGGCGCGAGCGGCCGGGCTTTCCGTCAAGCTTCATGCTGAGCAATTGTCCAATCTCGGCGGCGCGGCGCTCGCCGCGTGTTTCGGCGCGCTCTCCGCCGATCATCTCGAGCATCTCGACGAAGCAGGCGCCGCAGCGATGGCGAAGGCGGGAACCGTCGCTGTGCTCTTGCCCGGCGCGTTCTATGCGCTCCGCGAAACGCAGCGCCCGCCGGTTGATCTCCTGCGCAAGCACGGCGTGGCGCTGGCGGTCGCGACGGACTGCAATCCCGGAACTTCGCCGCTGGTTTCGCCTTTGCTCGCCATGAACATGGCCTGCACGCTGTTCCACCTGACTCCCGAAGAGGCGCTCGCCGGCATGACGCGCAACGCAGCCTTGGCGCTCGGGATCGCCGGTGAGACCGGCATGATCCGGACAGGCCTATCCGCCGACCTCGCGCTTTGGCCCCTCCGCGAACCGGCGGAACTCAGCTATTGGATGGGACTGGGCGGGCCTGAAGACTTGCTGATCCACGGCGCCCCGGCAATGTAAGGAAGATTCGATGGACGTTTCCGCCATTCCACCAGGGCGTAATCCGCCTATTGAGGTCAACGCTTTTGTCGAGATTCCGCAAGGCGGCCAGCCCGTGAAGTATGAGATCGACAAGGCGTCGGGCGCGCTTTTCGTCGACCGCTTCCTGCATACGTCGATGATCTACCCGAGCAATTACGGCTTCATCCCGAACACGCTCGGCGAGGACGGCGACCCCGTCGATATTCTCGTCGTGACGCCTATCCCGGTCGTCGCGGGTTCGGTCATCCGTGCACGACCGGTCGGCGTTCTACTGATGGAGGATGAAAAGGGCGTCGACGAGAAAATCCTCGCCGTGCCTGTCGATGCGCTGAACCCGTTTTACGCCGAGGTTAAGAAAGCGGAGGACCTGCCGCCGCTCTTGCTCGCGCAGATCGCGCACTTCTTCAGACACTACAAGGACCTTGAGCCCGGCAAAACGGCGTCGGTCGGGGAATGGGCCCCGCTCGACGTCGCTCATGAGCGCATTCGCCTCGCCATTGCGCGCGCCAAGGAGAAGCCATGACCCAGCTTGACCGCCGCAATTCTCGCATCGTGAAGGCGCGCACGGGGCCTGTCAAAAAGGCCAAATACTGGACGACGGAAGCCGCCGTCCGTATGCTGATGAACAATCTCGACCCCGGCGTCGCGGAAGATCCGCAAGGCCTCGTCGTCTATGGCGGCATCGGCCGCGCCGCGCGCGACTGGGCGAGCTTCGACAAGATCGTCGAGACGCTGGAGCGTCTTGAGGAGGACGAGACCTTGCTCGTCCAGTCGGGCAAGCCCGTCGGCGTTTTCAAGACGCACAAGGACGCGCCGCGCGTCCTCCTCGCCAACTCCAATCTCGTCCCGCGCTGGGCGAATTGGGCGCATTTCCATGAGCTCGACCGCAAAGGCCTCATGATGTACGGCCAGATGACGGCGGGCTCTTGGATCTATATCGGCACGCAGGGCATTGTTCAGGGCACGTACGAAACTTTGGCCGAAGCCGGCCGCAAGCATTACGGCGGCGATCTTCGCGGCAAATGGCTGCTGACGGCCGGGCTCGGCGGCATGGGCGGCGCGCAGCCGCTCGCCGCGGCCTTCGCTGGTCTTTCATCCCTTTGCGTCGAATGCGATCCGGAGAAAATCGAGTTCAGGAAGCGCACGCGTTATGTCGACGCGCGCGCCGACACGCTGGACGAAGCGCTCGAAATGATTGCGCGCTGGACGAAGGCGGGCGAAGCGAAGTCGGTCGGCCTTGTCGGCAATGCCGCGGATGTTCTGCCGGAGCTTCTGAAGCGCGGCGTCAGGCCCGATCTCCTTACGGACCAGACCTCCGCGCATGATCCGATCAACGGCTATTTGCCGCGCGGCTGGATGCTTGCTGAGTGGCGTGAAAAGCGCGAGCGCGACCCCAAAGCTGTTGAAAAAGCCGCGCGCGCATCAATGCGCGGCCATGTCGAGGCGATGCTCGCCTTCTGGCGCGCTGGCGTGCCGACGCTCGACTATGGAAACAACATCCGGCAGGTCGCAAAAGAGGAGGGGCTCGCTGACGCCTTCGCCTTCCCGGGCTTCGTACCCGCCTATATCCGTCCGCTCTTCTGCCGCGGAATCGGCCCGTTCCGCTGGGCGGCGCTCTCCGGCGATCCGGAGGATATCTGGAAGACGGACGCGAAGGTGAAAGAGCTGATCCCGGATGATCCGCACCTTCACCATTGGCTCGACATGGCGCGCGCGCGCATTGCGTTTCAGGGTCTGCCCGCGCGCATCTGCTGGGTCGGACTTGGGCAAAGGCATCGCCTGGGGCTCGCCTTCAACGAGATGGTGGCGAAGAGCGAGCTGAAAGCGCCGATCGTCATCGGTCGCGATCATCTTGATTCAGGTTCGGTCGCGAGCCCTAATCGCGAGACAGAAGGCATGATCGATGGTTCGGATGCGGTGAGCGACTGGCCGCTGCTCAACGCGCTCCTCAACACCGCGTCCGGTGCAACATGGGTATCGCTCCATCATGGCGGCGGCGTCGGCATGGGCTTTTCGCAGCACGCCGGCATGGTGATCGTCGCCGACGGCACGGAAGACGCGGCGCGACGTCTCGCCCGCGTGCTCTGGAATGATCCGGGTACGGGCGTCATGCGCCACGCGGACGCCGGCTATGACATCGCCGTCGCCTGCGCGAAAGAGCAGGGGCTTGATTTGCCGATGGTACGTTAAGCGATAAGGGCGCTCGTCGTCTCGCGAGCGCGTGTGTTGCAAAATTAGAAAGTCAAAAAATGGAGAAGAATGCAGTTCGCCTCGCCCCCGGCGCCGTCTCGCTCGCCGACCTTCGCGCCATTTGGGAAGGCGCAGGCGTCGCGCTTGCGCCGTCTGCCTACGGCGCCATTGATCGCGCCGCCGCTTCGATCGCGCGCATCGTCTCCTCGGGGAAGACCGTCTACGGCGTGAACACCGGTTTCGGCCTGCTCGCGAAGGAGCGCATCGCGCCCGATCGCCTCGCCGAATTGCAGCGCAATCTGGTTTTGAGCCATTCCTGCGGGCTCGGCGAAAAGCTCGCGCCGCGCATCGTGCGCCTCATCCTGGCGCTGAAGATCATCGGTCTTGGGCGGGGGCATTCCGGCGTCCGGCGCGAGATTGTCGAGGCGCTGCTGGCGATGCTGGAGAAAGGCGCGCTGCCGGTCATTCCGTCGCAAGGGTCGGTCGGCGCAAGCGGCGATCTGGCCCCGCTCGCCCATTTGTCGGCGGCCCTGCTCGGCGATGGGCATGTCGATCTTGCCGGCGAGACGCTGGCGGCGGCGACGGCCCTCGCGCGCATCGGCCTTGAGCCCCTCGTTCTCGGGCCGAAAGAGGGCCTTGCGCTTCTCAACGGCACGCAAGCCTCGACCGCGATCGCGCTCGATGCGCTTTTCCGCGCCGAAAACATCCTCGCCGCGGCGCTCGTCGCGGGCGCGATGTCCGTCGACGCTCTCAAGGGTTCGGATGCGCCGTTCGACGCGCGGCTCCATGCCGTGCGCGGACAAAAGGGCCAGGCGGACGTCGCGGCGATCCTCCGGACGCTGATGGACGGGAGCAGCATCAGAAAGTCGCATATCGACTGCGACCGCGTGCAGGACCCATATTCCTTCCGCTGCCAGCCGCAGGTGATGGGCGCTTGCCTGGATCTTCTTCGCGGCGCAGCGGGCACGCTTGAGATCGAGGCGAACGCCGTCTCCGACAACCCGATCATCTTTCCGGATACGGATGAGGCGCTTTCAGGCGGCAATTTCCACGCCGAACCGGTCGCCTTCGCGGCCGACCAGATCGCGATGGCGCTCTGCGAAATGGGGTCTATCTCGGAACGCCGCTTCGCGGTGCTCGTCGATCCGAAAATGAGCGGTCTGCCGGCGTTCCTCATTCCGGATGGCGGGGTCAATTCCGGATTCATGATCCTTCAGGTGTCTGCCGCCGCGCTCGTCGCCGAAAACCGGAGCCTTGCTTTCCCGGCGAGCGTTGATTCCGTGCCCACCTCCGCGAACCAGGAAGACCATGTGTCGATGGCGACGGGCGCCGCGATGAAAGCAGGCCGCATCGCTCGCAACGCGGCCGGCGTCATAGGCCTCGAACTCATGGCTGCCGCCCAAGGGATCGACTTCCACAGGCCGCACGCGACCGCGCCGCGCCTCGGCGAGGCTCACGCGCTGATCCGTGGCCGTGTCGCCTTTGCAGACAAGGACCGTTTCTTTGCGCCGGATATCGCCGCGCTGCAGGCGGCCGTCTTTGAGGGCGAGATTGCGGCGCTGCCGCGGATTTCGTCTGTGTGCAGCGCGCTGCTGGCGGCTGCCTGAAGTTCAAAACTTGTCGAGCGGGAGTTTGAGATAGCGCACGCCGTTGTCTTCCGGCGCCGGCAGCGCGCCGCCGCGCATATTCACCTGAACCGAAGGCAGAAGCAGTTTCGGCATGGCAAGTGTCGCATCGCGCGCGCGGCGCATGGCGACGAAGTCCGCCTCGCTGACGCCCTCGCGCACATGCACATTGGCGCGGCGCTGCTCCGCGACGCTCGTCTCCCAGCGGTATTCGCTCCGGCCCGGCGCTTTGTAGTCGTGGCACATGAAGAGCCGTGTTTCCGCCGGGAGCGCGAAAATGCGCCCGATGGACCGGTAAAGCGTCGCCGCGTCGCCGCCCGGGAAATCGCAACGCGCCGTGCCGTAATCGGGCATGAACAGCGTGTCGCCAACGAAGGCGGCGTCGCCGATCACATAGGTCATGCAGGCAGGGGTATGGCCGGGCGTCGCCAGCGCGCGCGCCGGGATCGTGCCGACGGCGAAATCCTCGTCATCGGCGAAGAGATGATCAAAGTCGGCGCGGCCCCCATCGAAAGCCGCGCGGTCGTTAAAGGCAGGACCAAAGACCGCCTGGACCGCTGTGACGCGCGCACTGATGGCGAGGCGCGCGCCGAGCGCCTCGCGCAGATGAGCGCCAGCGGAGAGATGATCCGCATGCACATGGGTTTCGAGAATCCAGACAGGCTCGAACGCCTCGCTGCGGACGTAAGCTGAGATCTTGTCCGCGGACTTGCGGCTCGTCCGGCCCGAAGCGGCGTCGAAATCGAGTACAGGGTCGATGATCGCGGCCTGCCGCGTTGCGGGGTCGGCGACGACATAGCTCACCGTATTGGTCGGCTCGTCGAAGAAGGCGGTCACCAGGGGGGTCATGCCCATTTCCTATCGCGACCGCGCCCGCCGGGGAAGCGGCGACCCTCGGCGGCGCACAAGGAGGCTCCGCCGCTCCAAATCGCCCGCGCGTTTTCGCCTGAATTGTTCTAGGCAGGGCGCATGAGACCTGGCTTCGATCTCAATGCGTTCAGTTCCGTCGCCGCCATGATGGATGCGGCGCTCGGCCTCTCCGTCGGCGCGATCGCCGCAGGGCTCGCCGCCCGCGGTCAGGCGCTCGCTCTGCTTTCCGGCGGTTCGACGCCCCTGCCGCTCTATCGCGCGCTCGCAGCAACGCCGCTCGACTGGCCGCGCGTGACCTTCGCACTCGTGGATGAGCGCTGGGTTGGACCCGACCATCCGGCGTCGAACGAACGGGCTGTGCGCGCGGCCTTTGCAGGAACGCCGGCGGCGCAAGCGGCATTCGTCGGGCTGAAGACCGATGCGCCGTCGCCTGCCGCGGCGCTTGCCGGGATTGAGGCCCGCGTTGCCAGGCTTGTCTGGCCCGCCGATCTTTGCGTGCTTGGCATGGGGCCGGACGGCCACACGGCCTCCTGGTTCCCGAATGCCGAAGGGCTTTCCGAGGCGCTGGACGATGACGCCCCGCGCGTTGCAGCGATCCGGGCGCGGCCTTCCGCCGTGACGGGAGAGACGATCGACCGCATGACCTTGACGGCGCCGCTGGTCCTGTCGTCGCGACGGCTTGTTCTGTTGATGGCGGGGGAGGACAAGCGCGGCGCCTATGGGCGCGCACGCGGGTCGGGTCCCGTCGACGATATGCCGGTGCGCGCGCTGTTCGGCGCGCCGCGCGAGAACGTCTTCGCCCTCTGGGCGCCGTGATGGAGAAGAGCTTGGCGAGCATCGACGACATTCTGACGGCGGCGAGCGTCATACCCGTCATGGAAGTGCAGGACGCCGCGTCCGCGGGCCCGCTTGCGCTCGCCCTTGAACGCGGCGGCCTGAAAGTGCTGGAACTCACGATGCGCACGCCGGCCGCGCTTGATGCGCTCGCCGAAATGAAGCGCGCAGCGCCCCGCCTTTATGTCGGCATGGGCACGATCTTGTCGCCGCACGACGCGGAGCGCTCTATCCGACAGGGTGCGGACTTTCTCGTCTCGCCGGGGCTGACGCGCGCCTTGCGCGACTTTGCGCCGAAAAGCCCGGCCCCGCTCTTGCCGGGCGTTGCGACCGCCAGCGAAATCATGGAGGCGATTGACGCAGGGATATTGCGCCTCAAGTTTTTCCCGGCTGAACCCGCGGGCGGGGTAGCCTATTTGAAAGCCCTCCACGGCCCCTTGCCGCAGGCGAAATTCTGTCCGACCGGCGGCATCGCCGCCGAACGCGTCGCCGATTACCTCGCTTTGCCGAACGTCCTGTGTGTCGGCGGCTCGTGGATCGCGACGCCGCAGATGATCGCCGCCGCGGACTGGGCGGGCATAGAGGCCAATGCGCGAAAGGCTGCGGGGATGAAGAAGAAGCCCTAGGTCAAGTCAGGGTCCGCGCGACGGCTTTTCGCCAACCCGAAAGCAGCCTTTCGCGCTCGGCGGACTTCATCTGCGGCTCGAACCGCGCTTCGCGGCGCCAGATCGCAGCGACATCATCCGTTGACTGATAAAGCCCTGCCTTGAGGCCGGCGAGGAAAGCGGCCCCGAGCGCCGTCGTCTCCATCACGGCCGGGCGCTCTACGGGAATGTCGAGGATGTCCGCCATGAACTGCAAGAGCCAGTTGTTGGCGACCATGCCGCCGTCGACTCGCAGCGCGGCGGGCGTCGCGCCGTCTGCGCGCATGGCGGCGAGAAGATCCGCCGTCTGATAGGCGACGCTCTCAAGCGCGGCGCGAACGATTTCGGCGCGGCCGGCGGCGCGCGTCAGGCCATAGATCGCGCCGCGCGCGTCCGGCGCCCAGTGCGGCGCGCCAAGACCCGTGAAGGCCGGCACGAGGTAGACGCCGCCTGAATCGGGGATGGAGCGTGCAATCGCCTCGGTCTCCCCGGCTGATGCGATCATCTTGAGACCGTCGCGCAGCCATTGCACCACCGCGCCGGCGATGAAGATCGAGCCCTCGACGGCGTAGGTCGGCCGTCCCTTGAGGCGCGCGGCGACCGTCGTCAGGAGATTATTCTTGGAAAGGACGATATCCTCGCCGGTCTGGATCAGCATGAAGCAGCCCGTGCCATAGGTCGATTTGATCGCGCCCGGCGCAAAACAGGCCTGGCCGATGGCGGCGGCCTGCTGGTCGCCCGCGACGCCGAAAATCGGGATGGCGCGGCCGAAAAGGGCGGGATCGGTCGCGCCGTAGTCGTCTGCGCAATCTTTCACCACCGGCAGGAGGGCTCTTGGCACGCCGAAGAGCTTCAGGAGTTCCTCGTCCCAGCTTTGCGTCCGGATGTTGAAGAGACTGGTGCGCGAGGCGTTGGTCGCATCCGTTGCGTGGGTTTTGCCGCCGGTGAGGCGCCAGATGACGAAACTGTCGACCGTGCCGAAAGCAAGCTTGCCCGCGGCGGCGGCGGCTTCTGCGCCCGCCGCGCGGACAATATAGGCGGCCTTTGTCGCCGAGAAATAGGGGTCAAGCACGAGGCCCGTCCGTTCGCGGACCATCGCCTCCGCGCCGCCGGCCTTCAGCCTGCGGCAGGTTTCCGCCGTGCGCCGGTCTTGCCAGACGATGGCGCGGTGGACGGGCTTGCCCGTTTCGCGCTCCCATACGAGCGTCGTCTCGCGCTGATTGGTGACGCCGATCGCCGTCACCGTTCCGCCGCCGGCCTCGGCCTTGTTGATCGCTTCCTTTGCGACGGCGAGCGTCGTGCGCCAGATGTCTTCCGGGTCGTGTTCGACCCAACCGTCCTGCGGATAGTGCTGGGCGAATTCCTGCTGGGCGACCGCGGCGATGTTCGCTTTCAAATCAAAGGCGATGGCACGGCTCGAGGTCGTGCCCTGATCGATCGCCAGAAGTAGGGGTGTTTTCGCCATGCGCCGCCTCCCGCTCTGTGCGGAGCGGCGGTTTATTTGGCGAGGATTTCCTCAATCCGCCGCTGCGCGATCGGGTGATAGCCTGCTTTGGCGGCGGCGAAAATCCTCGCCGCATCGTCCTTCCGGCCGGCGGCTTTCAGCGCCGTGTAAATCTTGTAGATGTATTTGCCGCGGCCGACGCGCGTGACGAACGCTTCCATCGCAGGATCAGCGCCGGCATAACCAGCTGCAATGGTCTTTAGATACCAGGCGGCTGCGATTTCGGCATTGCCTTTGGCGCTGACGCTGAAAGCGCCGTCGAGCGAGGCGAGCTGTTCCTTGGTCGTCGCCGCCGGCAGCGTATCGATGAAACGCACCCATTCCTGCGTCGTCCAGGCCGCCGGTTTCACAGCGCCCTGAAGGTTGGCGCCGCCGAGCCAGGCCGCCTGCGCCGCATCGACTTTCTTGAACGCGTCCGATTCGGGTTGCGGCGTCGTCGCCGGCATGCCGTCGCCTTCAATCCAGGCGTCGAGTTCGGCGTTCGTCACCCTGCCCGGAATTTGAGCGATCAGCTTTTCTTCAAGATAGCTCCGGAAATCGGCCGTGCGCACGGCGCGAAACGCGAAATGCTCGAAATAGGATTTCAGGAAGGCGTCGAACGCCTGCCGGCCGAAGCGCTCCTCAAGGAAGATCAGAAAAAACTGACCCTTGCCGTAGGCGACCTGGCTGAAAGCGTCGTCCGGGTGCGCAAGATCCGCCGGCAGATCAAGCCGGGTGAGCGCGGGCCGCTCGGCGTCCTTGATGTCGCGCTGCGTATCGGCGAGCTGCAAGGCTTGCTCCATCTGGGCGCGCTCGCGGCCGAAATGCGCCTCGATGATGCGGTTCTCGACATAGGAGGTGAAGCCTTCATTGAGCCAGGCGTCGCGCCAGGTCGCGTTGGTCACGAGGTTGCCGGACCAGGAATGCGCCAGCTCATGGGCGACGACGTTGACGAGGCTCTTGTCGCCAGAGATGAGCGTCGGCGTCAGGAAGGTAAGGCGCGGGTTTTCCATGCCGCCGAACGGATAGCTCGGCGGCAGCACGAGCATGTCGTAGCGGCCCCAGCGATAGGGGCCGTAAAGGCCGGAGGCGATCTTCTCAAAGGCCGGCGTGTCGGAGAATTCCGCCGCCGCTGCGTCGAGAAGGGACGGCTCTGCATAAACGCCGATCGTCTCGCTGATCGGCTTGAAGCCGATGTCGCCCACGGCGAGCGCGAGAAGATAGGCGGGGACAGGCTGCGGCATATCGAATCGATAATCGCCGTCGCGCATGCCGTCTTTGTCCTGAGCGGCGCTCATTACGGCGAAGAGGTCCTTCGGCGTCTTCACATGCGCGGCATAAGTCATGCGCACGGCCGGCGTGTCCTGCACTGGCGCCATGGTCCGTGCAAAGATTGACTGGTTCTGCGTATAGAGGAAGGGGCGCTTCTTGCCGGCCGTCTGCACAGGGTCAAGCCATTGCAGCCCCTCCGCGCCCGGCGCCGTGCGATAAGCGATGCGCACGGCGTCGGCGTCCGGAGCAAGTGCGATTTCGAGCTTGGAGCCGAGAGCCGGATCGTCGCCGCTCAGCGTATAGGCTGCGACGGACCAGGCGCCTTTGACGCGCGATTCGACTTTCGCGATGGAAAGATCATTTGTGTCGAGAGCGACGCTCTTCACCGCCGGGTCGAGCCGTTTCAGATCAAGCGTCGCAACGCCGCCGAGCGTCTTCGTTGCAAAATCGACGTCGATATCGAGATCAAGATGGGTGACGACGACGTCCTGGTAATTCGCATAAGTGAACTGGTCGGCATTGCGGGGGTCGGGCCGGGCGATCTCCGTGCTCGCCGCGGCCGAAGGGGTTTGGCTCTCGATCTTCGCATGCGCAGGTCCTTCTTTCTTGCCGCAAGCGGCGAGGGCGGCGGCAAGAGCGACAAGCGAGGCGGCGGCGAAACGAGTCATCGGGCGGCTCCATGGGCGGGATTTCAGTCTCGATACGCCGTATTATTGCGGCAAGAAGATGGTTTTGTAAGCCGCGCGCAGGGCTTGCTTTTGTACTTTGCCCATGGCGTTGCGCGGCAGTGCGTCGGTCCAGACGAAACGACGCGGGCGTTTGAACTTGGCGAGGCGCTCCATCGCCGCGGCGATCTCAGCGTCAGTTGCTTGGAGGCCGGAAACAGGCGGCGTCATGACGGCGACGACCCCTTCGCCCATATCGGGATGGGGCGCGCCAATAACGGCGCTTTCGCCGACGCCCGGCAATGCGTCGAGGATTTGCTCGATCTCGATCGGATAGATGTTGTAGCCGCCGGCGATGATGAGATCCTTTGATCGGCCGGCGAGGGTGAGGCGCCCATCGCTATCGAGCGCGCCGACATCGCCCGTGCGGAACCAGCCCTCGCTGAAGTCCTGGGCCGTTTTTTCAGGCTGGCGCCAGTAACCTGCGAAAACATTCTCGCCCTTGACCTCGACTTCGCCCGTCTGATTCGGGGGCAGCGCGACGCCCGACTCATCGGTGATCCGTAGGCGGACCCCCGGCAAAGCAAAGCCGACGGTTCCGGCGATACGCGCGCCGTCAAGAGGATTCGAGGCGATCATGCCGGCTTCGGACATGCCGTAGCGCTCAAGGATACGATGGCCGGTGCGTTGCTCGAAGGCCGTGAAAGTCTCCACGGTCAGCGGCGCCGAACCGGATATGAAAAGGCGGACCGCGCTGCAGTCCGCTGCGCCGAAATCCGGATCTGCGAGAAGCCGGGTGTAGAATGTCGGCACGCCCATCATCACGGTCGCGCGCGGCAGATCGCGCCGGACGGAAGGGGCGTCGAAAGACGCGTGAAAGAGAACTTCCGAGCCGTTCAGCATGGCGGTGTGGAGCGCGACGAAGAGGCCGTGAATGTGGAAGATCGGCAGCGCGTGCAGCAAAACGTCGCCGTCGCGAAAGCCCCAGAGCCTGTGCAGCGCCTCGGCGTTGGACAGGAGATTACGGTTCGTCAGCATCGCGCCTTTCGACCGCCCCGTCGTGCCGGACGTGTAAAGGATCGCAGCAAGGTCGTCTGGCGCGCGCGAGACGGCAGACAAGGGCGCTGCAGCGGCGGCTGCCTCCAACAATGATCCGTCAGAGGAACGCCCGAGCGTCAGCGCCTTCGCGCCGGCCTGTTCGGCAAGGGGCCCAAGCGCAGCCGCCGATTCCGGCCGGCAGATGAACAGCGACGGCGCGGCGTCGCCGAGGAAATAGGCGACCTCTTCAGGCGTGTAGGCAGTATTCAGGGGCGTGTAGATGAGCCCCGCCCGCAAGGCGGCGAGGTAGAGCGCGACGTTTTCGGGGCTCTTGTCGACCTGCGTGCAGAGACGGTCGCCCGGTTTTGCGCCGGAGGCGGCGAGTGCGCCGGCCATACGCGAGGCGAGGGAAAAGACGGCGCCATAGGTAAACGGCGCGCCTTCCGTCGGCAGCAGAAACACTTTGTCCGCCGGAGCGGCTTTGGCGAGGGCGGCGTAGAGCGTCATGCGTGCGCGTCTTAACGATCCGTTGAGGCGGCGTTTACGAGTGTCGTTTAGTGACAGGGAGTTTAGGTCAAGTCGAGCGGGCTCGCCTGGGGGAAGCCGTGTCGCCACTAAGACGCCTTTGGTCTCGCTATGAGGCCTTTTTGTTGATCGACGCGGGCGATCTGTCCGGCGATCGACTGCGTCTGCGCGCGCTCTACGCCTTCGGCTGGGCGTTCATCTTCATCGAATTCCTCAATCTTGCGGCGATCCTCGCGACGAAGTCCGTCTTTTCAGTCGAAGCCGCCGTGTGCGGTGTCGTCATTGGCGCCGTTCTTCTTGCTCTCGTCAGCCTGCGCTGGCGGGTGAGCTTTACGGTATACGCGGTCGGCGCGGGCATCCTCAGCGTCGGCGCCCCGCTGGCGACGGCCGTGTATGACTATACAGGAGTCAATTCCGCGCTGCTGCCCATGATGGTCGCATCGCCCATGCTCGTCGGTTTCATCGGCGGCCCGAGGCTCAGCGCGGCGACGGGCACGGTCGGCATTCTCGTGATCGGGTTCTTGTATTACGTCTCCGGGCAATCGCCGCTCGGCGTCGCGCCGCAGGAAGCAGAACGCAACCTCCAGCGCGCCATCCATGCGGCGAGCGGGATATTCCTTGTCTCCGTCACGGCGACCGTCATCAGCGCCAATGCGTTCCGCACGCTGCGGCGGCTGGAAGAAAACGTCGCGCGCGCCCAGAAGGCGGAAGCCGCGCGAACCGAGTTTCTCGCCACCATGAGCCACGAATTGCGCACGCCGATGAACGGCGTGCTCGGGCTCGCCGACGCGCTGGCGCGGGCCGACCTCAATTTGGAAGACCGCGAAACGGTGGAGACGATCCGCCGTTCCGGACAGTCGTTGATGCGCATTCTCAACGACATCCTTGACCTCTCCAAAATTGACGCGCGCAAGGTCGAACTCGCGATCGCGCCGTTTTCGCCGCACGAGCTTGCGCGCGACATCACGGCCCAGTGGAAGGAGTCTGCTTCCGCCAAGGGCGTGCATCTGCACACCGTCGTCGATGCGGGCACGCCCGCCTGGCTTGCGGGCGATGCGCAAAGAATTGAGCAGATCATCGCCAACCTCGTGTCGAACGCGGTGAAGTTCACGCAGGCTGGGCCTGTGACGCTTGTCCTGGGGGGCACTGCGGGCGCAGACGGCATGTTCACCTTGCGCGTCGCTGTGCGCGACAATGGGCCGGGCGTCCCGCTTGACGCGCGCGACCGGATCTTTGACGTCTTCGAACAGGCCGACAGCGGCGTCTCCGGAACCTATGGCGGAACAGGACTGGGGCTTGCGATTTCACGCCGGCTTGCCGGTCTGATGGGCGGCACGCTGACGCTTGCAGATGCGGGGCCGGGCGCGACGTTCATATTTGAAGCGCCGTTCCGCCTTGCTGAGGCGCCCCGCGCCGCGCCGCCGATGATCGCTGCGACGCAGGAGCTCGATGTGCTCGTCATTGACGACAACGCGGTCAACCGCATGGTCGCTGCAAAACTGCTCGGAACGCTCGGTCACCGGTCGGAAGTCGCCGAGAGCGGCCCGGCGGGCCTTGCCTTGCTCGCCCAGAGGAGATTCGACATCGTCCTGATGGATAAGCAAATGCCCGGGATGAGCGGCGTTGAGGCGCTTGTTCGGATCAGATCGCTGACTGGTCCAGCGGCTTTGACCTGCGTCATCGCCTGTACGGCCGATACGATCGGCGGCGAGCGCGAAACGCTCATGGCCGCCGGATTCGACGAGTTTCTGGCCAAACCTTTGTCCGCACAGGGTCTCGCGGCGTGCCTTGACAGCGTGATGGACGCTGCGCGCAATCCTGCGCGCATGGCGGCGATTGCAAACGGTGACCGTTGCAGAGTTGTTGAGTCAGAGCTGGCGCCGGCTCAAATGGTCCGGGCACATCCTTGAACGTTGCGCGTCAATCCTGCAGTCGGTACAGGCGCGTGTTTGCTCTATCAATCGGACGAGGGTTCATGTTTAGAGACGCAGCTATAGGCCTGTTTGTACTACTGCTCGCCTTGCCGGCGGCGGCAAAAGGCGGAGACCGGGACTATCAGGGCGCCGATGGCGGCTACCTCGTCTATTCCGTTGGAACGATCAAGATCGGCATGGACTTCGCATTCGGCTGGAACAGAAAGCTGACGCCGGGCGAGACGCCGGAGAAGCCGTTTAAGGGCGTCATCGAGCCGCGACTTGGCGGCGCGATCTATCTCAAGATCAAGAAGCCCGATTTCGCAGGCGTGGAATCCGGTCATGTCGTCGTTCGCAGGCTTCCGCCCGGCAATTACGAGGTCAACAGCTTCTACTTTGGCGGATCGAACCTTGCAGGAACGACTTACGCCTGGTCTTCGGCCGTGCCCTTTTCCTTTCCCTTCACAATCACGCCGGGTGGAGCGACTTACATAGGCAGCTTCATGCGCGCGCCGTCGCTGGGAACACCATTGGAACCAGCGTTAGGCGCTGCCGGGTTTTTCGTGATCGCCGACCGCTCGGACCGGGATTTGCCGATCGCGACAGGGCGACTTCCCGACGGGACGCATACGACAATCAACGTGACCGATGTTTCCGCCTTCGGCAGCGAAATGCTCCGGGTCAGCGAACCCTGACGTTGAGCGCCTGGCCCTTGACGCTTGCCTTGCCATTCCGGACATAGCCGCGGACAGGAGGGGATCGGGATGGGCGAGGCCATGTTCGACGAGAAGACCGTACAAAGCCGGGGCAATTTCGACCGCGCGCTTGATGCCGCTTCTCGCGCCGCTGCGGACTGGCTTGTCGCGCACCAGAAACCGGAGGGTTATTGGGTCGGCCGGCTCGAATCGAACGCCTGCATGGAGGCGCAATGGTGCCTTGCCCTTTGGTTCCTGGGACTTGAAGGCCATCCACTCCGCCAGCGCCTCGCCAATTCCTTGCTTGAATCGCAGCGCGCCGACGGGTCGTGGCAGATCTATTACGGCGCCCCCGCCGGCGACATCAACACGACGGTCGAAGCCTACGCCGCGCTCCGATCCATGGGCTATCCCGCCGAGGATCCGCGCCTTGCGAAGGCCTGCGCGTGGATACTGTCGAAAGGCGGCCTGCGGAATGTGCGCGTCTTCACGCGCTATTGGCTGGCGTTGATCGGCGAATGGCCCTGGGTGAAAACGCCGAACCTGCCGCCGGAAGTGATCTGGTTTCCGAACTGGTTCGTCTTTTCGATCTACAATTTCGCCCAATGGGCGCGCGCAACCTTGATGCCGATTGCGGTGCTTTCGGCGCGCCGTCCGTCGCGGCCGTTGCCCGCAGAGCGCCGGCTCGACGCGCTCTTCCCCGGCGGGCGCGAAGGCTTTGACTATCAACTCCCCGGTAAGCCCGGCGCCGACGGCTGGGATGCTTTCTTCCGCAGCGCAGACAAGGTTCTGCACAGACTGCAGTCCTTCTGCGTACAGACGAAACTTTCGTTCGGACGCAAGGAGGCGGTCAAGCACGCGCGCGAATGGATCATCCAGCATCAGGACGCGGACGGCGTCTGGGGCGGGATTCAGCCGCCCTGGATCTACTCATTGATGGCGCTCCATGTCGAAGGCTATGCGCTCGATCACCCCGTGATCGCCAAGGGTCTTGCGGCGCTCGATGATCCGCGCTGGCGCGTCGATGCCGGGGATGCGACCTGGATCCAGGCCTCGACGAGCCCGGTCTGGGATACGATCCTCACCTTGCTCGCCTTCGACGACGCGCATGTTCTCGGCGACTACCCTGAAGCCGTCGAAAAATCCGTGCAATGGGTGCTCGACCAGCAGGTCCGGCGCCCGGGCGACTGGTGCGTCAAGGTTCCGGGCGTCGCGCCTGGCGGATGGGCCTTCGAATACAAGAACTATTTCTTTCCGGACACGGACGACACCGCCGTCGCGCTCATCGCGCTGTCGCAGTTCCGTGACGACCCGAAATGGAAGGCCAAAGGCATTGACGAGGCGATCCGCCTCGGCGTCGACTGGCTCATCGGCATGCAGTGCAAGGGCGGCGGTTGGGGCGCTTTCGACAAGGACAATGACAAGAAGATCCTGACGAAGATTCCGTTCTGCGATTTCGGCGAGGCGCTCGACCCGCCTTCGGTCGATGTGACGGCTCATATCGTCGAGGCTTTCGGCAAGCTCGGGCTCGGGCGCGATCACCCCTCCATGGTCCGCGCGCTCGACTATCTCCGCCGCGAGCAGGAGCCGGACGGGTCGTGGTTCGGCCGCTGGGGCGTGAATTACATCTACGGCACGGGCGCGGTGCTGCCGGGTCTTGCCGCCATCGGCGAGAACATGGACCAGCCCTATATCCACAAGGCCTGCGACTGGCTGCTTTCCCGTCAGCAGTCGAACGGCGGCTGGGGCGAAAGCTGCGCCTCGTACATGGACGCTGCGATGGCAGGGCGGGGGAGCGCGACCGCTTCGCAGACTGCCTGGGCGTTGATGGGCCTCATCGCCGCCCGCCGGCTGCAGGACCGCGAGGCGATCGAACGCGGCTGCGCCTTCCTCATCGAGCGTCAGAAGAACGGGACCTGGGAAGAGCCCGAATACACAGGGACGGGATTTCCGGGCTACGGCGTCGGCCAGACGATCAAGCTCTCCGACCCGCTCCTGCAGGAGCGCCTGAAGCAAGGCCCCGAGCTCAGCCGGGCTTTCATGATTAACTACAACCTCTATCGGCACTATTTCCCGCTAATGGCCTTGGGGCGGGCGCGCCGCGCGCTTCAGGAGGCGGGCCCGGGAGCGAATTAAGCTTCCGGTCATGTCCGTATACGATCCGTCGGCGCGTTCGTGACAGTTATCCTCGCTAACCTTGGATTCGCAATTCTGCGTTGAGATCGCCGCGAGGGGATTTCGCCGCGCAGTGTGCGGGCGTGCGGGGCATCGGCGTGCAGTCCTATTTCCAGCTTCTTAATCCGCTGATCTTCTCGCTCTTCGCGGTCGCGTTTCTAT
The DNA here is from genome assembly GCA_964507915.1 of uncultured Caulobacterales bacterium. Lineage (GTDB taxonomy): Bacteria > Pseudomonadota > Alphaproteobacteria > Caulobacterales > Parvularculaceae > Amphiplicatus. Next base: position 25,278 of record CAZDRH010000002.1, read on the forward strand.
GCGTGTCGGTCGCGAGCCCGAAGGCGCGTTCGGCGACGTGGATCAGCGCCTCTTACGCGCTTGGCGCGACGGCCTTCACTTTCGACTTTTTCCGCAATCTGATGCCGGACATCGTCGGCTCCTTCTCGTCAAATCTGATGTACACCGCCACGTCGGTCGCGTGCGTCATCGGATTCTGTCTGCGCTACAGGCCGACGGCGCCGGTCGCGGCATTGATCATCGCAAGCGGTCTTGGATTTGCGCTTTACCTTTTTCTTTATTTCGCTTTCGACGGCATGGCCGCGCGCACGATCGGCATCAATGTCGCAAACGGCGTGATACTCAGCATCGGCGTCTTCGCCGTCGCGCGGCATGTGCGCAAGCCGATCGACCGCATCGCCTTCGCGCTGCTCTCACTCCTGGCGCTGCAATGCTTTGTGCGTCCGCTCCTCCTGTTCTCCATGGGCGCAGAACCGACTTCCATCGCGACCTACACCCAATCGACTTTTTATCTCACCTTGCATCTCGTCGTCGGAGTCATCGGCATAGCGCTCGCCGTCACCCTGCTCGTCGCCTTCGCGGTCGAGACCATCGAAGACCTCGCGCATCGGTCGACGACCGACCCCATGACGGGCGTCCTCAATCGCAGGGGCTTCGAGGAACGTGCGGCGACAGCGCTGGCGGCGGCCGATAGCGGCGAGGCGGGCGTCGCCGTCATTCTCGGCGACATTGACGGGTTCAAATCGGTCAATGATACTTACGGCCACGCCTTCGGCGATCATGTGATCGCGCAAATGGGCGGTCTCTTCCGCAACTTCAGCCATGGCGGGCGCATAGCGGGCAGGCTTGGCGGCGAAGAATTCGCGCTGGTTATCCCTGGCGCGCGTCTTGAGGATGCGCGCAACACTGCCGAAGCCATGCGCCGCAAATTCGCATCAACGACGATCGGTCGCGAGAGCGCGGGCCTTACCTTCACCGCCAGTTTTGGCGTCGCCTTGCGCGCGCCAGGCGAACCGTTGCTCGACGCCCTCGCCCGCGCCGACGAGGCGCTTTATCAGGCGAAAGAGCGCGGCCGCAACCGTGTTTTGACCGAGGCCGATGTCGCCGTCAGCGATCTTGCGGGCGCGCTTGCCAAACTCGAACGCCGGCAGTTTCGCAAGCGCGCGACTGACGCCCCCGAAACCAAAACCGGTTGAGCGCAAGCGGCGCGGGCGTCAGCCGCAACCGCCGTCCATTTCTGCAATCCAGCGGGCGATCAGCGCTGCGCCCTCCTCATGCGTCACCGATCGGCCGAGTTCGGGCATCATTAGCGCCGGATCATTGGTCTCCATACGGAAGAGCAGGATTGACTGGTCCGGCTCGCCTGGAACGATATCAAACGGCCTGCCGCCCGACCCGCCGCCTGCCGCGATCGGCGCTTTGCAGAGACCATAGGAGGGGCCCATCGCGGTCGAGGGGCGAAGATCAAGGCCGGACGTGTCCGCAGGACCCGTCACGCTGTGGCAATGCGCGCAATTGGCGTCGAGATAGGCGCGCGCGCGCGCGTCGAGCGGCGCGTTCTCGTCGCGCCAGTCCGCATTCTTCGGCGCCGCGCGGGCCTCGTCTTCGCTGGCGGCAAGGAGGCCGGAGGCGCGCCAGTCGTCGAGCTGATTGAAGCCGGGGTGGAACGTCGAAGGCTTGTTGAGGTGCCGCGCCTTGAGGCCGATCGGTTGAAGTGCGCGTAAAGACGAGTCCGTGGCGTGGCAGGACGCGCATTGATTCACATTCGGCACGAAATAGTCGAATTTCTCGGCGCGACCGTCCGAACGCTGAAGATAGAGCGCAATGAGCGCGCCAGTGCGCTTCAGCGTCGCGTCCGTCTGCTGGGCGTTCCACACATAGGGGAACGCCTCCCAGCCGCCGGCGCGTCGGGCGAGCACGCGCGTTTCGAGGAGCCGGACGCCGCCGAGAGGAAGCAAGCCGTCGCGCGCTGTCGCAGCGCCATCCGCCTTGACCGCCCCGCCTGGCGTCGTCTCGTAATAGAAGGTCTTGGTGACGATAGTCCCGACGGGAAAGTCGAAGACATCCTCCGCCGCGTATTGGGCCGCGGCGCCCTTCGGCAAAGTGACGGTTCTGAGCTTCAGCGCGTAGTCAGAAAAGAGCGGCGTTGCGAGATCATAAGGAACAGCGCCGCTGGAGATCGACAGAACGCCGTTCTCCGTTTTCAGAACGCCCCAGTCGCTCAGCTTTTCAGGCTGGCCTTCGGCATGAAAGACCGGGCGCGCCTCGCGTTCGCAGGCGGCAAGGAGCGCGAATACGGCGACAGCGGCGAGCCGGCGAAGCAAGGTCGTCGTCCTAGTTGAGCGCGGCGAGTGGTCCTGTGAGTTTGACCGCCGGCAATTTGTCGAGCGCGCATTTGTGGTCGTCGGTGGCGATCCGCGGCGCTTTCGAGCCGTTGGGGCCGTCGAAATTCATGACCTCGGCGCCCGCCTGATCGACGCAGAGGCGCGATGCGGCCGGCAAGACGCCGCCATGCATCTTGGCCTGATTGACATAGCCGTCCCACAGAATGTCCGGCAGGGCGCCCGTGACGCCGCGCGTCGCCACTTTCAGCGCGGTCAGCTGCACGCCGTCAGGATTGGCGCCGCCGCCCGACAGGCGATTGCCGTAGATATAGATGCCCTCCGGGAACGGATCGAAATCCTCACGCATGCCCTCGAGGCTGAGGCCCGATGAGAACACGCTTGCGATGATGACGTTGGCGGTCCGGTGGCCCGTGATGTCGTTGTCGAAAATCTCGACCTGATCGTTCGACTGCACGATGACGCCTGAGCCCGCCGGAATGCTGGCGACCGCCGTTCCCTTGACGCCGAAATTGCCCCGATTGTTGTCGGCGATCGTGTTGCGGAAGACGCGTGTCTTCGACCCCGCAACTTTGAGATTGGGCATGTTGAAGACGAGGAGGCCGCCCGTATTGTCGGTCGCGACGTTGTCATAGACGTCTGCGCCCGTCGTGTTCTCGATTTCGATGCCGGCGACATTGCGTTCGGCCCGGTTCGCCCGCACGACGACATTCTCGGACTGGCCGACATAGAGGCCGGCGTCGGACGCGCCGATCGCGACATTGCCTTCCATCAGCACGTTTTTCGTCTGCACCGGATAGATGCCGTAAGCGCCGTTCGAGGTCTTGGGCCCGCCGGTCCATTCGGTCCGCACACGGCGGATCACGATATTCTGGCCGTCGGTCACTTTGAGGGCGTCGCCCTTCGTATCCTCGATGGCGAGGTCCTCAATCGTGAAATCGCTCGCGGTCACGAGAAGGCCTTCCGCGCCTTGCGCCTGCCTCTTGAAGGAGAGAATCGACTTGTCCATACCGGCGCCCTTGATCGTGACGCCGTCGACGCGCAGCGACAGCGACCGGTCGAACGCGAACACGCCTTCGGGGATTTCGATGACGTCGCCGGTTTTGGCGTCGAGCAATTTTTGCTGCAGGACTTCCTCAAAGGGCGGCGCAGGGGGCGCTTCCGGCGCTTTGGCTTCCTTTTTGCCGCATCCCGCAACTGCGAAGGCTGCAGCGAACGCCGCTGCGCTGAGCGCCAGTGTTTTGGCTGTCATGTTCCGTGCCCCTGCATCCTGTTCTTGCCATTGGCGGCAAGCCGGTCCCCATAATGCGCGGCGCAGAACGAGAAGAGAAGGGGAATGGGCATGATCATGACACGCAGGGACGCCATTGCTGCAAGCGGGGCGGCGGCGACGCTCGGCGCCGCAAGCGCGGTGGCGAAAACCGCGCCCGATCCTCTCGCGGCGATGGATGCGGTCGAGACTGCGCGTCAGATCAAGTCAGGCGCGCTTACCGCGTCGGACGCCGTCGGTGCAGCCATCGCGCGCGCCGAGCGGATCAATCCGCAAATCCATGCGGTCGTGAACGCCGCCTATGACCGCGCGCGCGAACAGGCCCAAACGGCGCCGTCGGGCGTCTTCGGCGGCGTGCCGACCTTTCGCAAAGACCTCAACGATCTGCCGGGCGTGCCGACAGAATTCGGGTCGCGCGCCTTCAAGGGCTTTGTGCCGAAGGAAAATCCGTATCCGTTCTTCGGCCGCTTCGACCAGATGGGTTTTGTGCATCTCGGCAAAAGCTCGACGCCGGAATTCGGGCTTACCGCCACGACTGAACCCTTGAGCCATCCCGCCTCGCGCAATCCGTGGAACCTTGAGCACTCGACCGGCGGCTCCTCCGGCGGCGCCGCGGCGCTTGTCGCGGCCGGCGTCGTGCCGGTCGCGCATGCAAGCGACGGCGGCGGCTCGATCCGCATCCCGGCCTCCTGCTGCGGCGTCTTCGGCCTCAAAGTGTCGCGCGGCCGTTATCCTGCCGCCTATGACGAACGCGGCATCCCGATCGTGCTCAGCGTGCATGGCGTCGTCTCGCGGAGCGTGCGCGATGGTGCGGCCTTCGCCGCCGCCATGGAGGCCAATGCGCCGGATATGCCGGGGATTGGCCTTGTTTCCGGCCCCGCGTCGAAGCGGCTGAAGATCGGCTTTTTCACAGCGGCGCCGCAAGGCACGCCGGTCGACAGCCGTGTCGTCAAGGCGACGGAGAAGGCTGCGGCGCTGTGCGCCGATCTCGGTCATGCGGTTGAAGAGATTGCGCCGCCGTTTGATGCGTCGCCTGCGGACGATTTTCTGCTCTACTGGGCGTCGGGCGCGGCCCGCAGCGTCGGCGAATGGGAAAAGGCGTCGAAGCAACGCGCGGGCTATGCAGGCTTTGAGCCGCTTACCATGGGTCTTGTCGCGCACTACGAGGTTAACAAGGCTCGACTCGAAGGCGCGATCGGCCGGCTCGCGCAGTATCCGGCGCAGTTTGAAGCGGCCTTCGGCGGATACGATCTCCTGTTGTCGCCGGTGCTCGCCGCGCCGCCGCCGCCGATCGGTTATTTGAGCCCGGCGCTCGCCTATCCTGTCGCGATCGAGCGCCTGCTGACTTATGCGGCGTTCACGGGCGGGGCCAATCTTGCCGGCGCGCCGGCGATGTCCGTGCCGCTCAACTGGGTCGATGGCCTGCCGGTCGGCGCGCATTTCATGGCGCGCCGCGGGCAGGAGCGCATGCTCCTCGAACTCGCCTTCGAACTCGAGGCGGCGGGGCAATGGTCGAAGAAGAGGCCGCCAGTCTTCGGCTAAGACTCAAGCGCCGCGAGGGCGCGTTCGGCGTCGGCGAGATCGGAAGGACCCATGATCCTTAGGACGGCTTCGCGCCGGCGTCCGCGGCCGCGCACCGTAACGACCAACGCCTCTGTCGGCGGGTTGCCGAAAGCCATGCGTTCATACTTCAGGATCTCGGCCTTCGGCCAGGACTGCGCCCGGTCCGCTTCGCCCCCGATCATCCGTATCAGGCGCTTCGTCGTCACCGCCCAAGCAACACGGCCGGCGGTTCTGTAAGTCCGCCAACCGAAGTATGCGATTGCGAGCGCCGCGACGGCCGGCGCGCACGAGATCAGCAGGAACAGGGCGTCGATAGGTAGGCTCGCCATACCGCGGTCAGGTTGAGACGCGAACTGCAATAGGCGTGAGAAGGCGCCAGGTCCGGTGACGAGCGCCATCAGGCCGCCGGCGCCCATCAGCACCGCGCCCTGAACCTTTTCCGCCTGGCCTGAGGAAAGTCCGGACCAACGGATCGGTTCGCCGTTAGAAATGCGGTAAAGATCGATTTCCAGATCACCGGGCAGAGCCATGTGTCATCTCGTTTACGCCTGGAGCGCGAGCAGAGAGCCGCAATGAAGCAGAGCGCAGGCCCGGTGCCGACGCAAGCATTCCCTCTTTAGGCCGCTTCTGCCAGCCCTTTGAAAAACGCAACGCCGTCGACGCCGCCGAGCAAAGGCGAGATCGCTCGTTCCGGGTGCGGCATAAGCCCCAGCACATTGCCTGAGTCGTTGAGAATGCCGGCGATGTTGCGCGCGCTGCCATTGGGGTTGTCGACATAACGGAAAGCGACGCGGCCCTCGCCCTCTAGCCGGTCGAGCGTCGCCTCATCGGCAAAGTAGTTGCCGTCATGATGCGCGATGGGGAAAGTCAGGAACTGACCCTTCTCGAGGCGGCTCGTGAACCGCGACTGCACATTCTCGACACGCAAGGTTACGGGCCTGCAGACGAATGAAAGATTGGCGTTGCGCAGCAACGCGCCCGGGAGAAGCCCTGTCTCGACGAGAATCTGGAAGCCGTTGCAGATTCCGAGCACGGGCGTTCCGCCCTTCGCCTTCTCGATGACGGCGCGCATGATCTTTGAGTGCGCCGCCATGGCGCCAGAGCGCAGATAGTCGCCATAGGAAAAGCCGCCCGGCAGCACGATGAAATCCGTATCCGGAAGGTCGGCGTCGCCGTGCCAGACCATGTGCGGCTTCTTGCCGGAGATGCGCTCCAGCGCGACAGCGGCGTCGCGGTCGCAATTGGAGCCCGGAAAGACAATGACCGAGGGTTTCATGTTCTTGCGCCTTCAAAAATCGGCCATTTGACGCCGGTGAGCGTTTCGGAAATCTCCCATAGACGCCTCGCCGCATCCTCGTCGCGCGCAAACCGCGTCATCGAGGCTTCGCCGACGGGGCCTGTCATTTCGGAAAAGCCGCGCGGTCCGTAATATCCGCCGGGTACGGCCTCTACGCCCGCTGCGCAGAGTACGGTCGGCAATGCGCCCTTGTCGGCGCTCTGCGCGATAAAGCTGTTCATCGGCCGCATCAATGCAGCGGCGAGACGCGACGGCCCCGTCGACTGCAGATTGGTGGCTGAGTATCCGGGGTGGCAGGCATAGGCGCGCGCCTTCGCGCCTGAAGCTTCGAGACGCCGGTTGAGTTCGAGCGCGAAGACAAGATCGGCGAGTTTGCTCTGGGCATAGGCTCTCGCGGGCCGGTAGCCGCGCTCAAACATGAGATCGTCGAAACGGAAACCGAAGGCGAATTTGTGCGCGATGCTGGCGACGGAGACAAAGCGTCCAGCCGCCGCTTCGACTCGTTCGGCGAGAAGGCCCGCCAGCGCGAAATGGCCGAGATGATTGACCCCGAACTGCGTCTCGAAGCCGTCCGCGGTGACGGTCCGTGTCGGGATCATCATGATGCCCGCGTTGAGGATGAGCGCGTCAATCTTGCGCAGACGCTTGCCCAATGCCGCCGCCGCGGAATTGATCGAGGCGAGGCTAGCAAGGTCTATGGCCACGGCTTCGAATGCGCCCTCGGGCGCCGCGCTTTTGAGCGAAGACACGGCTTCTGCGGCCTTGTCCGGATTGCGGCAGAGGATCGTCACGGCCCCGCCGCGCGCGCCTAAAATCCGCGCCGCCTCGAAACCGATGCCGCTATTGCCGCCGGTGACGACGAAGGTCTTGCCGTCGAGGCGCGGCAGCCTGTCCGCAGTCCACCCCTTCGGTCCGACGGCGGACAATGTCATCGGATCAGCCCCTCTTCAGGCGCGCGCGGACGAAGCCTGAATCGACAATGATTGCGACGACAGTCGCTGCATAGACGGCGGCGACGGCGAACGGAAGAAGCGTCAACCGGTGCTCTGGCATCCAGACCCAAATGTAGAAAACGAGCGCGGCCCGGATGATCGCATGCGCGCAGAACAGCGCCGTGCGGCCGTACATCCAGCCGATCGCCGGCCAATGCAGCGACATGCCGATGGCAAGGATGAGCGGGAATAGCTCCGGATAAGTCCATAGCGCGGCGACGGCCATCGGCCAGAAAAGGAGCATGCCGATGAAAACCGGAGCGAGCAGGCCGCTGGCGGCAGTTTTGTCCTTCATGAAGTTGTTGCGGAAAATCGCCGCGAAAAGCAGCGCCAAAGGAAAGATCGCCCCTGATCCCCAGAGTGCAGCAGCGACCCAGTCCTTGAGTTCGAGGTGGCTGCCCGCGATTCCCAAGGCGGCCCAATAGACTGTACCCGCAAGCGGGATCGGGAAGCCGCCGCGCAAGCGCACATAAGACGCGAGATTGTCTTTCCGCAGGGCGGCCTTGAGTTCGTCCGTGTTCATGCGCTGATCTCGATCGTGTAATTCTCCATCACCGGATTGGCGAGGAGTCCCTTGCACATTTCTTCGACGCGGGCCTTGGCGGCGGCGGAATCGGACTCCGGCACGGAGAATTCGATCACCTTGCCGGCGCGCACCGAATTCACGCCGGCAAAACCAAGACCATGCAGCGCGCCCTCGATCGCCTTGCCTTGAGGGTCGAGAACGCCCGGCTTCAGCGTGACGGTGACTTTGGCTTTCATCGGGGGAGCCCCTTGTCCGAATTCGCTCCGGGGATAGCCGCGCTGCGCCTGCGCCGCAACATCAGGGCGCGGGTTGCGTCCCAACCTATCCGCGATTAGCGTCGCGGCCCGTTCGGGGGGCCGATCAATTAAGAGGAGAGGGGCCGTGCGCCAAATCATTCTGGCCGCGGGGGCGGGCATTTCGGGATTTGCGCTGGCGACGGGCGCGGCGGCCGCGTCAGAAGCGCCGCCTTCGGGCTTTGTTCCCGCCGCGGGGTTCGACGTTTTTGGTATTCCCGCCGAATTCATCTTGTTCGGTGCGACGTTGCTTGGCGTCGCCCTGTTTCACCACCGCACCTTCACCGTCGCCGCACTCGGCTTGGCAGCAATCATCGCCTACAAATTCTTCGTCACCGGATTCAAGTTCGGATCGGGCGCAGAAGGGTTCGCCGCGCATTTCTGGCATGAACGGATCATACTCTCCAATCTTTTCCTGCTGCTGCTCGGCTTCGCCGTGCTGTCGCGGCATTTCGAAGACAGCAAAGCGCCGGAAGCGATGCCGCGCGTGCTGCCCGACAAATGGGTCGGCGGGTTTGTGTTGCTCGGCATGGTGTTCGTGCTCTCGGCCTTTCTCGACAACATCGCCGCCGCGCTGATCGGCGGTGTTGTCGCCAAGCACGTCTACAAGAAAGTCTCGATCGGCTACCTTGCAGGCATCGTCGCGGCCTCGAACGCCGGCGGCTCGGGCAGCGTCGTCGGCGACACAACGACGACAATGATGTGGATCGACGGCGTCTCGCCGCTCGCCGTGGTGCACGCCTATGTCGCGGCGATCGTCGCTTTCTTCGTGTTCGCGATCCCGATCAGCATTCAGCAGCAAATTCATTCGCCCATACAGCGCAACAAGGACCTCGTGGTGAAGATCGACTTTGCCCGCGTTTGGATCGTCGCCTTCATTCTCGTTTGCGCGATCGCGGCCAATGCCGGGGCCAACCTGTTTGCGCCGCATCTGCTTGATCTCTACCCGGTCATCGGCCTTGCGGTCTGGGCCGCGATCCTTGTGGCGGCGATCGTCCGCCTGCCGAATTTGAAAGTGGCGCTCGACAGCGTGAAGGGCTCGGTTTTCCTCCTTTGTCTTGTCGCCTGCGCATCCTTGATGCCTGTCGAGGCCTTGCCGCCGGCGAGCTGGCAGACGGCGTTCGGCCTCGGCTTTGTTTCCGCGGTTTTCGACAATATTCCGCTGACGGCGCTCGCGCTGAAACAGGGCGGCTATGATTGGGGCATGCTTGCATTCGCCGTCGGCTTCGGCGGCTCGATGATCTGGTTCGGTTCGTCCGCAGGCGTCGCCATCACCAATCTCTATCCCGAGGGCAAGTCCGTGTTCCGCTGGATCCTTGGCGGCTGGTGGGTCGCCCTCGGCTATGTCGTCGGCTTTTTCGCGCTGCTGCATATTCTCGGCTGGCAGCCGCATGAGAAGCACAAGGCCATCCCAGCAACGCCAACGGCCGAGCGCGCGCATTGACGGCGCCCCGTATCACGACGCGCGCCGCCGTCCGCCGCGACCTCAAGACTCTGGTCGCTCTATGCGATGCGCTGAACGCGCATCTCGACATGCCGACGGGCCGCCTTGAGGCAAAGACGTTCAATGCGGCGATTTTCGGGCGCAACGCCTTTGTCTTCGCTGATCTTGCGGAAGCAGCCGCGGCAAAGGGCAAGCCCGCCATAGTCGGCTACGCGCTTTCGCATGACGCCTTCTCCACCGATTTCGGGGAGCGCGGCCTTTTCCTGGTCGATCTCTATGTCGAGCCGGGGTTCCGGCGCAGCGGCGCCGGCGCGGCGCTGATGCGGGCGGTGGCGCGGCGCGCCAAGGCGCGCGGGGCGACGCATGTCTGGTGGGCGAGTTCGACCACAAATGCGCCGGCGCGGCGCTTTTACGGCGCGATCGGCGCGACGGACGAGCGCTTTCACGCCCATACGCTGGCTGGACGCGCTTTCGAGAAGCTCGCGCGGACGTAAAGGTTAGGCGGAAGCTTCAGCCTTGGCGATCGCTGCGAGCCCCTTGCGATAGGTCGGGTACTGAAGGACGACGCCGAGCGCCTCTTTCATGCGCTTGTTCGAGACGCGCTTGTTCTCGTCATAGAAACTCCGGCCCATCGCCGAAAGCTCCGCCTTCTCGATCGGCACGAGCGGCGGCGGCGTCTCGCCGAGGAGTTCGCAGGCATAGGCGATCACATCCTGCGGCGGCGCCGGCTCGTCGTCCGAGAGGTTGAAAAGGTCGCCCGCTTGCGGCGCTTCAAGACTTGCCTCAAGCGCCGCCGCAATATCGGCGACATGCATGCGATTGAAGACCTGGCCCTCTTTGTAGATCCGCTGGGCGCGCCCCTCGCGCACCGTCTCGATCGCCGAACGCCCCGGGCCATAAATGCCGGGCAGACGAAAGATGACGGTGGGGACGGCCCATTCGACGCCGAACATGGCCCACTGCGCTTCGGCGGCGATGCGCTGGAACCCGCGCTCCGATTTCGTCAGGAGGTTCGACGTCTCATCGACTGAGGCGCCGTCGTGATCGCCGTAGACGCCGTTTGACGACAGATAGCCGATCCAGGTGAGCGTCGAGGCGCGCGCCGCAAGCGCCTCATGCGCGGCCCGAAAGGACGGGCAACCGGCGCCGTCCGGCGGGGTTGAGACAAGCGCCGCCGTGACGCTGTCGAGCGCTGCTGCGTTAAAGCTGCTCGCGGGCCAGAGCACGGCCTCAGCGCCGTGTGCTTCGACATGCGCCGCTGAAGACGCAGAACGCGCCGTTCCGGCGACCCGCCAGCCTTTCGGCGCAAGGCCGCGCGTCAGGGCGGCGGCCGTGTAGCCGAAGCCGAAACAGAGAAGCCTCTTTTGCATCGCGCACTCCGGCGGCGGGCGCCCCGGCAGTAGACACCGCGCCCGGCGCAAATTCATGATGGCGGCATGTACCGTCTCTTCGCCGCCTTGTCTCTACCCGAACTCGCCGCCGACGCGCTCGGCCAATTGCAGACCGGCCTGCGTGGCGCGCGCTGGCGGAGTGAGGAAAGCCTCCATCTCACCTTGCAGTTCATCGGCGAGGCGGACCGCCACGGGCTCGACGAAATCCATTCGGCCTTGTCGGGAATCGACGCGCCCGCCTTCGATCTCACTTTATCCGGGTGCGGATTTTTTGGCGACCGCAAGCCGCGCGCGCTCTGGGCCGGCGTCGCCTCGAATCCGGCGCTCGCGCATCTGCAGGCGAAGACCGTGACGGCGCTCACGCGTGCGGGATTTTCGGGCGAGAAACGCAAATTCGCGCCGCATGTGACGCTCGCCTATCTCGAGGGCGTCAGTCCCGAAGGCGCGGCGCAGTTTGCGGCCATGCACAGCCTTTTCTCGTTCGGTCCATTTCCGGTCGGCGAGTTCCACCTCTTCGAATCGCATCTCGGCGGCGCGGAAGCGCATTATGAAGTTATTGCGACCTATCCGTTGCGCTCGAGGTGATCGAGAAAGGCTTCCGCGCCGGCCTCAATAAGGTCGAGCGTCGCTTCGAAAACAGCGGCGCCGCCGTAATAGGGATCGGGCGTCTCGCGCTGCGCCGTGTCCGCGAAATCCAGAAACAGCCGGATGTCAGCTTTGCGCCCCGGGGGCGCAAGGGCGAGGAGGTTCGCATGGTTGGACAGATCCATCGCCAGCATGACATCGAACGCCGCGAAATCCGCCGCCTCGACCTGCCGCGCGCGCTGGCGGGAGATGTCGTAGCCGCGCCGAAGGCAGGCGGCGATCATCCGCGGGTCGGGCGCCTCGCCCGCATGCCAGCCGCCTGTGCCGGCCGAATCGACAAAAACCTCAAGGCCGCGCGCCCTGGCCTTGGCGGCGAAGACGCCTTCGGCCGCCGGCGAGCGGCAGATATTCCCAAGACAGACGAACAGGATGCGTTTCATGACGGCGTTGCGGTAGGCGGTTGATCGTCTACGTCGTCGCCGGTTCGTGATCAACAGACGGCTTGGGCGGGGCAGGCGCGCGCTCTACTGTCCGCGCCCAAACCCCTATCGAGGAGATATCGATGACGCTTGCCCCTTCGCAGATCGCCGCAACTTCGCTGACTCAGATGTTCACCGCCCTGCAGGGCATCCTCGACAAGGCGGGCGCGCATGCCAAGACCCACTCGATCGACGAGGCCGTCCTGATGAACTGGCGCCTTTACCCCGACATGTTCACGATGGCGCGCCAGGTGCAGATCGCGACAGACATTGCGGGACGCGGCATGGCGCGGCTTGCCGGCGCGGCCCTGCCGAGCAATCCGGATACGGAGACTTCGTTTGAGGGCCTTCGCGCGCGCGTCGTCAAAACGCACGCCTTCATAAAAGACCTCGACCGCTCCGCTATCGACAGCAATCCGACGGGCGAGGTGAGCTTTCCGGTCGGCCCTGAGACGATGACCATGAAGCGGCAGGACTATCTCCTGACCTTCATCCTGCCGAACGTCTATTTCCACGTCACGACGGCTTATGCGATCCTGCGCGCTTGCGGCGTGCCGCTCGGCAAGGCGGATTTCCTCGCGCGCGGGAGATAGATGCGGCTCGTCGTTCTGACGGGCGCCGGCGTTTCGGCCGAGTCCGGCGTTTCGACCTTTCGCGACCCGGACGGCGTCTGGGCGCGCTATGACTGGCGCGAGGTGGCGACGCCTGAGGGCTTCGCCGCCAATCCGTCGCTTGTCCACGAGTTCTACAATCAGCGCCGGCGCGGCCTAAAAGAGGTCGCGCCCAATCCCGCGCATCAGGCGCTCGCCGCGCTTGAACGCGGACTCGCGGCCAAAGGCGGCCGGCTGACGATCGTCACGCAGAACGTCGACGACCTGCACGAACGTGCCGGATCGCGCGCGCTTTTGCATATGCACGGCGAGCTTCTCAAATCGCGGTGCGGCTTCTGCGGAGAAGTCCGTCCGTGTCATGATGATCTATCGATTGCGAGCGTGTGCGCGGCCTGCGGAGTTCCCGGCGCCTTGCGGCCGGACGTCGTCTGGTTCGGCGAGGCGCCGATGTTCATGGACGAGATCGCGGCGGCGATCGCCGAGGCGGACATGTTCGTCTCGATCGGCACGTCCGGCGCCGTCTACCCGGCGGCGGGCTTCGTCACGGAGGCGCGCCGGCGCGGCATTCCGTGTACGGAAATCAATCTCGAACCGTCCGAAAACGCGTTCGCCTTTGACGAGCGCCGTTACGGCCGCGCAGCCGAAATTACGCCCCTCTGGGCCGCGGAAATCCTGGCGCGTTAACCATAAGTCGCGCCCGAAATCTTAAGAACTTCGTGCTTGCATTTCATCACGACGAAGCTCAAGCTTCGCTCTATAAGTTCCGCTAACGGAAGGAGGTGATCCGATGTCGAGCGATTTCCAAAGGTCCCATGGGACGGTTCGGAAAGACGGCGCCTCGGAGCAGCCTTCGATCGCGCGCTAGCCGGACGCTTTCGTCTCACAATCAGGACGTGGAATTCGCGACCTTGTTCCGGCAAGGCGGGCCGCCCCATTGTGGGCGGCCTTTCTATTCGTGTACGGAAAATCAGGCGCGACGCCTCCGCGAAACGCGCTAATAAGCGATCTGCTGTCGCGAGGCGGCTCTTTGCGCGCAGTCTGCCCGCGCGCCGACGCGACCGCAGGATTTGAGCGCCGCCGGCGCGGTTGCCCTTGCCGGATGGATTTCCTAGAAACCCCGCAGAAGCGGCGGCGCGCGCTGGGCGCCCGCGGCACAGCCGGAGCGCGCCATTGTCCGTGAAAAAACTCTCCACCGAGGCGCGCCGCGCCTTTTTCAGCGAATTCAAAGGGTGGGCCCCGGCGGATGGCCGCGACGCCGCTTTGAAGACCTTCAAGTTCGCGGACTTCAACGAAGCCTTCGGCTTCATGACCCGGGTCGCCCTTTACGCAGACAAGGCGGACCATCACCCGGAGTGGTTCAACGTCTATAACCGGGTCGACATCACGCTGACGACCCATGACGCTGGTGGCCTCTCCGAACGCGATGTCGCCATGGCCCGTTTCATCGAAAAGGCGTCAAAGTCCTGATCTGCCGGGCGCATTTCGTCCCAGAGCACCTGCCGGCGGCCGCATTTCTGCCCCGACGGCGCCTTCCTCGCGCCTGCCGAACCGCGCTAAACTGGCTGCAGAATCGAAGGGAAGAGTTTCATGGCGGTGATCGCCCTTGTCGACGACGACGAAAACATCCTGACCTCTGTGTCGATGGCGCTTGAGGCCGAGGGTCATAAGGTCAAGATCTTTGAGGACGGGGCCAAGGCGCTGGCCGACATCACGGCATCGCCCCCTGATCTCGTCGTCTCCGACATCAAAATGCCGATGATGGACGGCATGGAGCTATTGCGGCGCATCCGCCAATCCTCCGACCTCCCGCTCATTTTTCTCACATCCAAGGACGAGGAGATCGACGAGGTGCTCGGCCTCACCATGGGCGCCGACGACTATGTGAAAAAGCCGTTCTCCCAGCGCCTTCTGCTGGAGCGCGTGAAGGCCGTACTTCGCCGCCGTTCGGCCGGCCCGACGCCGACTGCAGAGGAAGAAAAGAAAATCATGCGCCGGGGCGAGCTGACGCTCGATCCGATGCGCCACGCCTGCATGTGGAAAGGCCAGACGGTCACGCTCACCGTCACGGAATTCCTGATCCTCGAGGCGCTCGCGCAGCGGCCGGGCTTCGTCAAGAACCGCGACCAGCTGATGGACTCGGCCTATGATGATCAAGTCTATGTCGACGACCGGACGATCGACAGCCACATCAAGCGCATTCGCAAGAAGTTCCGCGATGTCGATACGAGCTTCGACGCCATCGAGACGCTCTACGGCGTCGGCTACAAATACAACGAGTGACGGCTGATCCGTGCTGCGCCGCCCGGCATGGATCGGCTGCGGACGGACGTAAAGCGCAGCTGCCGGTTATGGCGCGGGAACGAGCAAGGTCGGCGCAATCTGCTATGAAGCGGCCCCATGACTGAAGGCGGCGGCGCGCGCAGGCGGCGCAGGACGAGGCTCGGCGTCTCGCGCCTGACTTTCACCATTGCGCTCGCCAATCTCATCGGGCTCGTCATTCTGCTGCTCGGCTCGCTCGGCCTCAACCAGTTTCGCGACGGTCTCATCGAAGCCAAGCTCGAGGGCGTGCGCGCCCAGGCGCAGATCATCGCCGACGTGCTCGCGCAGGTCGCGATACCGGCCGATGATTGCGGGCCGCCCGAAGCCTCGCTCGACGCCGCCGCGCCCCCCAACGGCCCTTGCGTGCTGGCGCTCAACGAGAACAATGTCAGCGAGACCTTCAACCGCGTCTGGGACAGTTTCGAAGGCCGTGTTCGGATCTTCCGTGCGCCGCGCGCCTATGGCGATCCGCCGGTCGCCGACGCCGCGCCGCTGCTTATCGAGGATGTCGTGCTGCGACGCGATGTTTTCGTCGTCGATCCTCTGTCGCCGATCGCCGCGTCGAGTCTGACGAGCGCGGCGCGGTCTTTCTGGGAAACGGTGATTGACGTCGTCGGCGCGGCGCTGTCGAGCAGCTACCGGCAGGAGGCGGCGCGACGGACGATTGAAAGCGAGATCAACGCCGCCATCGCCGGCACGCCGTCGGGCGAGAACCGCGGCGCAGCGTCGGTGCGGATGAACGAGAACGGCGAGCTCGTGGCGTCCGTGACGGTGCCGATCCGGCGCGTCCAGGCGATCTACGGCTTCGTGACGGCGGAGATCGGCGGCATCGACGCCGTCGTGCGCGAGGCGCGGCTCGCCATTCTTCCGTTCTTCGGTCTTGCCTGTCTTGCCGCGCTTCTGACCTCGCTCCTCCTGACGACGACGATCGCCCAGCCTTTGCGGCAGCTCTCGAATGCGACCGACAAAGTGCGCGAGGGAATCTCGGCCGCGGGGCGCGCGCGCATTCCAGACTTCTCAAATCGAAACGATGAAGTCGGCGAATTGTCGGAAGCGTTGCGCCTCATGACGCAGACGATCTACGCCCGCATGGAGGCGATCGAGAGCTTTGCCGCTGATGTCGCACACGAGCTGAAGAATCCGCTGACCTCGATCCGCAGCGCCGTCGAGACGCTCGATATTGCGCGGGCGCCGGAAGCGCGCGAAAAACTCATGGGCGTCATTAAAAAAGACGTCGCACGCATGGATCGTCTGATTACGGATATTTCCAACGCCTCGCGGCTCGACGCGGAACTTGCGCGCCAGACCCGCGAGCCGGTCGATATCAGAAAACTCCTTTCCGACATCGTCGATCTCTATGCCGCGACCCAAAAAGAGGGAGAGGCCAAAGTCGTCTTCGACAGCGCGGGGCCGCCGCTTTACCTGACGGCGACGCCCGCGACCTTGAGCCAGGTCTTCCGTAACCTTATCGACAATGCGCGTTCGTTCAGCCCGGCCGACGGATCAGTGCGGGTCTTTATCGATCCGCCGGAACCCCGCGGCCATGTCGTGCGCGTCCGCGTCGAGGATGACGGGCCCGGCATTCCGCCTGAGGCGCTCGAAAAGGTGTTTTTGCGCTTTTACACCAAGCGGCCGGCGGGCGCGGCCTTCGGCAATAATTCCGGACTTGGTCTTGCCATCTGCCGTCAGATCGTCACGTCACATGGAGGGCGCATCTGGGCGGAGAACCGCCTTGCCGATCCTGCGGCGCCCCAAGGGGAGCGGCGCGGCGCCCGATTTACGGTGGAATTGCCCGCAGCATGAATGCCAAACCGCGCAAGGGTGAACGGCTCGTGCAAGGTGTCGCCCTGGCGCTGGCCCTCAATGCGGACGGCCCGCTTTTCGGAGCGCTCGTCCTCGGACCGCCAGGCAGCGGAAAGACGACGCTCGGCTTCTCGGCCATGGTGCGCTGCCGTTGGGGCCGCACCGTCTTCGTCGCCGATGACGCGGTTCTTCTTGAGGCGCAGAAGGAAGGCTATCTCGCCCGCGCGCCCGAAGCGATTCGGGGCCTTGCCGAATTGCGCGGCTTCGGTCCAATCGCAGTTCCCTGCGTAGACGCCGTGACATTGACGGCCGGTTTTGACCTTGGCGCCCCGGCCGCCCGCATCGCGGACCCCGTCTTTGACCCCCTCGATTCCGGGCATTTGTTGCCTATTTACCCGTTTCAGGCAGGAAGCGACGGCGCGACGCGGCTGTTCATTGCGGCGCGGGCGATTCTGAGTAGAAACGGGCGCTCATAAAGCGCGGCGAGGCGCACGGGTTGGGCGCTTTCGCAGGAGCTTGGCATTGATCGGCATTGTCATTGTTTCCCATGGTCGGCTCGCCGACGAGCTGCTCGCGGCGGCAGAGCATGTCGTCGGCCCCCAGGACCGCGCCGTTGCGATCGGCATCGGCGCCGATGACGACATGGAAAAGCGCCGCGCGGAAATTCTCGAAGCAGCGCGGTTCGTCGATGACGGCGCCGGCGTTGTCATCCTGACGGACATGTTCGGCGGCACGCCGTCGAATCTGGCGATCTCCGTGATGGAAAAGGCGCGCGCCGAAGTGATCGCCGGGGTGAACCTCCCTATGCTGATCAAGCTCGCGCAAGTGCGCGGTCAAAAGCCGCTTGCTGCAGCGGTGACGGCGGCCCATGACGCCGGCCGCAAATACATCAGCGTTGCGTCCTGGGTTCTGTCCGGCGAGTCGGCGGGGTAGGGATGCCGGGGCCGGTTTCCGCCACGGTCACGCTGATCAATATCCGGGGCCTGCACGCGCGCGCATCGGCGAAGTTCTGCGCCGTCGCCAGTTCCTTCGACGCCGCTGTGAAGGTCTGCAAGGACGAAGTCACCGTCGGCGGCTGTTCGATCATGGGCCTCATGACGCTTGGCGCCGGTGTCGGTTCGGAAATCGTCATTTCCGCCGAAGGGCCCCAGGCCATGGCGGCCGTCCACGCCCTCGTCCGCCTGGTCGAAGAGCGTTTCGGCGAGGGTGAATAACGCTCTCAGGCGTGCGACGATCCGCCTTTGCGGCGGGAGGAAACTGTCGCGCCGCCGTTGAATTGCAACCCTCTTTAGCGATAACATAACACCTCGGATTGGACAGCGCAGCGGGAGCGGGATGGCGCGCGCCTTGGAAGCAGGATGGAGAGCAAGGGGCAGGGGCGGCGACGCCGTTCTGGCCGCCCTGTGCGCTTTTGTGCTCCTTGTCGCGCAGACGCTCACCGTCGCCCATGCGAGTTCGCATGAGGCGATGGCGCCGGGTCATGACACCAAGACCTGCGTCTACCACGTCAATGGCGACAGACCGGCTGCTGCACTGGCGCCTGAGGCGCCCTCAATTGCAGCGCCCGCTTTTTCGGATTCGGCTGACTTCGCTTGTGTGGACGCCGCCCGAGCCGGATTCCGCGCGACGGCCGTCTGGGCCCGGGGGCCCCCTCTCCAGGACTGATTTTGACCCAAGCTCGTGTGGCCGCCCATGAAAAATCGGGGCGTACGCGCATGTTGTCATTCAGTCTTTCATCCGTTCAGAGAGGAATTCCGCCATGTCCGCGAGGACTCACCTGTTTTTGGCCGCCGCCGCGGCCGCCATCGCCTCTGCGCCTGCGCGCGCGCAAACCGAAGACGAACTCAAGCGCGACGAAATCGTCGTTACCGCCTCGCCCATCGGGCGGTCGATCCAGGAAACGATCATCGGCGCACAGGTCATCGATGAAGAAGCCTTGCAGAAGCGCAACGCCAACACGATCGGCGAGCTGTTGCGGCGCGAGCCGGGCGTTGCATCGACCTTCTTCGGCCAGGGCGCGAGCCGCCCCGTGATCCGTGGCCTCGGCGGCGACCGGATCAGCGTGCTCGACGCCGGCATAGGCTCCATCGATGCCGCAGCGACAAGCCCCGATCACGCGGTCGCCGTCGAACCGGCGACGGCTTCGCGCGTAGAGATCGTGCGCGGCACCGGCACGTTGCTCTACGGCTCGTCAGCGGCGGGCGGCGTCGTCAACGTGATTTCGGGGCGCATTCCGCGCGACCTGCCTGAAGGCGGAATAGACGGCGCAATCCGCATCGGCGGCGCGACCGTCAACGAAAGCGTCGAGACTGCCGGCGGCTTTGACGCCAAGCTCTTCAATCTCGGCGATGGCGCGATCGTTCTCCATGGGGAGGCCGCCTGGCGCGATGCGGGCGATTACAAGATCCCGGGATTTGAGCAGTCGACACGCCTCCGCGAGGCGTTGATCGCTGACGGTGAGGCGCCGGACGATGCGGAAAGCAAGCAGCGCAGTTCGGCCTTTCGTACGCGCTCGGCTTCGGTCGGCGCGTCCTATGTCGCTGGCGGGAGCTTTGCCGGCGTCGCTTTTTCCCGCATCGACACCACCTATGACATCCCGGGCGTCGAGACCGAAGAGGACGGTTCCGGCCCCTCGATCGATCTCGAACAGGAGCGCATTGATTTCGACAGCGCGCTCAACGAGGACCTCCTCTTGTTCAAATCGGCGCGCCTGCGCGTCGGCTATGGAAATTACGCCCACCAGGAATTCGAGCCGGACGGCGAACCCGGCACGATCTTCGAAAATGAAGGCTGGGAGGGCCGGCTTGAACTCGTCCAGAAGGATCATGGCGGCCTTGCGGGCGCACTCGGCCTGCAATGGCGCAAGCGCGATTTCGCCGCCATCGGCGACGAGGCTTTCGTCTCCCCGACCACGAGCTTCCAGTGGGGCCTCTTCACCGTGCAGGACCTCACGCTCGGCGATTTCCGGCTGGAAGCCGGCGCACGATTTGAACGGACGAACCATGACAATGAGGTGTTCGGATCGCGCGATTTCGACGCCGTGTCGTTCTCCGGCGGCGTCGCCTGGAAGCCCTCCGACTTCGTGTTTTTGGGCGCCACCGGCTTCCGGTCGGAGCGCGCGCCGTCGCCAGAGGAGCTGTTCTCGGACGGACTCCATCTTGCGACCGCCGCCTTTGAAGTCGGCGACCCAAGCCTTGGTATCGAAACAGGCCGGGGCGTCGAAGCCGCCGCCAAATTCGGCGACGAGAAACTCTCATTCTCCGTCAACGGGTTCTATACATCGTACAAGGACTTTATCTTCGAGAATAACTCAGGGCTGACGGACATCACCGACGAAGGCGAGGAGCTTCCCGTCCTTGAGTTCGTCGCAACAGACGCCGTCTTCAAAGGATTCGAAGCGCAGCTTGAGGCGGAACTCTTCCGGGTCGGCGCGTTCGACATACACGGCGACGCCAGTCTCGATTTCGTCCGCGCCACGGCGCGGGCGTCCGCGACCGGCGACCTGCCACGCATCCCGCCGATGCATGGGATATTCGGCCTTGAAGCG
Source organism: uncultured Caulobacterales bacterium (assembly GCA_964507915.1). GTDB lineage: Bacteria > Pseudomonadota > Alphaproteobacteria > Caulobacterales > Parvularculaceae > Amphiplicatus. The sequence goes on from CAZDRH010000002.1 coordinate 45,719, forward strand.
AATTCTCCGAAAGTCGATATGCGTGCGGAAGTCGAATATGCTGGCGAGCAGAACCGCATCGGCGACCTCGAACTGCCGACCGACAGCTATACGCTCTACAATCTCTTCGTCACGCTGAGGCCGATCAAGAACCTGGAGACCATCGCGGTGCGGCTCTCGGCGGAGAACCTCTCCAACGAAGAGGCGCGCACGCACACATCCTTACTCAAGGACCGCGTGCCCCTGCCAGGGCGCAATTTCAAAGTCGCTCTGACGGGATCGTTCTGAGTTCGGTTGGAACCAAAGTTACAAAAAAACGGCGGACTTCGGTCCGCCGTTCTGTTTTTCAAAACTTGATTCCGCGCGCTTGCCGGCGCTCGAAGGACTATTGCGGCTTCAAATTCGCCGCTGCGGTCTTGCCGCGATCCGTCTTCAGTTCATAGACGATGCGTTGACCGTCTTTGAGGCCCTGCAGGCCCGCCGCCTGAACTGCCGTGATGTGCACGAACACGTCCTTGCCGCCTTCGTCAGGCGTGATGAAGCCGTAGCCCTTGGTGGCGTTGAACCACTTCACCGTTCCAGTCGCCATTCTCGAGTCTCCTTTCATGGCGTCGATGCGGCGCAAGGCCGCCCTTCAAGGCAACCATGTCTTGGAGAGTCGGAGTCTGGCCATAGGCGTCTGTCTCGAGGTCGGCCAAAACAAAGTCGCAGAGCGAAAATAAAATGGATCGCCCCTTGGCCGTCAAGATTTATCGGCCCGCGCGAAGGTTATCAGGACGCAAATTTGCGGCCGAAACATGTTCTAAAATAACGCTCGCACCGCCGCCGAGCGCAATCAGCGCGCCGCTCGTCGTGTCCTGCGCCGCGCCTTGCCCGAATTGCGCCGCGACCAGAACATCTGACTGCGGATCAAAATCAAGAATCCGGTCACGACCCGCGCCGACGTGAAAAATGTCGCGCCCCGCGCCGCCGGAAAGCCGGTCGTCGCCCTGGCCGCCGTCGAGAACATCGTCGCCCGCGCCGCCGAACAGATCGTCATCGCCGCCGCCGCCAGAGAGCTGATCGCCGCCGGGTCCGCCGAACAGAGCGTCGGCGAAGGGGCTGGCGGCGAGCGTGTCTTTGCCGTTTGAGCCATAGGTGAAACTCGATCGCTTCGGAGCGGGCTTTGCGCCGATGGCGTCGCGGGAGATCACGGCGCCCCCGCGCAGAGACAGCGTGAACAGAAATTGCGGTTCAGCCGCGACGCCGGCCGTCGCAGTCGTCGACCAGAACGGGGCGTCGGCGCTCTGACGCAGAAGCTGCGCAAGCGCTTCCAGCGCTTGCGGCGAGTCCGTCTCTGACGCGATCGCGGTCAAGGCCGCCGCGGCGGAGCCGACATAGCCCGCGGCCATGGTCGGGTAACCGTCGGCTCCGTCGATCGCGGGGGCGCCGGGGCCAAAGCTTCGTGTAAAGACGTCTTTCCACGCGCCGATACGCCGCTGCGTCGGGCCGTCCTTGGCGCGGAAGAGATAGGCTGTTCCATAGGCCGGGTCGAAGCCGTCGGCGAGGAAGCGGCCCGCATGAAAGCGCGTCGACCAGACGAGCAAAGATCGCGCATCGGCCTCGCCGCGCCGGGCCGCCGCAGCGAGCGCGAGCGCGACATAATCATTCTGCCACGGGCTGATCCGTTCGGGTTCGCGGTCATTCGCTTCGTCAAGATAGCCTTCAAGTTCTCCTGCGCTGCGCGACGTGCGCCGGTCGACATATTTCTGCTTCATGGCGGCGAGGTTGGTTCTGAGGGCCTTGCTGAAATAGGCCTTCATCGGGTCGGCGTCTGGCAGAAGAAACGCAGCGTTGGAAAGATCGCGCAGCGCCCAGGCGGTGTCGCGCACCTGTTCGACATCGGTCGTGATGAGGCCGCCGGCGCGCAGCGCCGGCCAGCGCCCATAGAGCGCGAAGGCCCCTTGCGTTGCGACTTCGTCGGCGTAGTGCCGGTCTGCGGTCACGAGGTAAGGGATCGCGGCGAGCGCCGGCGCATGCGCAAGATCGGGCGTCCAGCCGCCGTCGGAACCGGCAAAGAGGTCCGGATGCGGACGGTCTGGCGCATACTGGTCCTCAAGCCCGCGCGGGTCGGCCCAGAATTTCGGGCGGGAGAGAAGGCTGACGGGCAGGCCTGTCCGCTCATCGCGCATATGCCAGGGCACGGCCCCCGCGGCTTCGGCGTTGGCGATCATCGCCTCGAAGGCGGCGGGCGTCTGCGCCACGAGATAGAGCGCCGCCCATTGCGGGCTCATGCCGATGTCGCCGCGCCCGCCTGTCGTCGGGAAATAACGCTCTAGCGCCGCGGCGCCGAGCGGCGCGCCGCCCGCCGAGCGCGCGTAGAGGTCGGCGATAGCGTCCGCAGACGCGCCTTGGGAGACGTCGACCGGCGCGAGCGCGCCGCTTTCGATCATCGCTGAGAGATCTTGTGCGACATGGAGCTTCGGCGCCGTCCTGGTGCGGACGATGGTGCGCCACACGGATGCGCGATGCTGGTTCACGCCTTGACGCGCAAAGACCGGCGCTCCGGTTTGGCCGATCGCTATGTCATAGACGAGATCGCGCGGTCCTGGGCTGAAAGACTTCTCATTCGAGAATGCAAGACTGAACTGGCGCGCGCCGTCGCGATAAAGACGCGCATCGACGCGCAGGAGGAGGTGGGGGGCGATCGGCGTCTCGATCCGGATTTCGCGCGCGAGCGGCCCGTTGAGCCACGGCTTGGCCGCGGCGGCCCGAAAGGCGTCGTCGGCGAGCTTTCCGGCGTCGATCGTGACGGTGCGGTTCCCGCGCGGTTCGCGGAGAGTTACGGAGACGGGCAAAGATAGATCGGCTGCGGCCGCGTCGAAAGGCGCAAGCGCCGCGCCGCCGCTTTCGAGAACGCCTTCAAGAGACGCCCCGGCGCTGAGCGCCGGCGCCTCCAAGGTCACGGCTGCATGGAGAATAGAGCCGTCCGCATACAGCGTTTTTGCGTCGATCTGCGCCGGCGCTGTGGCCGCGCCGAAGCGAGCAACCACAGTTGCCCCGGGACGAAGCGCGCCCTTCCGGAATACGGCGCCGAAGGTCGTAAAGCCTCGCGGACTGGCAGAGGAAAACGGATTGTCGAGGCGAAAGCGGGCAAGAGCGTCGGCCGATCCCGCAAAGCGCGGCGCGGAGAGAATGCCGGCTTTCGACTTGGGGGCAGGAAAGGCCGTGTCTGCGATCCAGGCAGCGGGCTCTTGAGTTGCGCCGCGCAACGACGGCTTCGGCGGCGATTGCGCCGGAGGGGGAAGGGGCGGCGCCGGCGCTGCCGGCGCATCGAGGACTGCGCCGCCGTTCTCGTTGGCAATGCTGTTGCCGGCGATGCGCGGCGTGAGCTTCGTCGGATTGCGCAAAAGCCGTGCGCGCGGATGGCGGTTAAGAATGCGGTTGTTTTCGATGACGAGCGACTTTGCGCCGCCGCCGCGCGTCAGATCGTAGTTGATGATCGACTCATTGTCCGCATCGGCGCTTTTGACGACCGTGTTGCCGCTGAAGGTTACGGCGCCGCCGCGCGAGGCGTCGAGGGCGTAGCTCGTCCGGCCGCCCGTATCGTCAAACCGCGATTCTGTGACCGTCGTGATCCGCGCGAGGCTCTTCACATGATGCCCGATGCGCGTGCCGATGAAGGAGGAACTGACGACCTCAAGGCGTTCGCCCGACGACACATAGATTCCATGCGAATAGCCGTCGCCATGGCCGCTCCGGAGAAAGGTCGAGCCTTCGATCCGGATGCGCGCGAATTCCGAGCCGGTGGCGAGAATGCCGTTTTCGTTATCCTCGAACACACAATTGACGGCCGTGAGGTCGAGGCCTTCATGCCTTATCCCGGCGCCATTCAAGTCGGGCGCGGCGGCGCCGCGAAACGTGATATTCTCGACACGGAGCGACACGTTCGCCTTCGGCACGAGAATGCCCTTGGAAACGGGGCCCGCGGCGTAGAAGACGACTTTGCCGGCGCCGGAGAGGGTCACTGAGCGCCAGACCGGGAAATCCCTAATGTCGTATTCGCCCTCGGGGACCGTCACGGTCGCGCCGCGCGGGGCGGCGTTGATCGCCTTGACGAGCGCCTGCTTATCGCCCGGCGTCGCTGACGCTGATCCGAAAAGGACGATCGCCGACGCAACCGCCCGAAGGACGACTAAAGCCGTTATGCGCATGGACCGGTTCAAGCTCCATCATGGATGCGGCGCAGAGGAGAGCCTGCCCGGCGGCGCAGCGCAAGCGGGCATGGCGGCGGCGGCCTCCGGAATTTCGACGCTGTGCGAAATCATCGTCGTCTTGGAATGAAAACGCCCCCGCCGCGGGGCGGAGGCGTTCTTTGGTTCCAATCAATCAGGCTATGAGCGCTCGCGAACGCGCACATCGATGCGGCGGTTCAAGGCGCGGCCTTCTTCCGTGGCGTTGTCGGCGCGCGGAAACTGCGAACCATAGCCTTCCGCGACCAGGCGCGAGGCGTCTACGCCGAGCGCTGAGACGGCGTTCACAACGGCCTGCGCGCGCTCCATGGACAGCTTCATGTTTGCGTCCTCGGAGCCAGTATTATCCGTATACCCGCCGATCTTGAGCTGTATGCCCGGATAAGCTTTGAGGATTTCGGCGATATTGTTGATCTGGTCGCGCGACTTCTCCATGTCGAGTTCGGCTGAGCCTGTGTTGAAAGTCAGCCGGTCGAAGGAGAACCAGCAATCAGCCTCCGTGCAGGGCGCGCGGCCTGAGTCGATGAAGCCGACCAGGCGCTCTTCAACGCCGCCGGACGCGCCCTTCAACTCGAAGGCGCCGAGCGAGCGCACGAAGCCGCTCGCGACGTTGGCCGCTTCGTCGATGATGGTTGGTTGCACGACCGTGTCCGCGGGCGGCGCAGCTTCGGGCGCGGCCGCTTCAATCGGCGCTGTTTCGACAGGAGCCGTGGCGATTTTCCTGTCGCCGCCTCGGGTCAGGAGCCATCCGATCAATAGCGCGCCAAGGAGCGCTGGGACGGCCCACATCCAGGCGGGCGTGCCGCGCTTGACCGCCGCCGCCGTCGCAGCAGCGGAGGTCGCCGCCGCAGCGACGGCCGGTTTGGCGGCGCCGGCCATGGAGCCAAAGCCGAGCATGTCGCCGACGCCCGCGGGAAGCGCGGCCTTGAAGGAATCTTGTTCCTTGAAGAGAAGGCTCTTGAGGCCGTCCGCATTCAGATGATCAGCGGCGATCTTTTTGCCGAGAACGCCCATCACCAGGGGGCCGGCAAGGCCGAGGAGGGAGGAAGCCGAGCCTGATTTCAGGCCGCCAAAGGCAGTGATCGCCTGTAGCAGGCCGCCGGTTTTGTCGCCGAAGAGCGTGCCGACGAGCCGGCCGGCGACGTCCTTAGGGTCGCCATGGGCAAGATTGCCGCCGCCAATAAGGGAACCAAGATTGTCGAGAGCGCCGTGATTGTTCTTGTCGTTCAGCATGTCGAAAAGGCCGCCGAGCGCGCTTGCGTCATTGGCCTTGCCGGCCATGCCGGCGAGCAAGGTTGCGACAATGCCTTTGATCGCCTTGGAAACGCCGGCTTCGCTTTCGCCAAGATGCGAGGCCGCTGCATTAACGACGGCGGACGTCAGATATCCTTGAATCGAGTCGAGGAGTGAGGTCATGGTCGGCCCCTGTTTCTGGTCATGGGTCAGATTTACGGACGCAAGGCGACACAACGCGTCATCGACGGCGCGGCGGCTTGCCGGGCCTGTGACCCATGCCCTAGGTCAAGCGCGTCGCGAAGTCGAGGAAAGACCGCGACGGCTCAAGGCCGTGGCGGCCTTTCGCGAACCGTCCAACGGCCGCTCTTGCCGCCCCTTGCAGGGGCCGGGGCGCACTCTTATACACGTCCCTCGCTCCGCGGGCCGGTCGGCGCGCCGCCGGAACGGACGGCTGGGTAGCTCAGTTGGTTAGAGCGTGGGATTCATAACCCCAAGGTCGGCGGTTCGATCCCGCCCCCCGCCACCACTCATTCTGTTCAAGGCGTCATCGCGAACAAGGCGCAACAGTCGCACCTTGATCATTAAGATCGGGGTTCAGCAAGATCGGGCTTTGCGGCCTGATCGGCGGCGTCTGCCACCTCGCGTTCTGTGGGAAAAGCGTCCGTTACGAAGTCGCAGGACTCCATCGCGTGCTTGAACCTTACGCTCCCTCCCGCGCACCGTGTCGGAAGACGCATCGCCTCAGAAATCCTTCTTCCAATTGACGGAAATCGTCTGATCGCCAGTCTGCTTTAACTCGGTCTCGATGGAAAAGGCGTCGGTGACGCCGTATTCGACGCGCACTGATCCATTCTCGCCGCGCACGTCCTGACGCGCGGACACGAAAAGTCCGCGTGCGACCGTCTTGCCGACGGCGACAGCGCCGGCGCCGGTCTCGGTATCGAAATCGACGTTCAGCATGTCGAGACCGAAGGCGCGCGTCGCGCCGTCGCCGAAGCCGGACAATTGAGCGAGCGCTTGTGCGGCCTGAAGCGATTCCACGGCGGTGAGTTCGACAGCGCGCTTGCCGAAGAGTACGAGCGCCGTGACGTCTTCCTGGGGCGCCGCGGGCACAGAAGTCAGCTCGACTTCCGGGGCGCTTGCACGGCCGCGGAGAGTAATGACGGCAAGAACGCCATCGCCCGTGCGCCGTTCGGCGCGCATGTCGAGCGTCGGGTCATTGCGCAACAGGCGGTCGAAAACGACAGAGCCGCGAGTCATCGAAAAGCGCCGTCCGGAAAAATCGATCGTGCCGCGCTGCAGATCGAGACGACCCGTCAGCGCGGGTTCTTCCGAGCGGCCGGCGAGGTTCAGTTTCGCTTTCCAGATACTGTCGAGGCCGCGGCCGCTAATGGCGACATTGTTCGCCGCGGCGAGGCGTATGTCGAACGCAAGGCTTGGCCGCGGCGCCGCGACTTGCACGCGCTCCGGCGCATCGGCGCCGACCGCCCTGACCTCGATTGGGCGAAGTTGGGCGCGCTTGGGGGCCTTGATGCGGTAGTCCAGGGCTCTGAGATTGAGATCGCCCGAAAGGCCGAGCTTGCCGAGCGGGCCTGACAACCTTGCAGCGCCGTTGATGACGGCGCGCTCGACGAGATCGGCTGAGAGGGCCGCGTCGGCGAAAGTCAGCGCGCCATCGAAAGAGGAATCGGCGCCTAGTCTGGCGGTCCCCTCGAACCGCAAGCTGTCGCGGCTCTCGCCGGCGCTGCGTCCCGTCGCCGCGATGCGCGCGATCGACCCGCCGGGCGCCGGCTCTGCTTTGAGCGTCGCCTCCAGACGGGTGAGCGAGAGGCCAGAGACAAGCTCCGTATACGTTCCGTCTGAAAGAGACAGGGAGCCGGAGAGCGACGGCTGCTCCGTCGTCCCGGCGAGCGTCGCCGCGCCGTCGAGTTCGCCTTCCAGAGTCTGCAACGGCGCAGGGAGGAAATCGGCGATCGCTTCGACTGGTCCTTTGAAGCGCGCGGCGCCGCGCAGCGAGCCGCCGCGGTCGAGACTGAGTCTTGCTCCGCGGCGCAGGACCGCGGGCGCGTCGAGCGCAAGGTCGAAGGCGGGATTTGCGCCCGAATCCTCGACCCGAACGCGCCGGCCGTCCCAGCGCAGCGTACCGCCGATGTCGTAAGCCGCGCCGCCGGCGGCCGAGGCAGAAATGTGGAAAGCGCCGGCGCCCGGGATCGGTTTATCCGTATCGAGACTGAAAGAAAAATCGGCCGCGGCCGATCCGGCGGCGGAGAGAGGCAAATTCTCGCCCCGGGCCTTCGCCGTCCAGCGCCGTGCGCTTGCGGCGGCGTCGAGGGCGACAAAACCCTTGTCGCCGACCGAGAGCGAAGCGTCTGCGACGGCCAACCCCTCCGCAAAATGCAACGTCGCCGGACGGACAAGACGAAGAGGCGCGCCGTTCAGTTCAGCGCTGAGCGACGTCGCCGTCGCCTTGCGCGCTGAAAGATCGGCTGACGCCTCGATCTTCAATGCGCTCAGAGCCGGCAGATCGCCGAACGATGCGAGCCGCACTTTGCCCGATACGGCAAGATTTTCTGCAAAGCCCTCAGCGCCGCCGCTGACGCCGGCAAGGCGCACCGAGCCAATCTGCAGCGCCTTTGCCGATCCCGAAAGCTTGCTCCTTCCGCTGCCCAGCGCGAGCACGCCTTCGAGCCGCCCGTCGCCATCGAGGACGACATCGGGCCAAATCTCCGTCGCGGCCTTTGCCGCGTACCGAAGATCAACGGAGAGCGTCCGCGTTGGCGCCGCATAGCTCACCGCGCCGTCCAGCGTGAAGTCCTTTGCGCGCGCCGTAAGTGTTTTGGCCCGCACGACGCCGCGCGCCAGCGTGTCAAGTTCGGCGCGCGCCGCAACCCCGCCGCGCCGCTCGAAGGCCAAAGTCCCGCGCGGCGCGTGCGGCAGGCCGCTCAGGTCCGCCGCAAATCGTGCGTCGCCGCCTTCCTTCGTCTTCGGCAAAATGATCGCCGTCCTGACGGCGAAATCGTCCAACGTCCCCTTCGCCGCAACCGTCGCAGGGAGAGGCGCCGTCAGGCGCAGGAAGGGCGCGGAGCGCGCCAATATCGCGGGCTCGAGTCGCGCCTCGCCGTCGAGGGCGAAAGCGCGAACAGCCGGCGTGAAATCCGCCGCGCCTGAAAAAATACCGTACACGGCGGATTGTATGCGCGCTCCTGCCAGCGCGTAGCGCCCGCCGGGCGCGCGGGTCAGCCGCCCGCCGCCGGCGAGCCCGCCGCGTGCGAAAGCTGGTCCGACAGGGGAAGGGCGCAGATCGAGATCGACCAGCGCGGAAACGTCTTGACCGCGCCGTGCGGCGTCTATGAAGCGCAAAGTTGCGCGCGGCGCGCGCACACTTCCTGACACGGCATAGGCCCCGCCGCGATCCTCTACGGTCGCAGAAAGCTTCGCATCTCCGCCAAGAAGCGCGTGAAGGTCTGGTCGATAGGGTGTGGCAAGGCTTACGGCGGCGTCCGCCGAAGCCAAGGTGATTGCGCCGGCGCGGTTCGCCTTTGCGACGAGCGCGCCGCTGGCGGTCCCCGCCTCGGCGGAGGCGCGTCTGACGTCGGCTGCAAATCCGTCTGCTGTCTTGCGCAATGCGACGTCAAACGCGAGAGACGGGCCGATTTCCAGGGCAACGGGGGCAAGACGCGGTCCCCATTGAAAGTCGCCGATCGCCTGGACCTTGTCCGCAATGGTGAGATCGCCGGAGAGCCTTACCGTCAACGCGCCGATCGCACCAAGCGCAGCTGACGCGTCGATGGTGAAATCTCGAAGCGCGCCTTCCCCGGAAGCCTTGACCGAGACAGCGCCGCCCATGCCGGCGAGGGCAGACAAGGCGCCGTTATCTGGCGAGGCGATGTCAAGGCGGAGCGCGAGGCGATCCGTATCGGGATCGATATCGACGGCGATGACCGCCGAATCGCCGCTCCCCGCGCCCGTGAGCCGAAGATCCGCCTTCAGCGCGGCGCCGCTCATAGCGAGCGCGCCGTCTCCGGAGAGCGACACTTGGCGTCCCGCAATGGACTCGCCGACGGTGAGGTCGCGCAGCTGAAGGGTCTGTATCGATAGAGGCGGCAGCCGCGACGGCAGCCGGAATGGCTGCGGGTCGCCCCGCGGGATCGGGCGCCGCTCAAGGCGGGCGCCCTCGACGATTACTGCGTCAGCAACGAACCGTCCGCGCAGGAGTTCGAGCGGGCGCCAGTCGAGTTCGATGCGATCCACGGTGATCCAGACTCCGCGCGCATCCCCAAGCGAAACACTTCGTGCGACAACGCGGGCGGGCAATGCGCCAGCCAGCGTTCCGATCTCCGCCGTGGTTCCAGTCGCTTTTTCAATGCGGCTTTCCAGCATCTCTGCGAAAAGGCGGCGTCCTGGCGGCGTGCCGAATAGGGCAAGCCATGCCCCGCCGAGGGCGAGGCAAACAAGCGCAGCGATGATCAGAACGCGCCGCATCAAAAGGCCTGCCCAAGCGAAACATAAATCTGGAAAGCCCGGTCGCCGTCGCGCCGGTTGAGGGGAACGGCTCCGTCAATGCGGATCGGTCCAGCAGGACTGAGATAGCGAACGCCGCCGCCTGCGCCAGCAAGGTAGGGCCCGCGAAAATCCGGAACGCGATCCGCCGAAACAGAGCCCGCATCGACAAAGCCTGCGATCTCCACGCGCTTCGTGACGCGGCCTCTCAGTTCGACCGCGCCCTCAATTGCGGAAAGGCCGCCGGTCGGGTCGCCGTCGGCGTCAAGCGGGCCCACAGCCTGGTATCCATAACCGCGTACTGAAGCGCCGCCGCCGGCGTAGAGCCGCTTGTTGGCGGGCAGCGTCGTCAAGCTCGTGCCGAGCGTCGCGGCAAGACGCGCCCGCGCCGCAAGCGTAAGGCGCTTGCCAGGGCCGAATTGCACGCGCGAGCGCGCTGCGCCCTCTAGCCGCGTGTAGCTGTCCGTGCCGGTCGTCGGCGTCGCCGTGAAAGTTGCGCGCACGCCTTTGGATGGATTGAGAAGCTCGTCCTCGCTGTTCCAAGTCGCTGAAAGCGGGAACGACACGAAATAGGTCTGCGTATTCTCGGTTTCGGAATTGACCGAGGCTGTCTCGAGCGCGACGGCGCCGCGCAGTTCGAGCCGCTCTTCGAGCGCACGAACATAGGCGCCGCCGGAGAGCGCCAGCGTCTGCGCGTCGAAAGCGTCTGTCGTCTCGTTGATGAAGCGGGCCGTCGTGAACACGGCGCCGTTCTGGCGCGGCAGCGGACGGGCGATCTCTGCGCTGACAGATTGTCGGATCTCAGAGCCTTCGATCTCTGCGTAGAGCCGCTCGCCGCGGCCGAAGGCGTTGCGGTTTTCGAAAAAGGCGCGCCCCCCGGGGCCCTCGACGGTCGAATAGGAAAGGCCGAAGCCGATGGTCCGCGCTTTGCGTTCTTCCAGCGTGACAACCACGGGCGCCGCGCCGGATGGGCTGACCGCGCCAGGCGCGACATCGACAGAGTCAAAGAGGCCCGTTTCGGACAACTTGTCGCGATAGGCGATGAGCTTGGAGCGCTGGAAGGCGGCGCCTGGCTCGAAGGGCCGCATCGCCTCGACATAGGCTGTGTCGATCGATTTTGCGCCTGTCACTTCAACAGGTCCGAAGGCCGCCTTTCGTCCGCTCTCGAATGTGAAGACGGCGCGTGCTGTTCCTGCGGCGAAATCAGCGTCGACGCGGCGCGCCAGGATCCGCGCGTCCGGAAAGCCATTCTCCCACAGACGATTGAGGAATTGCTGTTGCAGGAAGGCGAGGCGCGCGCCGTCCGGAGCAAGCGGGCCCTCGACGCCCGCCTCATCCAGCGTCTCCGGCCGATCTTCGCCTGGCGCTGCCGCGTCGGCGTAGATGATCTCGGCGCCTTGCATGGCGAAGAGAGGGCCGGGGTCGAGATCAAAAACAACAGCGTTGGCGTCGCTTTCCACCGGCCTGGCGCGCGCGGTCGCAGCGTAATAACCGGCGGCGTGGAGGGCGTCTGCGAGCGCTATCGCGTCAGCGGTCGCGGCCCGCCGGATCGCCGCACGCGTCGCAAGCTTTCCCTCGGATGCGGCGATAGAGGAGGCGAGGCGAAGCTCTTCTTCGAGCCCCCTCGGCGCGCCGACAAATTCGACCCGCATCTCGCGCGCATGGAGGTGCGGCGAGAGGAGCAATGCTGCGATGATGAACACCGGACGCATCTGACCTGCCAAGACGCCTCTTCGAGCCGCCGATCGCCTCAAGGCTCGCCTATGATCACGTTGATTTTCGGACTGAAATTCGGCCCGAGCGTGACCTTATCGGCGCTGGCCATCTGTCCCATCCTGGGATAAAGCGCGGGGCCAATATCGTTGACGCGCGTTAAGGATGTCTTCATGGCGCACCCGCTTTGCGGCGCAGATCTCGGCACGCTATCGGCTGTATTCGGCCGCGCCGGCGCGCCCGACAAACCCTTTTCCACGGCGATGATCTGGGCGGCGGCGCTCGCCCGCGCGCCCGTATCGCTTGTCGAAGCGGTGGCGATGGACGAGAAGCTGCCGAAACTCGAAGACATGGCGCCGCCCGTCTTCATCCTTGGCCATTGGCGTTCGGGCACGACGCATCTTTACAATGTGATGTCGAAGTCGGGCGCCTGGGGCTTCGTGCCGCCGATCGCGACCGGTCTTCCCTGGGACCTTTTCGGGATCGCGCGCGTTTTCCGTCCCTTGCTCGAAAAGGCGCTGCCGGAGCATCGCTATATCGACAATATTCCGGTGCATCCGGACAGTCCGCAGGAAGACGAGATCGCGGTCGCGAACATGTCGCCGCTGTCTTTCTATCACGGCATCTACTTTCCGAAGGCCTTCGCCGAGTTCCTCGCGCGCGGGCTCTTCTTCGACGGCTGCACCGAAAAGGAAATCGAGGGCTGGAAGCAGCGCTTCCAATATCTCATGCGCAAGCTCTACCTGCATCAGGGGCGCAAGCCGCTTCTGATCAAGAACCCGGTTTATACCGGGCGGCTCGCCATGCTCGCGGCCATGTTCCCCGAGGCGAAGTTCATTCACATCCACCGCAATCCGTATGAGGTTTTCCTCTCGATGCGGAATTTCTACAAGAAGCTTCTCGCCGAATTTGCGCTGCAGGGTTACGACCATGTCGATATCGACGAGGCGATCCTCACGGTCTATGCGCGCATGATGGCGGCGCATGAACGCGAAGCGGCGGCGATGCCGGCGGACCGTTACATCGAGCTGCGTTACGCCGATCTCGATGCCGAGCCCATGGAGACGCTGAAGGAGACGCACCGCGCGCTCTATATTCCGGGCTTCGAGGCGGCCGAGCCGCGCTACGCGGCCTATCTCGCCTCGGTCAAATCCTTCGAAAAAAACAAGTTCGATTTCCCGGAAGAGGCGGCGCAAAAGGTCGAGGCGCGGCTGCAACCTTTCCTACGCAAATGGGCCTATCGCCGTCCCGGCGCGGCGGAACCGCTGGTGACGCCGCCGCCTGCGCCGGCGGTCGAAGGCGCAGCGTGATCCATGGCCGTCGTGAAGGTCCGCGCGGGTCTCGGTGTTGCTTCGGCAGCCCTTGAGAGCGGCGCGCGCTGTCACGCTCAATCGCTTGTGAGACCGATTGCGGCGCTCCTCGCCGCGCTCCTCTCTTTGCTGGCGCTCTCCGCCTGCGGACAAAAGATCGAAGCGCCGCTTTACACCAATGACGATTGCCGCCGCGTCCGCCTGATCGACGCCGAGACCGGCGATCCCGTCCGCGGCGCGGAGGATATCGCCGTCGACCGTGAGCGCGCGCGGCTCATTGTCTCCGCCTATGACCGGCGCAAGGCGGAAAGCGCCGCACGCCGGGGCGCGCCTCACGTGCCGGAAGGCGGCCTCTACAGCGTCGATCTCGCGGCGCTGGAGTCAGGTGAAGAGGCCAAGGCCAAGCCGCTCGTCGAGCGCTTCGCCATAGAGGGCGGCTTGCGTCCGCACGGCCTCAGCCTCGATCCGAAAACCGGCGAGGTTGCGTTCATCAACCGGTCCTATGTGCAGCGCGGGCGCGCCTGGCGCATGCACCCGACCTATTTCATCGTCTCAAGCGCCGGCGAAGTGCTCGATTTCGGCGCCGCGCATTGCGCCGCCAACGACATACTCCTGGGCGCCAGGATCTACGCTTCTTTCGATCACGCCTCCTGCGTCAATGCGGGCGTCGAAGACGTGACGGGCGGCGGCCAGACAGGGATCGTCGATCTCGACGGCAAGTCGGTTTTTGTCGACGCGCGCTACGCCAATGGGCTTGCGCGCAAGGACGCGGAGACTTTCGCGCTCGCGGCCACACGCGAGAAGGCGGTCCTGTTGTTTGAGGAAAAGCCTGGTGTGTTTTCGATGACGACGCGCATCCGGACGCCGGGAGGACCCGATAATCTCGATTATGCGGTAGACGGGCGGATCATTGCGGCGGTGCATCCGGATATGATGCGCCTCTTTTTCGCGCGCAAGCTGGGGCTAGGCCGCGCGCCGTCGCGCGCCATCGCCATCGATCCGAAGTCAGAAAAAGTGCGCGTGCTGTTCGACGACCCGTCGGGCCGGCTCTTCTCGGCGGCGACGGCCGCCGTCGTCGAGGACGGCGCCCTCATTCTCGGTTCGGCGCTCGACGAGGGTCTTCTTGTCTGCAAGAGCGCGCGCTGATGCTGTCGCTGGTCACGGGCGGCGCGGGCTTTGTCGGCAAGGCGCTTGTCGCCGCCCTCGAAGCGCGCGGCGAGAGCGTGCGCATCCTCGATCTGAAGCCGACCGGGCGGCCGGGCGACGTGATCGGGTCGGTGACGGATGGGGGCGCTGCGCGCGCGGCCTGCGAAGGCGTCGATAGCGTCTTTCATCTTGCGGGCGACGCGCAGCTCTGGGCGAAGGACGAAAGCGTTTTCGAGCGTATCAATCACCAAGGAACAAGGACCATGCTCGGCGCTGCGCAAGCGGCCGGCGTTCGGCGCTTCGTTCAGTGTTCGAGCCTGACGACGCTTGTCTCGAAACGCGCGCCGATCGGCGCATCCTCGGCGGATGAAGAGGTTCATCTCGACCCGGATGATCTTCTCGGCGCCTATCCGCAGTCGAAGCGCCGCGCGGATCTTGCGGTTCTTGCCGCCGTCGCCGAAGGGTTCGACGCCGTCATCGCCATGCCGACCGAGCCGCTGGGGCCGGGCGACACGGGGCCGACGCCGCCGACGCAGATGATCATCGATTTCCTGAAAGGCGCAACGCCCGCCTATATCGACTGCATGCTGAATTTCGTGCCGGTCGATAGCCTCGCCGCGGGCCTCATCGCGGCGCGCGACAAGGGGAAGGCCGGCGCGCGCTATCTCCTCGGCGGCGAGAATGTGCCGATGCGCCGGCTGCTCGGCGAATTGGAAAGGCTCTCGGGGCGCATGATGCCCAAGACCCGCCTGCCTTACGCCGTCGCGCTCGCCGCAGGGATCGTCGATACGGGGCTAGTCGCAAGATTGACCGGCAGGCCGCCCAAGGCGCCGCTGACCGGCGTGCGCCTCGCCGGACGCCAGATCGCCTTTTCGAGCGATAAGTCCGAGCGCGACCTCTGTTGGCGCGCGGGGCCGTTTGACGAGGCGCTCGCCCGCACGGTCGCAGATCTTGTGGCGACCGGCCGGATTTAATTCCGGGCGAGTTCCTCCGCGACATCCTCCGAGAGCTGATCGTCCTGCGCTGAGAGCGCCTCGCGCTCCTGCTGCAACGTGCGCAGAATGCGTGCGAGGAATTCCTGCGTCCAGGCGCCGCGCTCGGCGGCCTCGGCCTTGGTCGGCGCGAAGGTCTCGATGTCCTTGCGCGAGATCGTCTTCTTCTTCTCCAGGAGGCGCTCAATCGTGTCCATGCGTTCGCGCATGACGGAGACTTCCTGGGCGAGCGCCATGACGATCGTCAGCAGGCGTTCGGAATCGCGCGCATCGAGGAAATAGGGGCGCTTGCCTTTGGGTTTGGCCCCGGCGAGGAGGAGGGGATCGAACTTGCTCATTCTGCGGCCGCCTTTCTCATCTCCTTGCGCGCGCCGACGACATGCCATGCCGCCTTGCGCCCGTAATCTTCCTGTTTCGTGTCCTTCGCCGCTTCAGGAAATACGGCCGGATCGACGACGGCCGCGACCCCGCCGTGAATCAGCGTGTCGCGTGCAAAGCCGGCCTTCGCCATATAGGCGTCGAGATCGACCTCGTGCATTTTCGTCCAGAAGGGCTCGTTGTTGTAGAACGCATCCCAGTCGCGCATCGCCTGTTCAAACAGCGGCATGGCGGGAGAATATTGCGGCTGCTCGACATGGAGCACGATGCCGCCCGGCGCGAGCAGGCGCTGCGTCTCATTGAATATCTTCTGCATGGCGCCGAAGCTCGTCTCGTGCAGGAACATGGTCGATTGGATCCAATCGAACCCGCCGTCCTTGAACTCCGCGAGCGACGACACATCGCCCTGGAGGAAGGTCACATTATCGACGCCCATCGTCTTGGCGCGGGCAAGACCGTAGCGCAGCATGGGCGCGCCGACATCGACGGCGATGATTTCCGCTTTCGGAAACGCTTCTGCGATCGGCAGAACATTGTGGCCGAGACCGCAGCCGATATCGAGAATGCGCTTCGGCTTGAAGCCCGGCAGGTTCTTTTTCACCCATTGCGCGACCGCGACGCCGCCGCCGTCATTGAAGCGGCCGAGCATGCCGCCCGTCGTGGCGAAGAGGCCAATGTCGTAATTGGCCGCGCCGGTCACATCGCCGGCGACAAGCTCCGTGTGATAGCTGCCCGGCATGCAATGATGATCGATCGCGCCGACATAGCGCGGGATGCGCAAGGCGGGATCGAGCTTCAGCCGCTTGTCGCCCTTGGTGAGCTTCTCGGCTCTGGCGTTCAACGCCTCGGCCTGGCGCAAGGTGACCCACCGCCCCGCTTGCTGGCGTTGCTCCATCGTCGCGCGGCGGAGCGCTGACCACCACTGGAACAGCGGGTCTTTCAGCAGCGCCTTGCGCACTTCCTGGCGGTCTCTGAAACCGCGCATCGTCGACCGCTTGAAGGCGGGCTCGACGCGCGCGTCGAAAGCTTCCTTGACGCCAGGCATGACGCGCGTCGACAGGTGGCGATTCATTTGTGCGAGGAAATTGAACCGCGCAATTTCGTCATGCGAAAGGTCCGGAAACATGCCATGGCGGCCGACAACGCGATAATCCGGCGGACCGTCATAGGCCGGCGCCGGCGCCGCCTTGCGCGCAACCTTGGCGTTGCGGCGCGGCGTTGGTTTGCTTCGTTTGCGCGCAGCGGGCTTTGCGGCGTCCTTGGATTTGCGTTTGATCTTGCGGGCGGCCATGGCGACACGTCTCCCTCTCTTGGGGCAGGGGCGGGGAACTTTCAGAGGCGGCGGCCACTTGCGCGCGGCCGCCATTTCAGTTGGTATATCATTTCACGGAACCGGATTTTGAGAAAGATCAATCCCGGAGGAACCATGTCGACACGCATCGTCGCGCTTTTCAACCTGAAACGCGGCGTCACGCCCGCCGATTATGAGCGCTGGGCGCGACGCATTGATTTGCCGACCGTCAATGGCCTGAAGTCTGTCGACAAATTCGAGGTCTTCAAGAGCGTCGGTCTGCTCGGAACCGAGGCCAAGCCGCCCTATCAGTATATCGAGATCATCGATGTCGGCGACATGGACCAGTTCGGCAAGGATGTCGCGACCGCGACGATGCAGAAAGTCGCCGGCGAGTTTCAGGCCATGGCCGACGACCTCGTCTTTATTCTGACCGACAAGCTCGGCTGAGCCATGCGCTTCAAAGGCAAGACGGCCGTCATCACCGGCTCGGGGCGCCGCAAAGGCCTCGGCGAGGGGATTGCGCGCCGGCTCGCGCGCGAGGGCGCGGCGATCGTCATTTCGGACATAGGCCGCCCGCGCGACAAAGCAACGGGTGCGGAGCATATCGGCGCGACCGAGGAGATGGAGGCGATCGCTGCGGATTTGCGCGCGTTCGGCGTGCCTGTCTCGACCTTCAACGCGGATGTCCGAGCGCTGAAGGAGATGGAAGCGCTCGCCGACCACGCCGTCACGGCGCATGGCGGGCTCGACATCTGGGTCAACAATGCGGGCATCGGCTATATAATGAAGCCCCTGATGGAGGTGACGGAAGACGATTGGCGCGCCGTCATCGACGTCAACCTCACGGGCTGCTTTTTCGGGCTGAAAGCGGCGGCGCGCGCGATGATTGCAGCCGGTCGCGGCGGACGGATCGTCAACATCGCGAGCCAGGCGGCAAAGTCCGGCTTCCCGCATGCACAAGCCTATACGTCGTCGAAACACGGCCTTGTCGGCCTTGTGCGTTCGGCGTCGATCGAACTTGGGTCCCACGGGATCACGGTCAACAATGTCTGCCCCAATCACGTGACGACGGGTCTCGGCGCCTGGCAGAATGAGTATTTCTCGAAGGTCGTCGGCGCAGCGTCTGTCGACGAGTATCTGAAAGCCATGGCGAACCGCATTCCGCTGAAGCGCCCCGGCTTGCCGGAGGACACCGCCGCCGCCGTCGCGTTCCTGTGTTCCGACGATGCAGCCTACATAACCGGCGAGAGTATGAACGTCTCCGGCGGGGAGGAGCCGCATTGATGCGCGCGGTCGTTCTCGCCTGTTGTCTGACAATTGCTTCCGTATATGGCGCATCGGCGAAATCTGCCGACGAGATTGCGCTCGACGCCTTCAGCGCCGCATGGCGCGCGGCGTATCAGGCCGGGGATTTCGACGCACTGACGGACCTTTATGAGGCGGACGCCTGGCTCATGACGCGCGATCAGCCCGCGCGAAAGGGGCGCGACGCGATCATCGCCTATTTCAAGGCGTCGCGTCAGCCGGGCTCGAAGGCGGTCATCACCTTCGACAGCGAGAACACGGTGATCGACGGCGCCTACGCGTTCAAGATCGCGCTCTGGCGGCTTGAAGTGCCCAAAGCGATCGGCGAGCCCGCGCGCGATGCCGGCCGGTCGCTCGTGATCTTCAAGCGCGGCAAGGACGGCAAGTGGCGGCTCTGGCGCGACATCGACAACCGGACGCCTGATGCGCCCGTCGCCGCGCCCGCAAGCGGAGAAAAGCCATGAAAGACGCGTCGTCGTCCTTCCGCTGGCCGAACGGCGCGAGGCTCGCCGTCTCGGTGGTCGTGAATGTGGAGGAGGGGGCCGAGCAAAATATCCGCGACGGCGACAAGGGGCCTGAGCCCGTCGATGAATTGTCCGTCAGCGTCGGAAAGCCCATCCGCATGCACGGCAATGAGTCGAATTATCAGTACGGGATCAAAGCCGGTTTCCCCCGCATTCTGCGCCTCCTTGAGGAGCGCAAACTCCGGGCGACATGGACGGCGGCGGCGCTGGCGCTCGAGCGCGCGCCGCAGATCGCCGAGGCCATCGTCGCGCGCGGCGACGAGGCCTGCTGCCATGGCTGGCGCTGGGCCCATCAATACTGGATGGACGAGGAGAAAGAGCGCGACTTCATCCGCAAGGGCTGGACCTCGATCGAGAAATCTTGCGGCAAGCGCCCGGCGGGCTGGCTGTCGCGTTATCTCCATACGGAGCATACGCGCCGCCTCCTCGCGGAAGAGGGTTTTTTCTATCACATGGACGACTATTCCGACGACTTTCCGTTCTGGGACGTCGTAGAGACGGCCGCCGGCAAGACGCCGATGGTGATCATGCCTTATGCACTCGATTCCAACGACATGAAGTTCTGGCTCGACCCCGGTCTCCAGCCGAAAGACTGGGCGCGCTATGCGACGGACACGCTCGACTGGCTGCGCAAGGAAGCCAAACACGAAGGCCCGCGGATGATGTCGCTCGGCCTGCATCTGCGGATCATCGGCCGTCCTGGGCGCATCGGCGCGCTTCAATCCGTGCTCGACTACATCACGGAGCGCGACGACGTTTGGGTTGCGAGTCGCGAAGAGATCGCCCGCGCCTTCGCCGCGGCGCATCCTGCGCCGGGAGGTAATTGATCGATGCGCAATGCATTTTTCAGCTGCTTGGCGATCCTGGCAGGCTCCGTCGCCGCTGCGAACGCCGCTGAGGCGCCGAAGGTGGACTATCTCGCTGAACTGACGGCCATGACGGTCGGCTCGTTCTCGACCATCGAGCATGCCAAACGCGATGCGCGCTACGGCGTTGCGGAAGCCGAAATCGTGCGCATCTGGCCGGCGCGGACGGACGGCGTCTGGCTCTATCAGGAACAGGCGCTGCTGGGGGAGTCGGCCGCCAAGTTCGACCGCTCCCTGAAGGCGAAGCCCTATTTCCTGCGGGTCATTCACTCGGTCGAAACGGCGCCCGGCGTCGTCACGCGCACCGTGCACCGTCTCAAGAATCCGGCCGCAGCGCTCGGCGCCTGGAAAACCAAAACGCCGCTTGCGGGGCTCTTGCCGGACGACCTTGAAGCGAGCGAATGCACGATCTCTGTCGAGCGCGTCGCCGAGAAATTCTGGCGCTCGACATCCGCCCGCTGCCCGAACGCTTACAAGGGCGCAGCCTACGCCGTCAGCATGGGCGTGACGGTGGATGGTCAGTATGCAAACTGGGATCGCGGCTTTGCGGCGGATGGAACCCATGTCTGGGGCCCGGCTTCGGGCGGCTACATCTTCAAGAGGGTGAAATGAAAATGCTCCTGATACTCCGCTCTCCCTGGCGCAAACCAGGGCTCATTTTTTCAGTAAAGCGTCAGCTTGCACAGCTCTTGGTCTCGCTTTTCGCCGGGATGATCTGGCTCGCTGTATCGGCCGACCCCGCTCTTGCCAAAGACAAGGCGAACAAAACGCCCGAGGCGGCGCCCATCGCAGCGCCTACAAAGAACCCGCTCGACTTTCGCCGCACGACGCTCATTGTGCACGATATCGAAAAGTCGCTGGCGCTCTATCGCGACGCACTCGGTATGACAGTCGAGTATGATCAACAATTGACGTCGCCTGGGCTCACAACCCGCCACGGCTCCGACGGCAAAAACCGCTCGCGCCTGGTGCTCCTCAAAGCCAATAACAGCTACATCGGCATGCTCGGTCTCTGGCAGTTTCTAGACCAGACCGATATGGACGAGGCTCCGGCCGATCCCGCCGACTTCACGCCGGGCGGCATTGTCCTCGTGTTCAACAGCGACGATCTCGACAGGGCCTTCGCGAAGGCGTCGAAGGCGCCGGGCGTTTCGGTCGTCAATGCGCCCGTCCTTACGAAATATCCTTCGCCCAA
The DNA here is from genome assembly GCA_964507915.1 of uncultured Caulobacterales bacterium. Classification (GTDB taxonomy): domain Bacteria; phylum Pseudomonadota; class Alphaproteobacteria; order Caulobacterales; family Parvularculaceae; genus Amphiplicatus. The sequence goes on from CAZDRH010000002.1 coordinate 66,389, forward strand.
GGGCGATATCGAGGTGATGGTCTCGATGCTGACGGATAATGACGGCCACACGATCGAGCTGAACAAGCTGATCCGCGACCCGCGCCGGGAATAGGCGCCGGGCGCGCCGCTGCGAAACAAGAAAAAGAGAGAATGCGCCATGATTGAATTTATCCAGTCGCATGAGCTCGCCATCCTGCGCTGGCTTCACATCATCGCCATGGTCTACTGGCTCGGCGGCGAATGGGGCGTCTTCCAGACCTCCTACAAGGTCGTGAACCCTGCGCTCTCCTTTGATGAGCGGCGCCGCCACATGGACACGGCTTTCCGCATCGACATCCTCGCGCGCCTCGGGATCATCACGCTCCTGCCGCTCGGCCTGCATATGGGCCATATCTGGGGCCTGCAGCCTTATGGAGGCGGATGGCTCGTTCTGATGTGGGTCCTCTGGGCGCTCTGGGTCGGGCTCACGCTCGGCGCCTTCGCGTTTCGTGGCTCGAAGCGTGGCGATGGGTTGTCCAACATCGAGGACTGGACGCGCTACATCATCATCCCGGCGACGCTGATCACGTCACTGACGTCTTTGTTGGGCAACGGACCATTTCTCGCGCAGGAGGGGCAGCGCTGGTACGCGGCGAAGATCCTGACCTACGGCCTCATGCTCTGCCTCGGCTTCGTGCTGCGCATCATCATGCATGAATGGCGCAAGCTCTTCCCGATCCTTGCGGCCGGGCCCAACGCCGAGGCGGAGCTGAAGCTCAAAAAGTCGATCCAGCTCGGCCGCACCATCGCCTATTTCTACTGGATCGGCATCGCCGCGACGGCCTTCTTCGGCGCGGTGAAGCCGTTCTAGGATGGATGCGGCGCGCGCGTTCCACGAGTTGACCTTTCGGCGCTGCGGGCCTACTTTGTCCGGACAAATTAGCAGCCACAACAGAGGCCGCGATGGCCTATCGCTCCTTGCTCTTCGTGCCCGGCGCGCGGCCCGACCGCTTTGAAAAGGCGGCCGCGTCCGGCGCAGACGCCGTCTGCATCGATCTCGAAGATGCCGTTGCGCCGAACCAGAAGGCCGAAGCGCGCAAGGCGACGCTCGGCTTCCTACTAAAGCCGCCTCAAGGGACCGCGATCGGCCTGCGCGTAAACCCGCTCGCCACGCTCGAAGGCTGGCGTGATGTGGTCGCGCTCGCGGAGAGCGGCGCAAAGCCCGCCTTCCTCATGATCCCCAAAGCGTCGGGCGCCGAAGAGCTTCACCAATTGCGGGCGGTGCTGTGCGAAACATGCCCGCCGCTCTGGCCCCTGATGGAAACGCCGGAAGCGTTTTTCGCCCTTCCCGCCATTGCGCGCGCGGCGGGCGCGGCAGGCGGCGTCATGTTCGGCGGCGCTGATTTCTCGGCCTCGCTCGGCTCAGATATGGGCTGGGACGCGCTGCTCGCGGCGCGCTGCGCCATTGTCGCGGCCGCAGCGCTCTCTGGCGCGCAGGCTGTCGATGTCCCCTTCCTCGACGTGAAAGATGAAGCAGCGCTCCTCGCCGAAACGCGGCGCGTCAAGGCGCTCGGCTTCACCGGGCGCGCGGCCATTCACCCGGCGCAGATCGCCGCGATCAACGCCGTCTTTACGCCGTCTACGGAGGAAATCTCGAAAGCCGAGAAAATCAAGGCGGCCTATGCGGCCGCCGGCGGCGGCGTCGCGCTGCTCGACGGCAAGCTGATCGAGGCGCCCGTGCTGCGCGCCGCCGAACGCGCGCTCGCAGCGAAAGGAAAGTGACGATGGTCCAGCAGTGGAAGGAAGTCGGCCCCAATCGCTATCGCGAAACCTTCGGGCGCTATTTCGAGGACTTCAAGGAAGGCGATGTCTACGAACACCGTCCCGGCAAGACGGTGACGGAGTATGACAATCACCTGTTCACGCTGATGACGATGAACACGCATCCGATGCATTTCGATGCGGAATACGCCAAGCACTCCGAATTCAAGCAGAACCTCGTCGTCAGCCCCTACACGCTCGCGATTCTCATCGGCATGAGCGTCACTGACTGCTCGCAAAAGGCGATCGCCAATCTCGGCATGGAGGAAGTGAAGTTCACCGCCCCCGTCTTCGCCGGAGACACGATCTATGGCGAGAGCGAAGTCCTGAAGAAGCGCCTGTCGCAATCGCGGCCGACGCAAGGGATCGTCACGATCCGGACGATCGGCAAGAACCAGCGCGGGGAGATGGTCTGCACCTTCATCCGCAACATGCTGATCCCGACGCGCGGGAACGCGGTCGACGATAAAGTGCCCAATTACTAGCGCCAGTCCGGTCCGTCCGGCATCAAGGACCACGCCATGCATGACGAAGAAGCGCTGATCCTCGGCGCCATCGACAAATGGGTGCGTACGAAAGTCGCGCCCGTCGCCATGGAGCTTGAGCATGGCGACATCTATCCGCACGCGCTCGTCGAGGACATGAAGGAGCTCGGCCTGTTCGGCGCGCTCATCGACCCCGAATTCGGCGGCCTCGGCCTTTCCGCGACGACCTATGCGAAGGTCGTGACGCGCATCGCAAAAGAATGGATGTCGCTGACCGGCATCTTCAACTCGCATCTCATGATGGCGCTGATCGTCCAGCGCTTCGGCACGCCGCAGCAGAAGGCATACTGGCTGCCGCGCTTTGCGACGGGCGAATTGCGCGGCGGCCTCGGCCTCACCGAGCCCGACGCCGGCACGGACCTCCAGGCGATTCGCACGACAGCCAAGCGCGTCGGCGACACCTATGTCGTCAACGGAACAAAAACCTGGATTTCGAACGCGATCGAGGGCCATGCCAACGCCCTTCTCGTGAAGACGGACCCGTCGGCGGAGCCGCGCTACAAGGGCATGTCGATCCTCATCGTGACCAAGATCGACCCCGAAACAAAAACGCCGCTGAAGGGCATCCGTAACGGCAAGAAGCTCGAAAAGCTCGGCTACAAGGGCATCGATTCCGGCGAGTTCATTTTCGAGGATTACGCCTGCGACGCTGCGCTTTCTCTCGTCGGCGGCAAGGAGGGCGAAGGCTTTTTCATGGCGACGGGCGGGCTCGAGATCGGGCGTATCAACATCGCCGCCCGTTCCGTCGGCATCGCCCAGCGCGCGCTCGAAGAGAGCGTGAAATACGCGCAGCTGCGTAAGACCATGGGCAAGCCGATCGCGGAGCATCAAGCGATCCAGCTGAAGCTCGGCGAGATGGGGGCAAAGACGCGCGCCGCCGAACTCCTCGTCGAGGACGCGGCGCGGATGTACGACACCGGCCAGCGCGTCGATATGGAAGCAGGCATGGCGAAATACTTCGCCTCCGAGACCGCAGTCGAGGTCGCGACCGAAGCGATGCGCATCCATGGCGGCTACGGTTATTCAAAAGAATTCGTCATAGAGCGTCTCTACCGCGACGCGCCGCTGATGTGCATCGGCGAGGGCACGAACGAAATGCAGCGCATCATCATCGCCAAGCAGCTCATCAAGAGGAATCCGGCGTGAGCGGCGCCTGTCGGCGAAGCACGGGGGCGGGCGCCGGATTCGCGGCCATCCTTCGAGGCCGCGCTTTCGCGCGGCGCCTCAGGATGAGGGCCGGGGATGCGGAAAGAGAGGAAAAGCACACTGATGCCGAGCTGCGGCGCCGCAGGATGAAGTTGGCGCAGCGGTGCAGCCCTCATGCTGAGGCGCGGCGCGCAGCGCCGCCTCGAAGCACGAGGCCGAGAAGAGGATTCGCGGCCATCCTTCGAGGCCGCGCTTTCGCGCGGCGCCTCAGGATGAGGGCCGGGGATGCGGAAAGAGAGGAAAAGCACACTGATGCCGAGCTGCGGCGCCGCAGGATGAAGTTGGCGCAGCGGTGCAGCCCTCATGCTGAGGCGCGGCGCGCAGCGCCGCCTCGAAGCACGAGGGCGGGAGACGGACCCTCGTCGACGCCTCAAGCCCGAGGCGGCGCCGTTAAGGAGCGCCGCATACGGAGCGTATGCGCATGACCTCCCTCCTGTCCGGCGTCCGCGTTCTCGCCGTCGAGCAATACGGCGCGGGGCCTTATGGCACGCAGTTGATGGCAGAGCTCGGCGCCGAGGTGATCAAGATCGAGGCGCCGTCGATGGGCGGGGATGTCAGCCGCGCGACCGGGCCCCATTTCCTTGGCGAGGGCGACAGCCAGTTTTTTCAGACCTTTTCGCGCTCAAAGAAGTCCGTTGCGCTAGAGATCAAGACGCCGGAAGGCCGTGCGGATTTCGAGCGGCTCGTCGCGGGCGCGGACGCCGTCGTCAACAATCTGCGCGGCGACCAGCCCGAGAAACTGCGCATCGATTACGCAGCGCTGAAGCGGGTGAAGCCCTCGATCGTCTGCGCCCATCTTTCCGCCTACGGACGGGGCAACAGCCGCGCCGCCTGGCCGGGTTATGATTACCTCATGCAGGCGGAAGCGGGCTTCCTGTCGCTCACCGGCGAGCCCGATGCGCCGCCGACCCGCTTCGGCCTCTCCATGGTCGACTTCATGACCGGGACGATGACGGCCTTTGCGACCGTCTCGGCGATCCTGCGCGCGCGCGCGACGGGCGAGGGCTGCGATGTCGACGTCTCGCTCTATGACGTCGCGCTGCACCAGCTTTCTTATCCCGCGGTGTGGGCGATGAATGGCGGCCACGCGGTCGGGCGCTTGCCGCGCGGCGCGCATCCCTCGATCGCGCCCTCGCAGGTCGTGAAGACGAGAGACGGCTGGGGTCTCGTCATGTGCCAGACGCCGAAATTCTGGGACCTCCTGTGCGATCGCGCCGGGCGGCCGGACCTCAAGACGGACCCGCGCTTCATCGACATTCCGTCGCGGCGCCAGAACCTCGCGGCGCTCTCTGACGAGATGGACAGCTTGTTCTCGCTGCGGACGACAGCGGAATGGCTCGCCCTTCTCGGCGGGGAAGTGCCGTTCGCGCCGGTCAACGATCTCGCCGCCGCGCTCGCCAATCCTTTCGCGCGTGAAGTCGGCATGCGCGATACGGTCGAGCACGCCGACGCGCAGGGCGGCAAGCTCGACATGCTGGCGCTGCCGGTCAAAATCGACGGTGCACGGCCGAAGGCGACGCGGGCTCCGAAGCTCGGTGAGCATACGGACGAAGTGCTGGGGAAGAAGCGGTGAAGCTCGAAGGCGTCCGCGTTCTCGACCTCTCGCTCTTCCTGCCGGGGCCGATGCTGACCTTGTTGATGGCAGATCACGGCGCCGACGTGATCAAGATCGAGCCCAAAGGCGAAGGCGAGCCGACGCGTCATATTGGTTACAGGAAGAACGGCGAGAGCGTCTGGTTTCGCAACACCCATCGCGGCAAGCGCTCGCTCGTACTCGACCTCAAGCAGACGGCAGGCCGGGAGATCTTTCTCGATCTTGCGCGGCGCGCGGACGTCGTCGTTGAAGCCTTCCGGCCGGGTGTCGCGGCGCGCCTTGGCGTCGATTATGCGGCGGTGACGGCCGTCAACCGCCGCGCGGTCTATTGTTCGATCTCCGCTTTCGGTCAGACGGGACCCTATGTCTCGCGGCCCGCGCATGATCTCGCCGTGCAGGCGATGGCGGGCGTCGTCGCCTTGAATGAAGGCCAGGACGGCAAGCCCGCTGCGCCGCATATGCCGGTCGCTGACGCGCTCGCCTCGCTGACGGCGCTTTCCGGCGTGCTGATGGCGCTCCTGCGCGCGCGCGAGACCGGCCGCGGGGACTATCTCGATGTCGCTATGCTCGACAGCGTGCTCGCCTGGACGCCAAACGTCACAGGGCGCATTTTCGCGACGGGCGAGCCGCATAAGCCGAAGGAAGAGCGCTCCTGGGGCGGCAACGCGATGTATCATCTCTATCAGTGCGCGGACGGGCTCTGGCTCGCGCTCGGCGGCGCCGAGCCGAAATTCGCGCAAAATCTCCTGGAGCCGCTCGGCCGCCTCGATCTTCTGCCGCTCGCCAAACTGCCCCCGGGGGAAGGTCAGGCGGCTTTGCGCGCGTTCCTGAAGGAGACCTTCCTGGCGAAGCCGCGCGACGAATGGGAGCGCTGGTTTCAAGGCAAAGACATCGCCTGGGCCCCGGTCTTGAACCTCAAACAGGCATTCGACGATCCGAACACGCGCGCGCGCGACATGCTTTCATTCGATGCGGCAGGGAACGAAATCGTCGGCACGCCGATCAAATTCGCAGAAGAACCCGCCGCCATCGACCCGCGCCCGCCAGCAAAAGGCGCCGACGCAGAGGCGATCCTGGCTGAGATCGGCTATGACGCAGCGCGCATTGCGGCGCTCCGCGACAGCGGCGTGGTCTGACGGCCATGCACGGTCAAGGCGAGGGCGCCTCAGGCTGCGAAAAGCAGCGCGGCGCCGGCCGCGATCTCCAGAAGGAGATAGAATAGCGGCGCACGGTCGATCCGCCGGTCAATCAAGGCTGACACCAGGCGCCCCGTCGCCATGCCGAACAGGGCGACGGCGAGCGTCAAACAGACGCCTTCGCGGAGTTCCGGCGCGCGGAGCGTCCACAGGAGGAGCGCCGCCATGGCGACGCCGAATCCTCCGTAGACGGCGCGCACTTCATTGCGGCCAGCGGGCGTCAGCGGCGGCGCGCCGAACTGCCGTGTGACGATATCGGGCGCCGCGAGCGCGCCGAGACCCATCAGGGCGAAAAGCGCGGCGGCGGCGACAAGGGCGAGGTCAGGGAAAGGCATTGCGACAGTCTACGGCCGCTCGGGCGCGACAGAAACTCCCCACGCGCACTTCGCCGCCGCACCCTTCTCCCTCAAAGAGGCCAAGGCACGACGGCGATTTCGCTCAGGAGGCGCAACGCGCCTCCGTCGCCGCGCAAGGTCCGCTTCGCGCAAACACACGCACGCGCAGCGTCCTTGCGCGTCTCAACGCAACGCAAGTGGGATGATCATGGCTAGTCCGCTCGAGCCGGTCCTCGAAGGAGGACTGGCCAGGCGAGGCGTCCGCGCGGCGGTCCTGCTCCGACCGACGGATCGGTCGAAGTCAGCACAGCTTAGAGCAAGCCGCGCAGCGACGCGTCAGGATTTGGCGGGCGCTTCGACGGCGGGAAGGGGCGATGAAGGCGCAGCCGTCGGCGTTTCAGCCGGCGCGGAAGGCGCGGCTGGCGTTTTGGCGGCGTCGCCTTGAGCATTTGTCGCGCGAATAGGAGACATGGATTTTTTGAACATGAGTATGCCTGTATGAAAAAAACAGCAAAATCGCTGTTGTCTTTACATGGGCTTTAAAGATCAAGAATACAATCTAAAATACTGGAAAGAGCGATTTATATTTGGGTGAATATATTATGGCCGGGCAGGGCTCGACGCGCGTCCCTGCGCGCCGAAGGCGCCCCCGGGCTTGAAGGCAAATCACCGTCGCCCTTTGCGCGGACCTCGTGGCTTCGCCACCAGCGCGCTCACCGTGCCCTCGCTTTTGACGATCCGGCCGTCGCTGCCCGCTTCGATGCGCTCTTCGATCGTATATTGCCGTGCGAAAGGATCATCAGCGACGGCGAGTTCGACCTCCTGCAGGCGCTTGATCTCGTCGCGCAGGCGCGCGGCGTCCTCGAATTCGAGATTGGCCGCCGCCTCGCGCATGCCCTTTTCGAGATGGGCGATATGGGCCTTGAGATTGTGGCCTGGTCCGCCGAAAGCGGCGGCTTCTTCGGCAAAGCCCGCGGCGGCTTGCGCGCCGCGCGCGCCGCGGTGGCCGACAAAGGTCTGGCCCATCGCGGCCTTGGCCGCTTCGTCGTCGGAGCGGGCGAGGTCAGAAATCGTCGCGCGCGTCGATTGCGGCGTGATGCCGTGTGCGGCGTTATAGGCTTCCTGCTTTTCGCGGCGCCGGTTCGTCTCTGCGATGGCGCGCTCCATCGAGGCCGTCATGCGATCCGCATAGAGAATGACCCGGCCGTCGACATTGCGCGCCGCGCGGCCGATCATCTGGATCAGCGCGGTCTCAGACCGCAGAAAGCCTTCCTTGTCCGCGTCGAGAATGCAGACGCGCTGGCATTCCGGGATGTCGAGGCCCTCGCGCAAAAGGTTGATGCCGACCAGCACGTCGAAAGCGCCGAGGCGCAGGTCGCGGATGATCTCGATGCGCTCCAGCGTCTCGACGTCCGAATGCATGTAGCGGACACGCACGCCCTGTTCGTGCATGTATTCGGTGAGATCCTCGGCCATGCGCTTGGTCAGCGTCGTCACGAGAACGCGACCGCCGCGCTTGGCCGCGGCCTTGCACTCGGCGATGACGTCGTCGACCTGATTGGTCTTGTCGCCCGTCACCGGGCGGATCTCGACTTGCGGATCGACAAGGCCGGTCGGGCGGATCACCTGTTCGACGAACACCCCGCCCGTGCGATTGAGCTCCCAGGAGCCGGGCGTCGCCGACACATGGATCGTCTGTGGGCGCATCTTCTCCCACTCTTCGAACTTCAGCGGCCGGTTGTCCATGCAGGAGGGGAGGCGGAACCCGTATTCGGCGAGCGTCTTCTTGCGGTTGAAGTCGCCGCGGAACATGGCGCCGATCTGCGGCACGGTGACGTGGCTCTCGTCGATGAAGAGCAGCGCGCCCTCGGGCAGATATTCGAACAGGGTCGGCGGCGGCTCGCCGGGCTTCCGGCCTGTCAGGTAGCGCGAATAGTTCTCGATGCCGGCGCAGGAGCCCGTCGCCGCCATCATCTCAAGGTCGAAGGTCACGCGCTGGTTGAGGCGCTGCGCTTCGAGCAGGCGTCCCTCTTTCTCCATTTGCGGCAAGGTTTCATTGAGCTCGCGCTTGATGCCTTGCAGGGCCTGCTGCAGCGTCGGCCGCGGCGTCACGTAATGGGAATTGGCGTAGACGGAGATCTGTTCGAGATCGTCGGTCTTCTGCCCGGTGAGGGGATCAAACTCGACGATCGATTCGACGTCGTCGCCGAACAGCGAAATACGCCAGGCGCGGTCTTCGTAATGCGCCGGAAAAATCTCGACGACATCGCCCCGGGCGCGGAAGGCGCCGCGCGCAAAGCCGGCGTCGGCGCGGCGATATTGCAGGGCCACGAGATCGGCGAGGAGGCGGCTGCGCGGCGCGGCGTCGCCGACCTTCAGCGAGAAGGTCATCGCCGTATAGGTCTCGACCGAGCCGATGCCGTAAATGCATGACACGGAGGCGACGATGATCACGTCATTGCGTTCGAGGATCGACCGCGTCGCGGCGTGGCGCATCCGATCGATCTGCTCGTTGATCGAGGATTCCTTCTCGATATAAGTGTCCGTACGCGGAACATAGGCTTCCGGCTGGTAATAGTCATAATAGGAGACGAAATACTCGACGGCGTTGTCGGGGAAAAAAGCCTTGAACTCGGCGTAAAGTTGCGCCGCGAGCGTCTTGTTGGGGGCAAGGACAAGGGCAGGGCGCTGCGTCGCCTCGATCACCTTTGCCATGGCGAAAGTCTTGCCGGTGCCCGTGGCGCCAAGCAGCACCTGGTCGAATTCGCCTGACTTCGATCCGGCAACGAGGCCGGCGATCGCCGTCGGCTGGTCGCCGGCGGGCTCATAGGGGGAGACGACGCGCAAGGGCCGGGTCGCGCCGGAAACCAGCGGGCGTTCCGGCCGGTGGGGCGTCCAGTCGGCGGTCGAGACGCGGTCGTGATAGAGCGCGACAGCCTCGGCAAAGCCGCCCGGCGTGATGTCGGCCTTGGGCGTCGTCGGCTGCAGCTTCGGCGTCTTGCGTGCGGGCATGGCCGGAACATAGAGCGAACGGCAAGGAAGGGAAGAGGGCGCAAGAGCTGCCGCGACGCTCTTGCGCCAGCCTGGAACAGCGCGATCCGCAGTTCGAGGACATCCTTCCCGTCAGGGCAAGTTCGCGGATTTTCGATCGAATGGGTAGGGTCAGTCATTTCGTAAGCATTGACTTACGGATTATGGTACGATATACGTAAGCCATGACTAACGGATTAGGAATCGAAGCTCTGGGTCCGCCAACGCGGCGCGCGGTGTTTGAAAAGCTCCGCGCCGGGCCGCTTTCAGTCGGGGAGATCGCGGACGGATTGCCGGTCTCGCGGCCGGCCGTCTCGCAGCACCTCAAGGCGCTGAAAGACGCCGGGCTCGTCGTCGAGGAGCGGCGGGGCGTCCGGCGCATTTATCGTCTCGATACGGAAGGTCTTGCGGCGCTGCGCGACTATTTCAACAGCTTCTGGGACGATGCGCTCGCCGCCTACAAACGCTCGCTTGAAGCGGGCGACGCATGAGGGAGAAGGCCATGACAGCGATGATCGAACCCGTCGTGAAAGTGCTCGATCTCAAAGCGCCCGCCGCAAAGGCGTTCCGGCATTTCACCGAGAACATCCATGTCTGGTGGCCGCTCGCGACGCATTCCCTGGCGCTGGCGCAAGCGCAATCCGTCGTCTTCGAAGCGCGCGAGGGCGGCCGCCTCTATGAAATCGAGACTACGGGCCGCGAGCGCGAATGGGGTAAAGTGCTGCTCTGCGCCCCGCCGTCGCGCCTTGTTTTCACCTGGGTGCTCGAAGCGGCGGCGGATGCGACGGAGATTGAAGTCACCTTCGAAGACCTTGGCCCCGGCGGCTGCCGCATGCGTCTCGAACATCGCGGCTGGGAGAGGCGCCGCGACGGCGCGCTCTGGCGGGAGCGCTATCTTCACGGTTGGGACGGCGTGCTTGGCCTGTTTGACCTGAGCCTCGGCGACGCCGGCTGAAGTCCGTAACGGCGGTGCGAAATGGCGCAATGCTCACCGCGTTGTGATGGCTGCTTCGCATCCAATCGCCTCGGAGCGGCGAACCGGGCGTCACAACAGCGGCGTATACAAGCCATACCTCCCGTGACGGCAGTGGATGCGATGCGGAGGTTGGGAGAAATATTATGAAACTGACTTTGCTGAAGGCCGCAGCCGCGGCTGCTCTTTGCGCCTGCGCGTCACCCGTTCTGGCGTCAAGCCACATGGATGCGCCGAAAGTGACGCTCGACGACGCCGCCAATACGACGGACGTCTACGCCTTTGTCAGCACGGGGCCCGACGGTCGCCAGTACCTCACGACCGCCTTGTCGGTGTTCCCGTTCGAGGAGCCGGGCATCGGTCCCAACGCCTACCGCTTTGATGATCGCGTCCGCTATTCGATTCATGTTGCGCTCGACGACACAATCAAGACCGGCCGTCCCGACATCACCTATGATTTCGACTTCGCCACAATCTTCCAAAACCGCGACACCATCCTGCAGTCCTATCTCGGCGTCGTGCAGCCCTCGGGGACAAACCGCAATTTGCGTCAGGTTTATCGCGTCACGCGCACCGATCAGCGGACGCGTCAGACAGAGATCCTGGGCTCGGGCGGCAATGCGGGGCTTGTCACGCCGCCGAATAATCAAGGTCGCGTGACTCCCTTCTATAACATGGGCGACGACGGCGATCGGCCCGCCAAGGGCGGCGTCGCGTCTGCCGCCGCCTTGGACGCATACACGCGCGCTGCGGTCGTGCAGTTGCCGCGCGGCTATCAGGTCTTCGCCGGCCAGCGCGATGACGGCTTTTTCGCCGATATTCAGTCGATTTTCGATCTCGACTTCAGCTTCGGCCGCGACAGAGGCACGCCGACGAAACCCTTCGACAGCCAAGGCGGCTTCAACGTCCACACGATCGTCCTGAACATTCCGCTGGACGAGCTGCGGGCTGCGCCGCGCGGCGGCAGAGCCTCTGCGGCGCCGAAAATCGCGGGGGTCTACGCGACAACAAGCCGGCGGCGCGATCCGCAGACTACGACCTACTCGGGAGAAATCCTGCGTCAGGGGCCGGGGCAATACGAACAGGTCGGCCGTCAAGGCAACCCGCTCTTTGTCGAGGCGCTGCTTCCGATCCGCGAGAAGGATCGATATAATGAAAGCGATCCGAACACGGACGTTGCGTTGGCGCGCTTTGCTGATCAGCCGGAGCTCTCGGCCGTTCTGGGCGCTACGCCGATCATCCCCGGCCTTCTGCGCTCGATCTTCATTCCGGATATGATCAAGGTCGATCTGACGACAGGCCCGGCGCGACTTTCCGGCCAGCAAGGCTTCAACCGCCTCGGCGTGTTCGGCGGCGACGTTCTGAAGAGCACCGCGCAAGACCCGTTTAACAATGGCGGATTCATCCCGGGCGGCTGGCCGAATGGACGGCGCTTCGGCGACGATGTGGTCGACATCGCCATTATCGCCCTGGGCCTTGCCGGCCCCGGACCTGATTTCAGCCAGGTCGACGCCGACCGCGTGAACAGCAATGATATCACGTATAATCAGGTCTTCCCCTACGCCGCGACGCCGCTGAACGGGCGCAATCGCCCGGACGGCGTGCGCAATTAGACCAAGAGCCGATGCATGCCCCGCGCCGTAGAAACGGCGGCGCGGGGTTTCGTCGGCGAGAAAAGGCGAAACGTCATGTCGAAAAGTCTTGGTTTGCCGCGCCTTGCGGCCTTCGCCCTTGCGATCATTTCCGCCGCGCCAGCATCCGCCCATGACTTTTGGATGGAAGCGTCGCCCTGGTTCGCAGCGCCTGGCGCATCCGTCGCGCCGGAGCTTCACGTCGGCCATGCCGCCGATCATGCGTCCTGGGGCGGCGGGCCAGACCGTATCGTCAGCTTCCGGAGCATTTCTGCAGCGGGCGCCGAAGATCGCCGCCAAGGCCTCGTTTTCGATCCCTCGAAGAAGTCCTGGACCGGCGCTGTCAAACTTGCTGAGCCGGGCGTGCATGTTCTGGCGCTCGAGACCAATGATGCGGTCAGCGTCCTTCCGGCCGAAAAATTCGACGCCTATGTTGCGGAGGAGGGCCTCACGCCCGCGCAGCGCGCCCGCGCCGCATCGAAAGACGCGCCTGGCCGCGAGCGCTATTCGCGCCGCGCCAAGACGCTCGTCTTTGTCGAGGGCGGCGACCGCGAGGCGCCGCCGCCTCTCGCCGGCCACACGCTTGAAATCGTGCCGCTCGACAGCCCTTTCAGCCTCGCCGAAGACGAAGCCCTGCGGCTGCGCGTGTATTTCCAGGGCAAACCGCTCCCCGGCGCATCGGTGAAGCTCGAAAGCCTCAGCGTCGGACTCCTGCCGACGCAGCGCCTCGTCACCGACGGCTCGGGCAAAGTCGCCTTCGCCCTACCCAAGCACGGGGCATGGAAGGCGAGCGTCGTGTGGACGACGCCTCTGAGAGACGATCCGAAGGCCGATTTCGAGACGATTTTTGCAAGCCTCGCCTTCAGTTTCGACGAGGATGCGGAGGTCTCGATCCGCTAGCGCGCGCGGCCCGGTCAAAGAAGCGGACATGGTGACTGCTTCTAAGAGTTCACTTTGCCGGCGGGCGTTCTTCCCCCGTCGCCAGACGGGGGAAGTGTCGGCGTCGCCGACGATGGGGGCGCTTTCACGCGTCCGTACCGTGTGGCAAGCCCCCTCCGTCGCCTTCGGCGACACCTCCCCCGCTGCGCGGAGGAGGAGGTCTCCGAATGCGGTCGCCCTGCAGCAGCGGCGCCGTCGCAATTGCCCTCATCCGCGACCCCGTTATGCTGACCCGAAAATCGCGAGGGTCAGCTCATGATACGTGCTTTCGCCGCAGCGGCGGTCTTGGCGTTTTCAGGCGCAGCCGCCGCTTCTCCCGCTGACGACCTCGACGCGCTTTTCGCCGACTATTGGGCGAATGAGATGCAGGAGAACCCCTTCGCGGCGACGAATTCCGGCGTCAACGATTACAATGCGCTGACGCCGGGCGTCGCGCCCGCGGATCAGGAAAGGCGACTTGCTGAGGCGAAAGCCTTTCTCACACGCCTCGACGGAATCGACGCGGCTTCCGCTCCGGAAACGGCGCAGCTCAGCGCCGAGATCCTTCGCTTTGTGCTGAATCATGACATTGCGCTTGCGGCCTTCAAGCCGTGGCGCGCGCCGTTCCTGTCGGACAGCGGCTTCCACACCGACATGCTCTATCTCGTCGATTCGACGCCCTTCCGTACCGAGAAGGATTATCGCGACTATGTCGCGCGCCTGAAGGCGCTCCCCGCCTATCTCGACCAGAACATCGCGAATATGCGCCAGGGGTTCGCCGAAGGCTTCACCCAGCCGACGGAAATTCTTGCAGGGATTTTGCCGTCCTTCGACGCGCAAGTGACGAAGTCGGCCGAAGAGCATCCGCTCTATGCGCCCTTCGCCAAATTCCCGGCGTCCATCCCGGCGAAGACTCGCAAGTCGATCGAGAAGGAAGGCGCCGCGGCGCTCACGGCGGGGGTGATCCCGGCCTTCGCCCGCGTGCGCGATTTCATGCGCAACGACTACGCCCCGCAGGCGGCGGACAAGATCGGCGCCGGCGCCTTGCCGGACGGCGCCGAGTACTATGCGAACCGCGTCAAATTCTACACGACGCGCGACGATCTCGATGCGGACAAGGTTCATGCGCTTGGGCTGAAAGAGGTCGCGCGCATCCGCAAGGAAATGTCGGCGGTGATGAAAGAGGCGAAATTCAAAGGCTCCTTCGCGGACTTCCAGAAATTCCTGCGCACCGATCCGCAATTCTACGCCAAGACGCCTGAAGAGCTGCTGATGCGCGCGGCATGGATCTCAAAGTCGATCGACGGGAAATTGCCCGCCTATTTCGGCAAGTTGCCGCGCCAGCCCTATTCGGTGGAGCCCGTGCCGGCCGCGATCGCGCCGAACTACACGACCGGCCGCTATTCGCCGGCGCCGCCGGGCGGCACGCGGGGCGGGCAGTATTGGGTGAACACCTACGCGCTCGACAAGCGCCCGCTTTACGAACTGCCCGCGCTGTCGCTGCATGAGGCCGTGCCCGGCCATCACCTGCAGGGCGCGCTCGCCTATGAGATCGAGAATGCACCCGAATTCCGCCGGCAGTTCTATCCGCACGCCTTCGGCGAAGGGTGGGGGCTCTATTCGGAAAAGCTCGGCGTCGAAATGGGAGTCTACAAGACGCCCTATGAGCATTTCGGGCGTCTCTCCTATGAAATGTGGCGCGCCTGCCGCCTCGTCATCGACACCGGCGTCCACGCCAAAGGCTGGACGCGCACGCAGGCGATTGACTATCTCGCCTCGAACACGGCGCTTTCGCTCCACAATGTGCAGACCGAGGTCGACCGCTACATCGCCTGGCCGGGCCAGGCGCTCGCCTACAAGGTTGGTGAGCTGACGATCTGGGAGCTGCGCGCCAAAGCCGAAAACGCGCTCGGCCCGAAATTCGACATCCGACGGTTCCACGACGCCGTGCTCGACGAAGGCGGCCTGCCGCTCGATGTGCTGGCGCGCCGCATCGACGCCTATATCGCGCGGGAGAAGGCGCATTGAGCCTCGTTCCGACGCTGGAAACGGCGCGTTTGAGACTTACGGGCCGCACGCCCGACGATTTCGGCGACTACGCCGCCATGTGGCGCGAGCCAGATGTCGTGCGGTTCACCTCGGGCGAGCCCTTGGCGCGCGAGGACGCCTGGCGTGCTTTCGGCCGGCTCGCGGGTGTCTGGCTCATGTTCGGTTACGGCCCGTGGATCGTCCGCGAGAAGGAGGGCGGGGCCTTTGTCGGCGATGTCGGCCCTTGCGAATATGGCCGCGACAGCGAACCCCGCCTTGAGCCGGCGATCGAGTTCGGCTGGGCGCTCACCCCTTCCATGTATGGCAAGGGCTACGCCACGGAAGCACTCCTTGCGACCATCGACTGGCTCAAGGCGAACGGACCGGCGCAGCGCTATTGCGCGATGATCCATCCTGAGAACACGGCGTCGCATCGTGTGGCGCAGAAGCTCGGCTTCCGGCGCAGCGGCGCGGTCGTCCATAAGGGAAAGACATTGGACCTGTTGCATCGCCATCATTGAGCGACGTATCTGGCCCCATTAAGATCTGACGATCACATTACGCATGGGCGCCTATCGCCCGGCGCCGCACTGCGGCAGACTGAGTCAAGGCGGGGTAAAGGGTCGATGACAATCGAAGCCGCAGAAATGTTCTGGGTGGGCGTCGCCGTCTACCTTGGCATCGGACTTGTGACTGCAATCTTGTTTGCGGTCTGGGCGGCTCCAGCGACGGATTTCGCCGCGAGGGGGTCGGGCCTCTGGTTTCGCCTCGCCATCATCCCCGGGGCTGCTCTGCTTTGGCCATATATGGTGGGACGTCTTGTCTCGTTCCGCCGCATCAACGCCCCGATCCCAGGCCGGGAGCCGCATTGATGCGGCGCGCGCACCGTCAAATGCACTTTCTGATCTGGCTCGCCCTCGCGCCAGCCGTCGCTTTCGGCGTGTTCCTCGCGCTGTCGCACCGGCCGAGCGATCCCTTGACTGAACTTCCCGACGCGATCGCCGACGAGGCGCCCTGATGAGCCATCAATACAAAGCGGTCCTGTGGAACGGCAACAAGGCGGTCTACGACCTGTATCTCGCCGGCGCCGTCATCGTGTTTCTCGGCGTCTTCATGGCGGCAAGCCTTGCGCCGACTGCCGACGGCCATACTGCCCACCCCGTCATCGCGCTGATCCGCGGTCTTGGTCTGACCGCCATGGTTATGCTGACGGCCATACTCGCCATCGGTCCGCTGGCGCGCCTCAGTCCACGATTTCTGCCGTTCCTGTATAATCGGCGCCATTTCGGTGTGATGACCTTCTTCGTTTCCGCGGCGCATTTCGGCCTCGCGCTGTTCTGGTATCACGGCTCTGGAACGCTGAACCCCTTGGTGTCACTGCTCGTCTCGAACAGCGAATATCAGTCGATACCGGGCTTTCCTTTCGAGGCCTTCGGCCTTGGCGCTTTCGCCATTCTGCTTCTGCTCGCCGCGACGAGCCATGATTACTGGCTCAACAATCTTTCGGCGCCGGTCTGGAAGGCGCTGCACATGCTCGTCTATGTCGCTTACGGCGCGATCGTGCTGCATGTCGCCTATGGCGCGCTTTTGACGGAGAAATCGCCGCTTTATCTCTACGCGACCGGCGCCTCTTTCGCCTTGATCGCCGGGCTCCATCTCGCTGCAGGTTTGCACGAAGTGCGCCGCGACGGCGCCATGGGCGGCGCGCGCGGCGAATGGGTGGATGTCTGCGCGCCATATGACATCGCCGACAAGCGCGCGGTGATCGCGCCTTTGCCCGGCGGCGAGCGCGTCGCGGTGTTTCGCGACGGCGCGCGCATATTCGCCGTTTCCAATGTCTGCCGTCACCAGAACGGCCCACTCGGCGAGGGCTGCATCAAGGACGGGTCGATCACCTGTCCATGGCATGGCTGGCAATATGATCCGGCGACGGGGGTTTCGCCGCCGCCCTATACCGAGAAAATCGCGACCTACAATGCGCGGCTCGAACGCGGGCGCGTGCTGGTGAAGGCCAAGCCCAATCCGCCGGGAACCCGGTCGATCTCCATCACCTTGCCGGAGCGCGCCGCATGAGTCTGTCGCGCGGGGTCTTTGCTGGAACCAAACCGGCGGACGAGGTCTTCATCGGCTGGGACAAGGCGCCCGTCAGGGACCGGCGGTTTCTTCTTCTCTCTCTGCCGCTGCTTGGCCTTGGAGCGGCGGGCGCGGCGCGTGCGCTTGCCCAAGCGACGAACGATCCCGGCGCCGGTCTGTGGGACACAGGCCACGTCACGCGCGTCACGGGCGCCCTGAGAGCCGCGCCCTACCCGATGCTCTATGTCGAAGACGCGGCCTCGCCCTATGGGGTGCGCACCATCCTCCTCGTCGCGTTAGGCAAATGCACGAGCGCGCTGAAGCTCGCGACGGCGGAAGATCAGGTCGTCACCGCGTCTGGCGTGCTGATCGAACGCGGCGCGCGGCGCATGCTCGAAGTGCCCCTGGCGCTCGACAAATGGCTCGAGGCATCCTCGGCTACGGTGAAGCTGCCGCCGCTGCAGCCGGAAAGCCTGGGCCGCGCTAAACTGTCCGGCCAGATCATGGACACAAAGTGCTTCTTCGGCGTGATGCGCCCCAGCCTTGGCAAAACGCACAAGGCCTGCGCTTCGCTCTGCATCCGCGGCGGGATCCCGCCGTCGTTCTGGGCGCGGCGGAAGGACGGGAAAGAGTCCATTCTCCTGATGACGGATGCGGCGGGCAAGGCCCATGGCGAAGCGATCCTGCCTTTCGTCGGCGAGCCTGTCGCGGCGGAGGGAGAAATCGTGCGCGTCGGCGATCTGCTTCAGTTCCGCGCCGACGCCGCAGCCTTTGCGCACACGGGCTGAGCTATCGAAGGGCGCAGCGCCGCGTCACGCCTTCATCAGCTTCACCACATCACGCTCGATTGCTGATGGTGCTGTCTGTGGACTGAAGCGGACTTTCACCGTCCCTTCGCGATCCACCAGAAACTTGGTGAAATTCCATTTGATGCTTTTCGAACCCGCAAGCCCCAGCTTCTTCGCTTTCAGATATTCATAGAGCGGATGGGCGTTCGGTCCGTTCACATCGATCTTCTCGAAAATCGGGAATGAAACGCCGTAATTGAGCTTGCAGAATTGCGCGATTTCCGCCGCGTCGCCCGGCTCTTGCGCGCCGAACTGGTTGCACGGGAAACCGAGCACGACGAAGCCTTCGTCCTTGTGCGTGCGGTAGAGCTTTTCGAGCCCCTCATATTGCGGGGTGAAACCGCATTTGCTCGCGACATTCACGACGAGGGCGACCTTGCCCTTATAGGCGGCCATCGTCTCCGCCTTGCCGTTGTTGCGGGCGGCGGAGAAGTCGTAGAAGCTCTCGTCGGATGCGGCAGGCATGGGCGCTCCCGTTTGTGCGGATCGAACGGCATCCTGCGCCCGGTCGGGCGGAAATCCAACGGCGCTGCGCCGTTTGGCGTTGAGGGGCGGCGGGGACCTATGGCTGCGAGATTCATGGCGGCGGCGGCTTTTGCCGTTACGGCGAGCATGCTTTCCTTTTCTGCCGCTGCGGCTGCGCCGAAATCCTTCCTCGAAACGGCCGAAACCCTCCGCAACGCCGGCTTTGAGGGCGTAATCGCCGTTGGCGACCGCAACGGCCCGGTGATTTCTGCAACCTCCGGCCGTGCGACGCCGAAGCGAAAGCACCACATAGACAATGTCTGGCCTTGGGGCTCGGTGACGAAGCAGGTGACGGCGGTGCTCATCATGCAGGAGGTCGAGCGCGGCGCGCTTGCGCTCGATCAGAGCGCAGTCTCGGCCCTGCCGGGCTTCAAGGGCGCGCCCGGCGTCACGATCCGCCAGCTTCTTCAGCACACGTCGGGTCTTGCGAATCCGGAAACCGGCCCAAAGGAGCCGGGCTTTGAAGCGCCCAAATTCCATCTTCGCCCGCTCGCGCCGAAGCATCAGAGCGATGATGCGCTGGGCTATTGCGCAGGGACGCCGGCGGCGGCGGCGGGCGCGCGTTTCGACTACAACAATTGCGACTACATCGTTCTCGGCGCGATCCTCGAAAGGCTCACCGGAAAATCCTACGCCGAACTCGTCCGCACCCGGATCGCGGAGCCGCTGGGCCTCAAATCCGTCTCCGTCGCGCCGCGCAAGCGGACGAAGAAGCGCGACGTCATAGGCCGTACCGGCAACACGATCGCGCCGCCGCTGAACGAGGCGACTTATGGCGCGGGCGGCGCCGTTTTCGGCGCGGCGGAAGACCTCCTCGCTTTCGACCGTGCGCTGCTCGAAGGAAGTCTCGTCAGCGCAGAGTCGTTGAAGACGCTGTGGACGGCTGATCAAGCGCTCGGCTACGCCGCGCTCGGGCAATGGGTCTATCCGGCGACGCTCAATGGCTGCGCCGCGCCCGTGACGCTGGTTGAACGCCGCGGCGCCATAGGCGGCGTCGAGACGCGCAACGTCATCGCGCCCGAGCAAAAGCGCATGCTCGTCGCCTTCACCAATAACGGCGCCTTCGACTTCGGCGAAATTTCGCGCGGCGAGGGCGCGGCTTTTGATC
The DNA here is from genome assembly GCA_964507915.1 of uncultured Caulobacterales bacterium. Classification (GTDB taxonomy): domain Bacteria; phylum Pseudomonadota; class Alphaproteobacteria; order Caulobacterales; family Parvularculaceae; genus Amphiplicatus. Next base: position 86,181 of record CAZDRH010000002.1, read on the forward strand.
TTGCGAGCGCGGCGTTTTGCGCGCGGGGTTAGGGGCGGCGCGACTCCCCTTGCGTTCGCGCTCCCTCGCTGAAAGAATGGTCTTAAATCAGAAGTCTAAGCCTTTGGGAGGCGCAAATTTCAGGCAGACCGGGAGCCGGCCGCGGGCCGAAGCCGGGCGCGGCGGAGGCGAAAGCCGCCGACCCCGCCGATCAGATCCGCGCCGCCATCGCCAGGCTCGAAGAGCGCATCGACACGATCGGCACGGCGCTCATGGGCACGGAAGAGTTCGCCGGCGTCGCGACGGCGGCCTCTACCTTGCGCGCCCGCGCGCAAAAGGGCCTCACCGATCATTGGGGGCGCCAGCTTGCCTTCTTTAACATGCCGAGCCGGGAAGATATCGCCGCAATCGGCGACCGGCTGATGTCGATGGATGAGCGTCTCGCCAGGGTCGAGCATCTCCTGTCCCGGCTCGCCGGGCCCGACAAGGCGCCGCTCCGCGCCGGCCCGGCGCGCACCAGGAAGCCGCCGGCGAAAGAGGCGTCGGCGCCGTCCGCCAAGCCGGCCGCCAAACCCAACGCGAAATCCGCAGGCTGAGGCAGGGGCCGCCGGCGATGTCGCAAAGCGCAAAGCAAGGCGGGGAGGAGAGGGGCGCGCAAGTGCGCGCGCTCGTCGAGCGCACGATCCAGCGCAACATCAAGGGCCTGCAATTCTTCGCGTCTTCGGCGCCCGCCGTCGGCCAGACGCCGAAAGACCTCATCTACAAGCGCGGCACGCTGAACCTCCACCATTACCGTCCGGTTACGGATGAAATCTACCGCGTGCCGGTGCTGCTCGTCATGGCGACGACCAACCGCGCCTATATCTTCGACATCGCGCCGGGGCAGAGCCTTGTCGAATTCCTGATCAACAAGGGCTACGACGTCTTCGCCATCGACTGGGATCCGCCGCGGCCCGAGGAAAAGCGCCTGCGGCTCGACGACTACACGCAGGACTTCATCCCGGATTGCGTGCGCCGCGTGCAGGAGGCGACAGGCGAGGGAGACGTCTCCGTCATCGGCTATTGCATGGGCGGCGTGCTCTCGACGATCTACGCCGCGACCCATGCCGACGGGCCGTTGAAGAATCTCATCTGCTTTACGACGCCGATCGACTGGTCGAAAATGGGGCTCTTCGCGACCTGGTCCGACCCCAAATACTTCGACGTCGACCGCCTCGTCGACAGCGTCGGCAATGTGCCGGCCGATCTCCTTCTCACCTCCTTCGACATGCTGCGGCCGTCAGGCCGCGCCGCCGCCCAGATCCAGCTCTGGGATAATATGTGGAATGATGAATTCGTCGCCTCCTGGCGCAAATTCGACCGCTGGGCGAACGAGATGCTGCCGCTCGCCGGCGAATATTTCCGTCAGACCACGAAGGAACTCCTGTGGGAGAACCGGCTCTACAAGGGCGAGCTGCGCGTCGGCGGCAAGGTTGCTGACATCCGCAACATCAAGGTCCCGCTGCTCCACGCCATCGCCGAACACGACCACATTATTCCGCGCGAAGCGTCAGAACCGCTGGTCGCGCTCGCCGCCTCAGAGGACAAGCGCCAGATCGTCCTCAAGGGCGGGCATGTGAGCCTCGTCGCCGGGCCGAACGCCGTGCGGCGTCTTTGGCCTCAGATTGACTCCTGGCTTTCGGAAAGATCGGTATGAGCGACTATCCCAAATCCGTGACCTGCGGCGGCGTCGGTCTCACCTTGCGCGCCATGCAGCGCGGCGATGAGGCAAGGCTTCTTGCCTTCGCCAAGACTCTGCCGGCGCATGACCTTTTGTTCCTGCGCCGCGACATCACCAATCCGAAGGTCGTCTCGGCGTGGTCTGAGGCTGTCATGGACGGCTCGATCTGGACCGTGCTCGCCGAACGCGCCGGCGCGCTCTTCGGCTGCGGCGCGATCGTGCGCGATCTTTATTCCTGGTCGCCGCATCTTGGCGAAGTGCGCGTGCTTGTTTCGCCAGAATTCCGCCAGAAGGGCCTCGGCCGGCTCCTGATCCAGGAGTGCCTCAGAACCGCGATCGGCATGGGCCTCAAGAAACTCACTGCACAGATGACGATCGACCAGCGCGGCGCAATCACGCTGTTTGAAGAACTCGGCTTCCGCGGCGAGGCGCTGCTCAAGGACCACGTCATCGATCGCGACGGCGTGCGCCACGACCTCGCCATCCTCGCCCATGACGTCGATCATGTGGCGCGCCAGCATGAACTCTTCGGCGTCGGCGAAAAGCTGATTTAGGCCTCGGCCGGATACGGATAGTCCGATTACGGAAAGCCGGCGCGCCGTCAGTTTAGGCGCCTTTGCGACGGTTTTGCTGCAACGCAGCGCCCGGCGGCGGCGCGTGTGTTGCGCCGCACAACGCGGCGAAATCGCATCTTTCCTTTCCGCGCAAACGGGATAGTCTTGCCCCGTTGTAACCTGTTCAAGGCGCTTCATGGCCGACGCCGCCGCCGCTCGCTTGTCGCCCCCGCCCTTTCCCTTGCCGTTCCTCGAAGTCGGGCGCGCGCTCGGCGAGATGGCGAGCTTGCCTGCGGCGGAGCCGCTGTTGCGCCTCGCCCCGCCGGGCGACGGCCATCCCGTCATCGTCTGTCCCGGATGGCTCACCTCCGACCGTTCGACGACGCTGCTTCGCCGCTTCCTGAAGTCCAAGGGATACAACGTCCACGGATGGAATCTCGGCCGCAATTGGGGACCGGGCGCGGCGGGGCCGAACGGTGAATTCCTCGCCGATCAGGTGATCGCGCTCTATCGGCGCACGCGCCGCAAGGTGAGCCTTGTCGGCTGGAGCCTCGGGGGCGTTCTTGCGCGCGAGCTCGCCAAGCGGGCGCCGGACCAGATTCGTCAGGTGATGACGCTTGGCAGCCCGCTCTCCGGCCAGCCGGAAGCGACGAGCGTGCACTGGCTCTACAAGCGCATCGGCGACACCGGCCTCGACAATGCGGAGGTCAAGCGCATCCTCGCCGACATCCGCACGCCGCCGACGCATGTGCCCTCGACGGCGATCTATACGAAGTCAGACGGCATCGTGCCGTGGCGCGCCTCCAAAGAGCCCGAAGCACCGAACACGGACAATATTGAGGTTTATGCCAGCCATTGCGGGCTCGGCGTCAACCCGTTCGTCTATTTCGCCGTCGCAGACCGTCTCGCTCTGCCGGAAAACGGCTGGCGGCGCTTCGATCGCAAGGCAAGCGCCTGGCGCAGGGTCGCCTATCCCTCAAGCGGGCACTGATCCGGCCGCGAGTGTCACCGGCGGGCGATGCGCGCCGCGCCGCAGGTGCGGTCTTCGGCGCAATAGGGCAAGGCCGTCGGCGCGACCTCGAAGACGCACGCCTTCCTGCTCTTCTGGCGCCGCTTTTCTGTTTTGACGGCGCGCTCCCCGTCTACGTCGTAGACGATCCGTTCCATTTTCGGCCCTTCCCCGCATTGCCAGGCGACGCGCCAGCGCTGTTCCTTCGGCAAGGAATCTGGCGGCCTCTGGCGGCTGATCAAGCTGTGGTTTGCGGCGTAGTCTTCGTTCCACGCGTCAAGATCGGCGATGATGTCGTCGCGCGCGCTGAGATACCAGCCAAGCGCGCCCATGATCGCAAACAGCGCAATAAACGCGCCGATGACGCGTCCCTTCTCTTCTTGATTCATCTTTATGCCCGTTGGTCCTTGGCCAAGGGTAGGCAGCCTGAGGTTTGCCGGCGGTTAAAGCGGTCTTGAGGAATGCGGCCAAGTCTTATGCCGTTCCGCGCGGATCATGACTTATACGAGGTTGCGCTGACCTTGACTCATTGACCGGCGGACAGAGCCCGCAAACGGCAACCGACTTTCGCGTGGAATCGGTCGAAGTCAGCGCAACTTGGTATTATTGGCCCCCGATACGACCCGCAATTGGCGACCGACTTTCATGCGGGATCAGTCGAAGCCAGCGCAGCAACGCGTCAGGCGATAATGTCCGGCGTCAGCTGGTCCTTGATCGTCTGGATACGATCTTTCAGCGCGAGCTTCTTCTTTTTGAGGCGCGCGACCTGGAGACGGTCATGGTGCATCTGCGCCTCGATCGCGCGGATAGCGGCGTCGAGGTCGGCGTGCTCCTCATGGAGAAGCGCAAGCTTTAGAAGCAGCGCCTCGTCATTGGCCGCTTCGATCTCGATCTCCGGCGTTTCGATACGCCGGATAGGCGGCAGCACTTTCTCAAATGCGATGACAGAGGACGGCTCTTCGGACGGCGGGTCTTTCGACGGCATGACGCCTCAGGGAAGGAGCGCGGCCGCAAGGGCGGCGAGGTCTTCTGAGTATCCCGCGTTCCGCCCGATGCCGGCAAGAGCCGCGTAGGTTTCGAGATTGTGAATCGCCAGCGCCTCAGCCGTAAGGCCGGAGGGCGCCGGCGCATCGGCGGGAAGGCAAAGCTGCAGGATCTCCTGCTCGACGCGTTCAGCCTCAAGCTCGAGCGCCTGCGCGCGCGGTTTCAACTCGGCGCCCTGCGCGCCGAATTCGGCAAGGCGGCGCCGCGCCATGCGCAAGGGCGCAGTGATCACACTGTGCCAGGCCTCGACGGAGGCGATCGCCGCCTTGACGCGCGCCTCGTCCAGCGTCTCGCCCGCCTCGGCGCGCCATGCGCACCACAGCAAAAGATTGATGTTGAAGCCGCGCTTGTCCTGCAGCGTGAGGAGGACGTCTTTGGCGCGCGGATAGCGGTCGAGCGACCAGTTCCAGAAGGCGCTGTCTTTCGTTCCGGCGCGCGTCATCGTTTGCCCTTGTCAAGATCCTCGCCCCAGCGGCGCGTCAGCTTGCTTTCTATGCCGAAGAGATCGAGCGCTCTGCCTACGGACTGATGGACGAGATCGTCGAGCGACTGGGGCTCGGCGTAAAAGGCGGGGACCGGCGGGGCGATGATCGCGCCCATTTCCGTGAGCTGCGTCATCGTGCGCAGATGGCCGAGATGATAGGGCGTCTCGCGCACCATGAGGACGAGCCGCCGGCGTTCCTTCAGCACGACGTCGCCGGCGCGGGTAAGAAGGCTCGCAGTCACGCCCGTCGCGATTTCAGACATGGTCCTGATCGAACAGGGCGCGATCAACATGCCGATCGTCTTGAAACTGCCCGAAGCGATCGGCGCGCCGACATCCGTGAATGCATAGGAAAAGTCGGCCTTGGCGCGCAGGTCCTTGATTGTCAGGCCCGTCTCGTAACCGAGCGCCATTTCCGCCGCCTTGCTGACCACGAGATGGGTCTCGATCCCCGCCGACCGCAGCGCATCGAGCGCCGCGACGGCGTAGCGCGCGCCGGATGCGCCGCTGACGCCGAGGATCAACCGGGGAGGGAGCAGAGCGTTCATTCCGTCAGCTTTTCCAGACCGTTGGCGAGTCTTCCGGGCATCGATTGTGCCACGGTTTCGGGGTCATTTGACAGCCGTTCCGCCGCCGCGGCGCGGGGTCGCGAGGACTTTACCGCCTGCTCACCTTTCGCCCCGTCGACAGCGCAGTCATTGCGTGTTTTACTCAAGGGGTCTTCCACATAAAGGAGGCCGATTATGGCAATGAAGGCTCATCTGGAATCGCTATCGCAGCGGCATTATGAGCTCGAGACGGCGATCGCCGCGGAGATGAAACATCCGAGCCATGACGATAGCCGAATCGCCGAATTGAAGCGCCTCAAGCTTCGCCTCAAAGACCAGATCGAGACCATCAAAGCCAAGTTTACGGCGCATTAACGCCGCCGCCTTTCGCCGCCTCTTGTCAGACTGATGAGCGTCCGCCCGTTGGCGGGTGAGCGCACTAGATTAGTTTGCGATCAGCCTGATTGGATTTGTCTCCGCTCATCCCGGCGAAAGCCGGGAACCAGGGCCGCGAGCGCCGTGATTTCAAAGGCTGGGTCCCGGCTCCTGATCCTGACGAAGGACGCCGGGACGGGCGGGTCAAAGGACTATTCCACATTGATTGCATCGCGCGCGAAAGCTCTGGATTGCGGCGCGCTGCGCCATCGACCCTTTTGGGACGACGCGGATGCCGCGCATTCCGCCGCAGGTGAGTTCATACGTAAAGACCGGCGGACCTGGGTCGCTCAGCGTCGCCTTCTTCCCTGCGCCAAGACGCGCCGCGTATCACGCGTGTATGTCGCGGTCTTTGGTTTCCGGCCACAGGAAGAAGAAGATCGTGGCGGCGACCGCCGTCACGACAAACGGGAACCACAGACCCGCAAAGATATTGCCGGTCGCCGTCACGATGGCGAGCGCGATGACCGGCGTCAGGCCCCCGAACCAGCCCGTGCCGACATTGTAGGGGAGGGAAAACGCCGTGTAGCGGATGCGCGTCGGGAAAAGCTCGACGAGGGCGGCGGCCTGCGGACCGTACAGCGCCGTCGTGCCGACGACGAAGAGCATGAGCGCCGCGAAGAGCAGCGGGAAGTTGATCGCCGCGGTGTCTGCGCTCTTCGGATAGCCGGCCTCGGCGAGCTTGCCCTTCAGCAAGGCGGAGAAGGCCGCGCGCGAAGCCTTGATCTCCGACATAGACTGGCCTTGGGCGTCAACGCTTTCGACCGCGACGCCGCCGATTTCGACGACGGCTTTTGATCCGGCCGGCGCGTTCCGCATCGTGTAGCTCGCGCCGGCGTCGGCGAGCGCGGAGCGGGCGATATCGCAGGAGCTCGCAAATTGGTGCGCCCCGCCGGTGAGGTCGAGCATGAAGGAGCAGTCGGCCGGATCCGCGGCGACAACCACGGGCGCGCGCGTCGAGGCTTCGATCAGCGCCGGGTTCGCGGCTCTCGAAATCAGGTGGTATCCCGGGAAATAGGAGACCGTGAGGAGAACCATGCCGAACAGCATCACGGGCCGCCGCCCGGCGATGTCGGACGCCCAAGCGAAGAACACATAAAGCGGGGCCGAGATCAGCGTCACGGTGATCATGATGATGTTCACGGTGCGCTGGTCGACATGCAAAATCCGCTCAAGGAAGACCTGCGCGTAGAAATTGGCCGTGTACCAGCCGGCGCCTTGCGCCATCATCAGGCCGAACAGCGCGAGCAGCACGAATTTCAGATTGCGCCATTCCAGGAAGCTTTCGGCATAGGCGCGCTTGGAGACTTTGCCTTCGGCTTTCAGCGCATGGAAGGCGGGGCTTTCTTCAAGCTGCAGCCGGATCCAGATCGAAATCAGAAGAAGTACGGCCGAAAACAGGAACGGCACGCGCCAGCCCCAGTCGCGGAACGCCTCCTCGCCGACGATCGTCCGTGTTGCGAGGATGACGCCGAGCGCGCCGACAAGCCCAATCGCAGCGGACGCCTGAATAAGCGCGGTCGCGGCGCCGCGCCGGTTCTGGCGCGCATGTTCGCTGACATAGATCGCCGCGCCCCCATATTCGCCGCCGAGCGCAAAGCCCTGCGCCATACGGCAGACGATCAGGAGCGCCGCAGCGATCGGACCGACTTGCTCATAAGTCGGCAAAAGGCCGATACCGACGGTCGCGACGCCCATAATGACGATCGTCGCGAGAAACGCGCCCTTGCGGCCCTGGCTGTCCCCGATTTTTCCGAAGACGAGCGCGCCAATCGGGCGCACGATAAAGCCGACCGAAAAGGTCAGAAGCGAGAAGATCAGCGCCTGCGCGTCCGGCAGATTGGCGAAGAAGTGTTTCGCCATGATCGTGGCGAGGGCGCCATAGATGAAGAAGTCGTACCACTCGAAAATCGTACCCGCCGCTGAGGCGGCGATCACGGTGCGCAGCTTTTGCGGCGTGACTTCTTCAGCCGGTCCGCTCTTGGCCATGGCGCTTCCCCTTCGCCTTGATTGTCCGTCTTCTGATCGTTCTACTGATCGTCTCGTTGGTCGTCTCTGGCCGCCTTGCGGCCGCCGCCGAGATTGGCGAAGACCTTCTCAAGGTCGAGCGCGCCTTTGCGCTTGCCGTCGTCCTCGTCCTGGTCGGCCTCGCGCGCGGCGGACGCCGGTTCGAGGGTCGGGCCTTCTTCGGCCGCGATCGGCTGCGGGCGCTTGGAAGCCGCCTTGCGCACCAGCGCATCAAGCTCAAGCTGTGCGCAAAGGCCAAGGCCGACGGGGTCCTGCGGCGTCAGATTGGCCGAATTCCAATGCGTTCTGTCGCGCACCGACTGGATGGTCGATTTCGTCGTGCCGAGAAGTTTGGCGATCTGCGCGTCGGAGATTTCGGGGTGGTTGCGCACCATCCACAAAATCGCATCCGGGCGATGCTCGCGCTTGGAGACCGGCGTGTAACGCGGGCCTTTGCGCTGCGTCTCGGCGATGATCGCGTTCTTCGGCCGCGAGATTTTCATGCGGTAGTTTTCGTCGGCCTGAGCCTTCTCGATTTCCTCGCGGGCGAGCTGATGGTTCGAGATCGGGTCGATGCCGCGCACGCCGCCGGCGACGTCGCCGTCCGCGATGCCTTTCACCTGCAAGGGGTGAAGGCCGCAGAAATCGGCGATCTGCTCGAATGAGAGCGCGGTGTTTTCAATGAGCCACACGGCGGTGGCGATTGGCATCAGCGGCTTGTCGGACATCACTTTTCTCCAAAGGCGCCGGCGCCGATCCGCCTGCAACCCAATGTCTCAAAACGAGGGGCCCCGTTTTCCGGGGCCCTCGCTTCATGAGACAGGATTGTCAGGGAAGCGGCGCGCATGGGCGCGACTTGGGAAGGGTGTATAGGGGTGGCCGACGGGCGAGGGAAGGGGGAAAGCTCCTCAGGCCGCGATCAGCAGCCCATGGCGGACAGCTTTGACGGCCGCCTCGATCCGCGATTTGGCCTGCAATCTCTGCAGGCTCCGGCTCATCAGCGTTTCGACCGTCGCCGGGGTGACGCCGAGGTCGCGGGCGATTTCCTTGTTGCTGGCGCCAGCCATCATCTTCCCGAAGACCTCGACTTCGCCGGAGGTCAAGCGTCCCTTTGGAGGCAGGGGGTCGATGGCGGCGAGACGCCGGCCGATCATTTCGACTTCGCGCTGAATGCGGCACCGCTCCGACAGCGGCATGTCCGCAATCGACCGGCCAAAGCCAAGGGCGACATAGTTGAAGGAGCCTGGACGCGAGATGACGATCATCGACAGACCGTCGAGAATGCCGTGTTTGGCCGACATCTTGGCCATGCGCTGCAAAGTCTCACAGGTCGGAAACTGGCGCAGGATATCGCGCGCCCGCACCGGATAGGGCGATTGCAGCGCGGCGCGCATGATCGGGTCCCGGCGATGGCCGCGATGGTCGCCATACATCGCCGCGATTTCGGCCGGGAATGAACTAAAGAGCGGCTGCCAGCCGAAAGGCTCGCCGTCGCCCTGCCGGAAATTGTGGATCAGCACGGCGCGCACGCCGATCCGGCGCAAATGCGCCATGGCGTAGTCTATGAGCGCCTGCGGCTTGGTGCAGCCCACTAGAAAGCGCGCAAGATCGGCAAAAGCCGCAGAATTTGGCATTTTCGTCCACAATGTCTATGCTGCAATCGATTTCTATCAAATACGCGTAGCATTGTCTGTCACGGACCCCCGGGACACGAATGTGTCATGAAAAGGGCGGGCTGGCGCGCCGGGCGCAAAAGTGGGAACCGGTTTTGCGCGAAAAGGCGCGCCAGAATAAGGCGTTGATCATCGGGCGCGATTCAAAAATGGCACCCGATGATCTAGGGCAAAATCAGGCCGCGGCCGACCGCCGACAAGGCGGCCTCGACCCTGGTTGAGACGCCGAGTTTCTCAAAACAGCGACGCACCAGCGTGTCGACCGTATGTATCGTCACCTGCAATCGTTCGGCGATGGCGCTGTTGCTGTGGCCTTGGGCGATGAGTTCGAGAACTTCGGTCTCTCGCGGCGAAAGTCGCGGCGCGAACTGGCCGGAAACGAGGTCGTTATAACGCACATGGAGCTGCTGGCAGAACGCCTGCAGTTCGAGGAGCGCCGAGTCCGGAAGATCAAGAACGGTCTTGGTTGAGCCGAGCCCGAAATAGGCGATGTCACCCGGCCGGGAGAAAACTGGCACGGCGACGCCGTCTTTGAAACCTTGCGCGCGAAGGTCGGCGAAGAATTTTTTCTGGCGCCCGGTCAGGGCGCGCGCGTGCTCGATGTCGTACCAGCGGAAGGGCGCGCCGCGTTTGCGCGTCTCGAGCATAATCGGGTCATCGTCGAAATAGCCCTCCTGCGTGTAACGCGCGACCCAGTCCTGCGGGAAGGAATCAATCCGGAAGCCTTTCTCCAGCGGGATTTTGCGAAACAGCTCGGCGATGTGGTGATAACTGATGAGGTCGAAACCGAACCCGCGCATCACCTCGACGAAATAGGCGGCGAGCGCCTTGGGATCGCCGATCTCCAGCGTTCTTTCGATGAAGGATTCGAGCGTAACGCGAATGGACGTCGACCTTGCAGCCCGGCGGGCGAGCCGGGTTCCGGCATAAAGTTACGGCGGCCGAGGCTGCCCCACAATCACGCGCGGAAGTTGCAATCGAATGCTTTGCAGAAATCTTCGCCGGCGCGTTTCGCGGCGCCGCAACGCAGCGCCGGATTTGTCCAAGGCGTCTTCGTGTTCCCGCCTCAACCGCGCCGGCGCAGCGCGCGTCCGCCGAGCCAGGTGAGCCAGCCAATGAACATCGAGCCGCCGCCGATGACGGCGACGACGACAAGTCCCTGCAGCATGCCCTGGTCTTCGTTGTTGACGATGGCCGAAAAGGCGACGAGCGCGGAGCAGAGGCCGGAAAGAGCCATCCACAGCACGCCGAGGATCATGATAAGGGTCCCGAAAAGACCGCCGGCCGATGGTCCGTGTTCTGATGACATTTGAGAACCCCTCAATCGTGCGCCGTGCGCCGCAGATATTTGCCGAGGCGCCAGACCAACCAGCCCAAGAATATCGACACGCCGCCGACGCCGAACACGAGCGGCATCAAGCCAAGAACGTCGCTGGCCTTCGCGCGTCCCATGTCGAAGCTGAACCACGTGAAGATGACGGTGCACAGGCCCGACAGCCCCATCCACAGCGCGCCGATGACGAGAATGATCGTGCCGATAATGGAGCCGACGCCCGATGGTTTTTCTGTCATATGCGCCGCTTCTCGATCTCAGCGCGCCCCGGCGCGCCTTCGCGATAAAACGTGTTGTAGGTGTCGAAAGGATAGATGGCGCCATCCGGCTCGACAAAGTGCACGCAGGAACGCTTGACGCTGCCGAGATCGAAATTGAACCGGTCGAGAAACTGCGAAATCACCACGCGAAAGGTTGAGCCGTAGGAAATGCCTTCAGGCACGGCGACCTCCGGCAGGCAGCAGAGAATTTCCGCCAGAGTCTCTGATGCGTCGCCTGCCGTCGTCGGCAAAGAGAAGAGGTCAAGCACGCGGCGGTGGAGCGCCGGGTAATTTTCGAAGGCGACGGAGTTCGGCGCGAGCGACACCAGCATTTCACGCGGGATGAGCGACGTGACCGGCACGACGGTCTTCCCCTTGCGCAATCCGTAGGCGATCGAAATCTGATCGGGATTGCACGGCAGGGGAATCAGGTCTTCAAGCGCGAAGACGCCAGCCTCCGCCGCGCGCCTTCGCACTTCCGACAACACTAGGCGATGGCGCTTCGGGTCATAGGCGTCATTGCGCCCGGCGTCCTGGATGGGCTGCAAGGTGACGCCGCGCACGCAGGACCACTCCAGCGCATGGCGGATGATGTCCGGGATCTCGTCGTCATTGACGCCCTTCTTCACTGTGACGACGAGCGTCGTCGAAACGCCGCGCGCTTCCAGCGCTTCGAGCGCTTGTTGGCGTACGGACGTAAGGTCTGCGCCGCGCAAATTCATCAGCGCCTCGCGCTTCAGCGAGTCGAACTGCAGATAAACCTCAAAGCGCGGCATGTAAGAGGCGAGGCGGTCGGCGAAATCGGGGTCGCGCGCGAGGCGCACGCCATTGGTGTTGACCATCAGATGCCGGATGGGGCGGCGCTTGGCGGCGTCAAGAATGGCGAAGAAATCCGGATGGATGGTCGGCTCGCCGCCGGAGATCTGCACAAGGTCCGGCTCGCCCTCGGCCGCGACGAGAGCATCCAGCATGCGCTCGACTTCAGAGAGGGAGCGCTGTTCGGTGCGTTTGACGGAGGAATCGGCAAAACACACCGGGCAGGAAAGGTTGCAGGCGTCATTGATCTCGACAATGGCGAGGCAGGAATGCTGCTCATGGTCGGGGCAAAGGCCGCAATCATAAGGGCAGCCATGTTCCGTACGCGTCGCATGCACGAGCGGCCGGTCGCCGGGTTTCAGATACTCCTTACAGAGTTTCCAGTAGGCGACGTCGTCCGAGACCATGGTCTTCTGCACGCCATGGTCAGAGCAGCGCTTGAGATATAAGACCTTGCCGTCCTCGATCACGATTTTTGCGGGCGCGAGCGCATAGCAGGTCTCGCAAAGGCTCGTCGTCTGACCCCAGAAGAGATAGGGCGCAGCCTTGCGTACGGGTTCAGGCGCTCTTGCGACGACGCTCTCTGGCGAGCCAGACCAATCCATAAACGAAGAGCCCCACACAGATGAAATGGAAGAGGTTGAACGGTCCGATCACGGATGGATAAGGCTTCAGAAACTCCCAGGCGAAACGCTGTGCAGCATACCACATCGCCATGAAATAAAAGCCGTAGCGCATCGCCCAGTCGGCCCTCCGCGCAAGAGCGGCTAAGTAAACGCTCACAAACAAAAGCATCGCGGCCGACTCGTAAATCTGCACCGGGTGGCGCGCGACGCCGTCGCCGAGATCGACGCCCCAGGGCAGCGACGTCGGCGCGCCATAGGTTCCGTCGGGCAGTCCTGAGAACAGGCAGCCCCAACGGCCGATGACGATGCCGACCGCAAAGGGCGCAACGAAGACCCCGCCGGTCGAACCCTTGATCCCATAGGCGGCCTTGTAGATCTCGACGGCGAGAATCGCCCCGGCGAGCGCGCCGACGACACTGTGCGACAAGGCCGGCGACCCGGCGGCAAGCGTTGGCAACGTGCCCGCGAGATAAGCGCCCAGAATCGCGCCGCCGGCGAGCGCGATGAAATAGCCGTGACGGCGCGGCACAGCCGCTTGCGCCTCGCCCAGTCGCCAGCGCGAGACCGCAAAGCCGGCGCCGATCCCCGCCGCCCAGGCGGCGAGGTCGAATAAGCGATGCAGCGAAGGGTCTGTCGGAACGGCGATCATGCTGCTTCCTGGGCGGCGAATCATTGACTCCGGCCGCTCCCGGCCTATGGTCCGCACGCGCCTTGGACGGCAAGTCCAAAAGCGCCTCGCGTCTGCGGGAGAGACCGCTTTTCGACAAAGCGGCGCCGAAGGAGCAACCGCCCCGGAAACTCTCAGGCAGAAGGACCGCGCGCGAGGAACAAGGCTGGAAAGCGGGACAGCGATGTCCCCGCCGAAGGAGTAAGCGGCGCCTGTGGAAATCGGGCCCGTGAAATCTCTCAGGTTCCGTGACAGCCGGGGTCTCCGCTCAACGTCGAGCGGGCCTCGACCATGGAGCCGACATGACCGACACGCGCCTCCTCAAAACGCCGCTGCACGGCCTGCATCTCGCGCTCGGCGCCAAGATGGTGGAGTTTGCGGGCTATGACATGCCTGTTCAGTATGCGGACGGCGTGCTCAAGGAGCATCTGTGGACGCGCGAGCGCGCCGGGCTCTTCGACGTCTCGCATATGGGCCAGGCCTTCCTGAAATCAACGGAGCAGCCGCGCGGCGCCGCCGTCGCGCATGAGGCCGTCGCGCGCGCGCTCGAAACGCTCGTGCCGGGCGAGATCGTCAAGCTGAAGCCAGGCGCCATGCGGCTCTCCGTACTGCTCAATGAGCAGGGCGGCATCGTCGATGATCTGATGATCACGCGGCAGGGCGCTGCCGATGACGGCGCGCTTTTCCTCGTCGTCAACGCGGCCTGCAAAGAGAAAGACTTCGCGCTCATCGGCGAGCGGCTGCACGGCCGCGCCGAACTCGAACGGCTGGAAGACCAGGCGCTGATCGCGCTGCAGGGCCCGCGCGCCGCCGCCGTGCTCGAAGGGTTTTTCAAGGGCGCGCTGACGCAGCCGCGCATGAGCATGCGCCCCGTCAGCTGGCAGGGCGTCGCCATGTTCGCCTCGCGCTCGGGCTACACCGGCGAGGACGGCTACGAGATTTCGCTCCCCGCGGCCGACGCCGAGCGGTTCTGCCGCGCATTGCTCGACCATCCGGACGTGAAGCCCATCGGCCTTGGCGCGCGCGATTCGCTCCGGCTCGAAGCGGGCATGTGCCTTTATGGCCATGACATCACGGCGGAAACCTCGCCGGTCGAAGGCGATCTTGCCTTCGTCATCGGCAAGCGCCGCCGCGAGGAGGGGGGCTTTCCCGGCGCCGCGCGGATCCTCCGTGAGCTGAAGGAAGGGCCGGCGAAGCTTCGCGTGGGTCTCCAGCCCGAGGGCCGGGCGCCGGCGCGCGAGGGCGCCGAAATCCGCGCGACCGACGGCAAGCTCATCGGCGCCGTGACCTCGGGCGGCTTCGGCCCCTCGGTCAATGCGCCCGTCGCCATGGGCTATGTCGAGGCGGCATTCGCCGCGCCTGGAACCGAGGTCCACCTCATGGTGCGCGGCAAGGCTTTGCCCGCGCGCGTTTCCGCCATGCCGTTTCATCCGCATCGCTACTACAAGGGCCAGGAGGCATAGATGACGACGCGCTTCACCAAGGATCACGAATGGGTCCGCATGGACGGCGACATCGCCGTCATCGGAATCACCAATCATGCGGCGAACCAGCTCGGCGACGTCGTGTTCGTCGAGCTGCCCGCCATCGGCAAAAGCTTTTCCGCGCATGGCGACATGGCGGTCGTCGAGTCCGTGAAGGCGGCCTCCGACGTTTATGCGCCGATCTCCGGCACGATTGTCGAGATCAACCAGGCGATCGTCGATGATCCGGCCAAGGTGAACGCCGATCCCGAAGGCGCGTCCTGGTTCGTGAAGATGAAGCCTTCGAATAAGGCCGAGTTCGACGCGCTGATGGACGCGGCCGCTTACGCCAAACTGACGGCCTGACGATGAAACCGCTCGCTTTCGTCGTCGGTCTTGTTTTCGGCGCTGTCTTCGGCGCCGTGCTCGGGATCGTGATCGACAACCGGGCGGCAGGATTTGTCGTCGGCCTTCTCGGCGGGCTCGGCGTCGCGCTGATGCTGAACCAGCGCATGAACCGGAAAGGATGAAGTCATGAAAGCAGTTCTGCCGATAGGCATGGCTCTTGGCGTTGCGATTGGAACAGCGGTCGGCGTCGCCACGGACAATCTCGCATTCTGGCTGTCGATCGGCGTCGCCATCGGCGCGGGGCTCGGCGTCGCGATGATGGGCGCCGCAGCGGCGAAGAAATCGGACAAGACGGACAAGAAGGACTAACATGCGTTACCTGCCGCTTTCCGGCGCGGACCGCCGCGCCATGCTGCAAACCATCGGCGCCAAGACGATCGACGACCTTTTCATCGACGTGCCACGCACGGCGCTCAATGCCAGGATCGACCTCCCCGCCCATAAGGGCGAGCTTGAGGTCGAGCGGATCATGGGCGCGCTTGCGGCGAAAAACCGCGCGGCGGGCGCGGGGCCCTTCTTCGTCGGCGCCGGCGCCTACAAGCACCATGTTCCGGCGACGGCGGACCATATCATTCAGCGTTCGGAGTTTTTGACCTCCTACACGCCCTATCAGCCGGAGATCGCGCAAGGCACGCTGCAATATCTCTTTGAGTTCCAGACCCAGGTCGCCGCACTCACCGGCATGGAGGTCGCCAACGCCTCCATGTATGACGGCTCAACCGCCTGCGCCGAGGCCGCGCTGATGGCGCGGCGCGTGACGAAGCGGAACAAGGTCGTGCTCTCGGGCGCGCTTCACCCGCATTACGCTGCAGTCGTCCGCACCAATCTCGAACTCGTCGGCGACGAAGTTGTCTTCGCGCCGATCGATGTCGCGGGCGCCGAAGACCTCGCCGCGCGCATTGATGACGCAACCTCCTGCGTCGTCGTGCAGAACCCGGATGTGTTCGGCAATCTGCGCGATCTTGCCCCGCTCGCCGCGGCCTGTCAGGCGAAAGGCGCGCTGCTCGTCGCGGTCGTGACGGAAGCGGTCTCGCTCGGCGCGGTGAAGAGCCCCGGCGACATGGGCGCCGACATCGTCGTCGGCGAGGGCCAGTCGATCGGCAACGGTCTCATTTTCGGCGGGCCCTATGTCGGCCTCTTCGCGACGAAGCAGAAATATCTGCGCCAGATGCCGGGCCGGCTCTGCGGCGAGACGGTCGACGCCGAAGGCAAGCGCGGCTTCGTGCTGACCTTGTCGACGCGCGAGCAGCATATCCGCCGCGACAAGGCGACGTCGAACATCTGCACCAATTCGGGCCTTTGCGCGCTTGCCTTCACCGTGCACATGACCTTGCTCGGCGAAGCGGGGCTGCGGCGCATGGCGATGCTGAGCCATGAAGCGGCCTGCAAGACGGCGGACGCGCTCGGCGCGGTTCCGGGCGTCAAACTCCTGACGCGGAGCTTCTTCAACGAGTTCACGCTGAAACTGCCGGCGGACGCCGCCGCCGTCGTTGAAAAGCTCGCCGCACAAGGCGTGCTGGGCGGCGTGCCGGGATCGCGCCTCTGGCCGCATGATCCGGAGACGCATGATCTCTTGATTGTCGCGGCGACGGAATGCGTGACTGACGCGGATATCGCGGCCTATGCCAAGACGCTGAGGGAGGTTCTTTAGTCATGACCATGAACACGCAAGGCCGCCCGACCCGCGCCGCGGGCGCATCTGAGGCCGCCCCCGCGACCTTCACCGGCAATCGCGCGCTGCAGATCGAGGAAAGCCTCATCTTCGAAAAGGACGCGTTCGGACGAACCGGCGTCGACCTGCCGGAGCCCAAGACGCCGAGCCGCCTTGGCGCCCATGCCCGCGCCTCTGCGATCGGCCTGCCCGGCCTTTCGGAGCCGGAGGCGATGCGCCATTTCGTGCGCCTCAGTCAGAAGAACTACGCGATCGACATGGGGCCGTTTCCGCTCGGCTCCTGCACCATGAAGCACAATCCGCGCCTTAACGAAAAAATGGCGCGGCTGCCCGGCTTCGGCGACATTCACCCGCTGCAGCCGCAATCGACCGTGCAGGGCGCGCTCGAACTCATCGACATGCTGGCGCACTGGCTGACGACTCTCACCGGCATGCCCGCCGTCGCGATGTCGCCCAAGGCCGGCGCCCATGGCGAGCTTTGCGGCATGATGGCGATCAAGGAAGCGCTCATCGCGCGCGGCGAGGCCAGCAAGCGCACGCGCGTCCTCGCGCCGGAATCCGCGCACGGAACAAATCCGGCGACCGCGGCGCAATGCGGCTTCACGGTCGACGCCATTCCGGCGAATGAAAACGGCCGCGTTGATCTTTCCGCGCTGAAAGAAAAGCTCGGGCCCGATGTCGCCGCCATCATGGTGACGAACCCCAACACCTGCGGCCTCTTCGAGCGCGACATCATCGAGATCGCGCGCGCCGTGCATGACGCCGGCGGCTATTTCTATTGCGACGGCGCGAATTTCAACGCCATCGCCGGCAAAGTGCGTCCCGGTGACCTCGGGGTCGACGCCATGCACATCAATCTGCACAAGACGTTCTCGACGCCCCATGGCGGCGGCGGACCCGGTTCCGGCCCGACCGTGTTCTCGGCGGCGCTCGCGCCTTTTGCGCCCGTGCCCTATGTCGTCCGGGAGGACGGAAAGTTCAAACTGGTCGAGACGCGCCGCGAAGCCAAAGCCGGCGGCGAGGGCGCGGCCTCCGGGCGCCTTACGGCCTTCCACGGCCAGATGGGGATGTTCGTCCGTGCCCTGACCTATATGCTGAGCCATGGCGGCGACGGCATCCGCCAGGCGGCGGAAGACGCTGTCCTCAACGCCAATTACGTGCTGACGCGCTGCCGCGCCGAAATGACCCCGGCCTTCGAAGGGCCATGCATGCACGAGGCCCTGTTCGACGACCGCTTCCTCAAGGGCACGGGCGTTGAGACCATCGACTTCGCCAAGGCGATGATCGACGAGGGTTATCATCCGATGACGATGTATTTCCCGCTGGTCGTGCATGGCGCGATGCTGATCGAGCCGACGGAGTCCGAATCCAAAGGCGAACTCGACCTCTTCTGCGACGCGCTCTTGTCGATTGCACGGCGCGCGAAGATGGGCGAGGCCGCGTCGCTCAAAGCCGCGCCCCATTTCGCCCCGCGCCGCCGCCTCGACGAGACCGCCGCCGCGCGCAATCCGGTGCTCCGCTGGACGCCGAAAGAGCCGCTGAAGGCGGCCGAGTAACCCCCGCCCTTGCGCTGTCTCGGCAACCGTCGCATCGTCGCGACATGACGGATTTTCGGCAGCGCACCTTGGCGTCGACGGTCGGAACGGCGGGCGTCGGGCTTCATTCAGGGCTCGGCGTCAAGGCGATCTTGCGGCCTGCGCCGCCGGGCGCCGGAATCGTGTTCCGGCGCACCGACATCGACAAGCCGCTCGACGCGACGCTGATCCCGGCGCGCGCCGATTTTGTGGCGGAGACGCGGCTCGGCGTCACCTTGCGCAACAAGGCTGGCGCGGAAGTTTCGACCATAGAGCATCTCCTCGCGGCGGTGTTTCTGGCCGGCATCGACAATCTTCTGATCGAGCTTGACGGGCCGGAAGCGCCGATCCTCGACGGCAGCGCCGAGCGCTGGGCGGATGTCATCCGGCACGCAGGACTGGTCCGTCAGGATGCGGCGCGTTTTGCGCTCATCATCGACCGGCCCTATCGCGTCGAGTCGGGCGAACGCTTCATCGAGATCGAGCCTTTTCAGGGCTGCGTCCTCGACGTGACCATCGAATTTCCGGACGCGGCGATCGGCCGGCAGTCGGCGCGTCTTTCGCTCGCCGAGCCGCGCGATATCGAGCGTATCCTCCGCGCCCGGACCTTCACGGCGCTCGCCGGCGTCGAGGCGATGCGCGCCGCCGGCCTCGGCCTCGGCGGCTCGCTCGACAACGCCGTCGTCGTCGATGACGGGCGCATCCTGAACGAAGGCGGGCTGCGCGATCCGCAGGAATTCGTCCTGCACAAGACGCTCGACATCATCGGCGATCTTGCGCTGGTCGGCGCGCCGCTGATCGGCCGCATCCGCGCGCACAAAAGCGGTCATGATCTGCACACGGCGCTCGCCCGGCTTATTCTCAAGGAGAGCCTGCGCGTCCCGAAGCCCGATCTTTCGGCTGTTGGGCGGTAGAGCGCGTTGCCGGCAATGCGAATTGAGCCTTTCAACCCGCTCATCCCGGCGTCCTTCGACAGGCTCAGGATGAGGAGCCGGGACCCAGTTCTTGAAGCAGCGGAGCCCGTTGCCCTGGATCCCGGCGTTCGCCGGGATGAGCGCAGAGAAATGCGCCCGAAGAGTTCGCGGCACACTTTGCCCCGATGAATCGTCCCGGCGCCATGCATCCAGCGGATGCATGCGCCGACTGAAACAATTTGTGATCGGAAAATCTATCCCCACTCGACGGAGCGCTCGCATCATGGCGGCATGAACAGTTGCGTATCCTTGCCGATCAAGGCGCCAAAGCGCGCGCGCCGAGCCCGCCGGCCGCTGGGGCCGCCGCCCGCCGGTCGTGCGTTCACGAAAGGCGCCTTATCCGCGGGAACCCCGCGGAAAGGCTCAGTTCCGCGCGTCCCCGCGAAACACGAAACGCTCGGCGGTTCCGTCATAGTCCGGGGCGATCGCCTGAAAAAAGAGCGGGATGAGCGCCTCGGGTGCGGGCAGGCTCGAAGGGTCTTCGCCCGGCATTGCCTCGGCGCGGAGCTTCGTCCGCATACGGCCGGGGTCGAGAATCGCGACGCGAAAGCCCGCGATGCGGGTCTCTTTGGCGTAGGTCTCCATCAGGCGCTCAAGCGCGGCCTTGCTCGCGGCGTAAAGCCCCCAATAGGCCTGCGCCGTCTCGCCGCCGATGCGCGAGGAAAGCGCGACGATGCGCGGCGCGCCGGCGGCCCGCATCAAGGGTTCAAGACTGCGCAGCAGGCGCCAATTGGCGGTGAAGTTCACTTCCATCACGCGCGCAAACGTCTTGTCGTCATAATCCGCAAGCGGCGACAGCGCGCCGAGCTGCGCGGCGTTCAGAACGAGAATGTCGAGCTTCTGGAATCGCTGCGCGATCGCGGCGCCCACCTGGTTCGTGACGGCAGGGTCGGCGAGATCGGCGGGGATGAGCGTCGCCTTCCCGCGAGTCTTGCGCACCGCGTCGTCGAGCGCCTCAAGGCCGCCGACGGTGCGCGCGAGCGCGATGACATGCGCGCCTTGCTCTGCGAGCGCGAGCGCGATGGCGCGGCCGATGCCGCGCGAGGCGCCCGTGACGAGCGCGGTCTTGCCGGAGAGATCGGGAAAGGGGGTCATGGCGTTCTTCGGTCAGAAGCGGGCGGAGAGGGCGAGCGACCCGAATTCATGCGCGAGCCCTTGCGTTTCATATTCGCGCCCACGCCAGACATAGCTCGCGGCGATTTCGAAGGCGCCGATTTCGAGCGCGGCCCCCGCCTCGGCGTCGGCGACGAAGGTGCGCTTGTCGACCGACAGGCTGTCGCGGAACGTATTGCCGTCGAGGAAAATGTTGCGAGCAACGGCGCGTCCGTCGACGCCGGCGAAGAGCGACCAGCCGAAGCCGTCCGAAGGGATTTCCCGAAGGCCGGGGCCGGGCAGACCCGGGCGGATGCGCGCCGCGCCATACTCCGCGCCGAGATCATCGCCGATGCGCACGCGAAGCCCCGCGCGCGCCTGCGTCAGCACATTGCCGGCCGAAACGCCGACGCTCGGGATGACATCGGCGCCGAACCCGCGCGCGGCTGTCGAAGCGCGCCAGACGCGGTCGAAAGACACGATCAGGCCCGGCTCGTTGCGGAGCTGGTTCGCCCAGCCGCGCGCCTCGTTGATCTCAAACAGGGCGTGCAGCGTGTTCTGCGACTGCCGGCCGAGCGCGCTCGGACCGACGACGCCGAGATTGGCGGTCAGAACATCGAGCGCGCCGGAGCGCCGATGGGCATAGACCGAAAGCTCCGTATAGAGCCAACCGGCATAGGGGCGTTCATTCGGCAGGGGCGCGGTCGCGGCGATGTTTTCGGGCGTGAAAATGCTCTGCCCGAAGGCGACGCCGTAGCGGGTCTCGGCGCCGTCGCCGGCGCGCAGCAAAGCGCGCGCAAGGCCGCGGCCGTGACCTTTCTCGCTGACGAAAAAGATCTTGAGGCCGCTCGAATATTCGCGGTCCGAGGACGTGACGGAATCATTCTCGCCGACGCCGCCGAAGACGCCGCGTTTTGCGGGCGCATTCTGGGCGATTGCCGGCGCAGCCGCGCCGACGGAGGCAAGGACAATCAGAACGGTCAATGCTCGCATGAAAGCGCCTCAGCATCCGCAATCGAAAGAGTTTCTGCGACCAAATACACTCTAACGCTCCGGCGCGGGAATGAACGCATTCTCGCCCGGGGGCAAGGCGAAGACCGTGCCCGCAAAGCCGTTCCGGGCGCTGTCCTCCCAGTCGCGCCGCGCCGCATCGAGCCGCCCCTTGCTGCTGGCGACGAAATTCCACCACAGGACGCGCGGTCCGACCGGGGCCCCGCCGAGGAGCATGACCCGGCAGGGCGTCTCGGCGCGCAGTTTCGGCGCGGCCCCCTCTTCAAAGACAACCATCGTTTTCTCCTCGACAGGCGTTCCGTGCACGGAAAGGCGGCCCGACACGACATAGGCCGCCCGTTCGGCATAGTCATCGGGGAGGGGGATCGCCGCCCCCGCCTTCGCATCCACCGCGAGATAGAACATCGGCGAATAGGTCTTCGCCGGCGAGACCGCGCCGAAGCCGCGTCCCGCGATCAGCGTGAGGACGGCGCCGCCCCGTTCGAGCACGGGCAATGCGGCCTTCGGATGATGGAAGAAGGCGGGATCGGTTTCAGCGTCGGACTCCGGGAGCGCGACCCAGCTCTGCACGCCGTGGAGCCGCTGGCCGCGGGGGCCGGCGTCGGTGCGTTCGGAATGGGCGACGCCGCGGCCGGCCGTCATCCAGTTGACGTCGCCCGGCCGGATGATCTGGTCATAGCCGATGCTGTCGCGATGGCGGATCTCGCCTTCGAAGAGATAGGTGACGGTCGCAAGGCCGATATGCGGATGCGGGCGCACATCAAGGCCCGTCCCCGGCGCAAAATCGACTGGGCCCATTTCATCGAGGAACACGAAGGGGCCGACCATGCGCCGCTTGGCGTAAGGCAGAATGCGCCGGACGAGAAACCCGTCGCCAAGATCGCGCGTGCGCGGCGCGATCATCAGCGCGACATCGGGGCAGAGCGGCAGTTCGCGCGCCTCTTCGGCCTCCGGCCCTCCTTCGGCATGCGACATGGGCGTCTCCGCTGCAGCTGCAAGGCCCCATCTTACCAGCGGAAGGCGCGCGCCTTAACCGTTTTCGACGATGCGGCGCGTCGCCTCGCGCATATCCCGTTCGGCCGTCCTGAGCGCGGGGTCGTCGTCCGGTCCCATGCCGATGAAAAGCTTCATGCCTTCTTCGAGCGCGAAGATCTGCAGCACGATCTGGCGCGCGCGCGCGTCGCTGAGCGCGGGGTTGGCGGCGCGCACCATCGACAGGATGAAGCGGCCGATCGGGCGGTAGAGCTCGCGCACCAGCGCGCGCGCGCCGTCATCGGCGCCGGCATAGCCCCACATCTGGAAGAAGAAGCGGTGCGAGGCGCGCGCATTCGAGACGTAGAACTCGACAACGTTCAAGAGGATGTCGAGCGGCGCATCGCGCGAGGCGTTGAACTGGCGGATATGCTCCTCGACATAGTCAGCGAGTTCTTCTTTCAACATCGCTTCGAGCAGAGCGCGCTTGGACGGGAAATAATAGCTGACATTGCCGAGGGCGACGCCCGCTTCTTCAGCGACCATGCGCATCGACAGTCCCGCATGGCCTTCGCGCAAAAAGACTGCCCTCGCAGCCTTCAAAATGGTCAGGGTCGTCTGCCCGCCCTTGGCCGAACGTTCGGCCGCCATGGCGACGGAGGGCCGGGCGCGCCGCAGGTTGGCAAGATAAGCTTCAATCTCGGCAAGACCGCGCTGCTTCTCGTTCAGCGCGCTGCCCGCGGCGGAGGCCGCCTTTTCATTCCGGGCCATTTATCAACTTGCCCCTCGTCCCACCCACGCCTTCCCCGATCGTCGTTCCCTGCGCCCTGCGGTTGTCCGGGAATACGTGACTTGATCTTTTTAGGACGGCTCGCTAACCCGGCCGCCACATTTTTGGACGGCCGATCTAAACGCCTGCAGCTGCGTTTCGCAAGCGTCGGGCGCCGCTCCAAAATCCGGCGACAGAATCCCGGACAGCGAGTCCTATCTCCCCCAGAGGTGCGCTGTTCGGGAGGGCCGCGGCGCTGCCGCCGCGGCCCGCTCGCGCGCCTTGGAATATCGAAGCAAAGCGACGAAGGGCTATTCCGCCGCGCGGCGGCTGCGGCCGAGCCAAGCGTCAAGGTCGGCGAGCGCCCTGAGCGCCATCGCTTTCTTCTTCGCCCGCCCGCGATCCGGCCCTTTGAGGCGCCGGCCGTTTTCGTCCGTCACCGGCGCATCGTCGATGTCCGGGAAGAGGCCGAAATTGACGTTCATCGGCTGGAAGGCGCCTTTGGCGCCGGCGCCTTCCGACATGTGCCCGCCGGTGATGTGGGAAAGAAGCGCGCCGAACGCCGTGGTGCGCGGCGGGGCGTCGATGGGCGCGCCGCGCGCGTCCGCCGCCGCGAATCGGCCGGCGAGAAGGCCGATCGCCGCGCTTTCAAGATAGCCCTCGACGCCGGTGACCTGTCCCGCAAAACGCAAGGCGGGTCGCGCCTTCAGCCGCAAGGCGCTGTCGAGGATTTTCGGCGAATTGAGGAAGGTGTTGCGGTGCACGCCGCCGAGCCGCGCGAATTCGGCGTTTTCAAGCCCCGGGATCATCCGAAAGATCGCGCTCTGCGCGCCGTATTTCAGCTTCGTCTGGAAGCCGACCATATTGTAGAGCGTGCCGAGCGCATTGTCCTGGCGCAGTTGAACCACCGCATACGGACGTTTGCCGGCGCGCGGATCGAAAAGGCCGACCGGCTTCATCGGCCCGAAACGCAGCGTTTCCGGCCCGCGCTCGGCCATCACTTCGATCGGCAGGCAGGCCTCGAAATAGGGCGTCGACTTTTCCCATTCCTTGAAGTCGGTCTTCTCGCCGGCGATGAGCGCAGCGACGAAGGCCTCATAGCCGGCCTTGTCGAGCGGACAGTTGATGTAATCGGCGCCGTCGCCGCCGGGGCCCTCCTTGTCGTAACGCGACTGCATGAAGGCTTTGGAGAAGTCGATGGTCTCCTTGTGGACGATCGGCGCGATGGCGTCGAAGAAGGCAAGATGGGTCTCGCCGGCGAGCGCGGCGATCGCCGCCGAAAGCGCCGGCGAGGTGAGGGGGCCCGTCGCGACAATCACATTGTCCCACTCCGCGGGGGGCAGACCGGCAATCTCTTCGCGGCGAATCTCAATGCCGCCGTGGCCGAGGAGCCTCGCCGTGACGGCGTTCGCAAAGCCTTCGCGGTCGACGGCGAGCGCCCCGCCCGCGGGCACCTTGTGCGCGTCGGCGCAGGCCATGATCAGCGACCCGGCCCTTCGCATCTCTTCATGCAGGAGGCCGACCGCGTTGTAGTGCGCGTCGTCGGAGCGGAAGGAATTGGAGCAGACAAGCTCAGCAAAACGGTCAGTCTGGTGGGCCTCCGTGCCGCGCACCGGACGCATCTCGTGCAAGACAACCTTGAGACCGCGTTCGGCCGCCTGGAAGGCCGCCTCCGAACCCGCAAGTCCGCCGCCGACAACGTGAATGACTTTGTTCATGCTGCGTGCGACCCCGGGCCGGCCGGCGCGGCCCCAAGTTCGCACGCGTGGCAAGGCAAAACGCCCTCGCCAGGGCACGCCATAACGCAGGAGGCCGCAGGCCCGAGCCGCGCCAGGGTCCAATTCCCGAATATCATCCTTCTTATCGCCAGGCTGGTCTCTTTAGACATGCCATCTCTGATGCGGTGCGGCCACGGTTCTCGAGGCTTTGCGCGGCTATTCAAGAAAAAAGCGCCCTTTGGCTTCGCTTTGTCGCGTCCGCCCTCGCGCGCATCCTTAACGGAGCAAAATAGCTTTGCCCGCGCGGCGGGCCTCCGTCTAGTATCGCCTTCGGGGTGTAGAGTGAGGGGCGGCCAATGATTTTGCGGATTTTCTCCGTCGCAGGCGAAGCCCTGCACTTCGGCGCGCGCCGCATGGAGACCTTGATGCGCGTCGGCTGGCTTCCGGTCGTGCTGCTCCTTATCGTTCAATTGGCGACCGCCTATTCGGCGCTGTCGGTGCAGGCCGGCCGGCTCCTCACCGTCGAAGACGGTTCGCTGCAGCTCGAGCAGCTCAGCAATTGGCGCATCACAGGTCTTGTCGCAACGGTCGCCGAGACGCTCTTCAACCTCGCCCGCGCGCGCGCCTTCGACCAGATATCGCCCTGGATCTGGACCGTCCTCGGCGTCAGCTTCGTGCTGCAGGTGTTCATCGCCTCGTCGTTCCTAGCGCCGATGACACGGCTTGCCGGTCTTGGCGAAGAGCCGCCGCCGGGCGCGGCGCGTCTCCATTTTGGTGAAGACGAAGCGCGGTTTTCGGCGGCGGCGGTCGGCGGCATTCTCGCGCTTGGCCTCTTCATCTTCGGGCCGATGCTCGCGGCGACCTTCTATTCCCTGAAATTCGTGCTCGACGCCTACAGCCAGACCTTTGCGGTCTTTCCGAACCCGGAGAGTTTGCATCAGGTCTATGAGGTGACAGGTCAGGAAGCCGCCAAAGCCGCGGGGCAGGGCTGGCATCTGACGCGCGGCGTGCCTGCGCTGTTGATGGCGCCTGTGGCGCTCCTCTTCTGGATTGCACTGATCCGCCATTTCCATCCCAAAAATCGCGGCCCTCAAGCCGGTCCGCCTAATGTCTTTGCGCGCGCCCTTGCGACGCTCTTCCTCGGCGGCGCAGCCGCGGGATTGATTTGGCTCTGGGTGCTGATGACCCATAACAATGTCGAACCCCTGTCGGAGATCAGTCTTTTCTTCGGTTTTGAGGCGCTCGCGCTCGTCGTGCTCGCTTATGTCAGCCTGCGCCTTTTCCCGGTCGCAGGTGTTGCGGTCTGTCGCCGGTCTTTCCGGTCGAACGCCGGGACATTCCTCGCCGCATCGCGTGGCTTCAACCTCTTCCGGATACTGGGGATCCTCGTCCTCATCTCGGCTGTGTTGTTTCTGGTGCAGTTATTCATCAACACGGTCGGTTTCACGGCGCTCGGTTCGACCGTCCAGTTCCTGGCCTTTGCGGCGGCCCATTATTTCAGCCTATTCAATGCCGGAAATGAGCCGGAATGGGTCATGCCTGCGATGATCTGGCTATGGACGACTGTCAGGGTCCTCTACAATGTGTTCTGGGTGTTCTTCTCCTACGGCGTCCTCAGCGGCCTCCTTGGGCGGCTTTACCGGGACACGGAAGGATCGGCGTCGGGACCGTCGATCTGGCTGAAGACGCGATAAGGGCGGGAGCGAAGTCATGTCGTCAAAAATTCCAGTCGGCGCAACGGTCAACGAGGCCTTCCGTTTCGGCATGAAGCGGTGGCCGACGGTCCTGCGCTATTTCTGGTTCCCCTTGGTCGTCGCGATCCTTGTCATCGCCGGACTTGTGATGGCGATGATCGACTTCAAGGCGGCGCAAAGCGTGTCCGATGCGGCGCCCAGTTTCGCGGCGTTCAAATCGGTTCTGCGGGTGCCATTCCCCGTCTTTTTGGGCGTGATGACTCTGGGCTATGTCGCCGTATTCGTCGTCATGAGCGGCGCTGTCGCTTCGATCTTTCGGCTGGTCGTGCATGGCGAGGAACGCAAGGGCATTTTCCAGTTGCGGTTCGATGGTCCGGCGATCCGGGTTTTCCTCGCTTCGATCATTGTCGCCGTCATCAATTTTGCGGTGTTCGGGGCAGCCCTGCTCGTGGCGTCAATCGTTTCCGGTCAGGCGCCGTTTTCGGGCATCGGTGCGATCTTCGACCTTTTCGCTTTCGCCTCAAATGCGAAGCCCGGCGCGACAATGCCCACCGACCTTGCCGCGCGCCTTGCGACGGAGGCAAAGCCCTTGATGTGGGCGTGGCTCTATGCGCTTGTCCCAATGCTCTATCTCGGCGTGAAGCTCGCGCCATTTCCGGCCGGTTCAGCCGCGGAAGACCGTCTCGTCCTGTTCGGAACCTTCCGGATGACCTTTGGCCACTGGTGGTCGATCTTCTTCAGCTTCGTCCTGATGATGGTCGCCCTCATTCTCCTGGCGATCGTCGTCGAGTTGTCCTTCGGAATCATCAACGGCATCGGCGGGGCGCTCGCGCAGCAGGGCGCTGCGGCCGGCGCAATCGGCGGCGTCATCATGTTGGTGTCGACGGTCGCCTACCTGTTTTACCAGCTTATCGTGCTCGGCGTGCAGCTCGCTTTGAGCGCTGTCATCTATCGGCGCCTCGCTTACGGCGAGTGAGCGCGGGCCGGCCAATTTAGTTCGCCCACTGACGGATATCGGCAGTGTCGGCGCTTCATGAGCCGCAGCGCGCGCGCAAGAAGGCCGTGTGCTCATCGAAGAGATTGGCCGCGCTCGCCGGCGCAGGCCAGCCGGCCGCTGGTCCGCCGGGCGGCATCGTCGATTGCGCAGCCTGCCGCAAGATGCCGCAATAGCCGCCGCTGACGACGCCGTCGCCGCTCGTGACCGGCGTCGTGTCCGGTATTTCGTGGCAGGACTGGCAGCCATATCCGGTCCCTGCAAGAGACAGAGGACCAGGATTGGTCCACGGACCATAGCGGTTTGAGCCGATCGGCGCATAGCGGATGGGCGCCGCCGGCGAGCCGGGATGAATGTCGTAGGGGCGGCCGTCTGAAGGGCCGTCCGACGGGCGGCGGAGATCGACGGCCGTACCCGGATGAATGTTGAAAACGTTGGCGCCGCGATGGCAGGACGTGCAGTTCTCGACGAGGTTGGAGCCGTCCATCAGCTTGTTGATCTCGAGGCGAACCGGATTGCCTCTGATCTGTGCGCCTGTCTCGCGGTCTATGTTGTCCCAGAAACATGCTTTGCCCGTCGTCTCGCTCTGACAGATGATTCCGTCAAAAGCGATAGCGCCGCCTGCGGAGTAGGTTCTGCCGCCCGTCGTGCGCGGCAGCGCCATGCACACGCCAGTCGCGCCGCGATAGGCGTAAACTTCTGTGTTGAATCCGTCCGCAAGAATGAACTCGACAAGCTGCTCTCCCTGCAGCTTCCAGTCGGCCGACGGAAAATCCGGCGGGATCGGCACATCATTCGCCGCGCATGTGTCCATATACGCGGTTGTCGTTTCGACAGGCGTCAACCAGCCGCCAGGAGGCACACGGAACATGCCTTCCTTGATTCGACGAAGCACGTCCGGATGGATCTGCCAGAACGCGCCGTCCAGCAACTTGCGGATTTCCCTTTGCAGCAGCTGATGGCGCCATGCGTATCGCGCCCGCATCTTGTCGGGCAGGGCGCCAAGCATGGCCTCAAGGACCGTGCTGCGCAGCACCAGCGCGACATCGTCGTCGTTCTGCTTCAGGTAAAAAAACTCGGAAATCTTGCCGTCATAGACTTTGCGCAATGCGTTCGGATCGGCAGCTTCGCTAAAGATCGAAAACATCGACTCCTGGATCTTGAACGCCTGGATGCGGTCGATTTCGACGGGCTCGAAATTCGCGTCGTAAAGTCCGCCGTGATAGGCGATGTCGATCCAATCTGCAGGCGGGATCTGGTCGCGCAGCCCCGGCTGGTATGACTTTTTGCGCGCCTCAGCCAGTCTTGCGGCGATCGCGATCTGCTCTTCGGTCGTGAGGGACCGCGGTTTCTGCAGCGCTTCGGCGACGCGCGGGTCCAGCTTGACCGGACGCAAGTTGCGGAGCACGTCTTTCTGCGCTGCAGCAGCAACAGCGAAAACGGACGCGCTAAAAAGTGCGGACGCCGCGACGACCGCGGCGGTCCCGTTCATCTTCAACATGATCTCCCCCTTTGTCGCACACGACGATAAAAGCCGAACGCAACTAAGGGAAAAAGCCTATCACGGGCCGGCGTCGCCGCCAATCGGGCCGAAGCTGTCGTCCATGAAGGCACGCATCTCCGGCGGCGGCGGGGCCGTCACATCGACCGGCGGCTTTGACGCCGAAAGCGGCAGAACAAGCCGGCGCGCATGCAGCATCATCGGGCGCGCGCGATCGGCGGCGGAAAGTTCCCCATACTGAGGATCGCCGAGAATGGGCGCGCCGAGGCTCGAAAGATGCACGCGGATCTGATGCGTCCGGCCCGTCTCGGGCAGCGCCTCAATGAGCGAAAGGCCGTCCGTCGCCGCGAGCACGCGCCACCGCGTCGCGGCCTTCTGCCCGTCAGCGTCGATCTCGACGCGCCAGCCGTCGCCGCGTTCGACTTTCCGAAGCGGCGCTTCGATGCGGCCCTCGCTTTCCGCCGGCGCGCCGCGGCAGACCGCCCAATAGACCTTCTCGACGCGGCCCTCCTGGAAAAGCCGCCCGAGTTTTTTCAGCGCCTTCGGGTGACGGCCGAGCGCAAGGCATCCGGATGTGTCGCGATCAAGGCGATGGGCGAGCGCGGGAGGCCGCGGCAGGCCGAAGCGCAAGGCGTCGAAATAATTTTCGAGATTGTCGCCGCCGCCGGGCCCAGCGTGCACGGGGAGTCCTTGCGGCTTGTCGATCACGATGACAAGGCCGTCGCGATGGAGAATCCGGCCGAGCAGGAAATCGGCGGGGCGCGCAGTCATCGCCGCCCATAGGTCAGCCGGAAATAATCCCGGAGCGGACGAAATCCCGCGACCAGCTCCTCATAGACGCCGCGCTTGAACGGCACGATGAGCAAAGGCAGTTCGTCAAGGTCGATCCAGCGCCAGGCGTCGAATTCCTGATGGTCGTCGGCGTCGAGGCGGATTTCGGACTCTGAGCCCTCGAACAGCATGGCGGCCCATTTCTGCTTCTGGCCTCGCCAGTCCTTCTTGCGGTAGCCGGGCGGGAAGTCATAGGCGAGCCAGCCCGGCGTCATGGCGACGAGCCGCGCCGTGACGACGCCCGTCTCTTCCTTCAGCTCACGGAACGCCGCGCGCTCGGGCGCTTCGCCGCGGTCTATCCCGCCTTGCGGGGCCTGCCAGCGCCACTCGTTGGGGCGATCGGCGAATTCGGAAAGATCGGAGAAATCGGCGACGCGCCGCCCGACGAAAACCCGCCCGTCCGGATGAAACAGGAGAACGCCGACATTCGGCCGGTAGTGTTTGAGCTCTTCGTCGATGCGCATGCGTGCGGGTGTAGCGCAATCGCGCGGGGCTTCAAGGCGCCGCCTAGCGTTCAGATCGCGCCCTTGCCGCTGGAGATGACTGCAGAGGCGGGGGCAAGCGTAAGCCCGCGCTCAGAGAGGCCCTCCGCCCAACGCGAGACGACGTCGAGCGAGGCGGCGTCCGGATAGGCCTTGCCGAGCGCCCGGCCCGCCTGCGCAGCGGTCTGTTCGAGCGCCTGCAGGTCGGCCGGCGTCACGCCGCCGCTTGCGCCGAGGATGCGCGCGCGCGCGGCGCCGTCGACAGAGCCTGTGTCGTCGGCATAGGCGAGCCCGGCCTGTGCGAGGCGCGCCAGCACGACGTTCATGGATTCTTCGTCTGCAGAAAACTTCGTGCCGAGATAATTGGTCGCGCCGAAAGCGGCGGGAAGCCGCGTCAGAAGCCAGTCGAGCCTTTGTAGATTGTCGCCGGGCGCGCGTCCCGTCAGGAGCGCGGCAGGCCCTAATATCTCACCCGAACGTCCCTCGGGTCCGTGCGCCTCCATGGGGAGTTCGATCATCACTTCATGGCCTTCGGCGCGCGCCTTGGCGCTCCATTCGTCGAGGCCGCGCGCATAGGGCGCAAAGGCGAGCGTCACTTCAGACGGCAGTTCTTCGATGGCGCGCAAGGTGAGGTCGCGGTTGAGGCCGAGCCCGCCGACGATCAGCGCGACGCGCGGCTTGCCGTCATCCGTGAACGGACGAGCATAGACGCTCTCGGCGCGGCGGCCGTCGCGGGCGACGGCGGGACGCAGGCCGAAAGGCGTCTTCGCCTGCAGCGCTGGATCAGGCCCTGGGATAGCCCGCGGCGCTTCTGCGGCCGCAAGCGTCGGCGGCGCCGGCAGACGCCCGTCGCGCGCCGGCGCCCCGTCTATGGTGATGACGACGCTGTCGTCGCCAAGCGCTGAATCGCCCGCGTCCGGCAGGGCGAGGGCGTCGCCTGCGAGCCCGGCATAAACGTCGCCGGCGCCCGCTGTCGCCTCGCCGGCGTCACGCAGCGTGACGTCGGGCGCAGATGCGTTTGCGTATTCAGCGTCGTGCACCGGCAAGGTCCGCGCCATCGTTTCAATCTTCCGGTCGAGGGCGAGTTCGATGAGCGGCCTGTCGCCCTTCCACAGGGACGCGCCGGCGAATCCCGCCGCGAGCAACGCGAGCGCGCTCCAGGCGAGCGTCAGCCTGCTGACGACAGGCAGGCGCAGTCTGCGGCGGCGGACGGCCGTCATAGCCTCTGTTCTCAAACGGACGCCGGCGGAACGCGCGGCGCTCCCCCTAAAATGCGGCAGACAGGGTTAACGCTTCGGTAATGCGCGCTTGGGGACTTCGCGCAATGGGGACTTCGCGCAAAAAGAAAGCCGCCGATCGACGCGGCGGCTTTCCTGAGGCGATTGCGCAGTCGTCGCTTACTGCGCCGCCCGCTCGGCGTTTGCTTGTGCGAGCGTGCGCTTGTAAGCCGTCGTGTCGGAAAGTATCTGGATCGCGCGCTTCAGCTGGCAATCTTCCGGTTCGTCCTTCGTCTTCATCGGGCAGAGGACCGGCTCGACTTTCGGATGTTCGGGAAGCGCCTTCTGGTTCTTTTCAGCGCCGAGTGCGCGCGGCAGATCCTTTTCCGCAGGCCGGTCGGCCGCAGCTTCTTCCTGCCCCGGATATTTCACCGGCATGTCGATATCCGGCTCGATGCCAAGCGCCTGGATCGAGCGCCCAGAAGGCGTGTAGTAGCGCGCGGTCGTCAGGCGAAGCGCGCCCTGCAACCCATTCTGCAGAGGGATAACGGTTTGCACGCTGCCTTTGCCGAACGACTTGGTGCCGAGCAAAAGCGCGCGGCCGCGATCCTGCAACGCGCCCGCGACAATCTCCGACGCCGAGGCCGAACCGCCATTGATTAGCACGACGATCGGACGCCCGCCGGATAGGTCGCCGGGCGTGCCCATTTCGCGGAGCGTGTCTTTGACGCGGCGCCCGCGCGTCGAAACGATTTCGCCGCCGTCGAGGAAGGCGTCAGAAACGGCGACCGCCTGGTCGAGAAGCCCGCCGGGATTGGAGCGCAGATCAAGCACATAGCCCTTGGGACCACCGGGGATCGTTTTGTCGAGGGTCTTGATTGCCTTCTTGAGGCCGTCCGCCGCCTGTTCGGTGAATTGCGAGATCCGGATATAGCCGAACTGGCCTTCAACGCGGTGCGAGACGGCGGGCACAGTCACAATGTCCCGGATGAGCGTCAGTTCGAACGGCGCTTTCGTCCGGTCACGGACGACAGAAATCGTCACTTTCGTGCCCTTTGGACCCTTTAGCTTGTCGATCGCCTCGTCGATGGAAAGGCCCTGCACGGCCTGTTTGTTGATAGCGACGATGAGGTCGTTGGTCAGGAGGCCGGCGCGCTTGGCCGGCGTGTCGTCGATCGGCGCGATGACCTTCACATAGCCTTTGTCGGCGCCTTCATTATCCATGGTGATCGTAATGCCGAGGCCGGCGAAAGTGCCGCTCGTCGATTCGCGCATATCGGTGAAATCATCCGCAGTCAGATAGCTTGAATGCGGGTCGAGCCGCGCAAGCATGCCGTCGATGGACCCGTGGATCAGTTCGCCGTCATCGGGTTCGGTCACGTAATTTTCGTGGACCTGTTCGAACACCTCGCCGAAGAGATCGAGTTGGCGGAACGTGTCCGCGCTGATCGACTGGCGGGCAAATCCAGCCGTCAATAATGCGGCGCTGACGAAGGCGCCGCCGGCCGCAGCGGCGATCAGGGCGGCAGGGGAGGCGCTGCTGCGCTTGGGCGCTGCGGCGCGCGCAGGTTTTCTTTTTGGCGATGACATCAAGCGAGCTTCCTGTGCGTTACCGTTTCCAAACCGTCTTTCCGCAATACCGCCTTCAGACGGGTTGGAGTTCAAGCGTAATTCGACAAGGCGTCTACGTCAAAAGACGGCTTCGCCAAAAGATTGTGGCGCGTCAGCCGGCAGTCTGGCGGACAAGCCACAAGGCGGGGTTAACCGGCTCCTGGTTGCGGCGGATCTCAAAATCGAGAAACGCTTCCCCGCCCGGACTTACGGCGGCGATCGACCCCACGGGTTCACCGGCGCCGACGCTCTGCCCTTCCTGCACCAATAGATTGGAAATGCCGATCAGGAGGACATGATAGCCGGCGCCCACGTCGAGAATGATCACGTTGCCGAGTGGGCCATAGGGCTGGGCGAAGGCGACATTGGCGTCGTGGGGCGCGGTCACGATCGCTTTGTCGCGGACGGCAAAGCGCACTCCTTCAAAGGTCCCGCCCTCCGGCTTGGCGGCGCCAAAACGGCCGGCGAGCGCGCCAACGACCGGCGCTGACAAGGCCCCTTTGGTCTGTGTGAAAGGCGTGCCGGGCGTGAAGGTCGATTTGGCGCGCGGCCGCACGATCGATGGCGTCGGCGCGGAGGCGATCACATCCGGTCTCGGCGCTTTGGGCTTGAGGCGCGGCGTAATCGCCGTCGCGAGGCGATCGAGACGCTCGATCACGCCGCGCAAATCGCCGGCGCGCGCGGCCAGCGCGGCGGTCTCGCGCTGGGCCGCCGCGGCGAGGCTGGCGGCGACGTCGCGCTCCTTCTGCTTGCGCGCCAGAAGTTCGGCGAGAACGGTGCGGCGCTGTTCGACTTCGGCGTTCGTCTTTTCATAATTCTTGCGCTCGCGGTCGCGCTTTTTCCGAATTTCCGTGAGGCGGTCGAGCTTAGTGCGCAGGGCCTTAGCCCGTGCCTCGATTTCGGGCGCGGCGCCGGCAAGCAGCATCGCGGCGCGTGCGGCGTCATTGGCGTCATTCGGCGACACGAGCAGGGCAGGGGGGCGGGACAATTCCAGCGACTGCAGCGCCGCAAGCACGTCGCCGAGATTCTGGCGCTCGATCAGCAGCGACGTGCCGATCTTCGCCTCTTCGACGTCGAGATTTTCGAGTTCGGATTCGATCGATCCGATGCGCCGCTCCGCCGCCTGAACCGATTTTGCGGTGTCGATCATCTGCTTGCGGAGCGCCTCGATCTCTTTCTGGCGGCTCGCCGCCTCGTCGTTCAGCTTGCGCTCTTCGGCCGCACGCTTGCGCAGTTCCGCTTCGGTCGAGGCGAGTTCCTTGGCCCGCGCCGGATCATCCTGCGCGGCGGCTCTGACGCCGGCCGCGGCGATGAGAGCAAGGAGCGCGGCGGCGCAAAAAGCGGCTGGGGCGCGGCGATGCGTTGTCATGCGCGGTGATAGGGGTGGCCGGAAAGAATCGTCATGGCCCGGTAGAGTTGCTCGCACAGCATCGCCCGCGCAAGCATATGCGGCCAGGTCCAGGGCCCGAAGGCGAGCAGAAGGTCGGCCTCTTTGCGGGCCGTGTCGCCATGGCCGTCCGCGCCGCCGATCAGGAACGCCGCGGCCGGCGCGCCTTCGTCGCGCCAGCCCCTTATATGGGTTGCGAAGGCCTCGCTTGACATCGCCTTGCCGCGTTCGTCGAGCACGATTTTCCGCGCGCCGGCCGGCGTCGCGCCGGACAAGAGCTCCCACTCGCGCGCCGTGCGGCGGCGCCCGTCGGCGACTTTAGGGGCGTCGATTTCGGCGATGTCAAAGCTCAGAAACCCGACCGCACGGCCGCCATGGCGCAGCCGCGCGGCATAATCTTCAATCAGGGCGGCTTCCGGCACGTTTTTGTGCCGCCCGATGGCGGCGATCAGAAGCCGCATCTCGTGGATCCTTTGAGGCGGGGCGCGCCTCAGGCGTCGGCGGGGGCTCTTGCCGCCTCGGACCAGATTCTCTCGAGATTGTAAAATGCGCGCACTTCCGGGCGGAAGAGGTGCACGATGACGTCCTCGGCGTCGATGAGCACCCAGTCGCAGGCCGGCATGCCTTCAGCCTTGGCGCGGACAAGACCTTCTTCCCGAAGACGCCGGATGATTTTGTCGGCGATGGCGCCGACATGACGCTGCGAGCGCCCGCTGGCGATCACCATGTAGTCGGCGATGTCGGATTTTCCCGTGAGGTCGATGGTGACGACGTTCTCAGCCTTGTTGTCGTCAAGCTCGCGCAAGATGGCGTCGAGCTGGTCTTTGGATCGGCTGGCGATCCGCTTGTCGGCTGCGCCGTCTTTGCCGGAACTCCCGGCCGCCGCCGAGGGCAGCGTCTGGGCGCCGCCCGGATAGACCTTGAGCGCGGCCTTTCGGTCGGCCGCAGAACCAGTGTGCGAGGTCAGCGTTCAACTCCTTTTTGGCGCGGGGAAAGCCCGCACCCAAAGAAATAGGGCGGTTCCCCGGCGCGTCCAAGCTTGGATGCGACATGGTTGAGGATTCATTGCCGGCGTGGCGCCGGAAGCGCATCGCCGCCGAACGCCGAAAAACAAATCCGTACAACGCCTTAGAAAGGGAAACGTATCAATTGGCCTTGCGCAGCGCGGTCGAAGAGAGCGGATTATTGGTCCCCGTATGGAAAGACCAGGCCGGCGGCTCGAGGTCGGCAAGGTCTATCCCGTCCTCTTCCGGAATGCGAAACGCCGCGAGCTCCTTGCCGAAGACGGTCTCTTCCGGCGCGGTGTCGCAGCCCGGCCGGTTGAAGACGGCGATCGGCGCGAGCGTTGCGATCCGCTTCCAGTCCTTCCACAGATGAAAGGCGGAAAGACTGTCCGCGCCCATCATCCAGACGAACTGCATCTGGGGCCACAATTCGGTGAGGGCTTCGAGCGTTTCGACCGTGTACTGAAGGCGTTTGCGCTCCTCGAAATTCGAGACGACGATGCGCGGATGACGCGCGGTCTGCCGCGCGCGATAAAGCCGTTCCTCATACGGAAGATAGCTCTGCGGGTCCTTGTGCGGGCTTGCGGGCGTCACGAGCCACCACACCGCATCGAGGCCGAGCCACTCGATCGCCGCCAGCGAAATCTCCCGGTGGCCGAGATGGGCGGGATTGAACGAGCCCCCAAGAAGGCCGATTTTCGAGCGTTGGTGGCGTTTGGGCGCGCTGAGGTTGCGGGCGCCTGAAGGACCCGTTGTGCTGGAGCTCGACGATGACGGCAGGGCAAGACGCGCGCCCGTCTGCGATGTTGTCACCAACCATTCCTCGGCTGACATCAGGGGCGCCACGCCGTTTCAGTCGAATCGTCATCTTCCGGCGCGGGCTCAGGCGCGGCCGGAATCGCGGCCGCAAGGCGCATGGTCATCAGATCGCGCAGAAGCGGTCCGACACCTGTCCCGGCCGCGCCGGAAATCGCCCGCGCCGGCCGGCCGGCCGCTTTCGAAAGCGCCTTCAGCTTTTTCGCCTGGTCTTCCGGCGAAAGCGCATCGACCTTGTTGAGGCAGGTAATTTCGGTCTTGTCCTCAAGGCCCGCGCCATAGGCCGCAAGCTCGCCGCGCACGGTGCGATAGGCCGCCGCCACATCGTCCTCCGTCCCGTCGACGAGATGGATCAGCGCCCGGCAGCGCTCGACATGGCCGAGGAAGCGGTCGCCGAGCCCCGCGCCTTCATGCGCGCCCTCGATGAGGCCCGGAATATCCGCGACGACGAAGCTCTCGCCCTCGCCGAGCCGGACGACCCCAAGGCCTGGCGTCAGCGTCGTGAACGGATAGTCCGCAATCTTCGGACGCGCGGCAGACACGGCGGCGAGGAAGGTCGACTTGCCCGCATTGGGGAGACCCACAAGACCGAAATCGGCGATCAGCTTCAGACGGAGCCAGATCGTCCGCAGCTCCCCCGCCTGGCCGGGATTGACCCGGCGCGGCGCGCGATTGGTCGCGCTCTTGAAATGCGCATTGCCGAAGCCGCCATTGCCGCCCTTGGCGATCAGGATCCGCTCGCCGGCTTTGTCGAGATCGGCGATCAGCGTTTCCTCGTCCTCTTCGAAGATCTGGGTCCCGACCGGCACGCGGATCGTGACGTCGTCGGCGTCTGCGCCCGTTCGATTATTGCCTTCGCCGGGCCGGCCGTTCTTGGCCGAGAAGTGCTGCTGGTAGCGATAGTCTATGAGCGTGTTGAGGTTCTCAACCGCCTCCGCCCAGACATGCCCGCCGCGGCCGCCGTCGCCGCCGTTGGGTCCGCCCATCTCAATGAACTTCTCACGGCGGAACGACAGGCAGCCGGCGCCGCCCGCGCCGCTTTCGACGTAAATCTTTGCCCGGTCGAGGAATTTCATGAGCGGTATATAACGCCAAAAACGCTCCGCGCTACCGCATTGCAGCGGCAGGATCGGGCTGCGGGACCCGCTTCCCTTCAGAAATGGCGCCTCTAGAGTGCGCCGCGCCAGCCAAGGGGGCATTGAGACCTGTGTCCGTCGCCAGCCTGTTCGCGCATTTCAAATCGCCCAATCTCGATCTTCCCAACCGCATCGTCATGGCGCCGATGACGCGCTCCTTTTCGCCAGGCCATGCGCCGGGAGAGGACGTCGCCGCCTATTACCGGCGCCGGGCGGAAGGCTGGGTCGGGCTCATTCTCACCGAAGGCGTCTCGCCCAACACGATCACCGCGACGGGTACGCCCGACGTGCCCAACATCGTGACGCCGGAAGCCAAAGCGGGCTGGAAGCGCGTCGTCGAGGACGTGCATCGCGCCGGCGGAAAGATCGGCATCCAGCTCTGGCATGAGGGGCCCTATCGCAATCCGGCGAAGACCGAGCATCCGGATATTCCCTCGTGGTCCGCTTCGGGCCTCAAGGTCCCGGGCAAGCCCGCGCTCTGGGCGCCGATGACCGAGGCCGAAATCGAAACGGCGATTGTAGAGTTCGTCGACGCCGCTGTCGCCGCCAAGGACATCGGCTTCGACGCCGTCGAGTTTCACGGCGCGCACTCCTATCTTCTCGACAGTTTCTTCTGGGACCAGACGAATACGCGGAGTGATCGCTGGGGCGGCGACTGGGCGGGGCGCACGCGGCTGGCCTGCGAGATCATACGGCGCACGCGCGCGCGCGTCGGCCCGCGCTATCCCCTGATCATCCGCCTGTCGCAATGGAAACAGCAGGATTTCGACGCCCGCGCGGCGCACACTCCCGAGGACATGGGGCGGTGGCTCGCGCCGCTGGTCGACGCCGGGATCGACATTTTTCACATGTCGCAGCGGCGATTCTGGGAGCCTGCCTTCGAGGGATCGCCGCTCAACGCCGCAGGCTGGGCGAAGAAGCTTACCGGAAAACCGTCGATCGCCGTCGGGTCCGTCGGCCTCTCGGGCGAGTTCACCGCAACCTATGCCGGCGAAGTTTCCGAGCCTGCGAGTCTCGACCGTCTCGTCGCCATGATGGACCGCGGGGAATTCGATTTGATCGCGGTCGGCCGCGCTTTGCTGCAGGACCCTGACTGGGCGAAGAAAGTGCGCGAGGGGCGCATGGCCGAACTCAAATCCTTTTCAAAGGACTCCCTTGCGGTCCTTCACTAGGGCCATCCAATCGCGCGCGCCGCGCGTATCGAGCATCTGCACATGAAGGGACCGCCATGATCGTCGTCCATCATCTCGAGAATTCGCGGTCGCAGCGCGTGCTGTGGCTGCTTGAGGAGCTTTCGGTTCCCTACGAGGTTAAACGCTACGACCGGGACAAGACGACCAATCTTGCGCCGCCGGCGCTCCTGAAGATCCACCCGCTCGGCAAATCGCCGGTGATTACCGACGGCGCGGCGACGGTTGCGGAAACGGGCGCGATCTTCGAGCACATTCTCGAAACCTACGGCAAAGGCCGCCTCGAGCCGGCGCGCGGCACGCCCGAGTGGAGCCGCTACCGCTACTGGATGCACGCGGCCGAAGGCTCCTACATGCCGCCGCTCGTGCTGACCTTGCTCCTGAACCGCATGGAGACGGCGCCGATGCCATTCTTCGCCCGGCCGATCGCCAAACGCCTCGTCGGCGCCGTGAAGGCCGGCTACCTCGACCATACGGTCAAGGCGCTCTTCGATTATCTTGATACGGAACTTCGGCATTCGGAATGGCTGGCGGGCGGCGCCTTCACCGCCGCCGACATCATGATGAGCTTTCCGATCGAAGCGGCGGCGCAACGCTCCGCAGCCGCCAAGGGCCGCAAAAGTTTTGAGGCCTTCGTCGCCAAGTCCCATGCGCGCCCGGCCTACGCAAAGGCGCTCGAGCGGGGCGGGCCTTACGCCTACGCCTAGTCTTTCTTTGCTTTCAGATCCGGCGGCGGCACTTCAAGCGATGCCTTTGCAGGCGCCGCCGCGCCGCCCGTGAGGGCGATCGGCGAGGCCGGATCATCGGCTTTCGGCGCCGACTTCGGCTGTTCAAGTTTGGGGGCGGGCGCTGATTTCGGCGCAGCCTTCGGCGCGGCGGGTTTGGCTGCCGGAACCGGCTCAAAACTCGGCGTTTCGACATCGTCGCCGGCGAGCGCCTGCCAATAGGCGGGCTGGTTCACGAGCTGGCGGTAGTATTGAACATTCTGGTCCGCGATCTGCGGCGGCAAGTCAGAGCGCGCAAGACGCTCGGCTTCCTTGAGGTCGCCTTTCAGCGCGAGCACGAGCGCCAGATTCTGGCGCACGCGCGAATCGGCCTTGCGATTGGTCGCTGCCGCCCGAAGCACCGTCGCCGCGGCGTTCAGATCGCCGGACATCGCGAAGGACAGGCCCTTATTGCTCATCACGCTGACGGCGCCCGGCTGGGCGAGCAAGGCGGCGTCATATTTCTGGCGGGCTTCTGCATGTTCGCCGATCTGGTCGAGCGCGACGCCATAGGCGGACAGCGCGCGCCAATCGCCCTTCTTGGTCTCAAGCGCGATTTCAATATAGCGGACGGCCTCGAAAGCGCGCTCGCCTTCGATCAGGGCGCGGCCGGTCTCGAGATTGATGTCGGCATTGTCCGGATGGCGGCGCACGGCTTTCGTCATCACGCTGACGGATTCTTCAACCGAGCCGATCTTGCGCAGCGCCATCGAATAGCGCACCGCGGCTTCGGCGTCATTCGGGTCCTTGTCGTAGCGCGATCCCCAGAACGCGGCCGCCGCGATCGGGTCGAGCCCGGCGGTGTCGACCTGCGGGTTGGAAAAGACTCCGACCGCCTTCTTGTAGTTCCGGTTCGGCTTTCCGTAATCTTTGAATTTCTCGGACGGCTCTGCGCTTGCGCCGCGCGCTGCCGACGTATCGACATAGCGGGGTTTGAAGCCCTCCGATGCGGCCACGTCAGGCTTTTGTCCCGACGAGGCGCACCCTGTCGCCGACAGTGCCAGCACGCTGATCGCGGCGACGGCGAAAAGGGACGCGGAAGAACCGGCTTTGGGCATGTCGAACCTCGAGCGTTTCCGAACCGGCCTTGCCGGCGGCGCCCGCATCATCCGAAAAGGTGCTCAATAAAGGCTTAACCCCGCCGGATCCGGCCCGCCTCGCGCTGTGGGGGGCTTCCTTATCGGCGCGGGCGGTGCGACAGAGCGTTGTATGCGGATCGAACTCCTTAAGGAATCGGACGACCTCGCAGCAGGGAAACCGATTTTTCTCATACCCGAAAAGGGTTTGGATAAAGCGAAAGACCTTCCCGCCGGGCTCAGCGATCTTGCGCGGGCCAACGGGTTCAACGGCGAGGCCGGCGCAGTTCTCGCCTCCGCGGACGCCGTCCTGTTCGGGACGGGCGACGCGTCTGATCCTTTCATCCTGGCGGCGGCCGCCGAAAAGCTTCCCGAGGGCGATTACAGGATCGCCGGTACGATGTCGCCGGAGGCGGCGGAGCAGACGGCGCTCGCCTGGCTGTTCGGCAGCTACAGGTTCGACCGCTACAAGAAGCAGAAGCAGCCGTCGGCGCGCCTCGCTGCGCCGCGCGGCGCCGACATCGTCCGGGTGCAGCGCATCTTTGAGGCGGTCTCGCTGGTCCGCGATCTTGTCAACACGCCGGCAAGCGACATGAACCCCGCCGCGCTCGAAGACGAGACGCGCCGCATCGGCGGGCGTTTTGGCGCAGAGATCGAGACCGTCGTCGGCGACGACCTCCTCGCGCGCAATTTCCCAATGATCCACGCCGTCGGCCGCGCCGCATCCTCCGCGCCGCGCCTGATCGACATGACCTGGGGGAGGGAAGACGCGCCGAAAGTCACGCTCGTCGGCAAGGGCGTGTGTTTCGATTCCGGCGGGCTCGACATCAAGCCGTCGAGCGGCATGCTGATCATGAAGAAAGACATGGGCGGCGCTGCGCATGCGCTCGCGCTCGCCCAGATGATCATGGATGCCGCCATCAATGTGCGTCTGCGCGTCCTCATTCCGGCCGTCGAAAACGCGATTTCGGGCGCGTCTTATCGGCCGGGCGACATTCTGAAGAGTCGCAAGGGCCTCACTGTCGAAATCAACAATACGGATGCGGAAGGCCGGCTCGTTCTCTCGGATGCGTTGGCGCTCGCCTGCGAAGAAGAACCGCAGATGCTGGTCTCGCTTGCGACGCTGACGGGCGCGGCGCGCGTCGCCGTAGGTCCCGACATCGCGCCGTTTTACACGGATGATGACGCCCTTGCCGCCGACATCGCCGCGGCGGGCGCGGCTGCGGCAGACCCGGTTTGGCGCCTGCCGCTGTTCAAAGGCTATGACGCGATGCTGTCCTCGCCGATCGCCGACATTAACAATTCGCCCAACAACACTTTCGCCGGGTCGATCCTCGCCGCGCTGTTTCTCAAACGCTTCGTGCCGGAAAAGACTCTCTGGGCGCATTTCGACATTTTCGCCTGGCGCCCCAAAGCCGCGCCGGGCCGCCCCATCGGCGGCGAAGCGCAGTCGATTCGCGCGCTGATGAAAGTCGTGTCGGCGCGTTTCGGCGCCGGCGTCTGAACGGGTCAAAAAGGGGGCCTTGCCCTCCGCGCCCGAACAGTTGCACCGTTTCAAATGAGAGGCGCTCCTGGCGTCTGCAACCGTTCCGACTGACCAATGGCGACTGACCTATGACGGCGGCTCTGTCTCTTTCGATCTGGCGCGATGTGACGGCGGATGTCGTGCGGGATGAGGGACCGGACCTATCGCTCCGCCAGTGGGCGATCATGTTGACGGTCTATCTGCATCCGGGGCCGCATACCGTGCGCGGGCTCGCGCGCGATCTCAAAGTGCCCAAGCCCGCCATTTCGCGGGCGCTCGACGCTTTGTCGATTCTCGGTTTCGTCAGACGCGTGCGCGATGAGAACGACAAGCGCATCGTCCACGTCCACAAGACGCCGGAGGGCGCGCTTTATCTCGATCGCTTCTCGCGCATCATTGAAGAACGCGCGGAAGTCCCCCCGGTCGAGGTGCGTTTCGCTTAGCGCGTGGCATTGCGGATTTTAAGCCGCTCCATGCTCATTGCACCTGCTGTTCGCATTCTCTGAAGACGGGCCTGAACCCAGCCTCAGCGCATCTTCGGCAGGTTGGCGATCTTGACGCCGGCGATACGCGCCGCGCCGTCTTTCAATTCAATCGGCGCCTTGATTTCGCCGCCCGTCGCAAAGGCGGCGAGGGCGAGCGCTGCGCCGGCGGTGCGCGCCTCGTCGCTCGAAATCGCGCCGAGATCCGCGAGGAAAACCGCAAGGCCTTTGGGGTTCTTCAGCGTCGATTGCAGCACGCCCGACGGGTAACCATCCTCTCCAATGGTGACGACGCCCGTCAGTTCGACGCTGCCGCCATGGGCCGTAAGAGTCATCTGCTTGATGTCGAGCCCCGCGGCCTCGCCTTGCGCCATTAACACGGAGTCGAAGAGCAGCTTTTCGCCTCTAGCGACACGGCTATCGCGCATCACTTCGAAGCCGCCCGCAAACAGGCTCGCGTGAATCGCGCGTGCTTTGGCATTGTCGGGCGCGGCCTTGAACAGGACGCCGTTTGCCGAGAGCGCGAGCGCGCCGCGCGTCGGCAGGGCAGTGATCGAGTCTGCCTGGGCGTCGGCGACAAAGGCGCCGTGTGCACGCGCGACGCTCGCGCGTGCGCCCGACATTGTAACCTCATAGGCGCCCCAGCGGCCAAGATCGAGCGCCTGCGCGCCCGGCGCCGTAAAGACGAAACGGTTAGGGCCGATCGGCAGGGCGTCGACCGCAACTTCCGGCGCGCGCCAGAACAGCGCTTCATTCCTTAGGCTGACGTCGCGCATTTGTCCGCGAAGAAAGAACGGAAATCCTTTGGTTCTGAAGCTGCCCATTTCGATGCGGACAGGGCCGGACAATTCTGCAAGCGCGCCGACCGTCTTGCGCATCGCCGCGGCGCCGGCTGTCCATAAGGCGGC
This sequence comes from uncultured Caulobacterales bacterium, assembly GCA_964507915.1. Taxonomy (GTDB): domain Bacteria; phylum Pseudomonadota; class Alphaproteobacteria; order Caulobacterales; family Parvularculaceae; genus Amphiplicatus. The sequence goes on from CAZDRH010000002.1 coordinate 129,607, forward strand.
ATAAGAGCCCGCGAAAACGAGGCAGGCGCCCGCCATCAAGACGAGCGCAAATCGCGGCGATCGAATTGCACTCAAGCCTTCGCCCCGTTGCCGAGATCGACGAAGAGGTCGCGCCGTGCGCCGAGCATTGCGGCCTCTAGCCGCTTTTCAAAACTCGCGCGGTCAAGCCCGGGCGGAATGGGCGGCAGAAAGCGCAATGTTATTACGCCTGGTCGGCGTTCACGGCCGGGATGGCGCCAATAGAGACCGGAGTCATGCACTGCAGGCGTCACCGGCGCGCCCGAAGCAAGATAGATGGCGGCGACCCCCGGCTGCAGCGGTGCGCGTGCGCCGGGGCTGATACGCGTCCCCTCTGGAAAGATCACAAGCTGGAATCCGTCCTCAATCCGGACGCGCGCGGCACGCATCAGATGGCGGATCGATTGCGGACCGGCCTGCCGGTCCACGGGGATTGAACCGGATTTGACGCCCCACCAGCCGTAAACAGGCACTTTCAGAAGGCTGTCCTTGAACACCATCGACGCACGCGGCAGCAGGGCGAAGAACGCGACGGTCTCCCACATGGACTGATGGTTGGCGGCGACGATCGTGCCGCCCTGGGGCAGGTTCTCCTCGCCCTCGACCCTATAGCGAATGCCGCAGAGGAGGCGCAAAGCAAGGAGCGATCCGCGCGCCCAGATCCGGATGACACGCAAAGCTGCATCCCGTCCGAAGAGCACGGCAGGCCAGGCGACGATCGTAATCAGGACCGCAAACGCGGCCATAAAGGCGATATGGGCTGCGCCGCGCACACGCGAAATCGCAACGCGCGTTTCACGGTCGGCGCCGCCTTCCAGAAGGTCCGAGATGTCGCCAAAACCCCGCATCGGCCCGATTACGCGCGTCTTCCGTTCCATATCGGCAGTCTGCGTGTGCATGGCAACAGGCGAAGGCGGCAGAATAGCCCGAAAACCAGAACCTTCGTCGCGCGGTTACGCCCCTGGAGCCAGGCGCGTCTTCACATGCGATGCAAGATATTTCGAGTATTCGAAGGCAAGTTGCCTCCAGGCTTCCTTCGACGCCGGATACCCCGCCGCGTCCACAAAACCGGAAGCGACCGGGTAGGCGGCGAGTGCGACGCCCTTGAGCCGGGCCCTGGTTTCAACGAGCGCGCGCGGCATATGGTAGTCGGACGTCACGAGGATGATCCGCTTGAAACCATGCTGGGTCGCCCAGTCCTGCACTTCGGCGGCGTTACCCTCAGTCGTTTGCGCTTCGATGCCTATGTCGATGCAGCAGTCGAACAGGGGCCGGGCGTCCGGGTTCATCTGAATCAACGCCTCGCGGGAGGTGCCGGGATTGACGCCCGAAATCAAAAGCCGCTGTGCGGCGCCGCGTTCCATGAGTTCCATGCCTGCGGCAATGCGCGCGCCGCCGCCGGTGTAAACGACGATGCCATCGGCCTCTGCGGGGAGGATTTGGGCCTCGCGCGGCAATTGGGTGACAAAGACGAAGAACCCCGCGACCCAAGCGAGCGCAAGTGCGGCGGCAAGGCCAAGTATGCGTTTCACAGGCGGTTCTCGATCATCACGACATGAACTTCCGGCAAGCTACCCGCAGTTTTGTCCCAAGGTCCAGCCGCCGGTTTGGCGCTATGACAACGCATTGTAACTAGAGCTCTTTTTCCAGCGTCCTAAGCACGGTGACGCGCGCTGTGTAGGCAGTCACAAGGCACAGGAAAAGCGGCACAAGGAAAAGGAGCAGCCCTGTCGTCCAATCTAGCTTGATTTCGGGAAGGAGGCCCGCCCCCGGTCGCAACGCAAGTCCGAGCAGCCCAATCGCCGCGACACCGGCCGCAAAGCCGGCGAGCGACCCGCGAAGTCCAATGGCGAGGAAGCGCCGCTGCACCTGCGCGGCGACGAATTTGTCTGTGGCGCCGATGAGATGCAGGAGCCCCACAATCTCCTTGTTGGCCGCAAGGCCCGCGCGGGCGGCGAAGACCGAAATGGCGCAAGCGGCACCCATAATCAGCACAAAGACGCTGAAGGCCAGAAACTCCCCCGAACGCGCCGCCGCGGCGAGGCGGTCATGCCATTCTCCGTGGTCGTCGATTTTGGCGCCGGGCGCGGCCGCGCCAAGCGCCGCCGTCAAAGGCGAAAGGTCGCGGCGCAGTTCCGGCGTCACGGTCAGTTCAATCAGTCCAGGGATGTTGAGGTAACTCGTGACATTGCCTTTACCGAGCCACGGCTCAAGAAGTTTGGCGGCCTCGTCCTGAGACAGCGCTTTGACGGAAGTGACGCCCGGCAGCCCCTCGAGCGCTCTTGCCGCCGCGGCGGTATCAGCGGCGATGGCGGCGGCGTCCGGTCCCTTGATCTGGATGGTCAAGCCGCTTTTGAGGTCGCTCGTCCATTTCTCCGCAGACGCTGCGATCAGGATGACGGAGGCGAGGGCGAGCACGGCCAGAAACGACATGACCGCGATGACGGCGGTCAAAGGCGCCCCGCCGGACCCCTTTTCCGGGAAAAGCGGCTCCGAGCGGAGCCGGTCGAACAAGCGCCGGCTCGGCGGCGGCGAGGAGCCGCCCGCGGCGAATCGGCGGGCTATGGCCCGGCTGTCGTTCATGGACGCCATCCATCATCCCCCGCGAGACGGCCGTCTTTCAACGTGATCGTCGGCTTGTCGAGCGCGCTGATGATCTGGATGTCATGCGTCGCCACAATCACCGCAGCGCCGAGTTTGTTCAGTTCAATAAACAGTTTCATGATCTTTTCACCCATGGCGGGGTCGACATTGCCGGTCGGCTCGTCCGCCAGGATAAGATCGGGCTTGGCCACCAACGACCGCGCGAGCGCGACCCGCTGCTTTTCGCCTCCCGAGAGAGTCGGCGGCTTGGCGTTCATCCGGTCGCCGAGCCCGACCCAGTTTAAGAGTTCGATTACGTCTGCCCGGTATTGATTTTGGTTAATTCCCGCTACCTTCATCGGCAGGGCGACATTCTCGAAGGCGGTCAGGTGGTCGAGCAGACGGAATTCCTGAAACACGACGCCGATCCGGCGGCGCAGCGCGGGCAGCGCTTCGCGTTGCGCGGCCGTGACGTCTTCTCCGAAGAGCGTGAGCTTGCCCCGCGTCGGCCGGTGCGCAAGATAGATCAGCTTAAGGAACGACGTTTTTCCGGCGCCGGAAGGTCCGGTCAGGAAACGGAACTCGCCTTCGTCGAGTCTGAAGGAGATGTCGCGGAGAATGTCGGTCTCACCGTCATAGGAGAGGCCGACCTTGTCAAAATCGACGATCACTTCTTCCGCCTCGCCGCCGCTGTAACCCCGAAGCGCAACGTCGCGATTCGGCATTGGGTCTGATTCTCGCGCGCCATGATAATCACCTGTCCCGAATGCGCCACGCGCTATGATGTCGAAGACGCCCGTTTCCAGCCGAGCGGCCGGTCGGTGCGCTGCGCATCCTGCGGCGAGAGCTGGTTCGTGCACGCGCCGGCCCCGGTAGAAGACTTGATGACAGAGCGGTCGCCGCCGCGCAAAGCCGCTCCGCCGAAATCCGAGCCGGTCAAGACCAAAACCGAAGCGAAGGCTGAAGCGAAGGAAGCCCTGCGCCGGGCCGCCGATGCGGAGGAGCCGCGTTCGAGCCGCCTCTTCAAGGAGGTCGAGGAAGACAAGCTCTATTTCCGTCCGGGCGAACCCGCAGCCGACGATGCAGCGCCGCGCCGGTTGCCGAAGATTGAGCGCGTGAAAGCGAAGAGCGAGGATGCGCCGCCGCCGCGCGAAGCGGAACGCACGTTGGACGAAAACGAACGTCGTCCCTGGCGCAAGCACGGCCCCAATCACGGCGTCGCGGCAGACGCTATCGAGCCGCGACGCCACCGCGATTTCGAGGAATTCGAAGACCGTGATTTCGAAGCCGAAGACGGGGCGTCCGAACTCGAGCCCGCGCGCAATCGCAGCCGTAGCAGCGGGTTTCGCGCCGAGCGGGACGAACCATCGCGCGATCGCGGCCGGCGTTGGCGGCGTGAAGAAGACTCCGCGCTTCGCGACGAGGCGCTGCGTTTCATCGACAGCGGCAATGAGCCCGAGCGCGCGTTGCGGGCCGCGCCCGTCGTCGATGTCGATTACGAAGACGTCCGCGAGGCTGGCGAAAGCGAGAGACTGGGACGGCGCCTGCGCGCTGAGCGCCGGCGTTCGACCGCACTTGCCCGGCTTGAAGATTTCGATCCGATTGCAGAGCGCCTGTTCAACGAAGAGGTGTTCGCCGCCTTGCGCGTGCAGCCGCGCGAACTGGAACAGGCCCTGCGCAAGGCCCGTCGCAAGGCTGAGTCGCGCGAGAAAAACCGGCTGACGCCGTGGCGCGCCATCGGCTGGTTCGTCTGGCTTGCGGTCGCCGGCGTTTCCGCTTTCGCCGTTTTCACTTACCGCAACGAAATTGTCGCGCTTTGGCCGAAAGCGGCGGGCGCTTACGCCGTCGTCGGTATCGAAGCGAGCCCCTATGGCCTTCGGATCGAAAACATCGGCCATCGCCTCGCCATGTCGACAAGTGGCCCGACGATCGAAATCACTGGGCGCCTGCGCAATGCCGGCGAGGATGCGGCGACGCCGCCGGCCTTGCGCGCAGAAGCGCTTGGTCCCAATGGCGAGACCTTGAAGACATGGACCTTCGAGGTGCCGGGCGGGCGGATTGAAAGAAACGGCGTCGCAGAGTTCTCGACCCGCTCGCACGCGCCGGACGGGGTAGTCGAAGTCGCATTGTCGTTTGTTCCGCCCTCGGGCGACGTGTCGATCAACGACGTGTTCACACGCGGCACGCCGTAACGCCTCGGACGGCGCCTCGCCAAAACCGGCGGAAACTCGTATTTCCACTTTCTCCTGACACTGTGCGAGGAGGGGCCGATGCGCGTCGTTCACGATCAAAATGCCGTCGCGCGCCGGATCGACGCACTCGCCGCAGAGATTGCGCGCGACTTTCCTAAAGAGTTTCTGCTCGCGCCCGTCTTGACGGGCGCCTTCATTTTTGCGGCAGATCTGGTGCGCGCGTTGCACCGCGTCGGCGCCGATCCGATCGTCGATTTCGTGCAGTTGTCGAGTTATGGCGGCGCGCGCGCGTCTTCCGGCGTCGTCCGCCTGCTGAAGGATTTTAGCGTCGCCCTCGAAGGCCGCCACGTTTTGGTCGTCGATGACGTGCTCGACACCGGGCGCAGTCTCCACTTCGCCAAGCAGATGACCCTCGATCGGGGCGCAGCGTCTGCGAAGGTATGCGTGCTCGTGCGCAAGGCGACGGGCCGCAGCGCCGACATCGACGCGGACTATGTCGGTTTTGAAGCCGGCGCTGACGAATTCCTCGTCGGCTTCGGCATGGATGATGACGGGTTCAAGCGCGGCGTCCCTTTCATCGGCGCCCTTTGACTTCTGTCACGCGGATTTGGCCGCCGCCTTGTGTTCCGGCTCAAGCGCGCCTTCCCATTTTGCGACGACGGCCGTCGCGACGGCATTGCCGACGACATTGGTCGCCGAACGGCCCATGTCGAGGAACTGGTCGATTGCAAAGATGAGGGCGACGCCCTCAATCGGCAAATTGAATTGGATGAGCGTCGCGGCGATCACGACAAGTGAAGCGCGCGGCACACCCGCCATGCCCTTGGAGGTGATCATCAGGATGAGCAGCATGGTGATCTGCTGCGCGATCGTGATCTCGGCGCCGACGATTTGAGCGATGAACATGACAGCGAACGTGCAGTACATCATCGAGCCGTCGAGATTGAACGAATAGCCGAGCGGCAACACGAAGCCAGAAATCGTCTTCGGCACGCCGAACCGCTCAAGACTCTCAAGAGTCTTGGGATAGGCGGCCTCGGAACTCGCCGTTGAAAAGGCGAGGAGCAGCGGCTCCCGAATGAGGCCGACGAGTTTGAACACTCTCGGTCCCAGAATGGCGAAGCCCAGCGCCAGCAGCAGGCACCAGAGGACGATGAGAGCGAGGTAGAAGCCGCCGAGAAACTTTGCATAGGTCAACAGCACCTCGGGGCCGTTGCGGCCGATGGCGACAGCGACCGCAGCGAACACGGCGATCGGCGCGAACATCATCACGTAGCCGGTGATTTTGAGCATGACTTCGACGAGCTGATCGCACAGCACGACGAGACCCTTTGCCTTTTCTCCGACTGCCGCGAGCGCAACGCCCGCGAACACCGAAAACACGACGATCTGCAGGATCTGGTTCTGCGCCATCGCGTCAAAAATGCTGGTCGGAATGATATGGGTTCGGATGAAATCGCGGAAGTCGATGGCTCCCGGCTTCACCGGGATTTCTGACCCCGAAGCCGGCAAGGTGAGATTTGCGCCGACGCCCGGCTGCAGAAGATTGACCATGATGAGGCCGAGCGTCAGGGAGAGGGCCGAGGCGAACAAAAACCAGAGCAGCGTCCTGACGCCGAGGCGGCCCATGCTCGTTTGCGCGCCCATATGGGCGATGCCGGCGACCAGAGTCGAAAACACCAGCGGCGCGATGATCATCTTGATCAGGCGCAGAAACAGGTCCGTCAGAATTTTGAGGTTAGCGGACAATTCGTCCGCAGCTTCTTTCGGCATCCCGTAATGGATCGCAACGCCGGCGGCGACGCCAAGCACCATCGCGACGAGAATAAACTGGAAGAGACGCTTAGCCATGGGGCGTTTCCTGTATCGCGACGGATGAAGGGGAGGGCGGCTGCGCCGCCCGGCGAGACGAACGAATCCTAACGGGCGCAGGGCATCGCGTCAAAATCAAGAGCAACGGGCGAATTCAGAAGCGTTCGAGCAATCGCTCAAGATAGCGTATTTCTTCTTCCGAACGGCCGCCTTCGGAAAGCCTTTTGCGAAGCTCTTCGCGGACCTGGCGCGCCCGTTCAGCGTCGATCGTTTCGGGAACGTCGACAGACTCGCCGGATGCAGGTCCAAGGGGACGGCCTAGCGGGTCCCGCCTTCCGCCGGCTCCGCCGCTTTCGGACTGTTCGGCCTTGGCGAGTTCCGACGCCCCTTCGCGAAGCTTGTCGACCGCCCGTTCCATCGCAGCGCTGGCCGTGTCGAAATCGCCGGCTTTCAGCGCCTGTTCGGCCTCGTCCATCGCCGCGCGGCCATCGGCAAGCGGCTGTGCCGCGCCGGCGCCAGGTTTGAGACGCGCGCGAAGCTGGTCGAGTTCAGCCCCAAGTGCGTTTTGTTCGCTCGCGAGATCGCCGCTTGCGCCGCCGGCTTGCCCGCGGGCGAAAGTGCGGTCGGCAAGCCCCCTCTGACGGCCGAGAAGCTCGGCTGCTGCGCCGGCCGAAGAAGAACCGCCGCCGCCCCCTGATGTTCCGCTGCCGGATGAAACCTGCAGATTGTCGAGCAATTGCGAAAGCTCGTCGAGCGCGTCTTGCGCGGCATTGCGCGCGCCGGATTGCGTAAGATCGCGCAAGGCGTCGAGCTTGTCCTCGAGGTCGGCCGCCGAGACCTCTCCGCCGGATTGCCCGGCTTGCGGCGTCTCGCCGGAGGCGGCGAGCGACTGCAGGTAATTCGCCATCGCCTGGCGCAGGCTTTCGACGAGACGCGCAAGTTCGGCCTCTGAAGCGCCGCGTTCGAGCGCATCCTTCAGCGCGTCGCGGGCGGCCTCTAGCGCCTGACGCGCCTGGTCAAGCGTTGCGTCTTCGAGCTGCAGCGCCAGCGTCCAGAAGGCGTCGACGGTCTTTTCCGTTTCGGCGCCTTCGCTGCGCATCACGCGCCAGAAGGCCGTGCGCATCAGAAGATAATCCTTGGACCGCTCGTAAAATGCCTCGGGCGTGAACGTCATGGCGTCGAAGGCGCGCGCGGTCTTCGCCCACGCGGAAGGCGCGACGGCGAGATTTTGCCGCTGCTCAAGAACCGCTTTGGCGACAGGATTGCTGAAGACCCGCTTGGGCAGTCTCAGCTTCGATTCCTCGGTTGCGCCGGTCTGGCCCTTGCCGTCCACGACGACGACTTTGGCGAACACCTCTAGCCCCGCCCAGGGTTCGGCGTCGACATCGGCCTCAAGGCGGCGAGCGCCAGGCTTGCCGGCGCCGCCGGGGACGACAAGCACGCGCTCTTCGCGCACAGCGCCCGGATCGATGGCGGGCGCATCGAGCGGGCGCGCCTGTTTCGGATCAAGACGCAATACGAGGCGCGTCTCTACGGCGCCGTAATCGTCGAGAAACAGGATCGGCAGAGTGACTCTGCCGCGCTCATTCACGGTGGGGGGCGTCAGGAGTGCGGCGGCGGGCGCTGCGTCCTTTTTTACGCCGATCGGCCAGCGCGCTTCTGCTCCATCGGAACCCGCGCTGAGCACGCCGGACTCGGAAAGCGTGATTTCGAGACGTCCCGGCGTCTGCGCGGCGTCCGGCTCCGGCGCGGCGCGGCCAAAGATCTGTGCGAAGAAGGATCGTTCGTGGCGACCGGGGACGATCTGGCGCGCCTGCTCGCCTTTCGGCGTCCGGAACGAAAGGAACGCGCCGGGCGGACCTTGCGCGACGACTTTCGATCCCTCTGGCAAATCGATCTGCGCGTTTAGTCCGCCGAGCTTCTCATCGGACTTGGCAAGGTAGAGCGTCGCAAGGCCGGTATAGGCCGGCGGTTCGATCCAGACATCCATAGACGATCCCGCCGATTCACGCGGCGGCGGCGCGCCGAACAGCGAGGCGACTCGCGCTGTTCTGTCTTCGCCGGCGACGAACAGCGCAAGGACAAGCAAGCCGGCGACGGCGTAGCGCAAGGCGAACGGATCGACCGCGTCCGCCGTCGCGCGCGGCGCACGGACGATAAGCCCGCGGGCAAGGCGCCGCGCCGCCGCGACATGCGCACGCCAGAGCGGATGGTCAGCCGCGCCCAGAAAAGGCGCATCTTCCAGCGTCGACAAGGGCGCGTGCGCGAGCCCATTGTCCGCTTCGACCCGGCGGAGCGCATCGGCCCGGGACGGGCGGCGAAAGCGGCGTATGCCGCGCCAGAGAAGGAAGAGACTCGCCGCGAGCGCGACCAACGCAGCTGCGAGACGCGCAATCGCCGGCGCATTAACGAAGGCGCCGAAGAGCGCCGCGCCGAATAGAATCGCGACCGGCGCCAAAGCGGGAACAAGTGCCGGCTGCAGGCGTTCCCAAAACAGGACAGCAAGGGCGCGCCTGATGGGCGCGCCAACGGCTTTCAAGGCTGGTTTTGCGCCTTTACGCGCGGATTGAGGTTTGGTCGCGACCGTCATGCTTTTTGCAACTTAACCTGCACCTCCCGGCCCGTCGACGCCCGCGGGAGCGGCGCAGCGCCTCATCGGGGCGGGTTCAGCGCGATCAAGCGGCTGATCAACGGAGCCTTCTCGCGTGGTGATGGTGTTCCTGACGAAAGCGCGAAGAGAAACCCTGGCGGCCCAAGCTTCCGCATCCCGGCAAGGTCGCGCCAACCGGATCGCCGCCGTCATTCTCGTCGTGATTTACAATGTCGTCGGCGCCATGGACATCCTTTCGACGCATTGGAGCGTGACGTCGGGTATCGCCGAAGAAGTCAATCCGATCATGCGCGCCGGCATGGAGCACCTGGGTCTCGGGTGGATTGCAGCCAAGCTGTTCCTGCAGGGCGTCATCTGCGGCATGGTCCTGTGGTTCCCCCACAGATTCGTGCTCTCGTTCTTTGCGCTCGCAATCGCGTTCAACGCCGGCGTCGTTTTCAACAATTTTTCGATCTATTACGGCTGGTGATTGCTCGCAATGGCGCGCGCGACAGCGCGGCCAGCCTCGGCAAGCGCTTCTTCAGCGACGCTTGAAAACGCCGTGAACGACACAAAGCCGTGAATCTGGTCGGGATATTCGACGTAGCGGACGGGCACTCCGGCGCGCTTCAGCTTTTCAGCGTAAGCGGCGCCTTCGTCCAGCAAGGGATCAAACCCAGCCGTAATCACCAAAGCTGGCGCAAGATTGGCAGGCGGCTCAAAATCGAGCGGGGAGATCCGCTCGTCCGCAACCCCCGTCCAGCCGCTGCCAAGATAGAGTTCCGTAAACCAATCGATGGAGTCGAGCGTCAGGAAATACCCTTCCGCAAAGCGCTCCCTCGACGCCGTCATGCGTCCTTGCTGGGTCACCGGATAAAGCAGAAGCTGGAACTTGACCGTCGCGCCGCCGCTCCGCGCGACGTCGCGGGCGACGACGGTTGATAGGCAAGCCCCGGCGCTGTCGCCGCCGACGGCGAGACGCGCGGGATCAGCGCCGAATTTCGCGCCGTTTGCTGCGATATGGCCAAATGCGGCGTGCGCGTCTTCGACCGGAGCGGGGAAGGGATGCTCCGGCGCCAGACGATAGTCGACCGCGATCACACGGATGCCGCCCGCTTTCGCCAGCCGGCGGCAGACGCCGTCATGACTGTCGAGGTCGCCGTAGACGAAGCCGCCGCCGTGAAAAAACACGAGGGTCGGGCGCATCGCGCCGTCGCTGTCGTCATAGAGGCGCGCGGGCAAGGTTCCGGCGGCTCCTTCTACTTCGACATCGCGAATTACAGACAACGCCGGCGGCGGCGTATTGATGAAGTCGCGTCCGCGGCGCCGGCGCTGGCGAAATTCCGCGATGCTCTGCTCACGGAGCGGCGGCTCACCGAGCGCGGCGATGAGGTCGAGGAGCGGTTTTGTTTTCGGGTCGACGATCGGCACAGATTACACCGCCTTTTCGTATTGCGCTTCAGACGTCTCGAGCGCGGTCATGTCGGAGAAATCCGGCCGTCTGCGGACGATCGCAAAGCAGCCGTTGGAAACGAGAACCTCCGGAACAAGCGGGCGGGCGTTGTACTGGTTCGACAGCACCGCCCCATAAGCGCCGGCGGACATGATCACGACGCGGTCGCCGGCGCGAAGCGGCGGAAGTCGCGTAGCCTTGAGAAACACGTCCGTCGACTCGCAAACCGGACCCACGACATCGTAAGCCTCCGTCGGCGCAGCGCGCGGTTCAGCGACAGGCCAGATTTCGTGTTTCGCGTCATAAAGCGCCGGGCGCATGAGATCGTTCATGCCGGCGTCGAGGATGGTGAATTTCCGCGCCTCGCCATCCTTTACATAGAGAACGGTGGCGACGAGGACCCCGGCATTGCCGATGATGAGCCGTCCCGGCTCGAAAATCAGCGCAACGTCGAGCGGTCCCGCGATGGCTTTGACGAGCTGCGCATAAGCCTCCGGGTGCGGCGGCGCGGCGGCGTCCGTAACGTAGGGAATGCCGAGCCCGCCGCCGAGATCGAGACGCTCGATGGTGCGGCCGTCGGCGCGCAGAACGCCGACGAGCGCAGCAAGCCGCCGGAACGCATCTTCGAAAGGCTGAAGCGCGTCGATCTGCGAGCCGATGTGGCAATCAACGCCGATCGGCGCGACGCCCTTCAAGGTCGCGGCATAGGCATAGATCTCCCTCGCGCGCGCCCAAGGCACGCCGAACTTGTCTTCAGCCTTGCCGGTCGAAATCTTGGCGTGCCCGCCTGCCTTGACGTCCGGATTGATGCGGAAAGCGATCGGCGCGACAGCGCCTTTCGACAGGGCGACCTCGTTCAGCGCGTCCAATTCAGGCAGCGACTCGACATTGAATTGATGAATGCCCTCATCGAGAGCGAGCGCCATTTCGCCCCGCGTCTTGCCGACGCCGGAGAAGACGATTTTTGATCCAGGGATTCCGGCCCGGCGCGCGCGCAGCAATTCGCCGCCGGACACGACATCGGCGCCGAGGCCCTCGCGGGCAAGAACGCTCAGTATCGCCAGGTTGCCGTTCGCCTTTACGGAGTAAGCGACAAGCGGGTCGAGCTCCGCAAACGCCGCCGCGAAGACGCGCGCATGGCGCCGGATCGTCGCTTCGGAATAACAGTAGAAGGGGGTCCCGACGATGTCCGCGAGCCGATTGAGGTCGATATCCTCCGCGTGCAGAATGCCGGCCCTATAGGCGAAATGATGCATTGTGCGTCGGCGTCAATCCTAGGCGCCGGCCGGTGCGGAAACAGCGGGCTGCGATCCCGGCGGCCGAAGCGGGGCCTTTTTGCCGCAAGCGGACAAAAACAGAGTTGCTGCAAGCAGAGCGAGCACAAGTCTCATAATCTTCAACCCTTCGCGCCAAGCACGCCGCGCCAACGCGCCGCTTCCTTGCGTACATTCTGCGGCGCCGTGCCGCCGAAGGAAAGCCGCGAGGACACAGACGCTTCGACCGTCAGCGCGCCGGCAATGTCCGCGGTGATTCGAGGTTCAATGGCCTGCATGTCCGCAAGCGGCAGAGCGTCAAGGCCTACGCCCTTCTTTTCCGCCGCCGCCACGATGGCGCCTGTCACATGGTGGGCGTCGCGGAACGAGAATTTGAGCGTGCGGACTAACCAGTCGGCAAGGTCGGTGGCGGTGGAATAGCCTCTAGCAGCAGCGGACCGCAAAGCGGCGCGGTCGAAGCGCATGGTTTCCATCATGCCGGTCATCGCGGCGACGCAGAGCCCATGCGCGTCAAAAGCCTCGAAGGTCAGCGCCTTGTCGTCCTGCAGATCCTTGGCATAGGCGAGCGGCAACGCCTTCACGATCATCATCAGCGCTTGCCCGTTTGCAGCAATCTTTGCGGCCTTGGCGCGGATAAGTTCAGCCGCGTCCGGGTTGCGCTTCTGCGGCATGATCGAGGAGCCTGTCGACCAGGCGTCCGAGAGCCGCGCAAAGCCGAATTGGGGCGACGTCCACAAGACGATCTCTTCGGCGAGGCGCGACAGGTGCACGGCCGAAATCGCGAGCGCGTTGATCGCCTCCATCGCAAAATCGCGGGAGGCGACAGCGTCGAGCGAGTTTCGCATCGGCCGGCCGAAGCCAAGCGCCTTTGCAGTCGCCTCACGGTCGATAGGGTAGGGGGTGCCGGCGAGCGCCGCGGCGCCGAGCGGGCATTCGTCGAGATGCGCGATGGCGCCGATGAGGCGCATGCGGTCGCGATTAAGCATCTCGATATAGGCGAGAAGATGATGGCCGAGCGTCACGGGCTGGGCCGTCTGCAAATGCGTGAAGCCCGGCATGATCCAGTCGGCGTGCTCTTCCGCGCGCAGCGCCAATGCGCGCATCAGACCGGCGAGCCCGTCATCCGTCCTGTCGAGCGCCGTCTTGACCCAGAGGCGGAAATCCGTTGCGACCTGGTCGTTGCGCGACCGCGCCGTATGCAGTCGTTTTCCGGCTTCGCCGATGCGCTCGGTCAACCGCGCCTCGATATTGAGGTGGATGTCCTCAAGGTCGCGCGAGAACAGAAAGGTACCGGCCTCGATTTCGGCCGCGATCGCGTCGAGACCATTTCGGATGGCCTCGGCGTCGTCATGCGTGATGACGTCTTGCTGGGCGAGCATCGCCGCGTGAGCTTTCGAGCCTTGGATGTCTTGACGCCATAAACGCTTGTCGATGTCGATCGACGCGTTGATTTCCTGCATGACGGCGTCGGGACCGGCGGCAAATCGGCCGCCCCACATCTGGTTCTTTTCTGCGTCCGCCTTATCTGTCATGCCGGTTCCGGTGGAAAGGAGAGGTGACGTGGCTGCGCTGAAATCGCCCCGCTTGTGGCTGATGATCTGGGGCGCCGCCGGCGCGCTAGGCGTCCTCTACGTCATCATCGCCGCGAGCGCAAAGCCGGAGACCGGCGTTCGGCCCGCGGGCCCGCTCCGCGACCAGACGCTGATCGTCGGCGAGATGGCTGACTTTCAATATGCGCTTGCGCCGGCGCCCGCCCCCGAAATCGCTTTTTATGCAGATGGGAAGCCGCAATTCCTGAAGAGCCGCCGCGGCAAAGTCGTACTCGTCAATTTCTGGGCGACCTGGTGCAAGCCGTGCCTTGAGGAACTGCCTTCGCTCGATGCTTTGCAGAAATCCAGAGGCGGACGCGGCTTTGACGTCCTCGCCATCGCCGCCGACCCGCAAGGCGAAGCGCGTGCGCGCGATTATCTGACCCGCCTCGGCGTCACGGCGCTTGATCTGCACATGGACGAAACCTTGCGCCTCGCGACGGCGCTCGGTGCAGGCGCCGGGCTGCCCCTCTCGATCCTCTATGACCGATCGGGCCGCGAAATCGGCAGACTGCGGGGCGGCGCAGACTGGTCGAGCGACGAGGCAGAGGCCCTCATCGATGCCGCCGTCCGCGCGCAATAGCTTTGCGTCGAATCTTTGTTTACGCCCTTGCCGACGGTTCGGGGCGCGCGGCGATATGATGCGGATCTTGGTTGTTGCGGCGGTTTTCGCCGTTTTTGTCGGATCCTGCAGCCGCGATGGTCCGAGCGCCGAAGGGCGCGACGCGTTGCGTCTGGACGCCGGCTCGCCGCTGGATCGGTCTTTCACATTGAAGGATGCAGCGCCGCTCGATGTCAACGCACTGCTCGCGCTCGTGCCGCAGCGGCTCCGCCCGACTTACGAGAAGGCGAGTTTCGATCGCCGGCTCGGCGCGACCATCATGACGGGCGTCGGCTTTCCTGATCCGGACGGCAACGGGCCGCGGCTGCCGATGACAATCAAGCGCCTCGAGCTTTACGGCGTCGATCGTGAGGCCATGCGCCGGATCAATGACGCAAAGCGGGACAACAGCGCGCCGTTCGAAACAGTGTTCGTCAAAGTAAGGGCTTTCGATGTCGTTCCTGAACGCAATGTGGACGACGCGGCGGCGATCGGCGCTGTCGAGTGGTCGGGCATGCGCGTGCGTCGCGGCGCCTTTGCGCCCCTCGAAGGTTTGCGGCCGACGGCGGCGCACTTTCTGAACAATTTTGAATTGGGCGGCCTTTATTTCAAAGCGTGGTCCGTCGGCGGAGGATCGGACAAGGAGGACGATTTTTCGTTCAAGGCGCCTGACCTGCGCTTCGGAGGGTTGTCCGGCGGCAAGCTCAAGGGTGTCGTCGCCAAGGGTGTCGAGTATCAGGTTTCGATGTCGCCTGGAATGCGCGCCGCGTTCGGCGGCGGGTTTGGTCCCGTCATCGGCGCGCTTCTCAATGGCCCGTTTGGCCCCTTCCTTTTTCCGGCAGATCAGCGCGTGACGGTCGGCAGTTTTGAATGGCGCGAAATAGATCTTGCGGGCTGGATGCAAAAGGAACTCGCCGGCGAGGAAATCGCGATGGACGCGCGCGGGCTCATCAGCCTTGGGACGATGCGTGCGCGCAAGATCGATACATTCGTGCGCGGCAAGCTCGCCTCACATGCGGAAGAGAATGCGGTCACGATGACAGAGTTCGTTGGCGTCGTGCCGTCAGAAGTTACGGCGGCCTCAAAAGGCGCGGTGCTCGATTTCACGGCTTATGTCGAAGAGAGCGACAAGGGCGCGCTCGACATTCTCAAAAAGCGCAAACTCGACAAGGCGCCGGCATCAAGCCGCTTCACCTGGACCTGGGACGCTGAGAAAGGCCTTGCCGCATTGCGCTCTGACTTCAAGGCCGACCGGTTCGCCGACATGTCGTTTTTGCTTGAGATGGCGAATGTCGAGGCCGCGAAAATGGAGGCTGCCCGCAAAGCAGGCGGGCGCGCAGACTTCGTATCCTTCGGTTCGCTGAAGGGCCTTTCCTTTCGTATCGACGATGACGCCATGCTCGACACGATGTTCGCTCTTTCAGCAGAGAGGTCGGGACAAACGCCGGAAGCGGTCCGCAAGGAAATGCCGGAGGGCATGCGCCTCCTCGCAAAGACGGCGGAAGGCGTCGATTCGCGCTATGTGCAGATCCTCGGCGCTGCCGCGAATTTTCTGGAGCAAGGCGGGACGCTGGAGATCACTGCTGCGCCGGAAGCGCCTGTCGCCTTCGCCGATCTCGGCGCCGGCGGCCCTGCGGCGCTAGCGCGCACGGTCAATCTTTCGGCCCGGCACGATCCTCCGAAATCTAAGCGATAGACTTCAGGCGGCGTATCTCGCACCGCCGCTGCGCTTCAGCACTTCGCAGGCAAGCGCATCAATCTCCGCGGCCGCCAAGCTCGACGGGTCGGCTTCTGTAACGCCGAGACCTTGCGCGAGCGCCTCTGCAAAGATGGCGCGATTGCCGAGCTCGGTCTCGGCGCAGGGAATGCGGTGCTTCTTGATTTGCGCGCGGATGTCGTCGGCGATGCGTGAACGTGGCGGTGCGCGATTGATGACGAACATGAAGGGCCGGCCAGCTTCGCCGATCGCCTGCGCCGTCGGCAGGCTTGCGGCAAGATCAAGCGGCGACAATTGCAGCGGCGTCAGAACAAGGTCGGCGGCGCGGATTGCGCGCTGCACGTTTGACTCCGTGTTGGGCGGCGTGTCGATGATGCAAAGGTCAAAATCCGCGCCGCGCCGCATGGCGGGGATTGCGGCGAAGCCGCTTGCTTCAGCATAGCTGAACTTGTCTTCGCCCGGCTTTGCGCGGCCGCGCGCCCGGGCCCAGGTCGAAAAGCTCCGTTGCGGGTCGAGATCGAGGCCGAACACGGAAAGCCCGCGCGCTCTGAAGGCTGAAGCAAGGTGGCAGGCAAGCGTCGTCTTGCCCGCGCCGCCCTTGCGCTGGGCGACCGTAATTACGAACGACATGAATTCACCTTGTCTGGATGCCGACAATAACGCGACTGACGGCGCAATTCACAGACGACGATTCGGGGTTAGATCGCGAGATGCGCGGAGTGCGCTTGATGCGATCACTCCGCGAGGCGGCGCTTCAGATCTGCGATGAGCGCGTCGATGCCTTTGGTGCCGCCGCCATTATTCGCAATGACCGATTTGAACTGGCTCTGCTGCTCGATCGCGAGCCAAATATTGTCCGCGCCAGCGTCGAAAATGGCCATCTTTCCATCCCCGCTGCGATAGACCCGCCACATCACCACGGAATTGGCATAAGCCGAATTGGCCGCCGCGCCGACGACCTTCGAATTGACAATGATGTCTTTCGGCGACCGCTCGGTCGAGCCGGTCACGGCGAGCGATTCGCCTTTGTAGCCTTCAAGCGTCTTGCGATAGACACGCGTCGCATAGGCGCGGAAAAGCGGCTTGTACTCGGCCTTCTGCGCAGGCGTCATGATCCGCGCATATTGTCCGAGTACGAACATGCTGGTCCGGTCGAGATCGACGTATTGGGCGACCAGCGCGTCAATCCCAGCGTTGCGCGCAGCGGCGTCCGCACGAGCGAATACCGGGTTCGCCTCTTTCAAAACGCCGGCCATGAATGTCTCAGCCGCCTTTTCCGCATGAGCGGGAGCCGCCGCGAAAGCCGCTGCGAAGACAGCGAACCACAGGGCGACGTTTCTCATCCTCGCCAGCACGCCGAACTGCATCGAGATATCCTTTAATTCTGGTTTTCCGTTGCGGGCGCCGCCGCCTCAGGATCGAGTTCTTCGTCAAACTCGCCGATGTCGGGCAAATCCTCGAACGACGTCTTTCCATTGGCGATTTCGCGCTTGCGCGACTGCAGGTAAAAGCTCCGGAGCGACGAGTAGTAATCAAGAGATTCCGTCCGAATTTCGGCAAGCGGCTCGATCACCGGCTCCCGGCGCACGATCGCCGTCGCGCCGAAACGCGAATAGCGCGCAAGTCGTGCCGGTCGCGTATCGACCCAGTAGACAGGTTCGAGCAGGAGGTCGACGCCGATGCCCACCCCATCTCGCACCGTTGTCGGGCCAAAAAGCGGCAAGTAGAGGAACGGGCCCTGCGGCACGCCCCAGACCGCCAAAGTCTGCCCGAAATCCTCGCTGTGCTCCGGAATACCGAGGCGTTCCGCCGGGTCTGCCATGCCGCCAAAACCGATCGTCGAGTTGATGACAAAGCGCGCAAGGGTCTCTCCCGCGCGCTCGAACTCGCCTTGAAGCACATCGTTGACGAATAAATTGGCCGAAGCGCCGTTCGAAAGGAAATTCCTGAATCCCTTACGCGCCTTTTCCGGCGTCATCGCGCGGTAGCCTTTCGCCAGGGGCACGAGCAGCGTGTCATCGACAAAAAGATAGGCATTAAACGAGTGCCGATTGAACGGTTCCCAGGGATCAACATTTGTGGCGGTCTGATCGGCTTCTGACGCGTTTGCGCTGCCAGAGTCGGGCTCCGTTGTCTGAGCCAGACTAGGCGCGGCCATCCAAACGGCGCACATCACGCCGAAAGCCAAGCGAATCGGCATCCCCCTCATCGAATACTCCAACCTTGCACCGGCGCGACGTTATGGTCCCCGTAACCCTAATAATCTGCTGCATCTCAAAACATAAGTCTCTTGACGTTTCTGTGTCCGCTGGGGCGGCCGTCGTCACAGATTGCCTTTGACATAAAGATATGTTTATGTCTCTCGGCATTTGTGGATGCCAACGGTTTTGGGCGATGAGCCTCGATTCGACATTGAACATCTTCAAGGCGGTGGGAGAGGAGACGCGCTTGCGCGTTCTCTCGTTGCTGCTCCAGGGCGAGCTCACTGTCACGGAACTCACTCAAATTCTTGGACAAAGTCAGCCTCGTGTAAGCCGGCACCTCAAGATTTTGTCGGATGCTGGCCTCGTTGAGCGGTACCGCGAAGGCTCCTGGATGTTCTATCGCGCAACGACAGAACTTGACGGCGCGGCAGATGCGGTGGTCGTCGCTATCGAAACGGTTAGCAACTCGGATGACCGGCTGATCGCTCGCGACCGAGAACGTTTCCAGCAAAGCCGCGCCGCGCGGGCCAAACTCGCAGCCGCTTATTTTCAGGAGAATGCGGCCGATTGGGAAAAAGTTCGCCGCCTCCACCTGCCCGAATCGGACATCGAAGCGAGGATGCGTGCGATTGTCGGCGCCGAGTGTGTCGGCCTCTTCGTCGATCTGGGCACTGGCACAGGCCGCATGCTTGAGCTTTTTGCAGACGTCTTTGAAAACGGCCTCGGCTTCGACACGTCGCGCGAAATGTTGTCGGTCGCACGTGCTAATCTCGAAAAGGCGGCCGTCGCGCATGCGCAAGTCCGGCTCGGCGACCTCTTCGCGACGCCGCTCGATGCGGGTTCTGCGGATCTTGTCTGCTTGCATCAAGTCTTGCACTTCCTTGCGGATCCGGACGCGGCAGTGCGAGAGGCTGCGCGACTCCTGAAGCCCGGCGGCCGGTTGCTCATCTCAGACTTTGCGCCGCACGAACTTGAGTTTCTCCGTGAGAGTCATGCCCATCGCCGGCTCGGTTTCTCCGAGGATGAAGTGAAATCCTGGTGCCGCGCGACGGGCCTTGCCTTGACGGAAACCGAAACGCTCTCTCCGTCTTCGGGCGACGGCAAGACCTTGACCGTGAAAATCTGGTGCTGCACCGCGCCGACATCCGTACGCAAATTGAAAACGCGCACAAGCGCCGCCTGACAATCTGAGAGGCCTCCTTGTCCGACCTCCACGTGTCGTTTGAATTCTTCCCGCCAAAGACGCCGGCGATGCAAGAGAATCTGTGGCGCGCGATTTCGCGGCTTGCGCCGCTGCGTCCGGACTTCGTGTCCGTCACCTACGGCGCCGGCGGCTCGACGCGCGAGCGGACGCACGAAACCGTGTCGCGTATCATCAAGGAGACGCCGCTGCCGGTCGCGGCCCATCTCACTTGCGTCGCGGCGACGTCCGCTGAAATCGACGACGTGCTGCGCGCCTATTGGGCGGCGGGCGTTCGACACATTGTGGCTTTGCGCGGCGACATGCCGGGCGGCGCCGGCGAACGCTATCGTGCGCATCCTGGCGGCTACGCCAACGCGGCCGAACTCGCCGCGGGCGCCAAACGTGTTGCGGATTTTGAGATCAGCGTCGGCTGTTACCCGGAGAAACATCCCGACAGCGCCTCGATCAGCGCGGACATCGACATGCTGAAGCGCAAAATCGACGCCGGTGCGACGCGCGCCATCACGCAGTTCTTTTACGACAACGAGGTCTATTACCGCTTTCTCGATCGCGTTCTTGCCGCCGGCATCGCGATCCCGATTGTGCCGGGCCTTATGCCCGTTTCAAACTTTACCGGGCTGCGCCGCATGGCGGATATGTGCGGCGCGACCATTCCGGGCCGCCTCGTCAAACTCTTCCAGAACCTCGACGATCAGCCCGATACGCGTCAGCTTGTCGCCGCGACAGTCGCCGCTGAGCAATGCCTCGGTCTTGCAGAACGCGGCGTGAAGCATTTCCACTTCTACACGCTGAATCGCGACGAACTGGCGTTCGCGCTCTGTCATATGCTCGGCCTTCGGGCGAGGCCTGCGCCGAAAGCGGCGGAAGAAAAGCCGGCGGGCGCCGCCGCATGACTACGCCGCGCTTCGTCAATATCGGCGAGCGGACGAACGTCACCGGCTCGGCGAAGTTCCGCAAGCTGATCAAGGACGGCCTCTACGAAGAGGCCCTCGCCGTCGCGCGCCAGCAGGTTGAAAGCGGCGCGCAGGCGATCGACGTCAATATGGACGAGGGCATGCTCGACGGCGTCGCAGCGATGCGCACCTTCCTGCGCCTCATCGCTTCGGAACCGGATATCTCGCGCGTGCCGGTGATGATCGATTCCTCGAAATGGGAAGTCATCGAAGAGGGGCTCAAAAACGTCCAGGGCAAGCCCATCGTCAACTCGATCTCACTGAAAGAGGGCGAGGAGAAGTTTCTCGAACAGGCGAAAAAGGTCATGCGCTACGGCGCCGCCGTCGTCGTCATGGCTTTCGACGAGAAAGGGCAGGCCGACACGGCGGCGCGCAAGATTGAGATCTGCACGCGTTCCTACAAGACGCTGACGGAAAAGCTCGGCTTTCCGCCGGATGACATCATCTTCGACCCGAACATCTTCGCGGTCGCGACGGGCATCGAAGAGCACGACAATTACGCCGTCGATTTCATAGAGGCGACGCGCTGGATCAAACAGAACCTGCCGGGCGCGAAAGTTTCGGGCGGCGTCTCCAACATCTCTTTCTCTTTCCGCGGCAATGAGCCGGTGCGCGAGGCGATGCATTCGGTGTTTCTCTACCATGCGGTGCAGGCCGGCATGGACATGGGCATCGTCAATGCGGGTCAGCTTGCGATCTATGACGATATCGCGCCCGCGCTGCGTGAGCCGGTCGAGGACGTGATCCTGAACCGCCGCAAAGACGGCACCGAGCGCCTGCTCGAAGTCGCCGAACGCTACAAGGGTGAGGCCGGAAAGAAGACAGAGGCCGATCTTGCCTGGCGCGAAGCGCCGGTCGAGGAGCGCCTGAAATACGCTCTCGTCAAAGGCATCAACGAATTCATCGTTGAGGATTCGGAGGAGGCGCGCGCCAAGCTCGGCCGCCCGCTTTTCGTCATCGAAGGCCCGCTGATGGACGGCATGAATGTCGTCGGCGATCTCTTCGGCGCGGGCAAAATGTTCCTGCCGCAGGTCGTAAAGTCGGCGCGCGTGATGAAGCAGTCGGTCGCGTATCTCACGCCCTTCATGGAGAAGGAAAAGGAAGAGCAGGGCCTTGCGCAGGGCAAGCCTGCCGGCGTCGTGTTGATGGCGACCGTCAAAGGCGATGTGCACGATATCGGCAAGAACATCGTCGGCGTCGTCCTCCAGTGCAATAATTTCAAAGTCATCGACCTCGGGGTCATGGTTCCGGCGGAAAAGATTCTGACGGAAGCGCGCGTTCAAAATGTCGACATCATCGGGCTATCGGGCCTCATCACGCCGAGCCTCGACGAGATGCGTCACGTCGCATCGGAAATGAAACGTCTCGGCTTCGACATTCCGCTGCTGATCGGCGGGGCGACGACGAGTAGGGCGCATACGGCGGTGAAGATCGCGCCGAATTACGACCACGGCGTCGTCTACGTCACAGATGCGAGCCGCGCTGTCGGGGTCGCCTCTACGCTGCTCTCCAAGGAGAGAAAACCGGATTTCCTCGCACAGACCGCCGCTGATTACGCGAAGATCCGCGACCAGCACGCCAAGGGCCAGGACCGTAACCCGCGCATTCCGCTCGCTGAAGCGCGGGTGCGCAAGATGAAGACGGACTGGACCTCCTACGCGCCGCCGCGGCCGACTTTCATCGGCGCCCGGGCCTTTCGGGACTATGATCTCGGCCTGCTCGCCCGGTACATCGACTGGACGCCATTTTTCGCCTCCTGGGATCTTGCTGGGCGCTATCCGCAAATCCTTGAAGACTCGATCGTCGGCGAGCCGGCGCGCGCACTCTACGCCGACGCAAAGCGGATGCTCGCCGAGATCATCGAGGGGCGAAAACTCACGGCGCATGGCGTCGTAGGGTTATGGCCCGCGAACAGCGTCGGCGACGACATCGTTCTCTACACGGATGAGACGCGAAAGACGCCGCTTGCGACCTTGCATGGCCTGCGTCAGCAGATGGCGAAGCGCGAAGACGGCGCGCCGAATTTTTGCCTCTCGGACTTTGTCGCCCCGATCGAGTCAGGCGTCGCCGATTATGTCGGCGCATTCGCGGTCACGGCCGGCGTCGGCGAAGAGGCGCTCGCCCAATCCTACGACCGCCGCGACGACAATTACTCGGCGATCATGGCCAAGGCGCTCGCCGACCGGTTCGCCGAAGCCTTCGCGGAACATCTCCATGAACGCGTGCGCCGGGAATTCTGGGGCTTTGAGAAAGGGCAAGAGCGCACGATCGAGCAGCTGATCTCGGAGGATTATCAGGGCGTGCGCCCGGCGCCCGGTTATCCGGCGCA
Source organism: uncultured Caulobacterales bacterium (assembly GCA_964507915.1). Classification (GTDB taxonomy): domain Bacteria; phylum Pseudomonadota; class Alphaproteobacteria; order Caulobacterales; family Parvularculaceae; genus Amphiplicatus. Next base: position 152,126 of record CAZDRH010000002.1, read on the forward strand.
GCCTGATCATACGGAAAAAGACACCCTGTTCCGGCTGCTCGACGCGCCGCGCCATGCGGATATGGCGCTGACCGAAAGCTATGCGATGACCCCGCCTGCGTCCGTCAGCGGGCTCTATTTCAGCCATCCGGAATCGGTCTATTTCGGGGTCGGGCAAATCGCGCGCGATCAGGTTGAAGACTACGCGGCGCGCAAAGGTTGGACTGTCGCGACAACGGAGAAGTGGCTGTCGCCGATCCTCGGCTACGACCCCGACCGTTAGTGCAGGGACCGGACGTGCTCACGGGTTGCCGTCTGCACGGTGCGCGTTCTGCGCCTTTGCAGAAATCTACTATTTGATTCAGGCGAAACCTAAAACCACTGCGCGATCGCCAAGGACACAACCATGAAGGCAGCCCCGCACAACAGGCCGCCAAAAATCACACGCATTTGATGAACAGCGGATTCCATCTCAGCGCCCCGCAAATTGCCCGGACAAACATTGCAGGTCTGTGACAAGACTGCAAAACGCTAGGATTTGGGACATGCGCACAGGATGCACCGAATTTTCCCCAGGTTATTGAATTGGCAGGAAAAAAAACTTTTCCACAAGCATGTGCGACGCTCCGGCGCCGCCAAATCGCGCATGGCGCGAAATCGCGCCGAGGCCTATGAATTCAGCCATGAATCTCCTGGAACGCCTCCAGTCTGTTATTGAGGATGCACGCCAGAAAACGCTGGGCGGCGTGCTTGACGCCTTTGCGGAGCGCAAGGCCAAACGCGACGAGGCGGCGTTCTCCATCGCGCTGATCGCGCTGTCGGCCAAGATGGCGAAGGCGGACGGCGTCGTCACGGATGACGAGGTGAACGCCTTCCGCGCCTTTTTCTCCTATCCGGAAAGCGAGGCGGACAAGGTCCGCATCATCTACAATCTTGCCCAGCAGGACATCGCCGGTTTTGACGCTTATCTTTCGCGCGTGCGAACGCTCTATGACGACGACCCGCAAATCCGAGAGGATGTTCTCGATTGCCTGTTCCACATCGCCGGCGCCGACGGCGTCGAGCATCCGCGGGAGAGGGCGCTGCTTGAGCAAGCGGCGAAAGCGCTCGGGCTCGCCGACACGGTTTTCAGGCGGTTGCGCGCGCTGCATCTCGGTCTTGACGCCGACGATCCTTTTGCGGTGCTGGGCGTTGCGCCAGACGCCTCGAAGGAGGCGATCAAGTCCGCCTGGCGCGATCTCGTTCGCGAGCACCATCCCGACGCAATGATCGCCCGCGGCGTTCCAGCTGGACTTGTGCGCGTTGCGGAAGAGCGCATGGCGGCGATCAATGCCGCTTATGAGAAGGCAGTTGCGCTCGGTCATTAACGCTGTTCCGAAACGCTTTGGTCGCGAATTCGCCTCAATCTGCTGGAAATTTGAGACGTATCTGCGCCGCGGACTTTACGCCGCGGCTTCAGCAGTCTTAGACTGCGTAGGGTCAAATTCGGGCGTGGCGTTGTCGATAGAAGCTCATTCTGGACGTAGTTCTGCAAGCGGTCTCGAAATGGCCCGGCTCGCACGCGCCGCATGGCGCTGGGTGGCGGTAGCCGCGGTTTATCTCTTTTCGGCGGCGACGTTGATTGCTGTCGCATTCGCAGCGCCTCTGGCGCTCGGCATTTCCGCTGCGCTTCGCGCCGTCTCGCCCACGCGCCGCCGCGGCCGTTGGCGTCTTGCTCAGCCGGCCTGACCCGCGCTCCCTTCCCAGTTTGAATTCCGTAGCGGCGCCGGAATGCCGCAGGCGATTTTGCGCGGCGGCGGTTCCGGGGCAAGGCAGGCAGGACTAAGACTGGCGCGTTCAAGCGGATTTACCTGAGCCCCCCTTTGTCGCCCCGCGCGCCCCAGATGACCGCGCCTTGTCATCAAGTTTGCGTTCCGGATACGGAGCATAAGCTGTGAGCACGCGCGAGCTGTGCATTTTTGCCGGCATGTGCCTCGTCTGGGGTTTTCACTATGTCGTGCTCAAAACCGGCGTGACGGAGCTGCCGCCGCTCCTTTATGCGGCGCTCCGGATGAGCGTCGTTGCGCTGTTCATGGCGCCGTTTCTGCGCTGGCGGCCCGGCATGATGGGGCGCGTTCTGACGGCCGGAATCTGTCTTGGCGCGCTCAACTACGCCTTCCTGTTCAACGGCGTGAAGCATGCGCCGGCGTCGGCCGCGGCGATTGCAATCGAGCTTTATGTGCCGTTTGCGACGATCCTCTCGGTGATCTTTCTCGGCGAGAAAGTCGGCTGGCGGCGCATCGCCGGCATCAGCTTCGCCTTCTGCGGCGTCGCGCTGGTCGCGCTGGCCCGCGATGCGGGCAGCGAAGGCGACCGTATCGGCGTCGGCGTCGCGCTGGTCGCGTGCTGTGCGCTTGTTGAGTCTGTCGGCGCCATTCTCGTGAAGCAGGCCAAGGGCTTCCGGCCGCAGGAGCTTCTCGCCTGGTTTGCAGTGATCGGCGCGGGTTTTCTCTGGGGCGCAACGCTTGTCGCGGATGGGCCGCCTGGCCCCTATTTCGCCGAGGCGCGACCGCATATTGTCGCCATGACCGTGCTTTACTCCGCCATCGGAGCGTCGATCTTCGGTCATACGGCCTATTACTGGCTGCTTCAGCGTCTGCCGGTGAGCCAGGTCGCGGTCTCGACGCTGCTGACGACGCTGCTTGGCGTCGGGTTCAGCGTGGTCTTTCTCGGCGAACGCCTGACGACGCAGTTTCTGATCGGCGGGGCGATGGTCGTGGCGGGCGTCGGCTTCGTGCTCCTCCGCGCGGCGAAGAAAAAGTCGGAGACCCTCGGCGCCGGCGCGCCGGAGGCCGACGTGCCGCCGGCGATCGTCGTCGGCGCCGCCGTCAAAGAACCCTGATCGGCTCGCCGGGAACTGGAAACCGCATCCGAACCGTCGCACACTCGGGAAATGCTCGACAGGCGTGTTTTCGTGGCGGCCGGAGTGTCGGCGACCGCCTGCGCGACGGGCGGAGGAGGAGTTCGCATGCAGATCATCGACTGGCCGTCGCCGAATTTCGACGAACGCGGGCGCGCCGTCGACATGATCGTGCTGCACTATACCGGCATGCAGACCGGCGCCGAGGCGATCGAACGGCTCTGCGATCCGGAAGCGAAAGTGAGCGCGCATTATGTCGTCGAGGAGGACGGCCGCATTTTCCGTCTCGTCGACGAGGACAAACGCGCCTGGCATGCCGGGGTTTCGACGTGGAAAGGCGAGGGCGACATCAATGCGCGTTCTGTCGGGATCGAGATCGTCAATCCGGGCCATGAATGGGGCTACCGGGCCTTCCCTGAAGCGCAGGCCGCCGCAACGCTCAGCCTCGTGAAAGACATTCAAAGACGCCGCAGGATCGCGCCGCAGCGCGTCGTCGGCCATTCGGACATCGCGCCAGGGCGGAAGGAAGACCCGGGCGAGCTTTTCCCCTGGGCGCGATTTGCGGCGGAAGGCGCCGCCGCCGCGGGCGTCTATGACGGGCCGCCGGATTTTTCCCTCGCTTTTGAAGACGCGATCGTCCTTTTGCGGAAGATCGGCTATGAGGTCGCCGAGGCGGCGCCCGGAAAACCCGCGCCCGCCGCCGCCGTGCTCGCTTTTCAGCGCCGCTATTGTCCGCAAGCGCTCGGGCAGGCGATCAATCCGCTGACGAAAGCCGCGTTGCGTTGGGCGGCAGCCGCGGCACGGTGATGCGGCTGCGCACGCCTTAAACCTGACAGAGTGACGTCCATTGGGCGTGTCCACAAGACTGCGGACGTCTACGTATCGCCCGGCGGCCGACTGATGCCGCGACGCAACACCTCGAACAATATAACGTACAAAGACGACATTAACCATAATCATCTGTAGCGTTAACGAGACGTGAATGCGCACTCTGCCCACGGAGTTTTGCAGCGCGGGGCAAGGTCGCCCTGCCGGAATCATCGGGGAACCCTATGTTGCGTATACTGAAGGCTTGCGTTGCGGCCGCCGCCGGCGTGCTGTTGTCTACGGCTTCCGAAGCCGCCGTGGTGGGCGTTTCGACCAATTCGACCGGCACGACTGTCGTCGGCGACACCGAAAACCGCGCCGCGCTCGGCGGAACGGCGATTCGCTATTTCGTGCCGCTCGGCAACGCGAACGGAACCTATGGCGTCTCGAACAGCGGGAATTACGGGCGCTTTGCGGACAGCGGCAATGGCGGCGGCGTGATGTCGATGTGGCTGCGCTTCACCGGTCTCACCATCGGTCAGGCCGGCACGCTGACGATCCGTTTTGAAGACCTCGACGTGACGCCGGTCAACGATCCGAACGGCTTCACCGAGCGTCTCAACCTCTTCAATTCTTCCGGCACGAGCCTGACAGGGCTTATCACGGCTCTCGGCGCGACGCCGGTCGGCGGCGGCACCGTGTCCGGCAACAGCACGTCGCAAGCGCTGACGCTGTTCCTCGGCACGATCACCTCGACGCAGCTTCTCCTGCGGCTTGATTTCAACGCCGTCTTCACCGGCTTCGGGACGAACACGGCGGAATTTCTGCGTGCGGAGATTTCGCAAGTCCCGGTGCCGGCGGCGCTTCCGCTGCTTTTGTCGGGCCTTGCAGGTCTTGGTTTCGCCAGCCGCCGCCGCAAGGCGTAACGGCCGATCGTATTTGATCCCGAAGGGCGCGCCGCTCATTGCGGCGCGCTTTTTCATTGCGGGGCGTTGCGAGAGCTTGACGAAGCGCAGCCTGCGGAACACATGACAGAGGTCAGACGGCCGGGCGGCCGCGGGCGGAAACGCCCGAGGAAAGTCCGGGCTCCACGGAGATACGGCGCCGGGTAACGCCCGGCCGGCCAAGTTCCGCAAGGAATGAGCCGAGGGATAGCGCCACAGAGATCGAACCGCCCGGTTTCCGGGCAAGGGTGAAAAGGTGCGGTAAGAGCGCACCGGCGGACGAGCAATCGGCCGCGCATGGCAAGCCCCGCCGGGAGCAAGACCGAATAGGGATCGCGCGCTGCTGGAGTCTTTCAGCGGCAGGAGGCTTCGCTCCGAGCGGTCCGGGTTGGTTGCTAGAGGCGTCGCGCAAGCGCCGCCCCAGAGGAATGGTCGCCCCTTCGCAAGAAGGACAGAACCCGGCTTACAGGCCGTCTGACGTTTTTCTGCGGCATGCGTCTGCAGATTGGTTTGCGGCTGATCCCCCCCTAGCCCCCCCTTTTCAAGGGGGGGAAAGGGATCGTGCTGGTGACGCGAATCTTCCCCCCCTTGAAAAGGGGGGGCTAGGGGGGGATCCGACGCGAGCAGACTGCCGCAATCCCAACTTACCCGCCGAAGAAAACCTGCCACATCGTCCGCCCCGGGATGAAGGCGAAGACGCCCGCGATGACGAGGCCGCCGAACAGGAGGCCGATCATATGGCCGGCATGCGCGCGGACATTGCCGCGTCTGATGCCCATGAGGCCGCCCGTCAGCGACACTACGGTGATCGCCGTGAAGGCATGGAGCGGGCTGATCCCGTCGCCAAAGTCGAAGATCATCACGATCGAGGTTACAGCGACGAGGGCCATCGCCAGCACCCAGACCCAGCCGAGTATGCGGTGGAGTCCGGTTCCCTTGGGCAAGAGAACGATGATCACGCCGAAAACGATCGCCGTGACGACGCCGACGACATGCGCCTGAACCGAAAGCGGCGTCTCGATAAGAACGCCCGGTCTGAAGCCCGGCTCGGGCTTCACCGAGGCCCAATAGGCGAGGATCTGCGCCTGGGCTTCCGGCGAGCGGGCAAAGAACGCGGCGGTGAAAATCGCCAGTACGGCGAAGATGCCGAGACCGAACTGCAAGGCCATGCCTCTCCAGAACCGGGGCGTCGGCCAGGATTGTGGATCGATCGGATTCTTGTACACCGCAGCTTCTCCCTGTCGCCCGCTTGCAGACCGCTTGGGCGCAACGGATGATGGGTGCATGGACGCCGAACTTCGACCGGAACTTCGTGATTCTGCTGGCAAAATGCGTGAACGGCAGGCGGCGGCACTTGGCGAAGCGCCAAACGTGCGCCTGATCGCCGCGTTGAAAGCCTGGGCGCCGGCGATCGGCTGGCTGACGTTTCCCGGAATCCTGCTTGCGCTGATCGGGCCCTTCGGCACTTTTGCTGCGCCGATGCCGGTCCGTTTCCTTTACTGGCTTCCGATCATGGCCGCGGGCGGCGTTCTCGGATTCCTTTCGGCGCGCGCCCTGCTGAGAGCGGCGCCGGGGCTCGACCGCAAGCGCGTGTCCTTCGCATGCGCTCACGCCCTCGTTGTCACGGCGCTCATGGTTCTGGTTGTATGGGGCTGGAGCGCCATCGTGTTTCCCAATGCCGGGGGCGTCAACTTCAGCTGGGCGCTGGTTTTCTATGTCGGCGTCATCACGTTTGCGATCTCGTTCATCCGGATCGCCTTGGCGCGGGAGGGTGTCGTCACCGAAGCGGGGCCCTTGGCGACCGCCGACTTCGACGGCGCTCCGCCAACGACACAGGCGCTCTCGCGCCGTCTCCGGCCAGAATTCCGCGCCGCCGACATTCTCGCGCTCGAGGCTGAAGATCACTATGTCCGCGTCCATACAACGGCAGGAACGGACCTCATTCTTCTGCGCCTCACCGATGCGATCGCCGAGATGGGCGGAACAGAAGGCTTGCGGCCGCATCGCTCCTGGTGGGTCGCCCGCGCGGCGGTCACAGAAGCCCGGCGCGAGGACGGCCGTCTCGTGCTCGCCCTCCGTAATGGACTTGCCGCGCCCGTGAGCCGCGCCGCCGCCGCCGATATCCGCGCTGCGCTGGAAGGAAGGAGCTGAATCATGCCGTCTTTCGATGTCGTCTCCGAAGTCGATCTCGCTGAAGCGGCGAACGCCATTCAGAACGTCACGCGCGAAATCACGACGCGCTATGACTTCAAGGGCTCGAAGTCGACGATCGAATTCAAGGACGGTCTCATCACCATCAACGCCGATGACGATCTCAAGCTCAAGCAGATGCACGAGATCCTGCAAGGAAACATGCAAAAGCGCGGCATCGCGCCAGGCTCGCTCGACTATCAGAAAGAGGAAAAGGCGGCCGGCCAATCGGTGCGCCAGCATGTGAAGCTGAAGCAGGGCATCGACAAGGAACTCGCCAAGGAGATCGTCAAGGCGGTCAAGGAGCAGAAATTCAAGGTGCAGGCCTCGATCCAGGGCGACGAGCTGCGCGTCACCGGGAAAAGCCGCGACGATCTTCAGACCGTGATCGCGTTCATCCGCGGGATGAAGATCGAACAGCCCTTGCAATTCAAGAACTTCCGCGATTGAGCGGGGCGCCCGCGTGCGTGGACAGGCGCAAAGGCATGCGGTAAACCGCCTCAAAAGGGGATGCGCATGGCGGATTTTGAAACGCAGCTTCTCGAGATCATCAAGGGCCACGCGGTCGGCCTTGCGGGCGACCTCACGCGCCAGACGCCGGTCGCCGATCTCGGCATCGACAGCATGGCGATCGTCGAGATCATCTATGAGGTCGAGGAAAAGCTCGGCGTCGAGGTGCCGTTCAACGCCAACCAGAATCCCTTCGGCGAGATGAAGACGGTCGGAGATCTCCTCGACGCCGTGAAATCCCTCATCGACAAGAAACAGTAGGGAGCGAAGATGGCGCGCCGCGTCGTCGTCACCGGCATGGGCGTCGTCTGCCCGACCGGCGCGAACATTCCGGAGTTCCGCAAGAGCCTTCAGGCCGGAGTGTGCGGCATCAAGCCCCGCACCTTCACGCCCGTCGAGAACATCTCGATGACGCTGAATGTCGCCCCGGTCGAGGGCTTTGAGGCGCGCGCCGAGGCGCTCGGCCGCGACCTGTTGCGCACGGACCGTTTCACACAGTTCACCATCGCCGCGGCCGATGAGGCGATCGCCGATGCCGGCATCGTCTTCGACGACGCGCTCGGCGCGCGCACGGCGGCGATCATCGGCACTGGCATTGGCGGGGCGGTCTCGCAGGATGCCGCCTATGTCGCGATGATGATGAACGGCCGGAAGCCGCACCCGCTGACGATCCTCCGCATCATCCCGAACGCGCCGGCGAGCCATGTCTCGATCCGTTACGGCGTCCGCGGCCCTGCCTTCGCCGTCTCGAGCGCCTGCGCGTCTGGCGCCCACGCCATCGGCGTCGCCGCCGACATGATCCGTATGGGAACGGCCGACGCCGCGCTCGCGGGCGCCGCAGAGGCCGTTTTGTCCTACGGGCCGCTTGAGGCCTGGAAGGCGATGCACATCATGTCGGATGAGCTGTGCCGGCCTTTCTCGAAGAACCGCAAAGGTCTCGTCATCGGCGAGGGGGCGGGGGTTTTCGTCCTTGAGGAATATGACGCCGCCAGGAAGCGCGGCGCGAGAATCTATGCCGAGCTTGCCGGCTTCGGCATGAACGCCGACGGGAAAGACATGATCAATCCCGCGGTCGAAGGCTCTTCGGGCGCCATGCGCCTCGCCTTGAAAGACTTGGGCGGCATCGACCCGGACGCGCTCTACATCAACGCCCACGGCACCGGGACGTTGATGAACGATCCGACGGAGACCAAGGCGATCCGCATGGTCTTCGGCGCCGACGCCGACCGCCTCATCGTCTCCTCGACGAAGTCGATGCACGGCCACCTCCTCGGCGGCGCCGGGGCGATCGAGGCCGCGGCCGCGCTCATCGCCATGCAGGACGGCTTTGTTCCGCCCACGATCAATCTCGACGCGCCCGATCCCGCCTGCGATCTCGACTACGCCGCGAATGAGGCAAGGGCCCGCTGCATCGACGTCGCGCTGTCGAACTCCTTCGCCTTCGGCGGCCTCAACGCGGTTTTGGCGTTCCGACGCGTGTGACGCGGGGCGCAGCCCCCGCACGCTGCGCCGGCGCCTCGGCCGGATGGCGGAGGCGGGGAGGGCTGGCGCAAATCGGAGTGTCAGGCGGCGGGTACGCATCATCATGGAGCGAAGTCTAACTGCGCTCCGGAATGTGTGGATAGATTTCCCCTCATAGGGGAAAAATCTCGCCTAACCTCTTGAAAACATGAGGTTGTGGAGTCGTGAACGAAAGCAGAACGTTCTCATACGAGGTTGCGCTGACCTTGACTCATTGACCGGCGGACAGAGCCCGCAAACGGCAACCGACTTTCGCGTGGAATCGGTCGAAGTCAGCGCAACTTGGTATCAGGCGGCGGCTGGCTTTTTCTGGGCCGGCGCGCTGCCGTCGCCATGAAGGCGCTTTCGCAATTGCAGGAAGATCGAGATCATCACCACGAGCCCAAGATAGCGCACGAGATAGAGCCCGGCATTGTCGGGGAGGGTCTGAAACACGCCCGACACCGAAGCGATCAGCGTTTCGGGCTTGGCGCCGAGGAAGGATTGTTCCGCGACCGGCCAGATCAGCCGATCGATCAACAGGGCGACAACGCCCATGCCCCAGACGCCCGCCTTCTTGTTGACGAGCATGGCGGAGAAGAAGGCGCAGATCACGCCGCGCCAGACATCCGATCCCGAAAAACCGAGATTGATGATGTTAATGAGATCATCCATGGGCCGCGCCTTTCTGCGACAATTAACGGCCGGACATGGTTAAGGGCAGGTAAACGGACGGCAATATCGCGGCCAGCAGGCAGAAGGCAGTTTCAGCGTCTTGCTTGCTTCCTAAGCCAGGCGCGACTTTGGGGCATTGGCGGCGACGCGTTCGTAGATATCGCGCATGGTCCTCGCCTTGGCGGACCAGCTGTAATGACGGACGGCGTGCGTCCGAGCCGCCTCGCCCATGGCCCTTACGCGTGCCGGATCCGCGCAAAGCGCATTCATCGCTGAGGCAAGGCCGCTGACAAAAGCTGATCTGTCCGTCGGACCCACGAGAATGCCGGTCTCGGGTGAAACATACTCGGCAGGCCCGCCCCAATCGGCGGCGATCGCCGGTGTTCCTGCCGCGAAGCTTTCGAGGATCACCGCGCCGCCGCATTCGCGCAAAGATGGCAGCACGAGGGCCGTCGCGCGCGACAGCATCTCGGCGATTTCCTCCTGCTTGCGCCACCCGGCGAAATCGATGCGGGAGGCGGCAAGGCTATCTTCTGCGAGTGATTGAAGGCGTGTCCGCTCTTCGCCGTCGCCGATGATGGTGAGGCGCGCGCGCGCGTCAACAGCGCCGAAGGCTTCGATCAACAGGTCGACTGCCTTCAGCCAGATGAGACGGCCAACAAAGACGAAATGGGGCGGGCCGCGATCTGTGACTTCGGGTCGTCGCCACAAATCGACTTCAACTCCATTATCTACGAGAATCTCGCTTGGCGCCGAGCCGTTCGGCAAAGATCGGCGAGTTCGCTCGTTGGCGGCGAGGATGAGCGCGGCTTCGCCCTTGCCGCGAAACAGCACGTTGCCGACACCGGAGAAGGCGCGCCCTGCGCGGGTCATCATGCCGGAACCACGGGAGTACTCCGCGGCGAAACCAGGCGGGAAACTCATGTCCCCATTGAGCGGTCCGATTACGACCGGCGCGGAGAGACCTGTGAGAAACGACGGGATTCGCGGGCTGACCGGCGTCGGCTGGTGCAGGATGTCGGCGCCGATATCGCGGGCGATGCGCCGCGCGGCGCCCCCAAGGCGCGCCATAGATACCATCGAGATCGCCGGATTGATTCCGGACTCAACAATCGGACCCGGCAGCCGCTTGCCGAAGCTCCAGAGCAGCTTCTCGGCCGCGGCGTCTTCGACGAAATGCGTGCGGTCCGCATCCCACAAAGGGCTTGCCGAGAGCTCTTCGCGCACGCGCGCATGTGTCAGCGCATGCACGTCGAGACCAAGCTTCCTCAGCTCACGGATATAGTGCCACGGCAAGACCGCCTCGCCGCCCATTTTGCGGGAGATGTTCGGCGCGACCATCAGCACTTTCATTGGCGGAAGAGCCTTCCGGCGCCGGCGCTATTCCGGCACATAAGCGGGCAGGAACGCATCGACCTTGTCGAGAAGCTTTTTGAGCTTGGCGTCGACCTCCTCTAATGTCGCGTCCTTCGGCACTGGCGCGATCAGGCGCACCATGGCGCCGTCCGAGCGTCGTTTCGTGACGACGTCGAAAATCAGCCAGAACTTCATGATGAATTCGTTCGCGATGTTCCTGCTGCGCTGATCGTACCAGTAATAGACGAGCTGGCGCGTGTTGGAGTTTTCGATAACTAGGCGGTTGACGTGGAAGTGCGCGCCGCCGGCTGTTTGCACCGGTTCGACCGTGTGCTTTGTGATTTTCCAGCCTCCGCCCGGGATGCACTGGCGTGGGCTATGCCAGGAGCGGCCGTCGCGCTGGGCGGCCAGGTAGGCGATATAGAGATTATAGCCTTCGCCCGCTGGGTTGAGGAGATTAAGGACGATGGCGTCGTCCGCACCCAGCGTTTCAGCGACTGAAGCATCAATCGGCCGCACTTGCGTTTGCCAGTCGGCGAATTGTTCGGCCGGCAATGCTGAGAAAGCAGTCCTGTCCGGCTGGATAAGTTTGTCGACCTTGACGACCTGCGACAGGAGGATCGCACCGACGGCGGAGGCGAGCGTTGCGGCGGCGATCCGTGTGGATTCCCCGCCGCGGCTCGGCGGCGTCAGGCGCAATTGCGGCTCAGATAGTGCGGCGAGCGCGTTCTGCTTGGGCGTTTTCAACTGCGAGAGCAGGGCGATAACAGCAAAAAGCATGACGAGGCAAATCAGGAAGACGACCCAGCCCTCGAAGAAATGCAATGCGCCCTCGGCATGTTCTGGACCGAAGCGGTCGACCAAGACGCCCGTTGCGGCAATTCGAAATGAATTCATCACGATGGTGATCGGGATTGTCGCAAGGACAATGACGAGCTTGTGCCAGAACGGTCCGCGATACATGAACGCCGCGATTACGCCGAGCGACAGGAAGGGGAACAGGTAGTTGAGGCCGGAACAGGCGTCGGCGACTTGAAGCTTCATTGCACCGAGGTCGATGACATTGCCTGAAAGGTATGCCGGCACGCCAATCCCTTCGAGCATCATAACGCCGAGCGAAGACGACCAGAGCTTAAACTTCCAGGATAGGACGGTGACCGCCCAGTAAGGCGGCGGCACGGCGAAGAACAAGAATCCAACTGGCGGCGCCGTCGTGCGCAGGAGGGACAAACCGCCAAAGGCCGCAACGAGGCCAGCGATGACGACCACAAGCCCGATATGCTGAAGGACAAAAATCGAGGTGAGCTGCCCGAGAAGCAGCATGACCAGACCGCCAGCGACAATGCCGGCTCCCGCGAAAGAAGGCGCGCCGACGCTTTTCCTGACGATGTCCCGGTTCACCCAGATGAGCCAAAGGGAAATGAGCGGTATAAAATACGAGTGCGAAAGCTCTTCGCCCTGGCCCCAGCGCTTGAGGAGATCGCCAAACGCTTCCCAGAACAGCACGACGATAACGACGCAGGCCGCGCCGGCAATTGAGAGCGGAAGCAGGTTTTTCGGAAGGCCGCCGGTAGCGGTATATGCAGTTGTCATGGTGGCCCTGAAAATCTTCGTTAACGGCTGAAAACCGTACCCAAACGGCTCTCTTCATGCATTCGATGCAAAAATCATTCAAGTCGGGTAAGGCCGACCCGATCGAATAGATGTCGCGCAACAGGGAAACGCCAAGTCCACGAATGGGACGGTGCGCGCTCAGCCCAAACGGCCGGAAAGTCGTGGCCCTTGCGGGTAGGGCGGGGTTCACCCCGCCGTACTTTGTTCCCACCTGCGCGGCTCGAATAATTGGCCAGTTTCAGCATAGAGCAATTGAAGTGGCGATGGCCCGCTCAGAAGCCGTGCAAAGACGGCAGTCCCGCCGAACTTTGGGCGTCTTGGTGATTGGCGAGGTGAACCCCGTCTTACCGCCACTACAAGCAGCGAGGGAGGAGAGTGCATTGAACCGAAGGCGCAAGGCGCCGCGCGGCAGCCCCGAGAAAATTCGGCTCTTGTGGTCCGCGCCGATCATGCTCTTTCGGTCGCGTGGCGACAAAGACGGCGCATTGCGCTGCGCTTAATGCACTCTTCTCACTTGCCGCGGGCGAATGGCGCCTTCAGCGCAGAGTCTCAGGACTTTACCACATCATCCCGCAAGTTCCGGGTGGAGGCGCCGGCGCATCCGCGCGATAGAGAGCCCATGTTGACCCTCAGCGTTGCTGCCCCGAAAGCGACTGCCGCCATGACTTTGCCCCCCCGTCTTGACGGCTATGCGCCAGTCGCCCGCGCCATCGACTTTCTGGTCGAGAATTTCGATCGTATGCCCGACCTCGAAGAAACGGCCTCGGTCGTGGGGCTCAGCCCCATGCATTTCCAGCGGGTCTTCAAGGCGGGGGCCGGCGTCAGCCCCAAGCGCTTTCTGCAATATCTCGCTGCCGGGCGGGCGAAGGACGCCATGGCAGATGGCGAGAGCGTGCTCGACGCCGCGCTGACGGCCGGCCTTTCGGGGCCGTCGCGCCTCCACGATCTCTTCCTCGTTTCAGAGGCGATGACGCCCGGCGCCTATCGCCGGAAGGGGGAGGGCGAGACGATCCGCCATGCTTTCGTCGACGGCCCCTTCGGCCGGGCGCTGATCGGCGCGACGGAAAAGGGGATCTGCTGGCTCTCCTTTGACGGCAAGGGCGGACCGGCGGCGCAATTGCGCGAAATGCAGGCGGACTGGCCGGCGGCCCGGTTCGTCGAGGATGCGGATTTCATCGCACCGGCCGCCGAGCGCGCCTTTGCTTTTGCGCGCGGCATGGCGCTCGACCAGCCGCTCGGCCTTCATGTCCAGGGCACGAATTTCCAGCTCAAGGTCTGGGAAGCGCTGTTGAAAATCCCCTTTGGCGAGACCTGCACCTATCGCGATATCGCCGAGCGCATCGGTTCGCCGAAAGCGAGCCGCGCTGTCGGCGCCGCTGTAGGCGCCAACATGATTTCGCTCCTCATCCCATGCCACCGGGTGATCCTCGCCTCGGGCGTCGTCCACAATTACCGCTGGGGCGCGCCGCGCAAGAAAGCGATCCTTGCGCTGGAGGCGGCGGCGGCCTGATCGGGGCGCGGGCAGGCTGCCGAACGCGCCGCGTTGCATCAAAGCCCGACATCGTTATATATCCGCCGACCCAAAACGGCCCTGCAACTGCCGCGTGCGATCGGAAGCGCGCGCGGCGCCGGGCCCAACGCCCGCATGCGCGCGCCCGCGCGCGAGGAGACGCGACTTCCATGTTCATCACAGACGCCTACGCGCAGGCCGCTGAGCCGATCGCGCGCAATCCGCTGTTGGAGCTCATCCCCTTCGTCTTCATTTTCGTGATCTTCTATTTCCTCCTGATCCGTCCGCAGCAGAACGCGCGGAAAAAGCACATGGAAATGATCGCCGCAGTGAAGAAGGGCGATGAAGTCGTGACCGCCGGCGGCATTGTCGGCAAGGTCACCAAAGTGCTCGACGGCGACAAGGAGCTGATGGTCGAAATCGCCGACAAGGTCAGCGTCAAAGTGGTGCGCGCGACGCTGACGGACGTGAAAACCAAATCCGATCCGGCCGCAAACGACCAATAGACGGCCGAAGGCCGGCGCCCTCGGCGCGCTGAAGGACCATCCATGCTTCAATACCGCACCTGGCAAATCGTCCTGATCGTCGGGCTCATCGCCTTCGCCGGGATCTTTGCGTTGCCCAATCTCCTGACCAAAGAACGGCGCGAAGCGCTGCCGGATTTTCTGCCGCAGACGCATGTCAATCTCGGCCTCGACCTACAGGGCGGTTCCTATCTTCTGCTCGGCGTCGATACGCGCAAGGTGATCCAGGATCGCCTTAACAACACGCGTCAGGAAGTCTTGCGGTCCTTGCGGCCCTCCGGCGGGCGGCCCCGGATCGCGATCTCAGACCAGCCCTCCGTCAATCTCGAGGACCGCGTCATCACGGTCCGCATCCGCGAGTCTTCCGAAGTCGCGGCGGCGGAGAAACGCATTCGCGACGCGGTTGTCGGCGCGACCTTCGTCAATGCGACCCCACTTTATGAAGTGACGGCCGCGGATCAACGCGTGCGCGTGCGCATGACCGAAGAGGCCGAGCGCCGCTACAAGCAGGAAGCGCTCGCTCAGTCGATCGAAGTCGTCCGCCGGCGGATCGATCCTGCCGGCAACAAGGAAGTCTCGATCCAGCCGCAGGGCGCCGAGCGGATCGTCATTCAGGCGCCGGGAGACAGCGATCCAGAGGCTCTGAAAGCCATCGTCAATCGCACCGGCCAATTGTCGTTCCATCGCGTCGATCCGACCGCCGATCCGGTCGAGGCGGCGAACGGCCAGGTCCCGCCCTCACGCATTTACGTGCCTTACGCGCCGGACGCCGGCGAAGGGGCGGGGGGGCTCGTCCTCTTTGAAGATCCCGAAATCACCGGCGACATGGTGCGGTCGGCTTCGGCCGGCCTCAACACGGACGGCGGCGGCTTTCAGATCAATTTCGCCTTCGACAATACCGGCGCCATCCGTTTCGGCGAATTCACGCGCGAGCATGTCGGCGAGTTGTTCGCCATCGTGCTCGACAACACGATCATCTCGGCGCCGCGCATCCAGACGCCGATCACGGGCGGCTCCGGCCGCATCACCGGCCAGTTCGGATCGGAGGAGGCGAATCGGGTCGCGACGCTGATCCGCTCCGGCGCGCTGCCGGCGCCGCTGACGACGCTGGAGCAACGCTCGGTCGGCCCCGATCTCGGCGCGGACTCCGTGCGCGCAGGGGCGATTTCGCTGATTGCAGGCTTCCTGGCCGTCGTCGTCTACATGGTTGTGACCTATGGGCGGTTCGGCGTTTACGCCAACATCGCGCTCTTGGCGAACATGATCCTGATCGCCGGCGCCTTGTCCGTGTTCGGATCTTCCCTCACTTTGCCGGGCATCGCCGGCATCGTCCTCACGATCGGCATGGCGGTCGACGCCAACGTGCTCATCTTCGAGCGCATCCGCGAGGAATTACGGGCCGGCAAGTCTGTCATAGCCGCCTGTCAGACCGGATTCGACAAGGCGTGGTCGGCCATTCTTGACGCCAACGTGACGACCTTCCTCGCCGCGCTCATCATGTTTGTGCTCGGCGCTGGCCCCGTGCGCGGTTTCGCTGTCACGCTCGCGACCGGGGTCGTCACCTCGGTCTTTTCGGCGATTGTCGTCACGAAGATGCTCGTCGGCAATTACGTTTTGAAGAACCGTCCGAAAACGCTGGTTTTGTAGGGCTTTTCCATGCTGATCAAACTCGTCCCGGACAAAACCAACATTCCGTTCACGCGGTGGCGCTGGCACGGCGTCATCCTGTCGACACTGCTCAACATCGCGTCGGTGATCTGCGTCTTCACGATCGGCATGAATTTCGGCGTCGACTTCCGCGGGGGCGTCACGATCGAGGCCGCGTCTGACCGGCCGATCGACATCACCAATGTCCGCGACAGTATCACGGAGCTCAATCTCGGCGCGGCGAAAGTGCAGGCCATCAAGGATCTCGACGGCGGGAAGCACGGCATCGTCGTCTATGTGCAGCAACCTGAAACATCAAAAGCGGCGCCGGGCGAAAACGTGACCGCAGCTGATGCGTCGCAACAGCAGCAAGCCGCGAAGGTGCAGGCGGCGCTGAAGACGCTGCTCGGCGATGACATTGAGTTCCGGCGTATCGACGTCGTCGGTCCGACCGTGTCCGGCGAACTCATTCAGGCGGGTATCCTCGCGGTCATCTTCGCGGTCATCATGATGGTCGTCTATATCTGGGTGCGTTTCGAATGGCAGTTCGGCGTCGCGGCGGTGTTGTCGCTCGTACACGACGTGCTGTTGACGGTCGGCATGCTCTCGCTCCTGCAGGTGCCTTTCGACGTATCGTTGATCGCCGCGCTGCTGACGATCGTCGGCTATTCGGTCAATGACACGGTCGTGGTGTTCGACCGAATCCGCGAGAATTTGCGCAAATACAAGAAAATGGCGTTCGGCGAACTCGTCGATCTGACGATCAACGAGACGCTGTCGCGCACGACCATGACGTCTTTCACGACACTGCTGGCGCTGATTCCGCTCTTCTTCTTCGGGGGAGAGGTGCTGCGCGGCTTCTCAGGCGCCATCATTTTCGGCATTTTCGTCGGCACCTATTCGTCAATCTTCATCGCCTCGCCCTTCCTGATGGTGACAGGCGTGAAGCGCGAATGGCTGAAAGACGCCGCCAAGCCGGCAGCCGTGACGCCGTAAGACTCTCAATTTGAAGACGACTGTCCCTATTAGGGTTGCGGACACGCGCCGCCACGCGGCCTTGACCTTACCGCACGAAGCGCGCGGCTCTTTCAGTCTTGGGTCATGTCCGAGATGCAGCTACGCTTGACGGTTTTCGCAGTCCATTTCCAAAGGACCCGCGCACTTTCACAAAAACCGCAGTTGGTGAAATTGCTCCAGATTCTATGGTTGGCGCGTTTTCCACCGAAAACCCAGCTCCACTCCTCGGGAATTTGTTCCAACAAGAACCGCCCCAACCAAGGGGCCAGCGCGGTTCTTGCTCTTCGACTCTGCGTCGGCGACCGCCCACGCCGGGGCCGTGCGTTCAGCTAGCCCTGCGACAGCGTGTTCTGCTCAGGCGGCAAACTTCGCAATTTCCTCACGCCTTCATCAAATTCGCCGCTGCAAAATCCCAGTTGACGAGCTTGTCGAGGAAGGTCGACATATAGGCCGGGCGCTTGTTCTGGTAGTCGAGGTAATAGGCGTGCTCCCAGACGTCCATGGTGAGCAGCGCGACCGCGCCTTTGTCCGTCATCGGAAGTTCCGCGTTTGGCGTTTTGCGCACTTCGAGCTTGCCGCTCTTGGCGACGAGCCAGGCCCAGCCGGAGCCGAATTGCGTCGCGCCGGCGTTGGCGAACGCCTCCTTGAACGCGTCGAAGGAGCCGAAATCCTTGTCGATCGCCTTGGCGAGGTCGCCTGACGGCTTGCCGCCGCCGTTCGGCTTCATCGAGTTCCAGTAGAAGGTGTGGTTCCAAACCTGCGCGGCGTTGTTGAAGACGCCGGTCTTGGCCTTGTCGCCGGCGGCGTCGAGGATGATCTCCTCCAGCGTCGCCTGGGCGAGCGGTCCGCCGTCGATCAGCTTGTTGAGATTGTCGACATAGGCTTGATGGTGCTTGCCGTAATGGAAGTCGAAGGTCTGCTCGGAAATATGCGGGGCGAGCGCCGTGCGCGCATAGGGCAGGGGAGGAAGCGTGATCGCCATGAAAACCTCGGGGTTGGGATGGGGTTGGTGACGAGGGCCTTAGTTAAGCTTCGCCCGTCCGCCGTCAACCGAGAGCGGCCGTGACCGCGCAAGGCGACGCCGCGCTCGACGCCTTGCGGACGGCCGATGAGGACGCCTGGCTCGCCATCCAGTTCGCACCGACGCCGCTGCGGCCGAAGCTCACGGCGCTGTTTCTTCTCCGCGCCGAGATCGCGCGCATACCGGCGGTCGTTAAAGAGCCGCCCATTGGCGAGATGCGCCTCCAATGGTGGCGCGAGGCGATCGCGGCCGTTCCGGAATCCCGGGCGCCCAAGGGCCAGCCCGCGCTTGCCGCGGCAGAAGCGGCTCGTCTCTTTCACACGTTTCCGGTCGAGAGCCTCGCGCCGATGATCGAAGCGCGCGCACGTCTGTTCTATGAACCCTACTTCGTAACGCCGGCCGCGCTCGCCGACTGGCTGCGGGAGGCCGAAGGGCCTGTCGGCGCCGCCGCCCTCCGGCTCGCAGACCCTGCCGCATCAGCCCGGGACCTTGACGCCGCGGCCGCTGCATTCGCCGCTTTCGCGCTCGCGCGGGACGCCCCCCGCCTTCTTGCCCATCCCGACGCCTCGCTGGAGTCTGCCTATGCGGCATTGGCTGAGGAGGCTGCGCCTGTGCTCGCTGCTCTCGGCGACGCGGCGCGCGCGACCTTGCTGTTGGCGGCGCTCGCGCCGCTCTATCGGCGCAAGGCCGCGCCGACCGGCCTTTCCAAACGCTGGCGGCTCTTCCGGGCGACGCTTGGCGGCGCGCTCCTCAGCTGATTTTCGCGAAGCGCCAATTGTCTCGACCGGCTTAAGCGGCGTTTCACCCCGCCATGAGATGGTCGCATTCCCAAAAAGAGACCGGGCGGGAGGCGATCTGTGCAGAGTTCGTTGCGTAGCGGACGCGATACGTCCGAGTCTGCCTCTCATCGCATTGTCGAACGGATTGATCCGGCGCGCGCGGCGGCTGGTTACGCGCGCTGGCGGCGCGCGCTCGCCGAGGCGCTCGGCGCCGATCCCGGCGCAAGGCTCGATTATCCGGCTTACAGGCTGACGTTCTACAAGATCTTCGGCGCGACGCGCCGCCTTGCAGAACTCTGCATGAAGCATCCGGCGGCGGCGGCCGAGGCGATCCTTGAAGGGCCGTCGCCTGTTCTCGCCGACGTCGCGCGCGATCTTGCTCCCCTCGCGGCGGCTGGCGCCGGCGGACCCGACCAGCTCCACGCGGCGCTCGCCCCGCTGAAGAACCGCGCCGACATCGCGATTGCGGCCGCCGAGATTTCCGGCGGCTGGAGCCAGCGCGAGGCGACGGCCGCGCGTGCAGATCTCGCCGAACGCATGGTCGAAACGGCGCTCGCCTGGCTCATCCGGGCGGCCGTCAATCGCGGCGATCTTTCGGCCGCAAGCGCCGATGCGCCCGGCCGCGGCGTCTTCGCGCTCGCGGGCGGCGATTTTGCGCATCTTGACCTTGCGCCCTATGGGCCGCTGCAGATTGTCGCCGTCTATGACGAGGCGGCGTTCGCCGGATCGCATGCCCGCATGGCTGAACGCGCCTTTGTCCGTCTCGGTACGGAGCTTCGCGAGGCGTTTGAGGGCCGGCCGGGCGACCATCCGGTGTTCGCGCTGAAGACGGTCTTCGGCTCCGGCGTCAACGGCTCAGGCTTTGCGGAAGGCAAGGCGCGGCTCGCCGCATCGATCGCCGCAGAATCCTCGGCGCCCTTGCGCGCCTGGCTCGCGACAGCCCGCGTCGTCGCCGGCGATCGCGCCGCAGGCGGACAGTTTCTCGAAAGCGTCGAAAGCCTCGTCTGGTCAGGCGCGGCGCGTTTGCCCCAATCCGCCGGCGCAGCAGACGATCCGAGGACGCCCTTCCGTCAGGCTGCGGACGTCTTCCGCCGTGCGTTCGGCGCAGGCCGGCCTGTCTTCCGGACGGCGTCGGCCCATGAGGTCTTCGCGGCGGCCGCCGCTTCCGGCGCACTTGCGCAGACCCAGGCCGCGCGCCTCGCCGCCGGCGACGCCTTCGTGCAGAGCGTAGTCGCGCTCGCCCAGGCGATGAAGGGCGGCGCGCAGACCTTCGGCGCTGCAGACGCTGACGAACAGCGCGCGCTGGCGAGCCTTGCCGGCTTCGCTGAGCCTGAAGATCTTGAGGCGGCCATAAACGGCGCGCTCGCCGATGCGCGCAATACGTTGCGCCAGTTGACATCGCCGCCGCTCGCTGAGTTCGAGCGGTTCCGGCCGCCGGCAGGAGAGCCCGACGACATCGACAAGCTCGGCGACCTCGGTTTCCTTGACGGGGCCGGGATGAGCGCCGTCATTGATCGCTGGACGGCGCAAGGCGCATCAGACGCCAAGGATCGCTTCGCCGCGTTGGCGCCAGGGCTGTTGACCGCGTTCGGCGAGACGCAGCGGCCGGACGCCGCGGCGCGGCTCTTTGACAGGCTTATGCTGTCGCCCGCGGGCAAGGACGGCGTGCCGGCGCTTTTTGCCGCTCATAGTCCGGCGCGCGATGCGGCTGTCGCCGCCATCGGTTGCTTCAGTGCGGCGCTGGAGCCATTCGCCGCGAGCGACGACCTTATCGCCGAACTCGCTGCAGAGCGCGGCGCGGAGGCGCCCGAAGACAGCCGTGAATGGATGATGCGCTATCCGGCGCCGCCGACCGGCGCCGCCGTTGAGGACATCGCGATATGGCGCGCTCAGTCGATCGCGCGTGTCGCATTCCACGCCGGCGCTGGATCATTGAGTTTCGACGCGGCGCCCGCCGTTCTTGAAGCGATCGCCGAGACGGCGCTTTGCCGCGTGACCGCCGCCGCGTCGCGCGGCAAAAACGGCGAGGGCCTTGCGCTTTACATGGTCGACGGCCCGGGGCGCGGGCTTCCAGGCGCGCCCGCCGTGTTCGGCTTCATCAAAACCAACAAAGCTGCTTGTCCGGAGGCGGAGGATGTCGCCCGCGCGGTCGTGGCGGCGCTCGATTCCATGGGCGCGGGCTTCTTCGCCATGACGGCGGACCTCTCGCACCGCCCGGGCGGCGCCGCAGGCCCGCTCGCGCCGGACGCGGCGGCGTTCAAGTCGCATATTCAGTCTGGCGCAATCGCCTATGAGCAAATCCTCTTCGCGCGCGCGCGGGTCGTCTCGGGCCAGCCCGCCGCGCAGGACGCCGCCAAAAGCGCCGTTCGTTCGGCGGTGCTCAATCCCCGCCGCGCCGACACGCTGTTGCGCGAGATCGACCGCGCGCGGGCGCAGCGTCTGCGCCGCGACCGGTCCGCGTCCGAGTGGGACCTCGACCATGTCGACGGCGGGCCGCTCGATGTCGATCTCTTGATCAGCACGCTGATCTATCGCCACGCCGCTGCACAGCCCGCGATCCAGCAGACGGGGCCAGACGGCGCGCTCGACATTCTCGCCAAAGCGGGGCTCGTCTCACAGAATGTCGCGGATACGCTGAAGGCGGCGCGCGGTTTCTGGGCGCGTCTTGCGACGGCCAAGGCGCTCGCGCGTTGGTCCGATCCGCAGACCGATCCGGTGCGGCCGCGCTTCGCCGCGCTTCTTGCGCGCGCAGCGGGCGTCTCGCGCTACCAGGAGATACGGCCCCTGATGCGGGGCCATGCAGAAGAAGTCTCGCGGCTCTACACGCAGCTCGTGCTCGGACGGCCGGCCCAGAGCCTGGTTGCGCATGGGTGAGGCAGGCGCGGGATTAGGGACTAGGGACTAGGGAATAGGTAGGAGCCAATAGCTCTCGGCGATTAGACCCAATTCCTAATCCCTATTCCCTAATCCCTAATCCCCACTCGCCGCGTTCAACGCAAACACGCGCAGCGCCGAAGCAAGGCCCGGCGGCGGCGTCTCTTTTGAACGTGCGCTGTCTATTTCCGAGACGAGCGCCGCGAGGCTCTTGTTGTTTCGTTTCGCGACAGCGTCGAGCACGGCCCAGAAGGCCGGCTCCAGCGCGATGCTCGTGCGATGGCCCTTGATCGCGAACGAGCGCTTCTTCATCCTGTACCGGACTAGTTCTTGGCCCAGTTGTCGAGGCCGTGCGAGCGGATTTTCGACGTCGCAAGCTGAATGCCGTCGATAATGCCCGCCATATGCGAAATGGCGTCATTGTCGGAATGGGCAAGATCGGCGCCGAGCGCTTTGTAGAGCGTTTCAACGTCGATACTGTGCGCGAACAGGAATTGCGCGAGGAGAAGCCGGGTTTGGCTCGGCGATTTGGCGTCGGACATGGCATACCCCATAAATGCAACCGGAGGAGCCTAAAGCTCCCGTCCCATTTCCTACAGCAAGAACCCGGCCACTCGCCAGCGGGCGCGCCCGGCCTCGCATTGCCGATTCGTAGGCGAGCAAGCCAGCGCAGACGCGGTGCGCCATGGTAAAGATCGGCATTCTGTGCAGTCGCGCCTTCCTGCGGGATTCCCCCTGAGGTCGGCCTAGGCCGGGTCCGGACCGATCATCTTCTCGGGGCGGACGATCCTGTCGAAATCCTCGGCCGGAATGCCGTCCTTGATCGCTTCTTCGCGCAAGGTCGTGCCGTTTTTGTGCGCGGTCTTGGCGATTTTGGCGGCGCGGTCGTAGCCGTATTTTTCCTTGAGCGGCGTCACCAGCATCAGCGAGTTGGCGAGGCCCTTCGCTATGTTCTCAAGGCGCGGTTCGATGCCGACGACGCAATGCTCCGTGAACGACACGCTGGCGTCCGCGAGGAGGCGGACCGACTGCAGGAAGTTATAGGCCATCATCGGGTTGTAGACGTTGAGCTCGAAATGACCCTGGCTGCCGGCGAAGACAATCGCCGCATTGTTGCCCATGACATGGGCGCAGACCTGGGTCAGCGCTTCGCACTGCGTCGGGTTCACCTTGCCCGGCATGATCGAGGAGCCCGGCTCGTTCTCGGGAAGCGCCAGTTCGCCAAGGCCGGCGCGCGGGCCGGACCCCAGGAAGCGGATGTCATTGGCGATCTTAAACAGGGATGCCGCGACGGTCGTGATCGCGCCATGGCTCATCACCATCGCGTCGTGGGCGGCGAGCGCTTCGAACTTGTTGGGCGCCGAGGTGAACGGCATCTGCGTGATCGCGGCGATACGCTCTGCGACTTTCTCCGCAAAGCCTTGGGGCGAGGCAAGGCCCGTCCCGACGGCGGTGCCGCCTTGGGCGAGTTCCATCAACATCGGCATGGTGAGTTCGATGCGGCGCACGCCGTTCTCGACCTGCTGCGCGTAGCCTGAAAACTCCTGGCCGAGCGTGACGGGCGTTGCGTCCTGCGTGTGCGTGCGCCCGATCTTGATGATGTCGCGCCACGCCTGCGCCTTGTCGTTGAGGGCATTTCTCAGCATACGGAGCGCCGGCAGCAGGCGATGATGGATCTCTTCGGCGCAGGCGATATGCATCGCCGTCGGGAAGCAGTCGTTCGAGGACTGGCTCATATTGACGTGGTCGTTGGGGTGGACGGGCTTTTTCGAGCCCATCTCGCCGCCCATGATCTCGATCGCGCGGTTCGAGATCACCTCATTGGCGTTCATGTTGGACTGCGTGCCCGAGCCCGTTTGCCAGACGACGAGCGGGAAGTGATCGTCGAGCTTGCCCTCGATCACCTCCTGTGCAGTGCGGATGATCACAGCGCCAAGGCTCGGGTCGAGCTTGCCGAGCGCCATATTCGTCTCGGCGGCGGCGCGTTTGACGATGCCGAGCGCGCGCACGATGGGCGCCGGCTGCCGTTCCCAGCCGATCCGGAAGTTGTTGCGGCTCCGTTCGGCCTGCGCGCCCCAATAACGGGTCGCGTCGACCTCGATGGGACCGAAAGTGTCAGTTTCTGTGCGGGTTTTCATAGGGCCTCGGCTGCAGGAGCGCTGACTGTGTGGCGTCGAACGGTTGAGGCGGTCCTGAAGGAATCTTCAAAGCGCGCTTCAGCCTGTCGTCTATGGTTGCGACGCGGTGCGCGCAATAAGCGGAAGCGCTACTTTTTTCTGAATTTGTCGAGACTGACGACGGCCGCGCCGGCGGAGGAGGGCGCGGGCGGCTCCGACTTCGGCGGCTGGGGCGGGGGCGCCGCGGCGGGCTCGCGGCCGCGTCCGGTCACGTCCGGGTTGAAGGTCATGCCGAGCTGCACGGACGGGTCGGCGAAACTCGTCAGCGCCTCGAACGGAATGTCGAGATGTGCGGGCTTGCCCTTGAAGCGCAGCGTGACCGAAAAGCCGTCTTCGCGGACTTCAAGATTCTCGAAAATGTGCTGCAAGACGATCGTCATGCGCTGCGGATAGGCCTCGCGCAGATCATCCGGCATGACGACGCCGTCGGCGCCGGTCGCAAACTCGATGTAGAAATGGTGCTCGCCAGGCGTCGAACCAATCTCTGCCGTCATGGTCAGAACTTCTCGGACGACAGAAAGCGCGGCGCGCTGCGTCAGAAATTCGTAGTCAATCTCAACGTCGCTCATCGAATCTCCGGGTTCGCGGCCGCAACGCTATACCCCAACTCAGTTGACCTTGAACGCTCCGGGGAAAACTCGTCCGCGAAGCGCCTCATCGGGCGGCAGGCGGGGGGGGGGGGGCGTTGGTCGGCGTGCAGGCTCGAATAAGTCCCCGGCTTCTGTTGCCAGGCGCCGGGGGGCCCCGCCTGACTGAGCAAAATCAATCAGGGCTTGAAGGTGAGATCACCCAGCCGCATTACGCAGCGAGGGCGAACTCTTGCTTATAGTTGTCGTTGGCAACTATTGCATTTGGTCCAATAACGGAGACCATCCGGGCGAAAGCGTCGTCTTTACACGCTCGTCGATCCTATTTCGGCCCCGCCGAAACCCCCTGCCGAAGGGGCTCAGGTGGAGCCGCCGGGTACCGCCCCCGGGTCCGAACCGCTTATTGCACGGGCCGTTTATCGCCATAGCCGGCTTGCGCCAGCATGCCCCTTATAGGGGAAAATGCTGAATTTTTGAAGGGCGGCGACGAACTTATCCAAAAGTGTCAAACCCCTGTAATAAGAATGCTCTATCGCGGGTTCCATCGCGCACCTGATGCGCGGGGGCTGCGAGAGGCGGCGATGGATCCGGGCGATTTCAAGAAGTGGCGGAAGGGACTGAAACTGTCCCAGAAGGAAGCCGCCCATGCCCTCGGCCTCAAGCGCCGCATGATCCAGTATTACGAAAAGGGCGAGCGCGAAGGCGAGAAGGTCGAGATTCCGCTGTCCGTGCGTCTTGCATGTTATGCGCTCAACGAAGGCGTCGCGGATTATCACGGACCGCACCGGAAGGTTCAGAAACGCTGATGTCAGCGCGACTGATCTGCGCCCGCTGGCGACATCTCAGTCTCCGCCCGAATCTTTCGGATTGAAGTCAAGCGCATCGACGCCCGTCCGTTCCGGCGCTGTCTGCGGCGGCGCGGGCGTCGACATTGGCGCCAGCGCCGGTTCAGGCGGATTGCGGTAGAGCGAATAGGTCGCGGCGGCAAGCGCTCGTGCAGCGCCGGCACGAATGGCGTCGGCTTTGGGATGGGCCGTCGTTTGGCTCAAGCGCGTGAGCGCCGCTGCGCCCGCATCGCCAAGCGCAAAGCGCATATAGCCATAGTCGAAGGTCTCGACATCGGCCCTCCCAGACAGAATGCGTCTTTCCTGATCGCGTGCCGAGAGCGCCCAGCTGTTGACGAGCGGGCTTGCCAAAAGAAGAAGCGTCATCGCCCAGAGAATGGCCATCCCTGCGTTCAAGCGCGCCACCGCCGGCATCCAGCGCGCTGTATGCCAACGGAATTCCGTCACAACGCCCGCAAGGCCAACGACGCTGTAGAGAGCGGCAAGGCTCGAAAAAACAAGACCCGCAAAACGCGCGGGCGTCAGGCCAAGTTCGCCGATCCGTTCCGCGAAGAGAACAGCGGCAAGCCCGGAATAGGCGGGGAAAGCGACAAGCGCCGCGATCGTCGAAAGGCGGAGCCAAGCCGGCGGCGGCGCGCCCTCGCCGTTCTGATAGACGCCGTTGAAGATCAGCATGCCGACGAGCGCAAGGCCGAGCAAAGCCGGCCCCGCAAATCCTGCGCCGAACAGAGCGCCCGGCCCCTTCAGCAGCAGAACGCCGAGGAAGGCGACCGAAAACACCGCGGTGAGTGGCATCGCGAAACGCGCGAGCAGCAGCGTCCCGTAGCGCAAGGCGCCGAGCACCGGTTCAAGGCTCTTGATGAGGCCGATCGACAGGCCGCCCATGGCGCCGATGAACGGGAGCATGAACCAGGGCTGCTGGAACAGTTGGTGAAACAGATTGACGTTCATCGACCGCATCAGCGCGGCCCAAGAGTAGAGCAGCACGACGCCAAGCAGAGCGAACACTGCAGATCCGGCCGCAACCAAGGGCAAAGTGACGCCGCTTGAAAAAAGCTCCGTATACCGCTCACCTCGCGGAGAGAGCGCCGCGCGTGCGAGCGCGATCAGAAGCAGACCCGCAAGGGGCGCGCCGACAAGAAACCAGAACATCGGCGGAAAAGTCGAAAGATTCCGCGTCTCGACATTCGCCGAGAGCATATAGGCGGTCGGCCCGGCGATCAGCGCCCCGATCACCGGCGCGGCGAACGCGCCGCGCAGCCATTGCGATGGGCCCGCCGTCAGCAGCAGCGCCGCCGTCGTCACGCCGACAAAGACGAGAAGCGCCTGCGCCGCGGTCGGCTGCACGGTCACATCAATCCAGAATTCCGTAAGCGCATAGGCGATGAGCCCGGCGGCAAGACCAAGTGCAAGGCCGAACAGGCCAAAGCCCCTGCGTGGCCCGGTCCCGCCAGCACGGCTCTTCGCGTTGGCAGGAAGGGACTGCCCTTTTGCGTCGGCCGATTTCGATGGAGCCTTTTTTGCGAGCGGCGGCTGCGGGGCATCAGCGTGGACCGCCTCGTCTCGCGCCGCTTTGACGGCGCCCAAGGCATCGGGGCCCGATTCGGGGGCAGATCCGCTCTTCTTGCCGAGATCAGCCTTCGCCGTAAGGCCTCTTACAGCCTTGGATTTTTGCGGTTTGTCTGAACCCACGTCCTGCCCCGCCTCAACACCACGGCGCGGACCTTACCATTCCGCTGGCGGCTCGGCCATGCCTGCCCGCGCTGCGGCGATTGGGGAACGTTCCGTCGGGCGCGACCTGTCGCCCGTCACTTGCGGGTTGTACGATCTTCGCAGGGCCGCTGAGTCGCTTTCCCGGCCCGCCCGGACAAACTCCATGCAGGCCTATCACGACCTTCTCCGCCGCGCCCTCGAAACCGGGGACGACCGCGCCGACCGGACCGGGGTCGGCACGCGGGCCGTCTTCGGCCATCAGATGCGTTTCGATCTTGAGGAAGGATTCCCGCTCGTCACGACCAAGAAGCTGCACGTCAAATCGATCGTGCACGAATTGCTCTGGTTCCTGTCCGGCGACACGAACATCGCTTATCTCAAACAGAACGGCGTCAGCATCTGGGACGAATGGGCGGATGCGGAGGGCGAACTCGGCCCTGTCTATGGCAAGCAGTGGCGTTCCTGGGCTGCGCCCGATGGACGGACGATCGATCAGATCGCCTGGGTCGAGGCGGAGATCCGCAAGAATCCGATGTCGCGGCGGCTCGTCGTTTCGGCGTGGAACCCGGCGGATATCGACGCGATGGCCTTGCCGCCCTGTCATTGTCTCTTCCAGTTTTTCGTCGCGAAGGGCCGGCTTTCCTGTCAGCTTTACCAGCGGTCGGGGGACATTTTCCTCGGCGTGCCGTTCAACATCGCCTCCTACGCGTTGCTGACGCAGATGATGGCGCATGTGACCGGCCTCAAGCCCGGCGAATTCATCCATACGCTCGGGGACGCGCATCTTTATCACAATCACGTCGATCAGGCGCGCGAACAGCTCGGGCGGCGCCCCGGCGCCTTGCCGCGGCTTGCGCTCAACACGGATGTGAAGCGTATTCTCGACTTTACGTATGCGGACATTCGGGTCGAAGGCTATGCGCCGCAGCCCGCGATCAAGGCGCCAGTCGCCGTATGAGTCTCGCCATCCGTGAAGCCCGCGCGCAAGACAGCGCGCTCGTTCTTCGCTTCATTGTCGAACTCGCCGACTATGAGAAGCTCGCCCATGAAGTGCGCGCGAGAGAAGAAGACATCGCCGCGCTCCTGTTTTGCGACTCGCCGAAGGCCTATGCGCTGATCGCCGAATGGGACGGCGCGCCCTGCGGTTTTGCCCTGTATTTCTACACGTTCTCGACGTTCCGAGGCCGCCACGGGATCTATCTTGAAGACCTCTTCGTGCGCGAGAGCCACCGCGGCAAGGGCATCGGCAAGGCACTTCTCGCACGGCTCGCAAGCATCGCCCGGTCGCAAGATTGCGCGCGTCTCGAATGGCAAGTGCTCGACTGGAATGCGCCCTCTATCGCGTTTTATGAGTCGCTCGGCGCGCGGCCGCTTGACGGATGGACCATCTATCGCCTGACCGACGGCGCCCTTGAGGCGTTGGCGGAGCAGGCCGGGTGACCCGCATCGCCCTCGTGGTCGCTGTCGCCGAGAATGGCGTGATCGGCGCCGGCGGCGCCTTGCCCTGGCGCATCGCGGACGATCTTGCTTTCTTCAAACGTGTGACGCTCGGCAAACCCGTCATCATGGGCCGCAAAACCTACCAGTCGATCGGCAAGCCGCTGCCGGGCCGGCGGAACATCGTCGTCACCCGTGACGCCGGCTTTGCGCCGCCGGGCGTTGATACGGCGCCCTCGCTTGGCGCCGCGATCGCCCAAGCGGAAGAGGCCGCCCAGGCGCTTGGTGCGAACGAAATTGCCGTGATTGGCGGGGCGGAAATTTATGCAGAGGCGCTCCCCCTGTCCGACACCGTTTACTTCACGCGTGTCCACGCGAGGCCCGAAGGCGACGCATTGTTTCCCGAATTGCCTATGGCCGTATGGCGCACAACCCGCCTCGGGTCGGCCCAAGCGGATAATCCCGGTGTCACAACGGACGATAGGCGCAATCAGTACGCCTGTACATTCTTCAAGCTGGATAGGATTGTTTCTCGTACTGTGGACAAAGATTAACCCGCAGCGTGCCCGAAACGCCCACTTGGCCACGAATCGTTAGTCCGCCTTAATTTCGCCATTGCACAAAGGGCCCGATGCGGTTGAATGACACCAGATCGAAGGATCATCGTTCGACGGCGCGGGACGCAAGCGCCGTCGGAGGAGGGGGAATGAAACGGAATATCGCGGCCCGCTTTTCGGCCTGCGGCCCGCTTTCGATGACTGCGGCGCTCCTGGCAAGTGCATCGGCGCAGGCAGCGACGCTTGCGGCGCAGACCTGCACCCGCGGCACCGATGTGCGTGTCATCGAGGTTGTTTCGCCGGGCGATGTCGGCGCGGCCTGCGATTTACGCTACACGCGGGAGGCGGGGACCAATATTTCCGTGCCGTTTAACGCGAGCAACAACACGAGCTTTTGCGGGCAGCGTGCGCGCGATCTTGCGGCCTCGCTCGCGTCATCGGGCTTTGCCTGCACCAATATTGGCGCCTTCGATAAGATCGCGTCGATGCAGGAGGCGGTCGATCTCGATGCGATCCTCGCGGGCGGCGTGCCGACCGCATCAACGTCTCCGGCGGCGGAGAGCGCGCCCACCTTACCGTCAGCCGATGCGAGCGCCAATGCCGTCGGGCCCGTGACGCTTGCAAGCGCGCCAGGGCCCATTCCTGAATCGACGACTGCGGACATAACTGCGGACATAACGGCGTCTATGCCGGCGACGACGCTCTCGGTACCGCCGCCGCTGGTTCCGTCCGCGGACGCGCCTATCAACGATGCACGCCAAATAGATGCGCCCTTGGCCGACGCCCCAGCGCATGCAGCGCCGGTGCTGGCGGATGGCGCGCCTGTCTCCTTGACGCCTCAAGGAGCAACGCCGCTCAAAAAGGCCCGCTACGCTGTCGGACGCGTCGTCGGCGCCGCGCCGGAGGATCCAAGACCCTCAACCCTCGCTGCTCTCGGAGCGCCGTCTTCGGAAGGTGAGTCCGACGCGGCCGGCAGAGAGGAGCGGCTCGCGTCGCCGGCCGCGCCGTCGGTCGATTACGCCATGAACGCGACAGGCAGGCCGGCGCTTGATGCCGTCGTCGCCACGGTACAGTCGCAAGCCGCGGCCTGGAATGACGGCGACCTCGGCGCCTTCATGAATGTCTTCTGGCGCAGCCCGGAATTCACCTTCGTTTCGGGCTCCACCGTGACCAAAGGCTGGGACGAGACCTATCGCCGTTACCGGGACGGCTATGGCGAAAGCGGCGATCTCGGCCGTCTCTCCTATTCCAATCTCGAAGCGAAAATGCTCGCGGCGGATACGGCATCCGTCGTCGGCCGCTACGCCTTCGCCCGCGGCGCGGCGAGCGGCCAGGGCGCGATGACGCTCGTCATGCGCCGCTTTGAAGGCGCCTGGCGTGTCGTGCAGCACCATATGGTCGCAGATCCGGCGCCGACGGCTCAGAACGCCGTGGCGCCGCAGCCGCCGGCGCAAGCGCAGTAAGCCTGAGCTTTTGCACAGCATCCGGTGCGACCGCGCAGGCTCATTCAAAGTCTGCGCTGCTTGACTTTAATCCCGATACGGAACTTTGCGCGACGCGCGGCCGGAGCAAAAGAGCCTCACCACTCCAAGATGACCTTGCCGCTCTGGCCAGAGCGCATCACGTCGAAGCCCTTCTGGAATTCGGCGGCCGGGAATGTGTGGGTGAGGATCGGCTTCAGATTGAGGCCGGCCTGAAGGAGGGCGCCCATCTTGTACCAGGTCTCGAACATGCGGCGGCCATAGATGCCTTTGATGTCGAGACCTTTGAAGATCACCTTGTCCCAGTCGCAGCCGGCGCCGTTGGGCATGATGCCGAGCATCGCGATCTTGCCGCCGTGATTTATCGTGTCGAGCATTGAGGCGAAGGCCGCCGGAACGCCTGACATTTCGAGGCCCACATCGAACCCTTCCTGCATGCCGAGTTCGCTCATGACATCGCGCAGGGACTCGCGGCTTACATTCACGGCGCGCGACGCGCCCATCGTTTTGGCGAGGCCGAGCCGGTAGTCATTGACGTCGGTGATCACGACATGCCGTGCGCCGACAAACCGGCATACGGCAGCGGCCATGATGCCGATTGGGCCCGCGCCCGTGATCAGCACGTCCTCGCCGACGAGGTCATAGGCGAGCGCTGTATGCACAGCGTTGCCGAAAGGATCGAAAATGGCGCCGAGTTCGTCGGAGATATCGTCGGGCAGTCGGTAGACGTTGAAGGCCGGCGCGGCGATGTATTCGGCGAAGGCGCCAGCACGGTTGACGCCGATGCCGAGCGTGTTGCGGCAGAGATGGCGCTGGCCCGCGCGGCAATTGCGGCAGTAGCCGCAGGTGACATGCCCCTCGACCGAGACGCGATCCCCGATCTTCATTTTGGAATGTTCGGGATGCACTTCCGAGCCGATCTCGACGATCTCGCCCATGAATTCATGGCCGACCGCCATCGGCACGGGGACCGTCTTCTGCGCCCAGGCGTCCCAGTTGTAGATGTGGACATCCGTGCCGCAGATCGCGGACTTCTTCACCTTGATCAGCACGTCATTGGGGCCGATCTGCGGTTTCTGGATGTCCGCCATCCAGATGCCTTCTTCGCGTTTGGCTTTGACGAGCGCTTTCATAACGGGCCTTTCGGGGCGAGCGGGTGAACCGCCTCTGTCTTAGACGCGCGGCGCGAAGGGCTCAACGGCCGGAGGGCTTTGCCGCCGCTTTTCGTCGTGATCGGGCACGCAATCCGGCAGCCGCCAGGCTCGATTTGCGCGCGCCGTGGCGCGCGGCGACGACCCTGGCCGCCTGTGTGACCGCCTTTCGCAATGCCGGCGGATCCAGCGCCTCAGCCTCGCCGCCGGCAGAAAGGATGATCGTGGCCGCATCCTCCACGGACTCGATCGGAAGCGTCAGCGCGCGCCAACCTTCCGCATCGGGAGCATCGGCGGCGGCGATCGCTTCTGCCGCATAAGCGCCGATCCGTGCGAGGCGCTTCAGGCCGTCGGGCGACGCGCGCAGCAGCGCCGTCTCTTTGCGCAGCGCCTGTTCGAAGCGCTTCAATTCCTCGGACCAGAATGCGGCGAGGTCGAAGCCCTTGGGGCGCAGTGCCGGCCGGTCGAGCACGGTGAGCTTGCGCACATTGGAAAGCTTGAAAATGCGCGCCTTGCCCGCTCCCGCGGCGACGAGGTACCAGGCGCCTGCTTTCTGTACGAGGCCGAGAGGATCGAGCGTCCAGTCGCGCAGGCCCGTCCAGCTTTCGTAAGAGATCGAAATCGCGCGCGCGTCGAGCACGGCGCGGGCGAGCGTCGGCGCATGGGGCGCCGTCTCCGGCGCCTTGTACCAATCGACCGGATCGACATGGAAACGCTCAGCGATCCGGCCCGCTGTTTCAGAACCGCCTGCCGGCAAGGCCGCGAGGAGCTTCCCCCGCGCGCGCGCCGCGGCGGCGCCAAGCCCCAGCGTCTCCGCCGATCCCGGCAGTCCGACCATCAACAGAGCTTCGGCTTCGTCGGGCCCAAGACCCGTGAGTTTGGTGCGATAGCCTTCATGAAGCTGGAATCCGCCGCCGGGCCCGCGATCGCCATAGACCGGCACGCCGGCGGCGCTCAGGGCGTCGATATCGCGATAGATCGTCCGTACAGAGACGTCAAACTCCTCGGCCAGCGCCTCCGCGGTCAAAGGCGCCTTCAGCTGCAGGAGAATGAGGATCGACAAGAGCCGGCTCGCGCGCATGGCCCATAATAGCTGACGGAAGATGTCAGGAATAGGCGGCTAAGGTTCCCGCGACGACCCAACCCATTGATGGAGCGACTGCGTTGACCGACGAAAAGAGCGAGCTACTCCGCCGCACCGTGCTGCAGGCTGCCGCCGCCGCCCCCGCCGTCGGCGTGCAAGCGGCCGCCGCAAAGAGTGCGGATGCAAAAAAGGAAGCGCCCTACGGCAAGCCGGGCGATTTCGACTTCCTGACTGGCGAATGGCGCATCAACAATCGCCGCCCGAAGAAAGACGGCGGCGTTGACGAATTCGACGGCGAAGCGACCGTCTATGCGATCCTGAACGGCGTCGGCAGCGTCGAGGAATTGCGCATACCGGCGCGGAATTTCAGCGGCATGGGCCTGCGGCTTCTCGATATCGAAAAGCGACT
Organism: uncultured Caulobacterales bacterium; assembly: GCA_964507915.1. GTDB lineage: Bacteria > Pseudomonadota > Alphaproteobacteria > Caulobacterales > Parvularculaceae > Amphiplicatus. Next base: position 185,413 of record CAZDRH010000002.1, read on the forward strand.
GTGGAGCGATTTCTGGGTGAACGCCAAATCCGGCGTGCTCACGACTCCCGGCGCGACCGGCGTCTTCATCGACGGCGTCGGCGAATTCTCCGGTGACCCGCCCGAGGCCAAGGACCGCTCCAAGGGCATCTGGGACCTGATCACCCCGATCTCCTGCCGGTGGCGCCAATTCGTCTCGAACGATGGCGGCAAGACCTGGAAAGAGGATTGGGACATGCGCTGGACGCGCGTCCGCTGAGGCGCGGCGAAGGCTCAACAGAACCTTAACGCTGCAGCTCCAACATGGGGCGATGCCACAGGACGCTGACGGACCGTTCCTCACACGCGCGCGCGTTGCGCGGCTATCGGCCGTCGCCGTCCTTCTCTATCTCGCCATGGGCGCGACGTTTCTGTTGACCGCGAAAAACGGCGTCGATGCGCTCGGCATCCCGCTCGGCTTTGACTTTCTCGCCTTTCACGGCGGCGCGCGTCTCGCCGCAGAAGGCCGCCTTGCCGAGGCCTTCGATCCTTACGTTTTTCAGGTCGCGCTCGAACAACAATTGCCCGGCGTCGGCTTTGGCTATTACTGGCTCTACCCGCCGGCCTTCGGACTGATGGTTTTGCCGTTCGGATGGCTGCCCTACGGCGCCGCCTTTGTTCTCTGGACGGCGCTCGGACTTGCGGCCTTCGGCGCGGCCGCGTGGACGATGACCCGCGACCGCGTTGCGGTGCTTGCCTGTTTCGGTTTCTCAGCCGTCTGGGTCGCCGCCTATCACGGCCAAAACAGCTTCTTCGCCGCAGCCCTTGTGATGGCGGCTTGCTGCGGATTGCTGCGCGGCAAGGATGTGATTGCGGGTCTGTGCATCGGCCTTCTCGCCTTCAAGCCGCACCTTGCCGTTCTGTTTCCACTGGCGCTTCTTTGCGCCGGCCGCTGGCGCGCCTTCGCCGCCGCCGCCGCCACGGCGATTTTGTTTACAAGCGCCGGCGTCGCCGTTCTTGGTACGGACTATCTCACCGCCTACGTGGCGGAAGGGCTGCCGAACGCCTCGGCGCTCATCGAGACGTCGAAACACTGGCCGACGATGTCGAGCGTCCACGTCGCTCTGCGGCTTTTCGGCGTCCAGCCAGAATGGGCAGCTGTCGGGCACGGCTTGGTTGCATTCGGCGCCGCCGTGCTGGTCGCTGCGGCGTTTCGCAAGCGCGGCGCGGCTCCCGAGACATTGGCGCTTCTTTGCGCTGCGAGCCTGCTCATATCGCCTTACGTCATGGACTATGACTTGCTCCTGTTGGCGCCTGCCGGCTTGCTTCTCTTTTCACGCCGCGACATGGCGCCTCCCGCGCGTTGGGCCGCGCTCATTGCGGCGCTCATCCCCACTTTGACGGTGGGTCTTGGTCGTGAAGGACTCCAGATCGGCTGGGCGGCGCCCATGCTGACGATTGCGGTCTGTGTCGGCGTGCTTGGATATTCGCCGCGGCGTGCGGCGCTTTCCGCCTGGGTCGATCGGGCGCCGCAAAACCTTCAATAGAATCGTCCTATACTAGGCGACATCGCGTGCGCCGCTCACTACCTTGCGGGCGCTGCAACAAAAAACGGAGCTGTCTCATGCGCCTTACGCCTGCGCTCGCTTTCCTCGCCGCCGCGTCTCTGGTCGCCACCCCCTCGCTTGCCGGTAAGAACGGCGCCAAGTCCAAGATTACGACGGCGGAAGTAGAAGCCGCGCAAAAGGGCTGGAGCGACAGCCTGCTCGAAATCGCCAAGGCCGAGCGCGAAGGCCGCGATCCGCGCCCGCTTGCCGAAGCCCATATCAAGAAGTTCTACGCCTATGAGCTCGGGACCGTCCTCTTCAAGCCGACGGTCGCTTCCGTCGACCAGTTCCGCGGCTCCCCTGACGAAGCGCTTTCCTATTTCGTGAAAGGGTCGAACCCCGAAGACAAGGGCTTCGCCCTCATCCCGTGGACGAATGTTCGCTGGGAAAACGAAGGCGTCGTCACGGACAAGGATAGCGCCATGGCGATGGGGAATTACTTCTTCACCAAAGCGGACAATACGGTGACCAAGGTCGAATACAGCTTCGGCTATCTGCGCGCCAAGGACGGCAGCCTCAAGATCAACCTCCACCATTCTTCGCTGCCCTATGTCCCGCCTGCGGCGCAGCCGGCCGCAGACGCCAAGGCGAAGAAGTAGTCGCCGCTCGAATACGCCCTCGCGCCGAGCGTGTCCGTAAGGGCGCGGCTCCAGCGCGAGGGCTTTTTGCTTTTTGGCCTGTCCGCTCAACGCTGCAGCAGCCGCGCGGCGTCGCGCGCGAAATAGGTGATGACGCCGTCGGCGCCGGCGCGCCGGATCGCGAGCAGTGACTCAAGGATGGCGCGGTCGCGGTCGATCCAGCCGTTCTGCGCCGCCGCCATGATCATGGCGTATTCGCCGGAGACCTGGAAAGCGAAGGTCGGCATACGGAAGGTCTCTTTCACCCTGGCGATGATGTCGAGATAGGCCCCGGCGGGCTTGACCATCACACTGTCCGCGCCTTCTTCGATGTCCATCGCGACTTCGCGCAGCGCCTCGTCGGCGTTCGCCGGATCCATCTGATAGGTGCGCTTGTCGCCCTTGAGGACGCCTGAAGAGCCGATCGCGTCGCGATAGGGGCCGTAGAAGCAGGACGCGTACTTCGCCGCATAGGCCATGATCTGCACGCGTTCGAGCCCCTCGGCGTCGAGACCCTTGCGGATGGCGCCGACCCGCCCGTCCATCATGTCGGAGGGCGCGATGATGTCGAAGCCTGCTTGCGCCTCGACGATCGCCTGGCGCACCAGCGCATCGACGGTCTCGTCGTTGACGATTTCGCCGTCGCGCAGAAACCCGTCATGACCGTGATCCGTGTAAGGATCGAGAGCGACGTCGGCCATGAGGCCGACATCGGGGACGGCGTCCTTGATGGCGCGCGCCGCGCGGCACATGAGATTGTCCGGCGAAAAGGCGAGGGCGGCGTCGGGCGTGCGGTCCTTAATACTTGTGAAAGGAAAAAGGGCGAGCGCCGGGATGCCGAGCGCCTTGGCTTCCTTCGCGGCGAGCACGGCCTGATCGACCGACAGCCTTTCGACCCCCGGCATGGAGGCGACAGGCTCGCGTTCACCCTTTCCCTCCCGCAAGATGATCGCCCATAGGAAGTTTGCAGGAGAAAGCCGCGTTTCGGCGACGAGCCGGCGCGACCAGTCGGAAGCCCTGAGGCGCCGCAGCCGCGTCATCGGAAACGCCTGTCTTGCCATCGCAGAACTCCCACATGATCGCCGCCGGATTACTGGCCCGTCTCGGATTCGATTGCAAATTGAACATCTTGGTTTAACGGCGCCTTAGAAGTTGCAGCGATAGTTTGCCGGCTGGAGCATTTGGGTCAGAGGCGGCGGCATGGCGTATGAAGCGGTGAAGAAAACGCAGATGATCGGCGTCGCAGCGCCGCAAAGCGCGCCGCAGACGTCTGAGCTCAAGGCGGGCTATCTGCAGCTCCTGCACCTTGTCGAGCGGCTGCACCGTCAGCTCCTTGACGTGATCAAGGACGAGCTTGAGCGCATCGGTCAGACCGACATCAACTCAGTGCAGGCTTTGCTTCTATACAATATCGGCGAAGCGGAACTGACGCCGGGTGAGCTGCGTTCGCGCGGCCACTATCTCGGCTCGAACGTTTCCTACAATCTGAAGCAGCTGATCGACAAAGGCTATATTCGCGATCAGCGCAGCCATGTCGACCGCCGGTCCAAGCGCGTGTCGCTGACGCCGTCGGGCATCGAAATCCGTGATCGCGTCGCGGGGCTCTTCGATCGCCAGCTTGGTTCGGTCGAACAGGTCGGCGGCGTCGATATCGGCATGATCGAACAGACTAACAAAACCTTGCAGCGCCTTGAGCGCTTCTGGTCGGATCAGATCCGCTTCCGCCTCTGATCGGAAGTCGACGGAATTGCGTCAGGCGCCGCCCCACAGGGCGGCGTTTTTGTTTCCGCCTACTGACAGCTCAAAACGGTCCGCCGTGTATCTGAGAATCATTCTCATTTGACATGGCGCAATCTGGCGCAGGGTCGGCGCGTCTATGCGTCTTTACGTCCGACCTTGAGGGCCGGACGGCGGCGCCCAAGTCTTCTATCAGGGAGTGCTGCGGATTATGGTGCAGAGGAGAGCGGCCCGGGCCCCGAGGACCGTTCTGTCGCATTCGGCGGTGCATGACGGTTGATGGATCTCATGATCGACTACGAAAAGGCGTTTCAGACAGCCGTCGATGCGGTGCGGCGCGAGGGCCGCTACCGGGTTTTCGCCGACCTTGAACGGATCAAGGGCCGGTTCCCGCAGGCCATGCATTATGGGCCGGACGGGGCGCGCGAAATCACCGTCTGGTGCTCCAACGACTATCTCGGCATGGGCCAGCACGAGGCGGTGCTCGGCGCCATGGAAGAGGCGATCGGGCGCGTCGGCGCCGGCGCCGGGGGCACACGGAATATTGCGGGCACGACGCATTACCATGTGCGGCTCGAACAGGAACTGGCGGCGCTTCACGGCAAGGAGTCAGCGCTCCTCTTCACGTCAGGCTATGTCGCCAACGAAGCGACGCTCTCGACCATTGCGCGGATACTCCCCGATTGCGTCATCCTGTCCGATGAGCTCAACCACGCCTCGATGATTCAGGGCATCAGGGGCGGCCGCTCGGCAAAGCTCCTGTGGCGCCACAATGATCTTGATCATCTCGAACAGCTCCTGCGCGATATACCGCGCGACCGGCCGAAGGTGATCGCGTTTGAGTCCGTCTATTCGATGGACGGGGACATCGCGCCTCTTGCGGGCATTTCCGATCTTGCCGCGAAATATGACGCCTTCACCTATCTCGACGAGGTGCATGCGGTCGGTCTCTACGGCGACAAGGGCGCCGGCGTCGCCGAACGCGACGGCGTGCAGCACCGCATCGACGTCGTCGAAGGCACGCTCGGCAAGGCTTTCGGCGTGATGGGCGGCTATATCGCGTCGAGCGCGGCGTTTGTCGACGCGATCCGCTCCTATGCGTCGGGCTTCATCTTTACGACAGCGCTAGCGCCGGTTCTTGTCGCAGGCGCCCTCGCGAGCGTGCGGGTTCTGAAGTCCTCGCCGGATCTGCGGATACGCCATCAGGAACGCGCGGCGCGGGCGAAGAGGCTACTGACCGAAGCCGGCTTGCCGGTTCTGCCTTCTGAGAGCCACATCGTACCGGTGCTGGTCGGCGATCCCGTGCAGTGCAAGGAAGTGACAGACCATCTGCTTACGGATTATAAACTCTACGTGCAGCCGATCAATTATCCGACAGTGCCCAAGGGCACAGAGCGGCTTCGCCTCACGCCTTCGCCGCTGCACACGGACGCGCATATCGAAGCGCTTGTCGCCGCGCTCGACGCAGTCTGGGATCGCCTGCAGCTGCGCCGCGCGGCCTGAACGTGAGGATCGAGGGGCGGCAGGATGGCCCGCAACGTCAAAGTCTCCCCTGATACGAGGTCGCGCTGACCTTGACACATTGACCGGCGGACAGAGCCTGCAAACGGCAACCGACTTTCGGGTGGAATCGGTCGAAGTCAGCGCAACTTGGCATAAGGCATGACCAAGCCCGCGACGCTGAGCGCGCGGGCTTGGTCAATCAAGGCCTTCCAGCCTCCGATTGTACGCTGAAGCTTAAGCCGCCTTACGGGGCTTGCGTCCGCGCTTGCGGCCGCCATTGGCGGCTTTAATGGCGAGGCGGGCCGTGCCGAGGCCGATCTGTTTGGCGAAGTCCGAGCGGCGCTTGGCGTAGTTCGGCGCGACCATCGGATAATCGGCTTCAAGGCCCCATTTGCGGCGATAATCTTCCGGGGTCAGATCATATTGCGTGCGCAGATAGCGCTTCAGCATTTTCAGCTTTTTGCCGTCTTCGAGGCAGATGATGTAATCGGGCGTGATCGACTTCTTGATCGGCACTGCAGGCTCTTGATTGCCGGCCATCGCGGTGCCGCCCTTGGCGAGCGCGCGCACGGCGTCGTGTACTTCCTGCAGGAGGCCCGGCAATTTGTCCGCCGTAACGGAATTGTTGCTGACGAATGCGGCGACGATTTCCGTCGCGAGCTGCAAGGTCTCGGCGGCGTCAAGTCCGTTGGCGTTGTCGTTCGACATAGTCTTGATCTCCTGGAAGGTGACCGTCTCTTGTTGTTTTGGGGTAAAAAAACTTTCTTGGACGGTCTACGATGGTTGGGGTTTATACAGATCGATCTTCTGCAATCGGAGACTTCTGCGTGTCAATCCCGGCTTGCTTCGGGCCATAGGAGCGCGGGTTTCACAAACCGCCTCTTGAGACGCGATAGGCTCTTCAAAAGATCAAATCAAGTATTATTTGATTTTTTATTGACGAACGCATCATTGATCAGAGAATAAACACGCTCGCCGCCGCGGCGCAGAGCGAATCCTGCGGCGGCGCGCGACAGTATGTGTCGGCTTTCATGGGATTCCGAGCCGCCTGAAAAGCGACCAGCGGTTGTGACGGCGCAATGGACGCTCTACGCAGCCGCGCGTATATGGGCCACGCTGCGCAGTCGCCAAAGCGGCGCGCAACGAAACACACGCGGCGCAAGGCTCCGGAGACAAATAAATGATGACAGAGCTTAATAAATCATCAAATGACTTTTTTGAGAGCGCTTTAGAAGAGCGCGATCCCGATCTTTTTGCGGTCATTGGCCGGGAACTGAAAAGACAGAAAAATCAAATAGAACTAATTGCATCTGAAAACATCGTTTCGCGCGCTGTGCTCGAGGCGCAAGGTTCTGTTCTCACCAACAAATATGCCGAAGGCTATCCAGGTAAGCGCTACTACGGCGGATGCGCCTTTGTAGATCAGGCGGAGGAAATCGCTATTGCTCGCGCCAGAGCCTTGTTCAATTGCCGCGAAGCGATCGTGCAGCCGCACTCGGGAAGCCAGGCCAACCAGGCCGTGTTCATGGCGCTGTTGAAGCCGGGCGATTGCTTCCTCGGCATGGATCTTTCCGCCGGCGGCCATTTGACCCATGGAGGCAAGGCCAATCAGTCCGGCAAGTGGTTTGCCCCGGTTCACTACGGTGTCACGCAGTCTGATAGCCGAATCGACCTTGATCAGGTCGCCGACCTTGCGAAGACGCATCGTCCGAAGATCATTATCGCCGGCGGCAGCGCCTATTCCCGGATCATCGATTTCAAGGCGTTTCGCGCTATCGCCGATTCGTGCGGCGCCTATCTCATGGTCGACATGGCCCATTTTGCGGGCCTTGTCGCGGGCGGCGTTTATCCGAACCCGCTCGACCACGCGCATGTGGTGACCACGACGACTCATAAGACCTTGCGCGGCCCGCGCGGCGGGCTTGTCCTCACCAATGACGAGGATATCGCCAAAAAAGTGCGGTCGGCGCTCTTTCCGGGCATTCAGGGCGGGCCGCTCATGCATGTCATCGCGGCCAAGGCGGTCGCCTTCGGAGAGGCCCTGAAACCGTCCTTCCAGGACTATGCGCGGGCCGTGGTCGCTAACGCCAAAATGCTCGCCGCGACGCTCGTCGAAGGCGGCTATGCCGTCGTTTCCGGCGGCACCGACACGCATCTTGCCCTGATTGATCTCCGGCCCAAGGGCGTTAAGGGCGCTGCAGCCGAAGAGGCGCTCGAACGCGCCGGCATCACGTGCAACAAGAACGGCGTGCCCTTCGACCCCGAAAAGCCGACGGTGACCTCCGGCATCAGGGTCGGCTCGCCTGCCGGCACGACGCGCGGCTTCGGCCTCGCCGAATTCCGCGACATCGGCGGCTTGATGTGCGAAACGCTCGATGCGCTCGCCAAAGGCGGCGATACGGCGGCGACGGAACAGTCCGTGCGCGCGCGCGTCGCCGCATTGGCGGCCCGTTTCCCGATCTACCGCTGAGGCGCGAGGCCCCTCGATGCGCTGCCCCTTCTGCGGTTCGGAAGACACCCAGGTGAAGGACTCGCGATCCGCCGAGGACGGATCGTCGATCCGGCGGCGGCGGCAATGCGCAGCCTGCGGCGGACGATTCACGACGTTTGAGCGCGTGCAGCTGCGCGAACTCGTCGTCGTCAAGAATTCTGGACGCAAAGCAGCGTTCGACCGCGACAAGCTGATGCGGTCCGTGCAGATCGCGCTGCGCAAACGCGACGTCGATCCTGAACGGGTTGAGCAGATGGTCTCGGGCGTGATCCGGCGGCTTGAGGCGCTCGGCGAAGCGGAAATCCCCTCCAAGACGATCGGCGAATTCGTCATGGAAGGGCTCGCCGAGGTCGATGATGTCGCCTATGTCCGATATGCCTCGGTCTATAAAAACTTTCGCGAGGCGAAGGATTTCGAGCACTTCCTCGGCAAGCTCGACGAAAGCGGCAAGGATCGATGACGGCCGACGCGCGCAAGGCGAAGCATCCGGCCCGGGCGGCGGCGCGGCTCGCCGCCGTGCAGGCGCTCTATCAAATGGAAACTGCCGGGGCAGGGGTCGATGCGGTCGTGCGCGAGTTCCTGGCGCACCGGATGGACGGCGATATTGAAGGCGAAGCGTTGCATGCAGCTGATGAGACGCTCTTCGAGGACATTGTGCGCGGCGTCGTCTCCGGCCAGCGCCGCATCGATCGGGCGATCTCGAGCAATCTTGCCGAGAACTGGAAGCTAGAGAGGATCGATGCGACGGCGCGGGGCATTCTGCGCGCGGCCGTCTATGAAATCGGGATGCGCGCCGACATCCCTTTCCGGGTTACGATCGACGAATATGTCGAACTCGCCCGCGATTTCTTCGGCGACGGCGCTGAGCCTTCCTTCATCAACGGCGTTCTGGACGCTGTCGCCCGTGTGGCGCGCTCTGAAGGGAAAAGCAGCGCGTGAAAGGCGCCGAATTCGACATTATCGCGCAGTTCTTTGCGCCGCTCGCCAAGGACAAAGGCGCGTTCGGACTCGAAGACGATGCGGCGCTCATGCCGTCTTCGGATTATGTTGTGACGACCGACATGCTGATCGAAGGCGTGCATTTCCTGGCCGCCGACCCGCTCGATCAGGTTGCGCGAAAGCTGATGCGGGTCAATCTCTCCGATCTTGCGGCCAAGGGTGCAAAGCCGGTCGGTTATCTTCTTGGCTGCGCCTGGCCTGCCAAGACGCGCCGGGCCGACATCGCCAAATTCGCCGAAGGCCTGAAGTCCGATCAGGAGGTGTTTCGCGTCTCGCTCTTCGGCGGCGACACGACGCGCCACAAGGGCGCCGCGCCGCTGACGCTCTCTGCGACCTTCTTCGGGCAGGCTTCGCGCGGCGGCGTCATCCGCCGCAGCGGCGCCGCAGCGGGCGACGATCTCTGGGTCAGCGGTGCGATCGGCGACGCAGGGCTTGGCCTTGCTGCGCTTGAAAAGCGTGAAAACTTTCCGAAGGCGGACAAAGACCATGTGATCGCGCGGTTCCGGCTGCCTGAGCCGCGCGTTATGCTCGGCGGGGCGCTCTCCGGCATTGCGACCGCCGCGATCGACGTATCCGACGGGCTTATCGCAGACGCTGGCCACATTGCGGAGACGAGCGGCGTCGCTCTCCGCATCGAGGCGGCGCGTTTGCCCATGTCAGCCGCTGCGGCCGCCTGGCGCGCCCGGCAGGACGACGCGGATTTTGCGGCGGCCCGGCTCGCAAGCTTCGGCGACGACTACGAAATTCTGTTCACGGCGCCCCAGGGGCTCCGCCGTGCGGTCGAGATGGCGGGCAAGGTGTCCAAGACGCCGGTCACGCGCATCGGCGACGCCGCAAAAGGGGCGGGCGTCGCGCTTATCGGCGCAGGCGGCGCGCCTGTCCCCGCCCAATCCTCCGGCTACGATCATTTCGCCGCCTGAGCCGGTCAACAGGCCGTTAACCATCGCCCTTTAACGTCGCGCATTAACCATGGCGCGGCGTAGTCGGACGATGAAGGTTAACAGAGTGTTGAAGCTGTCTTTGCGGATACTCCTCGGCTGCGCGGCTGGCGGATTCGCGCTGTGCGCCGGCGCGCGCGCAGACACGCTGGAGGAGGCGCTCGCGGCGGCCTATCGCACCAATCCTTCGCTCAAAGCCGAACGCGCCAATCTGCGGATCGCGGATGAAGGCGAGTCTGAGGCCTGGTCGTTCGTTCGACCCCAGATCAGCGCGGATGCGAGCTACAAGTACACGAATCTTGAGCGGGATTCCCCGTTCACCTCGCTGAACAGCCAGCGCGAGCTTGAACTCGGCTCGATTTACGCAGGGTTTACGGTGCAGCAACCGCTGTTCCAGGGCCTGCGCAACGTCAATGCCATACGAAAGGCGCGCGCAGACGTCCGCGTCCAGCAGGCGCGCCTGACGGAGGCCGAACAAACGCTGCTCGTCGCGACGGTCGAAGCCTATCTCGATGTTAAGACGGAGGACGCCGTCGCCGAACTCAACCGCAGCAACGCGCGCGTGCTCGGTTCCGCACTCGACTTCGCCAAGGGCCGCTTCGCCCTCCAGGCCGCGACGAGGACAGACGTCGCCCAAGCCGAGGCGCGGCTCGCCAAGGCCCGCGCCGACGTCATCGCCGCCGACGCAAGGCTCGAAGCGGCCAAAGCGCGCTATCTCGAACAGACGGGCCTGCCGCCCGACGACCTTCACACGCCGACGCCGCTCGTCAATCTGCCGCAGACGGAAGAACAGGCGCAAAGCCTCGCCGCCGATCATGCGCCGGCAGCGCTGCAGGCTTACGCCGCCGAAGAAGGCTCCCGCCGCGCCGTCGGCGTCGCGTTCGGCGATCTTGCGCCGAAAATCGTCGCGGAGGCTGGATACACTTACGCGCAGGACCAGACTTTCGAAGGCGACAAGTCGAAATCCTATTTCGCCGGCGTCCGTGCGAGCGTGCCGCTCTATGACGGGGGATTGAGCCACGCCAAAGTGCGCCAGGCCAAGCAAACATTACAGCGAGACCGTTACGTGACGGCGCAGACATTGCGCGCATTGCAGACGCAAGTGCGCGAAGCCTGGGTCGAGCATGACGCGGCGCGCGCCGCAGCCGTCGCCGCCAAGGCTGAAGTCGCCGCTAATGAAATCGCCGTGGAAGGCGTGCGCAAGGAAAACCAAGTCGGGCGCCGCACGACGCTTGATGTCTTGAATGCGGAGCAAGAGCTCCTGAACGCGCGCACGTCGGAGATACGCGCCGCGCGCGACTCGTACATTGCCGGTGTGAGGCTCCTTGCGGCGACAGGCCGCTACACTGTCGAGGCGATCGGGCTTGATGTCGAACGCTACGACCCGAAGCGCTACCGCGAGCGTTTGACACGCGGCGTTGCGGGGATCAGCGGGCGCGACGGCGGAGAGCCCAAGATCAACGAAACGCCGCCGGCGCTCGAGCGGCTGAAGCAGGCGTCCGAAAGCGCGGCGGGCAAAGTTGCGCCGTCGAAAGCCGCCGACCCAGGCGCGGCGCAAGAAGTCAGCGTCCGGCGCGCCTCCGCGCCGGTTGAAGAGCTGGACGATGAGGCGCTCGGCCGTGTTCGACAATAGGGCCGTCTATCGTGCGGCGTTGCCGCTCTTTGCCGCCGCGCTCGAGAGCCCGCCGGCTGAGGCGATCAGGCGCTATCTTGTGGACGCGCGGGATTTGCGGCCTGCTTTCGTCCGCAGCCGTCAGATCGGCGTCTATCCCGGCCCGCGTGTTGTCGCGCAATATCTCCTGAAACAGGGACTTACGCAGCAGCAGATCACGCAGAGCGGAATCCTCCGCCGCGATGTCGACGGCGCGCTCGTCATTCCCTGGAAAGGCGCCGACGATGCGCCTGGCGTTCTCGTGTTCCGCCGAATGGAGCCCCCGCAACCGCCCGGCGCGCCGAAAACGAAAACCCGTTATGTCGCGATCGGATCGCGTGACGAGCTGCCGCTCGACGGGCTCAAGGAGACAGTGCGCGCCGGCATGAAGCGCGTCGTCGTCGTCGAAGGCACGTTCGATTTCCTGGCGCTGCGCCAGCAGGGCGAACTCGACGTCGTCACGCCGCATTCCTGCGCGATCCGGCCGCCGCAATTTGTGAAACTGCGCCAGGCGGGCGTCGATGAGATCGTGCTTGCATTCGATTCGGATGACGCCGGCACGCGCGCGACCCTGACAGCAATAGAACTCGCCATGTCGATGCAGTGGCGCGTGAAGGTCTCCAGTCCCTTGCCGGGCGGCGTCGACGCAGACGACTTCGTGCGCGCCAACGGCGTCAAGCCCTGGCGCGCGCTGATCGGGCGCGCGACTCCAGGCCTTGAGCACTATGCCCGCGCAATCCTCGCTCAGTTCGGCGGCGGCGATCCCAAATCCGAGACTGGGCGCAAAGCGTGCCTTGGCGCGGCGGCGGCGTTCAACGCCAAGCGCCGGCCCGATCTGCCGGCGGACGATCTCGAAGAAGGCTTCTGGCCGGAAATCCTACGCGCGACCGGCGCCTCGTCTGCACAAAAGGCTGATGCGGTGAAAGCTGCCTATGCCGAGGCTGTCGCCCGGCGGGCGGCCGGCAATCCGCAAGAGCGCGCGCGGGCGTGACGCCGCGAACGACGGTCGCCGGAAATTCGTTCCGCAAACCAGAACTTCAATCAGCGCTCGGTCATCGCGTTTTGAAAGGCGCGGTTCACCGGCTTCAGGAGATAGGAGAGCACCGAGCGCTGGTCGGTGACGATGTTGGCCTGCACGAGCATGCCGGGCAATATCTCGTATTTCTTCCGGCCGCGCTTCAACTGATGATCGCCGAGGCTGATCGTCGCCTTGTAGAAAGTGCCGCCTTTTTCATCCGTGAACGTCGTTGGGGAGATGTAGAGCACTTCGCCGCGGATTTGGCCGTAGAGGCCCGGATCGAAAGACGTGATCTGCACGCGCGCCTTCTGGCCGATCTTCACATGGCCGGCGTCTTCCGGGCGCATCTTGATTTCGGCGACGATGTTCTCGCCGAGCGGCAGGAGCATCGCCACAACATCGCCTGGGCGAATGACTTCGCCTGGCGCTTTCGGCCGAACCTCCTGAACCACACCGCGCTCCGGCGCGCGGATTTCGAGACGCTCGACCTTGTCGGCCGACCGCAAAGTGAGCGCTGTTAACTCTTGGATCTGCGCTTCAATTTCGGAGATCTTGGCATGCCACTCCGCTCTTTTCTCCGCATAGAGCTGATCGAGCGCGTGCTGCGCCTCTAGCGCTGCTTCTTTGGCCGCAATGATCTCGCCTTCGAGACGCGTCACGTCGATTGAGGCGTTGATCGCCGCATTCTCGAGCTGCAGATCATCCTGGCGCGCCGTGAAGCCTTGCTTCAGGAGCTCTTTCGACATGCGCGACTGCTCGTCGAGCAGGGCGCGAGAGCGACGCGCGGCCGAAAGTTCCCGCCCGACTGCGTCGCGCGTGGCGATGCGCTGGGCGAGGCGCGCGCGCAAGCCTTCCGTCGAACGGTCAAAGGCGGCGCGTTCCTGCTCATAGGTCTGCGATTCTTCAAGCGCGAATTCGGGATAGGCTTCGGCGATGTCCGCATAGTCCGGCGGCGCGTCGCTAAGCAGCGCCGCGTAACGCAATCTCTGCGCGCTGAGATAGGCCTTCTTGGACGCGAGCTGCCCGGATTCGCTCGCCGCACTGACCGTGGACAGCTTCACGAGAGTCGCGCCCTTTTCGACGATTGTCCCAGCCTTGGCGACTACCTCTGCGACGATGCCGCCTTCAAGGTGATTGATCGGCAAAATCGAGCCTTCCGGAATAACCTGGCCCGTCGCGTTGGAGGTGACGCGCAACGGCGCGACCGCGCCGACGGCAAGGAGCGCGATCACAAGCACGCCGAGCGCCGTCGTGACGCGATGGAATGCTTTGAGCGCAGCGCCGTCTTCAATATCGAGCGGCGTCGACAAGGAGCCTATGTCGATTCCCTCCCAATTCTTGAGAGTGGATCCGATCGTGGAGAGATTGGGCGCCTTCATAGTGTTGGCCTTATGCTGCCGATTGGCGCGGTTGCGCCGCTTGTTCCAGTTTCGCCGCGATTTCGGAGGCGGCGCCCGTTCCCACAACGCGCCCGCCGGCGAAGACGGAGGCCGTATCGCAAGCGCGGATGACGTCCAGATTGCTGGTCGCCACGAGAACCGTCGCGCGCCCTTTCAGCGCACGGATCTTCGCCGCGAGTTTCTCGACGCTGCGCCGGTCGAGGAAGCGATCCGGTTCGTCGAGGAAATAGACGCTAGAGTCCTTCACATAGGCCCGCGCCAATGAGAGCATTTGCTTGACGCGCGGCGGCAGGGTCTCGCGCTTGGAGAAATCGAGGCGCAGGTCGTTGCGCTGCAGGACGAGCGAATCGTCGGCGGCGAACCCTGCGTCGAGAAGCGCCTGGTAGACGGCTTCGTCCGTCGCCGTCGGCTCGGCGAGCCGCAAGTTCTGCGCGATCGTCCCGTAAAAGAATTGCGCCTGTGCGGGCTGATAGGCGATTGAAGCCCGCAGGGCGCGACGCGGCACCTGCAACACATTGACGCCGTCGATCATGATCGTGCCGAGCTGTGATCGGTAGAGATCAAGGGCGAGCTTGAAGAGGACGGATTTGGCGGCGGCGTCCGGACCGGCGAGCGCTGTCGCTTCGCCGGCCTTGAACTCGATGTCGATGCCGCGCAGGAGCGGTTCTGAATCCGGCGAGGCGCGATAGCTGACGCCGGAGACGGCGATCGCGCCCTGAAACCGTCGCGCAGCGGACGACGTGCGCGAGGCCGTCTCTTCGCCGGGCATCTTCATCAGCTGATTGAGGTGTTTGACCGTGTCGCGCATCTGGTCGATTCGGCTGAGGCTGAGGATCATGATCTGGATCGGCGTCAGCACGCGCCACACGACGATCATAACACCGACAAGCGCGCCGACCGAAAGCGCGCCGTCCATCACCATGATGGCGCCGGCGCCGAGCGTCGCCGCGCCGGCGACGGTCATCATGCTCTGGGATGTCGTGTGCAGCGCATTGTCCAGAAACTGCGTGCGGAACTTGTGCTTGTGCGCCTTGTGAGAGACGGCGAGGAAACGCTGGATCCAGATGTCTTCGGCGCCAAGGTCGTGGATTGCCGCACGCTTCTGCAGGATTTCGAGACGCATCAGCTGCAATTGGCTGCGCAAGGCGCCGGACTTGGCGATCGATTGGCTCAGCACCGCGCGATAGGCGAAAGTGATGGCTGCGAAGATGCCCGTCACGATGATTGGCACCCAGAACAAAGGTCCGCCGACGGCGGCGATATAGAGCAGGAAGATCGACGTGAAGGGGAGGTCGATCACCGTATTGGCGATGTGGCCGCTGAAGAAGTCGCGAAACGATTCGAATTTGCGCAGGAGGGCGAGCTGCGACTGGACGGAGGCGGCGCCCGTCTTCTGCAGCGGCATGTTGAAGATGCGCGCCTGCGTCGCGTTCGAGACCTCTGCATCGAACTTGGCGCCGATATGGGCGACGACGCGGCCGCGGATCGCGCGCAGCCGGCCTTCGACATGGAGGACAAGAAGGATGGCGGCGAGAAGAAACGCCAGCGTCGGCGCATATTGGCTGCCCATCACCTTGTCATAGACGTTGGTGATGAAAATCGGCGTGGCGAGCGCCATCAGATTGACGACCAGCGACAGGCCGAAGGCGAGCGCAACGAGGCTGTGGAGCTTCGACGTCGTGAAGCCGAACCAATCCTGTTCCTTCGTGGTCAGCTCGACATCCTGGCGTTCGACGGGATGAAAGCGTGCGATGCGGTAAGGCGTCTTGACCGCCTGTGGCTCGGCGTCACCTTGCCCATTGTCGATCAGGTTGAGGCTTCCATCCGGCCGTACGCCGAGGAAAGCGAAGAGTTTGCCGTCGGCCCCTTCGATCAAGCAGGGCGCATGTTCGATGCGCAAGGGCCCGCTCCCGATGGAAGCTGTCGACATGAAGCCGAGGCGATGAAAAACGGACCGCGCCTCGTCGAGCGTATCGACCGGTGCCAGATGCGGCGCGGCTTCGATCAGAAAGCGGTCGTCGCCGTTCCAGCCGCAAGCGCGCAGAAGCGGTTTGATCGCCGTGCTGACGACGGCCGGCCCGACAGGCGCAGCAAAGCCCTCGGAGACGCGCCTTTCCAGGGTCTCTTTCAGCGTGCGCGCATCCGCGCGCCCGGTATCTTGCGGCGTCGTCGTCATGCGCGCGCTTTCTCTTCAGCGGCCGGCGGCGATGCGGCGCGAAGCTCTTCGAGACGTCCGCCCGCGAAGTGATAGGCGCGATCGCAAGCGGCGAGCAGCGCCGGGCTGTCGGTCAGCATCACGATCGTCTGATTGCGCGGACGGCTGCGCAGATAGCGCGCGAGCGCGCGTTCATAGGGCGCCGAGAGGCCGGACTGCGGATTCTTGAGGAGGAGCACAGGACGCTTCTGCAGGATGAGGCGGGCGAGCGCCGCCATCTTGGAAAGGCCGTGCTGGAAAGCGTCGCTTTGCGGGCTCGCAAGGTCCGTCTCATATCCCGCAGGGAGAGCGTGCACGAATTGTTCGATGCCAAGCGCGCGGCAGACGGCGTAGGCTTCATCCGCAGTCGCAGCGCCGCCGAACAGCGTGAGGTTTTCGAGAAGCGTCCCGGCGAAGACCGCGGGTGATTCGGGCAGGAGGCCGATCGTGGCGCGCAGGGCCAAGCGCTCTTCCTGCACATTGAGCCCGGCGATCGCCGCGCTTCCGGTCAAGGCCTTCGCTTTGCCATTCAGGATTTCAAAGAAGGTTCCGGACGCCATTGCGTTCTCCGCCGAAATGGCGACGCAGCCGCCGGCGGCTATGGTGAAGGTCTCGACATGATGCTGGGCGCCGTCGCGCGTCGCAAAGCGCAGCGCGCGCACGGCGACCGGCGGCGCGGCGGGAACGGGCTTGGCCGGTTCGTCGGACGGCGCTGCATCGTCCGGGAACAGAGCCTGGCAGGTCTCAATTTCGATATTGATCGATTGGAGGTCCGTCCAAGTCGAAGAAAGCCGCAGGATCGGCTGAATGAGGCGGCTTGCGAGCAGCGAACAGGCGGCGACGGCGCCGACGCTCATGTCGCCATGAATGACCTGGAGCGCGCCGGCGCTGACGATGAGAACATTGGTGACGTTGGCCAGAGACATGCCGAGGTTTTGCGCCTGCGTCGTCGCGTTGATGCTGTCGAAATGCACGCGCGTCGTCTGGCGCTGCAGCGCCTCGGCGCGACGCAGAAGCTGCGATTCGAGGGCAAGGCTCTTCGTCGTCTCGATATGCGCAAGGCACTCATTGAGAAAATCGAATCGCTTGTCGTCGTTGGTGACGCGGTCGCGCACCGTCGAGCGGATGCGGCGCGAGATTTCGAGCGTCCGCATGCCGACGAAAATGGTCGTGACGACCGGGATGACGGCGAGCCAGCCGCCGGCCATGAACAACATGGCGAGGAAAAGGAAGACGAAGGGCACATCGAGCAGCGCAAGGCGGAACTGGCCGCTGTAGCGGTCGGCGAGCTGCTCAAGCGTGCGGAAATCGTCATCGACACGGGCGGGCGACTTCTCCAGTCGCGGCGGGGCTTTCAGCATGCGCTCCAGCGCGTCGGCCGAGGCGGCACAGGCGAATTTCGTCGCGTTCCAGCCGATGATGTAAGCGCGCGCAAGCCGCAGCGCGAGCTCGGCGAAGATGCACAAGATTGCGCCGCCGACGAGGAGAACGAGCGTGCCGAGAGACTGGTTGGGGATCACCCGGTCATAAACCTGCAGCACGACCAGCGGCAGAGCGAAGCCGAGCAGGTTGATCACGATTGATCCCAGCACAATGTTTGGCGGGATCTGGAGAAGGGCGACGGAGGGCGTCTTGATCTTCGGCGTTTCGAACGGATTCATCGCGCCGCATTGCGTCCAGAACTCCGCGAGCTTTTCTCGCGCCGCAAGCGCAACGCGCAAAAAGCGCGCGCGCGCTTCCGCCTCCGCCGGCGGCGCTCGGTTCTCAACGGCTGCTTCGGCCATCTGTGACGCCTTTAGGCTACGCTCCCTTCATCGTTCACTAAGCGTCAATGCTGAATTTTTTGATACTGTTGACGAAGGCTTGAGGCGCCGCCGCAAATGTCCGTAAACGAATGGGTAACCATAGTGCGCGATAAGATCGAATTTTCGTAAGAGTTCTAAGAATTTTTACGAATTGGCGCGACCTTGCCGGAACGTCGTATTGCGTTCTTGTGTGAGTAGGTGTCGCCATGGCCGATCAAGCGTCCGCAACCAAACCCGCGGATACCAAGCAGAAGGTCCAGAACGACGCCGAAGCGGCCGCCGCAGCAGCCAGGCAGGGCGAGCGGCGCGAGGAGGGCCCGCAGGCCGAAAACGTCCACGATCTTTTCCTAACGGACGCAGCGCCCGACCGTCTCGACCTTCTCAACGCGAATCTGCATTACGGCACGGGCGCCGCAGGCGAGGAAATCAAAGACGCCGCCCTCGACAATGGCGTCATCGATCCTTTGCCGGACGATCAGGCAAGCGCGTCGGCCGGCGAACGGCAGGACCAGAACAAAGCTGGCGCGAACTCGGATGATGCGGCCGCGGCGCTGCGGGGTGCATCAGGGGCCGGACAACAGGGCGCCGGCGGGCTCTCCAGCAGCGAATCCGCGCTCAAAGGCCCTACATCCGCTTATGAAGGCGCGCCGCAGCCTGGCGGCGCCAATGACATCGGCGGTTCGGCGCGTGCGCAGGGCGTTGCGTCCCCGGCGGCGACGCCGGCGCCTGCCGCGACCGGCGCGCTGCCCTTCGCGGAGATCAACAACCCGCCGACGGCGGCGCCCGTAGCAATTGACGGCGCGTCGGAAGACACGGCGTTTGTCATCCGCGCCTCTGACCTCCTGGCGGGCGCCAATGATCCGGATGGCGAGAGACTCACGGTCACGGCGCTTTCTGTCGATCCCGCGGCCGGAACGCTCGTCGACAATGGCGATGGTACCTGGACGTTCACGCCGAATGCGAACTTCAACGGCAATGTCAGCTTCACCTATA